>JACPOU010000001.1 GCA_016191345.1 Chloroflexota bacterium
CGGGATCTTTCCCAACGAGGCGGCGGTCCTGCGCCTGGCGGGAGCGGTCCTGCTCGAGGTCCACGACGAGTGGGCGATCGCCGAGCGGCGCTACCTCGCCGAGGGCTCGATGGCCCTCCTTGACCGGGCCAGCGATGATGGCCCGACCAAGGAGGTGGACGAAGGCAAGAGCCTGCTGCTGGCGTCCTGACCGACGCCGCCGATACTGTCGCTGCGGATCACGACGGATCGCTCAAAGTCCACCACTCCAGGGGGCACGGCCGACCCAGGCCCCGAAACCTGCAGTTTGTGCAGGAACTCGCCACTGGCTCGTGCTCGTTCATGTGAATCGTGTGTCTCAGGGACACACGAGGCTGGATCTGCGGCCGCGGACCCGTGGCGCCAGGCCCCGGCGAACCCCGCGACCTCAGCGCGTGTCTCCATGACACACAACCCGAACGAACGAGCGTGGCCCAGGCCCCGAAACCTGCGGTTTGTGCAGGAACTCGCCACGGGCTCGTGCTCATTCATGCGAATCCTGTGTCCTAGGGAAGCACGAGGCTGGATCTGCGGCCGCGGATCGTGGCGCCAGGCCCTGGGCGCCACCGCCGCTCCGAGGCGGCCCGCGCGCTCCGAGGCGGCCCACGTGCTCCGGGGCGGCCCCGCGCTCCGGGGCGGCCCCGCGCTCCGGGGCGGCCACGCGCTCCGGGGCGGCCACGCGCTCCGGCGGCACCCCGCGCGCTCCTGGGCGGCCCAGGCGCTCCGGCGGCACCCCGCGCGCTCCTGGGCGGCCCAGGCGCTCCGGGGCACCCCGCGCGCTCCAGGGCGGCGCAGGCGCTCCGAGGCGGCTCCCACGCGCTCCGGGGCAGCCCACGCGCTCCGGGGCGGCCCACGCGCTCTGGGGCGCCACCACCGCCCCGGCGGCAGCCGCCGTCGGGTAGCATTCCGGCTGCATCGAAACTATGCAGGCTGGATATCGAGGAGGCCGCGTGGCGGAGCGCTACGACGCGGTGATCATCGGGGGCGGCCACAACGGGCTGATCTCCGCCGCGTACCTCGCCCGGGCGGGCATGAAGACGCTCGTCCTGGAGCGCCGGCACGTCCTCGGCGGCGCGGCGGTGACCGAGGAGCTGTTCCCGGGGTTCCGCTTCTCGGTCTTCAGCTACGTCGTCTCGCTTCTCCGGCCCGAGATCATCCGCGAGCTGGACCTGCCGGCCCACGGCCTCGACATCCTGCCCCTCGACGGGACGTTCACCCCGCTCCGGCCCGGCGAGGGTCCCAGGAGCGGCGGCGGCGACTACCTGTGGCGGGTCAACGATCACGGCCGGACGATCCGGGAGCTCCGCCGCTGGTCGAAGCGCGACGCCGAGGCGTACGAGGAATACGGCCAGCTCATGGTTGACATGGCCCGCTTCATCAAGCCGATCCTCGGGATCGTGCCGCCGGACCCGGCGTCCAACGACCCCCGCCCCCTCCTCCCGCTCGGCGGCCTGGCCCGCGCGTTCCAGCGCCTGGGCGAGCGCCAGCAGGCCGTCTTCGTCCAGCTCATGACGATGTCGGCGTCCGACTTCCTGGACCAGTGGTTCGAGACGGACCCGCTCAAGGCCACGATGGCCGCGTCGGGGATCATCGGCACGTACCAGGGCGTGAAGAGCCCGGGCACCGCGTACGTCCTCCTCCACCACTACATGGGCGAGATCGACGGCGCGTTCCGGGCCTGGGGCATCCCGAAGAACGGCACGGGCGGCATCTCGAACGCGATCGGCAGCGCGGCCCGCGCCGCCGGCGCGGAGATCCGCCTCGAGGCGCCCGTGGCGAGGATCCTCGTCCGCGACGGGCGGGCGACCGGCGTCGTCCTCGAATCCGGCGAGGAGATCCTCGCCGGCTCCGTGCTCTCCTCGGTGGACAGCCGCCGGACCTTCATCGACCTCCTGGAGCCCGGCACCCTCGATGCCGACTTCGAGGCCCAGGTCCGCCGCTTCAAGTTCCGTGGCTCGTCGGGCAAGGTGAACATGGCCCTCGACGGCCTGCCGTCCTTCACGGCCCTGCCGGGACCCGGGGAGCACCTTCGCGGCGCGATCTCGATCTCCCCCTCGATCGACGAGATGGAGCGCGCCTACGACGACGCGAAGTACGGCCACTGGAGCCGCCGGCCCTACATCGACATCATCATCCCGACCCTCGTCGACCCGGCGATGGCCCCGCCCGGCAAGCACGTCATGAGCTGCTTCGTCCAGTACGCGCCGTACCACCTCGACCCGTCGCTCGGGTCGTGGGACGACAACCGCGAGGCGTTCGGGGACGCGGTCGTGGACCGGATCTCGGAGTTCGCCCCGGACCTCAAGTCGAAGATCCTCTTCCGGAACGTCCAGACGCCGCTCGACATCGAGCGGACGACGGGCCTGACCGAGGGCAACATCTTCCAGGGCGAGCTGTCCCTCGAGCAGCTCTTCTTCAGCCGGCCGGTGCCGGGCTGGGCCCGCTTCCGGACCCCCGTCCGCGACCTCTGGCTGAGCGGCTCCTCGACCCATCCCGGCGGCGGGATCATGGGCGCGAACGGGCGGATCGCGGCGCTGGAACTCCTCCGCTCGCGCGGCGGCGGCCGCGGGGCCGGCCGGAGGATCGCCTGATGGCCGGGGGTCGCACGGCCGGTGCCCTCGATGCCGGTGCCCTCGACGCCGGTGCACCGTGGGACGCCGTCATCGTCGGGGGCGGGCACAACTCCCTCGTGACCGCCGCGTACCTCGGCAAGGGCGGCCTCCGGACCCTCGTCCTGGAGCGGCGCGACGTGACGGGCGGCGCATCCGAGACGTCCGAGCTTGCGACGAACATCCGCGTTCCGACCCTCGCCCACACGGTCGGGCGGTTGCGGGCGTCGGTCCATCGAGACCTCGACCTCAAGGGCCACGGCCTCGCCCTCATGGCCCCCGACGTCCGCGTCTTCGCCCCGAGCCCGGACGGCTCCGCCGTCACCCTCTGGGACGACACCGCGCGGACGGTGGAGGAGCTCCGGGCGCGCTCCGCCCCTGACGCCCGGGCGTACCCGGCGTTCGATCGGCTCGTCCGGTCCCTGGGCCGGTTCCTCGACGAGCTTGGACGGTCCACGCCGCCGGACATCAAGGCCCCCGGCATCGGCGATGCCCTGACCGGGCTGAAGCTCGGGCGCACCTTCCGCGGCCTCGGCCGCAGCGACTCCCGGACCATCCTCAGAGTCCTGCCGATGGCGGTCGCGGACTTCGTCGCGGAGGCCTTCGAGACGGATGCGCTCCGGGCGGCGCTCGCCTGGCGCGGTGTCCGCTACTGCGCCGTCGGGCCGTGGTCCGCCGGCACGACCGCGATCCTGCTCCAGGACGGGGCCGGCAACGATGGCGGCGCGGCCGGCGATTCCGTGTTCGCGCGGGGCGGGCCCGGGGCGCTGTCGGCGGCCCTCGAGGCGGCGGCCACCGCGGCGGGCGTGGAGATCCGCCGTGGTGCGGAGGTGACCTCGATCACGACGCGTGACGGGCGGGCGACCGGCGTCGTCCTCGCCTCGGGCGAGGAGATCCAGGCCCGCACGGTCGTCTCGGGGCTGGACCCGAAACGGACGCTCGTCGAGCTCCTCGATCCGGTGGCGATCGGTCCGAACCTCGGCTGGCGGGCCGGGAACATCCGGACACCGGGGGTCGTGGCCAAGGTCAATCTCGCCCTGAAGAAGCTGCCGGTCTTCCCGTCGGCCGGGGAGGACGCCGAGCGGCGACTGCGCGGCCGGATCGTGATCGCGCCCGGCATCGACGCGATGGAGCGGGCCTTCGACGATTCGAAGTACGGTCGGGTGAGCGCCACGCCGATCCTCGAGGCGACGATCCCGTCGCTCGTGGATCCGCTGCTCGTGGACGGGGCGAAGCCCGGGACGCACGTCATGAGCGTCATCGCCCAGTACGCGCCGTTCGCGCTACGGGAGAGCGACTGGGCGAGCTCCGCGGAGACGTTCGGGGACTCGGTCGTCGCGACGCTGGAGGCCGTGGCGCCGGGCATCGGGTCGCTCATCACCCACCGCCAGGTCCTCACGCCGGTGGACCTCGAGAACCTCTACGGGCTCACCGGCGGGCACCCGCTCCACGCCGAGCCCGGCCTCGACCAGTTCTACCTGTGGCGGCCGCTCCTCGGGCACGCCCGCTACCGCCTCGGCGGCATCGACGGGCTCTACCTCTGCGGCTCCGGCGCCCACCCGGGCGGCGGGATCACCGGCGGGCCCGGCCAGAATGCCGCCCGCCAGATCCTCGCGGATCGGAAGTCGCGCTGGCGCTAGAGGGTCCCTGGCGGTGCGGACGTCATATTCCCGGAATCGGCCCGCTGGTCCTCGGCTTCTGCCGGTGATGCCCGTCGGCGTCATCCGAGCGGAACTCGCTCGCCGAAGGTCACGCCCGCCAGGCGCGCGCCCGATGGGATCCCTCGTTGCCTGCATGGTCGCCGTCGCCGTCTCCCTGGCGGGGTGTGGTCCCAGCCCACAGCCGAGCGGCCTCCCTGATGAATCCGCACCGGCGTCGCCCGAGGCCACGGTCGCGGCGTTCGATCCGGGCTGGCGCCACGTCGAGCTCGGAGTTCCGCCCGACACGAACCTGACGAGCGCCTACGCCGGGCCGTCGGGCCTGGTCATCCTCGGCGGCCGCTTCGGGCCGGCCGGGTTCATCGGTGCGACGTGGACGTCGGCGGACGGCACGCTGTGGCGGATGCAGGCGACGCCCGGATTCATGGCCCCGTCAGCTGGCGCCGCGATCGGAAATGTCGAGGTCCTCCTCGGCGCGGGCGAGACGAATCGCTGCGCGCACCCCGCCGGCGAGACGACCTGGGCACGCCGGGACGGCGGGGACTGGTCGGCGGCCCCGTTCCAGCAGTCGCTCTTCTGCGCCGGCGGCGGCCCCGAGCTGGCCGCCGGTGACGGCTCGTTCGTGATCGCCGGCTCCGGGACGGGCGACCAGCCCTTCGCCTGGTGGTCGATCGATGGCTTGCTCTGGCGCGACATTCCCATCCCTGTCGACCCGTTCGTGATCGTGCGCGGCCTTGTCTGGGACGATGGGATGTTCTGGATCATCGGCCGGGGCGAGGGTGGGATCGTGGCCCGGACCAGTCCCGACGGGCAGAAGTGGAGCGGCTGGTTGACGCTCATCGGCCGCCCCGGCATTGATCCGTTGGCGGTGGCCCCGCTCGATGGCACGCCGATCCTGTTCACGAAGGACGCCGGGCGTGACGACGTCTGGCAGCTGACCGGCCCGGACACGGCAGTTGTCGTCCGTCCGTCGGGCCTCGAGGCGCTCAGGGGGAACGTCGCGCAGGCGGTCGCGGCGGCCGCTGGCAGGCTGTACGTGACACTCGACACGCCCCAAGGCTCACGTCTCGTGACATCGCTCGAAGGGATGTCCTGGTCGGAGGTGGCGCTCCCGCCGTTGCGGGGCCTCAGGATCACCGGGATCGCCGATGATGGCAGCCACGTCCTCATCGTCGGGGCCATTGAAGCCGACGCGACGACGTGGGGGGCCTGGCTCGGAACGAGCCCGCCGGGGCCCTGAGCCAGGACGAATCGCCAGCCGGAAGCCGTCGCATCTGGACTCGTCCGGGCCCTGACCGACATGGGCCGCGTCCTGACCGACTCCATCTGTCACCGGCGTTCGCCGGCGATGCGGCCCGGATGGTCAGTGCCGCTACTCGGCCTGCTCGGCCGGCGCTTCGACGTCGAGATCCGTCGTCGGGTCCGGTTCGCGCGGCACCCGCACGGATCGGCCCTCGCGGCGGCCGAGTCGCTGGGCGGCGCGTGCGGCGACGGCGCCGCCCTCGACGTTGCGCCCCAGCGAGTGCATGAAGAAGGCCGAGAGGACCGCGGCGATCGGGATGCCGAAGATCGCGCCGCTGATGCCCGCGATCTTGCCGCCGACGAGCACGGAACCCAGGACGATGATCGGGTGGATCCGGAGCGCCTGGGCCATGAGCCGCGGCTGGAGCACGTTCATGACCGCGAGCCAGCCGGCGGCCATCACGATCGCGGTGCCGCCGGTCGCCTCGGGCTTGGTGAGGATCGCGGCGAGGATCGGCGGCGCCCAGGCGAGGAACGGCCCGAAGAACGGGATCGCCATCAGGAGCCCCGCCGCCGCCGACGTCCCGGCGAGGTACTGGAGGCCGAAGAACCCGCTGGCGATGACCGCGACGGCCGCGTAGACGATCCCGAGGATCGCCTGGCCCCGGAGGAACCCGCCGAACGACCGGGCGACGCTCGTCTCGAGGAGGCGGGCCTCTTCCTTGTACTGGGGCGGCACGAGCCGGAACGCCGAGGCGAGGAGCCGGTCGCGGTCGGCGACCATGTACAGGGACAGGATCACGATGAGGAGCAGGTTCGCGATGGCCCCGAGGCTCGCAACCGCGACCTGCTGGAGCGGCCCCGCGAGTTGCGTCGCGTAGCGATTGAGGTTGTCGAGGAACGCAGCCCCCTGGCTGGCGAGGTCGATGTCGACGAGGCCGAGTGAATCCAGGCGCTCCTGCCACGGTGCGAGGATCGTCGGGAGGTCGCCCCGCAGGGTCGGCACCGAGGCGATGAAGTCGGCGACCGAGGTGGCGAGCGCACCGGCGATCGCGACGACGAGGATGACGAGCCCGCCGAACAGCAGGATGTAGACGAGGAACACGGCGCCCGTCCGGGACAGGAACGGGATCGTCGCGACCCGGGCCACGAGCGGGGTGAGAATGAACGCCAGCAGCCACGACAGGAAGAAGACGAGGATCAGGTCGCCGAAGTCGTGGAGCAGGTTGGCCAGGTAGCCGAGGACCACGAACGTCAGCGCGACGGCGGAGAGGACGAGGACGAGGTCCAGCCAGCGGCGCTCCCGGGGCGTGAGCCCGAAGCTCACGGTCCGCCGCTCCGGCTCGGTCACCGGAGGCCCATCTTCGCGCGGACCTCGTCCATCGTGGCCTGCGCCATCGGCCGGAGGCGGTCGGCTCCGGTCTCCAGGATCCCCTCGATCTCGGCCGGGTGGGCCATGAGCTCGAGGTAGCGCTCCCGGGCCGGCGCGTAGTGCCGGATGATCCGGTCCGCGAGGAGCTTCTTCGTGTCCACGCAGCCGGTCCGGGCCGTTCGCTCGCCGTCCTGGATCTCGAGGTAGTCGTCGCCGAAGAAGCGGTGGAGCTGGCAGACGTTGCAGACCTCCGGCCGGCCGGGATCGGTCCGCCTGATCCGGAGCGTGTCCGTCACCATCGACATGACCTGGCGACGGATGAGGTCGGGCTCGGCGAGGATGTCGATCGTGTTGCCGACCGACTTGCTCATCTTCCGGACGCCGTCCGTGCCGAGCACGACCGGCGCCTCGGTGAAGACCGCCTGGGCTTCCGGGAACGTGTCGCCGTAGCGCCGGTTGAAGGCGCGCGTGATCTCGCGCGACAGCTCCAGGTGGGCCGCCTGGTCCTTGCCGACGGGCACGTTCGTGGCCTTGTAGATGACGATGTCCGCGGCCTGCAGCACCGGGTACGTCAGGAGCCCGTGGTTCACGTCGTCCGGCTGCTGGGCGACCTTCTCCTTGTACGTCGGCGTCCGCTCCAGCCAGCTGACCGGCGTGACGGTCATCAGCAGCCAGGCCAGCTCCGTGTGCTCCGGGCGATGGCTCTGGACGAAGAGGGTGCAGCGATCGGGATCGAGGCCCAGCGCCAGCAGCCCCGCCGCCATCTCCCGGGTCCGCGTCCGCAGCACGTCGCCGTCGTGGGTCGACGTCAGGGCGTGGTAGTCGACGATGCAGTAGATCGCCTCGTACTCGTCCTGGAGGCGGACATAGTTGCGAATCGCGCCGAGGTCGTTGCCGAGGTGAACGATCCCCGAGGGCTGGATGCCGCTGAATGTCCGGGCCGGCGCACCGGAGGCGACGGTGGCCGGCGACGCGTTCGCCGCAGGCTCGCTGGTCGGGTTGGAGGTCGGGCTCGTCATCCGGCCGAGTGTAGCCGAGCGAATCCGCCCGGCGCGCCGGGGCGGCGGCGCCACGGGCCCCGTACCATCAGGGGCATGGCAGCGGCACGCGGCTCCGGGTCCGAAGGATGAAGGCGCCGCTCCGCGTCGCCGTGCTCGGCGCCGGCACGGTGGGCGCCGAGGTGGTCCGGGCGATCCTCGAGCGGCCCGAATCGCTCCTGGCCGTGGACGGGGCGCCCATCCGCCTGGCCGGGGTCGCGGTCCGGGACGTGGCCAGGGCCGTCGCGCGGGGCATCCCCGAGACCCTGCTCACGGACGCGCCGGCGCACCTCGTCGCCGATCCGGAGACGGACGTCGTGGTGGAGTTGATGGGCGGCGACGAGCCGGCCCGGACGCTCATCGCCGCCGCGCTGGCCGCCGGCAAGGGCGTCGTGACCGCGAACAAGCACGTCCTTGCCCACCACGGCGCGGTGCTCGAGGCGATCGCGCGCGGCACCGGCGCCGCCCTGCGCTTCGAGGCGGCCGTGGGCGGCGGGATCCCGGTTCTCGGGCCGCTTGCGCTCGACCTCGCCGCGAACCGGATCGAGGCCGTGCGCGGCATCGTCAACGGGACGACGAACCTGATCCTCAGCCGGATGGCCGGCGAGGGCCGGTCCTACGCGGACGTCCTCGCGGAGGCGCAGCGAGCCGGCTTCGCGGAAGCGGACCCGCGCGACGATGTCGAGGGCGACGACGCCGCGAACAAGCTCGTCGTCCTTGCCCGGCTTGCCTTCGGGCGATGGCTCGACGTCCACGCGATCGGCCGGACACCCGGGCGATCGGCTCGCCGGGGGTCGGCCGCGGACGAAGCGGCCGGCCGGCCGGGGATCACGGGCGTGACCCTCGAGGACGTCGCGGCCGCGACGGCTCGCGGCTTCGTCCTCAAGCTCATCGCCGCCGCCGTCCGCCGGGGCGGCGACGGGATGATCGACGCCAGCGTCCTCCCGACGGCCGTCGCCGCGGACGCGGCGCTTGCCCGGACGAACGGGGTCCTCAACCGGATCGAGATCGAGGCGTCACCGCTCGGCACGGTCGCATTCGCGGGCCCGGGTGCGGGTGGCGCGGCCACGGCCAGCGCGGTCCTCGGCGACCTCATCGCGATCGCGCGGGGCGCCGGCAGCACCTGGGCCGGCCTCGCGCCGGCCGCTGATGGGCGGCCCATGGACCCGGCCGCTGGCGTCGCGGGCGCCGGCGTCGCGGGCGCTGGCGTCGCGGGCGCGAGCGTCGCCGGCTCGGTCGAGACCTTCGACGCGCCGTCCGGCACCGCCTACCCGGTGCTCCGATGAACGATCGCGCGACGATGGTCCCGCGGCCGCGGCTGATGGACCGCTACCGGGAGTGGCTGCCGGTCACCGACGCCACGCCACGCCTCTCCCTCGGCGAAGGCGGCACCCCGCTCGTCCGGACCGAGCGGCTCGGGGCCCGCTATGGCCTCCGCAACCTCCATGTCAAGGTCGAGGGCATGAACCCCACCGGATCGTTCAAGGACCGGGGCATGGTCGTCGCCGTCGCCAAGGCGATCGAGGGTGGCGCCCGGTCGATCATCTGCGCCTCGACCGGGAACACGTCCGCCTCGGCGGCCGCGTACGGGGCCGCCGCGGGCCTCGAGGTCGTCGTCCTGCTGCCGAAGGGCGCCATCGCCGCCGGCAAGCTGCTCCAGGCGCTCGTGGCCGGGGCGCGGGTGGTCGCCGTTGATGGCAACTTCGACGCGGCCCTGTCGGTGGTCCGGGCCCTCGCCGAGCGCGACGACCACCCGATCAGCCTCGTGAACTCGGTGAACCCGCACCGGCTGGCCGGCCAGAAGACCGCCGCCTTCGAGATCTGCGACGACCTCGGGAGGGCGCCGGACATCCTTGCCATCCCAGTCGGGAATGCGGGCAACATCAGCGCCTACGGGGCGGGCTTCACCGACTACGCGATGGCCGGGATCGTGGAGCGCCGGCCGCGGATGCTCGGCTTCCAGGCGGCCGGCGCCGCGCCGCTCGTCCTCGGCCGCCCGGTCGATCGCCCGGAGACGATCGCCACCGCGATCCGGATCGGCAACCCGGCATCGTGGACCCTGGCCACCGCGGCACGGGACGAGAGCGGCGGCCGGATCGAGGCCGTGACCGACGACGAGATCCTCGCCGCGTACCGTGACGTGGCGAGCGAGGAGGGCATCTTCTGCGAGCCGTCGTCGGCGGCCAGCCTTGCCGGCGTCGCGAAGCTCGCCCGGGCCGGCGAGCTGGACCCCGACGCCACGATCGTGGCCGTCCTGACCGGCAACGGGCTCAAGGACCCGCACACGGCCGAGGCCGCGGTCGGCGATCGCATCCTCGAGGCCGCATCGAGCGTGGACGGCGTGCGGGCGGCGCTCGGATGGTGAGGACCTCCCGATCACGGAACGGCGGCGCATGGTGACGAGCTGGCTCGCCGAGCTCGACGGGCGCCGCGTCGCGGTGGAGGTGCCGGCGACGACCGCGAACCTCGGCGCGGGCTATGACTGCCTCGGGATGGCCCTCGAGCTCACGAACCGGGTGGGCCTCGAAGTGCGGAGCTGGAGCCGCGGCGGGATCGAGCTGAGCGTCGAGGGCGAGGGTGTCGGCGAGCTCCCGGCCGACGGCCGGAATCGCTTCGTCCAGGGCGTCGAGGCGGCCATCCGCGAGGCCCGGGGCGAGATCCCGGCCGGCACGAGCTGGCGGATCGAGATGGTCAACCGGATCCCGCTCGCCCGGGGGCTCGGATCGAGCGCGGCCGCGACCGTCGGCGGGCTCCTCGCCGCGAACGCGCTCCTCGGCGACGTCCTCGCCCAGGCGGACCTGCTCCGGCTCGCGGCCGCGATCGAGGGGCACCCGGACAACGCGGCCCCGGCCCTGCTCGGCGGCTTCGTCGCGTCGGCCCCGATCGGGGAGGCCGTGGAGGCGATCCGCTTCGACGTGCCCCGTGGCATCCGGGCGGTGGTCTTCATCCCCGACCTCCGCCTCGCGACGAGCGAGATGCGGAAGGTCCTGCCGGCGAAGGTGCCGCGGGCGGACGCGGTCGCGAACCTGGGACGGGTGGCCCTCGGCGTGGCCGCGTTCGCGACGGGTCGCCGCGATGCCATCCGGTTCCTCACCGAGGACCGGCTCCACGAGCCCTACCGCGCGGCCGCCTACCCGCAGCTCCCGCGCCTCGTCTCAGACGCACGGACGGCCGGTGCCCTGGGGGCCGCCCTGAGCGGCGCGGGCTCGTCGATCATCGCCTTCACGGACACGCTCGCCGGCGTGGCCCGGATCGAGGCCGCCTTCCGGGCCGCCGCGGCGGACACGGATCTGCCCGGCCGGGTGGAGGTCGTGGCGCCGCGAAACGCGGGCGCGCGGGTCGTCCCGGACGTCTGAGCCCCCTCCCCTTCGAGGGGCACTGGCGATGAGGCAATTCTTGACGACATGAGTGGACGTAGCATACTGCTGCTCATGTTGTTCCCGTCGCGATGAGTCGGCCCTACGTCTTCCCGAGCATCGATGCGTTCCGCGACCGCGCCGAGGAGCTTGCCGCGATCGGCGCCTGGTTCGACGACGAGCACGAGTGGCGCGCCCTGACCCTCTTTGGACGTCGTCGCGCCGGCAAGTCGTGGCTATTTCGCGCGTTCGCCCATGGCCGCGGGGCCGACGTGTTCGTGGCCAGCACCCGGGCACTTGGCGATCAGCTTGCGGGCTTCTCGGAGCTTCTCGAGCGGGATGGGGAGCGACCGGCCCTGCCCGACCTCGAGTCATTCCTTCGTCTGCTCTACCGGCGTGCGCGCGGACAACGCCGCCTGGCGGTCATCGACGAGTTGCCCTACCTGTGGACCGCCGAGAAGGACCTTCCCTCGATCCTGCTCAAGGTGATGGAGGAGGAAGCGGCTTCATCGAAGTTGAAGCTCATCGTTGCCGGCAGTCACGTCGGGATGATGGAGCGCCTGCTCGCGGAGAAGGAGCCGCTCCGCGACCGACTTCGGCCACTGCGGGTTCGCTCTCTCGATTTCTGGCGGGCGCGAGAAATCCTTGGGCCAGGGACGCCACAGGAGCTGCTGACCGCCTTCGCGATTGCAGGCGGGCTGCCGCGGTACCTCGCCGAGGTCGCCGGAGCCACCGACGCGGTGGGCCGGCTTGCGTCGGCCTGCCTCGACCCCCACGGGCCCCTCTTCGATGAGCCGCGAGCAATCCTCGCGCAGGAGCTGGAGGTGCCCCACACCTACTTTTCGATTCTCTCCGCCCTCGCGTCGGGTCCGCAGCCCTGGTCTGATCTTGTTTCCCGCTCCGGCGTGGAGTCGACCCGGCTGGCGCGCTATCTCCAGACCCTCGAAAACCTGGGTCTCGTCACGGCCCGCATGCCAATCACCGACATCGTCGTCGGCCGCAATCGGCTCTACGAGCTTGAAGACGGGTTCCTGCGGTTCTGGTTTCGCTTCGTGTTTCCATTTCAGGCCGATCTCGAGGCAGGCCTCTCCCCGGCAACGGTGCTCGCCACCGAGGTCATGCCGGATCTGGCTGACCATCTCGCACCGGCGATCGAGGAGATCGCCCGAGGTTGGGTCCGGCGGCGAGGGTTCGCCGGGGCAACGAGGGTCGGATCCTGGTGGGGTCCGTCGCTCGATGAGTTCCGTCCGCCGGTCGGCGAACGAACGCGCGAGGAGATCGACATCGTCGGCATCGCTCGAGGACGCGTGACGATGATCGGCGAGGTCCGCTGGCGCGAGAAGCCGATGGACGTCGGCATCCTCGGCGAGCTCGATCGCTTCAAGCTTCCGGCGCTTCGTCGGGCGACCAAGGTGGCCATCCAGCCGAAGGTGCTGCTCGTGAGCCGGTCTGGGTTCACGGACGGCCTCCGCGATGCCGCTGCCCGGGCGGAGCACATCAGCCTGCTCGAGCTCGAGGACCTGGTTTCCGGCTGAGCCGCGCCGCCCGTTGACGCGGGGGCCACACTGACGCGGTGAACGTCGCGAACGATCTCGGCCGCGCCGTGGGTGATGGCATCACCGGACTCGTCGCCGGATCGTTCCGTGCGCTCGGCGCGGCGGTCCAGGCGGTCATCAACACGTTCCAGACGGTCCTGCCCGGGATCTGGCTCCCGATCGCGGGGATCCTGCTGGTCGTCTTCGTGCTCTGGCTTTTCAAGAAGTAGGTCGCGCCGCCCAGCGCCGGCGGCGCCCGACGCACGGCGCCCCCGGCACGAGCCCGCCCCCTCAGGCCCCGGCGCCGCGGACGGACTGCTCCCGGATGAATGCGAGCGTCTCCGTCCAGGCCGCCGCGGACGCGTCCGCGAACTGGTCCGCCTTCTTGTCGAAGAACGAGTGCGGCGCCCCCGGATAGGTGATCGATCGGTGCTCCACGCCGGCCGCATCGAGCGCGCGGTCGAACTCGTCGACGACCGAGCTCGAGATCCCCTGGTCCGCCCCGCCCCAGATCTCGAGGAGCGGGCAGCCGATCATCGGCGCGAGGTCCGCCGGGGCCGGGGTCCCGTTCCGCGACGGACCGGTCGGCCAGCCGTAGAACCCGATGGCCCCGGCGAGGCCGAGCGTGAGCGTCGCCGAGAGGAACGCCAGCCGGCCGCCCATGCAGAACCCGGTCGTGAACAGGCTCGTCGGGGCGCGGTCCGCGCCGTCCGTGGCGCGCAGCGCGGCGATCCCGGCCCGGATGTCGCCCGCCAGCGCTTCCCAGGTCGTCTGGGGGACGTGGGGCGCGTAGTCGAAGCCGTCGCCCCGGTCGCCGCGGCCCGCCGTCCGCGCGAAGTAGTCGATCGCGATCGCGTCGATGCCGTTCTCGGCATAGCGGAGCGCGAGCTCCTCGTAGTAGGCGTGGAGCCCGCGAATGTCGGGCAGGATCAGGATTCCGGCGCCGGTGGGCTTCGCGGGCGTGGCCCGGAAGGCGTCGAAGTCGGTGCCGTCCTCCGACGTGAGCGTGATCCGCCCGGCATCGAGGGCGCCGCCGGCGATCGGGGCGATCGGCGGCCGGCTGTCGGTGTCGAAGCACATGGTCGGTCTCCTCAGCGCGATCGAGTCATTGTGCCCTCACCGGGCCCGCATCGCCGGAACGGGGGAAGGGGTCGGGTAGAATGCGCGCCCGATGGAACGCCCCCTCGTCGTCCAGAAGTTCGGCGGCTCGTCCGTGGCGAACGCGGACCGGATCCGGCGCGTCGCGCGGCGGATCGCGCGGGAGCGCGCGGCCGGCTCCGACCTCGTGGTCGTCGTGTCGGCGATGGGCGACACCACGGACGAGCTCCTCTCGCTGGCCCACGGCATCACCGACGAGCCCGACGCCCGCGAGCTGGACATGCTCCTCGCGACCGGCGAGCACCAGAGCGCCACGCTCGTCTCGATGGCCCTCCACGCCCTCCACGTCGACGCGATCTCCCTGACCGGCCCCCAGGCCGGAATCACGACCGACGGCCGGTTCGGGCGCGCCCGGATCGCGAACGTGGAGCCGCGCCGCATCCGCGCGGAGCTGGAACGCGGCAACGTCGTCATCGTGGCCGGATTCCAGGGGCAGAGTGCCAGCGCGGGCGCGGAGCTGAGCGAGATCACGACCCTGGGCCGGGGCGGCTCCGACACCACCGCCGTCGCCCTCGCGGCCGCCCTCAAGGCGGACCGCTGCCAGGTCTTCACCGACGTGAAAGGCATCTACACCGCCGACCCGCGGCTCGTCCCGACCGCTCGCCAGCTGCCCGTCATCGGCTACGAGGAGATGCTGGAGCTGGCCCACCAGGGCGCCCAGGTCATGCAGGTCCGGGCGGTGGAGCTCGGCTGGGTCAACGACGTCGTCATCGAGGTCCTCAGCTCGTTCGAGGACGCACCCGGCACGCTCATCAGGGAGGATCCGCTCGTGGAGCAGCGCAACAAGGTGCGGGGCCTCGCCCACGACCGGAACGTGGCCAAGGTGACGCTCGTCGCCGTGCCGGACCGGCCGGGCGTCGCCCGGACCGTCTTCGACCCCCTGGCCGAGGCCGGCATCAACGTCGACATGATCGTCCAGAACGTCGGCCACGGCGGGACCACGGACATGTCCTTCACCGTCCCGCGGGCGGAGCTCGGCCGGGCGAAGAAGGTCCTCGACCCGGTCGTCCGCGAGCTCGGTGCCCGCGAGGTGACCACCGACGCGTCCGTGGCCAAGGTCTCGATCGTCGGGGCCGGGCTGCACAATGCGCCGGGCTACGCGGCCCGGATGTTCGGGACGCTCGCCGATGCGGGGGTGAACATCGAGATGATCTCGACGTCGGAGGTCCGGATCACCTGCATGATCGCCGAGGACGAGCTCGCGACGGCCCTCGCCGCGCTCCATGGCGCCTTCGAGCTGGCCCGCCCCGACGCGGTCGACGCCGCCGCGGCCGGCGGCCTCGCGGCCGGTTGAGGCAGGCCAACCGCATGCCGGCCGGCACCCTGCCCTTCGTCTCGCGCCTCGCCCGCTTCGAGCGGGTCGGGTCGACGAACGACGTCGTCCGCGGCTGGCTCGCCGACGGCCTCGACGAGGTCTGCGTGGCGGTCGCCGACGAGCAGACGGCGGGCCGCGGCCGCGAGGGCCGGACCTGGACGGCGCGACCGGGCGCGGCGCTCCTCCTGTCCGCCGGCTTCCGGCCCGCCTGGATTGCGCCGGACCGGGCCTGGCGGGTGGCCGGGATCGTGGCCCTCGCGATGGCCGATGCCGCCGAGGATGCGGCGGGCCTGGGCGGCGGCACGATCCGGCTGAAGTGGCCGAACGACCTCGTGATCGTGACCGCGGGTCCCGGCGCCTCGCTCCGGGCGGATGACCCGGACGCGGCCGGGGCGCTCGCCCGCCTCGCCGCCCCGCTGGAGATCCGGAAGCTCGCCGGGATCCTCGGCGAGACCGAGGGCCTCGGCACGGACGACCCGCGGGTCGTGGTCGGGATCGGGATCAACGCCGACTGGGACGCGCGCGACTTCCCGGCAGCGCTGGCCGGGTCGATGACCTCGCTCCGGGACGCATCCGGCGGCCGGCCCATCGATCGCGACGCCCTCCTCGACGGGTTCCTCGCCCGCCTCGAGACGCGGCTCGCCGCGCTCCGGGAGGGGCGCTTCGACGTCGCCGAGTGGACGGCCCGCCAGGTGACCACCGGCCACCTCGTCCGGCTCCACGGCCACGGCGGGGACGAGTCGCTCGTCCGCGCGATCGGGGTCGACGGGGCGTCCGGGGCCCTCGTCGTGGAGCCGCTCGACGGCGATGGGCGCGCGCGCGAACGCGCCGTCATGGCCGGCGAGGTCGTCCACGTCCGGCTCGCCTCCGCGGGCGTGGTGTAACGCGGTGGCCCGGCCGGTGTTGAGGAGAGCAGGCGCGGCGACGGACGCCGTGCCCCGACTGGCGCACCTGGATCGCGACCGGCCGCTCGTGGCGGCCGCCCAGCGAGATCCCGGCACATTCGACGCCCTCTATCGGCGGTACCTGGCCCCGGTGTACAGCTACGCCTACTACGAGCTCGGCAACCACCACGCCGCGGAGGACGCGACGGAGCGGACGTTCCTGGCCGCGCTCGCCAACCTCCACCGCTTCGACGAGCGCGCACGCCCCGAGGACGGGGAGGGCGCGTCGACGTTCAAGGTGTGGCTGTTCCGGATCGCCCGGAACGTGATCGCCAACGACCGCCGGACCGCGCGCCGCCATCCCGCGGCGGTCCTCGACGACGCGACCGCGGCGATCGTCGCCGACCCGCTGGACGTGGAGCGCGATGCCGTCCGCCGCGAGGAGGCCGCGGACGCGTGGCGGGCCGTCGGGCGGCTGCCGGGCGACCGGCGGCGGGCGCTCGTCCTTCGCTTCGTCGACGAGATGAGCACCGCGGAGATCGCCGGCGTCCTCGGTCGATCCGAGGGGGCCGTCCGGGTCCTCATCCACCGCGCCCTGCGGAGCGTCGCCCGGGAGCTTGACCCGCGCTCCCCGAACGCGCCGCGCCGATGACGCTCCCCGGCCGGGACGTCGCCGAGGTCGAGGCGCTCGTCACCGACCGCTACCTCGATTCGCTCCTCGCCGCGGCGGACCTGCCGTGGATCGGGCTGGTGCCGGACGGGAGCGGGGCCGCCAGCGAGCGCGGCGGCTTCGGCGGGCCGCGGCGCGACCGCGGGGCGTCGAGAGATCCGCGGAGCCGCCTCGATGCCGGGGTGCGCCTCGCCTCGAGCCGCCTGACCCTCGACCTGCCGCGCTTCCATCCCTCGTTCCGCTTCGAGGAGCGGCTCGCCGTCCGGCTCGCCGAGGCGGCTGCCGCCATGCGCCTCCCCGCCGCCGCCGGCGCCGAGGGCTCCGTGGCCGTCGTGCCGATCCACCAGTCGCGGGCTGCCGCGCCGGCAGTCCTGGACCCGTACGCCTTCGACCCCCTCGCCGACCCGGAGCCGGAGCCCGAGGCCGCCACGTCCCGGCCGCTGCTCATCGGCGGCGCGGTGGCGGCGTCCGCGATCAGCCTGGCCGGGGCCGCCTGGGTCGCCTGGCGCCGCTCCCGGACTGCATCCTCGCCGATGGCCCGGGCCGTGCGCGCCGCGCACGCGCTCCGCGAGCGGCCGGCGTAGGGGAGCCGACGATGCCGATCAAGCTGCCCTCGTTCCGGCCCCGCAAGGACGCTCACCCGCCGGACCTCTGGACGAAGTGCCCGACCTGCTCGGAGATGCTGTTCAACAAGCAGCTCGACAAGGCGGACCGGGTCTGCCCGAACTGCGGCCACCACTTCCGCCTGTCGGCCGGGGCTCGCCTGGACCTCCTCCTGGACCACGGCACGTTCGCGGAGCTGGACGCCGGCCTCCAGAGCCTGGACCCGCTCGGGTTCGTGGACCAGAAGCCGTACCCGGACCGGGTTGCCGCCGCGCAGCTCGCGACGGGGCTCCGTGACGCCGCCGTCCGGGGCACCGGGCTGATCGAGGGTCACCGCGTCTCGATCTGCGCCATGGACTTCGCGTTCATGGGCGGCTCCATGGGGGCCGTCGTCGGCGAGAAGGTCACCCGTGCCGCGGAGCAGGCCCTCGAGGAGCGGATCCCGCTCATCGTCGTTTCGGCGTCCGGCGGGGCGCGGATGCAGGAGGGGACCCTCGCCCTCATGCAGCTCGCGAAGACCTGCGCCGCCCTCGACCGGCTCCGGGTCGCCGGCGTGCCCTACATCTCGATCATGAGCGACCCGACCACCGGCGGCGTGTTCGCCTCCTATGCCGTCCTCGGCGACGTGAACCTTGCCGAGCCGAATGCGCTCATCGGGTTCGCCGGCGCCCGCGTGACCGCGGGCACGATCGCCCAGGAGCTGCCGCCCGGCTTCCAGCGCGCGGAGTTCCTCTTCGAGCACGGGTTCGTCGACCGCGTGGTCACGCGCCGGGACCTCCGCCACGAGGTCGCCCTGCTCCTCCGCTACCTGGTCCCGTTGGAGGGCGCCGGCGGCGGCAACGGCAACGGGGCGATGAGCGAGAGCCGCCCGTCGTTCGACCCCATCGGCTTCCTGTCGTCGCTCGCCGAGAAGGTGGTCCCGGACCTGGGCCCCGGGGACGGGTTGGACGCACCGGAATCGCCACGGACCTCGCGCCCCGCGCGCACGGCGCGCACCGCCGGCGACGCCCCGGCAGCCCGCAGAACCGGACGGAGGACGGCCGATGGTTGACCGCCTGCTCGGCCGGGGCCGCGAGGCTGCGCCTGCGGAGCCCGTGGATGCGAAGAGCGCTGTCTGGAACCGCGTCCAGCTGGCCCGCAATATCCGGCGGCCGCGAACCCTGGACATCCTCGGCGAGATCGCCGATGAGGTCGTGGAGCTGCACGGCGACCGGGCGTTCGGCGACGACGCGGCGATGGTCGCCGGATTCGCCCGGATCGAGGGCCGGCGGATCGCCTTCGTGGGCCAGCAGAAGGGCGCCGACACGGACGAGAACATCCGGCGCAACTTCGGGATGCCCCATCCCGAGGGCTATCGCAAGGCGATGCGGGTCATGGAGCTCGCGGAGCGGTTCGGGCTGCCGATCGTCAGCTTCGTGGACGTCCCGGGCGCCCACCCCGGCCCCGAATCCGAGGAGCGCGGCATCGCCGATTCGATCGCCCGCTCCATCGCCCTCATGACCCGCCTGCGGACGCCGATCGTGGCGATCATCACGGGCGAAGGCGGCTCCGGCGGCGCGCTCGCGATCGCGGTCGGCGACGTCGTCGTCGCTCTCGAGAACGCGGTCTACTCCGTCATCAGCCCGGAGGGCTGCGCCTCGATCCTCTGGCGGACCGGCGACGAGGCCCCGACCGCGGCCCTCGCGATGCGGATGTCCGCGGACGACCAGCTCGCCCTCGGCGTCATCGACATCGTGGTCCCCGAGCCGGGGGAGGGGGCCCACGCGGATCCCGCCGAGACGGCGCGCCGGCTGCGGGCCGTGATCCTCGCCGAGGTGGACCGCCTCGCCCGGATCGACCGCGACGAGCTCGTCGAGGCGCGCTACCGGCGCTACCGGGCGCTGGGCGCCTACACTGAGGTCGCCGCGCCGGCGGTCGTTCCGCCGCCCAACCGGGGGCTGGGCGATCGGCTGCGCGACCTGCTCGATCCGACCCGCTGGTCGGTCGGGGTCCCGAGCGCCTGGCCGTCGCGCCGCGACGAGCCACCCGCCCGAGAGGAGGTCTGACGGGTGCCCGACGAGCGCACGACCCGCGACGACGAGGCCCGCTCCGCCGACCACGCCGGCATCGAGCGGCTGGCCGACGTCCTGGTTCCCGCCCTCGTCGCGAAGCTCGGCACCCTGAACGTCGGCGAGCTCGAGGTCCGCGAGGGCGAGTGGCGCATCCGTCTCCGCCGTCCCGCGGGCATGGGGCCCACCTACGGTCGCCGGGCCACGGACCGGCCGTCACGCTCCCATCCGGGCCACGAGCAGCACGGCCATGCGCCGGGCGCCCTGGAGGCGCATCGCGCGACAGCCGGACGTCCGGCGACCCTTGCCGCCGCCAGTGCCAACGGCGCGACCGCCGCCATGAACGGCGCCGCCGGTCCCGTCCTCGCCGCGGTCGGGCCCGGTCGCAGCGGAGCGGACGGCGCCGGCACGCCCGATCGGGCCCAGATCGCGACCTCGCCCGCGGTCGGCGTCTTCCAGCCCGGCCCGAAGGCGGTCGGCGGGACGCGGGTCCGGGCCGGCGATCGCCTGGGCGTCGTGGACATGCTCGGCGTGCCCCAGGAGGTCGTCGCGCCCGCGGACGCGATCGTGGTCGGCGTCATCGTGGACGCCGGCACGGCCGTGGAGTACGGCCAGGAGCTGATCCACCTCGAGCCCGCTCCGGCGGAGGCTCGCTGATGTTCCGCAAGATCCTCATCGCCAACCGCGGCGAGATCGCCCTGCGGATCCTCCGCGCCTGCCGGACCCTCGGCGTCGAGGCCGTCGTCGCCTACAGCGAGGCGGATCGCGACAGCCTCCCCGTCCAGCTCGCCGAAGAGGCGATCTGCATCGGCCCGGCCGACGCGCGGCGCTCGTACCTCTCGGCCCCGGCGGTCATCTCCGCGGCGATCGTGACCGGCTCTGATGCCATCCACCCCGGCTACGGCTTCCTGTCCGAGGACGAGACCTTCGCCGAGGTGGTCCGGGCCCACGACCTGACGTTCATCGGCCCGCCGCCCGAGGTCCTCGACCGGTTCGCCTCGAAGGAGGGGACCCGCCGCCTCCTCGGCGACTACGGACTCCCGACGATCCCGGGGTCGCGGGGCATGCTCCGCGACGACGAGCACGCCCTCGAGGAGGCCGAGCGGATCGGCTACCCGGTCCTCATCAAGCCCTCGGCCGGCGGCGGCGGCAAGGGGATGCGGATGGTCCGCACCCCGCGCGAGCTCGAATCGGCCATCAAGGTCTGCCGCTCCGAGGCGAAGTCGGCGTTCGGCGACGACTCCCTGTACCTCGAGAAGTGGCTGGAGGACAACCGCCACGTGGAGGTCCAGGTCGCGGTCGATCGCTACGGCCACGGCGTGCATCTCGGCGAGCGCGACTGCTCCGTCCAGCGTCGCCACCAGAAGATCCTCGAGGAGGCCCCGACCCCGGCGCTCTCGCCGGCCGCCCGTGCCGAACTCTGCGAGCTGGCCGTCCGGGCCGTCGTCGAGGCCGGCTACGAGAACGTGGGCACCCTCGAGTTCCTCGTCGACGCGAAGGGCGACTTCTACTTCATCGAGATCAACTGCCGGATCCAGGTGGAGCACCCCGTGACGGAGATGCTGACCGGCATCGACCTCGTCGCGACCCAGATCCGGATCGCGGCGGGGGAGCCGCTCGGCTTCAGCCAGGCCGACGTCCGGCCGCGCGGCCATGCCATCGAGTTCCGGATCAACGCCGAGGACCCCGAGCACGAGTTCCGGCCCGGGGCCGGGGTCGTGGAGGGCTACCACGCCCCGGGCGGGCCGGGCATCCGGATGGACTCGCACCTCTACCCCGGCTACGAGGTCCCGCCGTTCTACGACTCCCTGCTCGGCAAGCTCGTGGCCTGGGGGCCGGACCGCGAGACGGCGATCGCCCGGGGCCGGGCGGCCCTCGACGAGCTCGTCGTCGACGGCATCGTCACGAACGTCGAGATCCACAAGGCCCTCCTCGCGAACGAGATGTTCCTCGAGGGCCGGATGACGACGAACCTCCTCGACCGGGTCGGCAGCGCGGCGTTCCTCGCCGCCGCGGCCCGGACCTGACCATCACGCCCAGCCCCACCCGAACCGGAGCCTGCCCGTGACCGAGACGATCCACACGACCCGCGAGATCGAGGCGCTCATCCCGCATCGATGGCCGATCCTCATGGTCGACCGGATCATCGAATACGACGCCGAGGCGAAGCGGATCGTCGGGATCAAGGGCATCACCGCGACGGAGTGGTGGGCCCAGGGCCACTTCCCGGGCCTGCCGGTCCTGCCGGGCGTCCTCCAGGTGGAGGCGCTCGCCCAGACGATGGCCGTCTACGTCGCGAAGCAGCCGGGCTTCGGCGAGCGGATCGGCCTGTTCGCGGGCATCGACGACTGCCGCTTCAAGCGGGTCGTCGTCCCGGGCGACACGCTCCGCCTCGAGATCACGATGGAGAAGCTGGGCAGCCGCTTCGGCAAGGCGAAGGGCGTGGCGAGCGTCGACGGGCAGGTCGCGTGTGAAGCAACGCTGTCCTTCATCATCCCGCCGGAAGGCGTCCTCCGATGACCGCCAAGATCGCGGTGCTCAGCGACATCCATGGCAACGTCATCGCCCTCGAGGCGGTCCGCAAGGCGATCGGCAGGGAGAAGCCGGATGCGGTGCTGATCGCGGGCGACCTCGCCATGAACGGCCACGATCCCGCCGGCACGATCGACCTGCTGCGGCGCATGGAGGGCGACGGCGCGATCGTGGTCCAGGGCAACACCGACGTCGCGGTCGCGGACTTCGACTACGCGGCGGCCTTCCCGTGGCTGACGGACGGTGTCCCGGACGCGATGCAGGATGCCGCGGAGTGGGCCCACGACGCGCTCGAGAACGAGCGGCTGGACTGGCTGCGCCGCCTGCCCGCCGAGCGGCGGATCCGGCTCGAGGACACGCTCGTGCTCGTGACCCATGCCTCGCCGGGTTCGCAGACCGCGGGCTTCGATCGCGACCTCGATGCGTCCGTCACCCTCGACCGGCTGTCGGGCACGGATGCCCGGCTCATCTGCTGCGGCCATACCCACATTCCCGAGGTCCGCGACTTCGGCTGGAAGCAGATCGTCAACGCCGGCAGTGCCGGCTACGTCTTCGACGGCGACCCCACCGCTTCGTGGGCCCTCGTCACGCTCGACGGCGAGTCGGTGACCGCGGAGATCCGCCGGACCGAGTTCGACGCGCTGGCCGCCGCGAACGCGATCTCGGCCCGCGGCCTCCCCGGCGACGTCTACCGCGCCGCGACGGTGCGCACGGGGAAGCTCGTCCGTTGACCGCGCCGCGCGTCGTCGTCACCGGGATGGGCGCGCTGTCGGCGCTCGGCAACGACGTCGCCTCCACGTGGGCGGGGCTGGTCGCCGGCCGGTCCGGGATCCGGACGATCGAGGCGTTCGACCCCGCCCGGATCGATTCCCGGATGGCCGGCGAGGTGCGCGACTTCGATGCCAGCGGCGTCCTCGACCGCAAGGACATGCGCCGGACCGACCGCTACATCCAGTTCGGGCTGGTCGCCGCGCGCGAGGCGCTCGACGAGGCCGGGTTCCCGGGGCGGATGGACGGCGAGCTCGCGGAGCGGACCGGGGTCATCGTGGGCTCGGGCCTCGGCGGCGTGTCCACGCTCTTCGAGAACGTCCTGCTCATGGCCGAGCGCGGCCCGGGCCGGATCAGCCCGTTCTTCATCCCGATGGGCATCGCCAACGTCGCCGCGGGCCAGATCGCGATCCAGTTCGGGCCGCTCGGGCCGAACTGGGCGACGGTCTCCGCGTGCGCCACGGGCGCCCATGCGATCGGCGAGGCGTGGGAGACGATCCGCCGCGGCGACGCGGACGTGATGCTCGCCGGTGGCGTCGAGGCCGGCATCCACGAGGCGGTCGTCGGCGGCTTCGCCTCGATGAAGGCCCTCTCCACCCGGAACGACGATCCGGCGGCAGCCTCGCGCCCGTTCGACGAGGGCCGCGACGGCTTCGTCATCGGCGAGGGCGCCGGCGTCCTCGTCCTCGAGTCGCTCGAGCACGCCACGGACCGCGGCGCGGAGCCGCTCGGGGAGCTGGTCGGCTACGGCGCCACCGCCGACGCCTCGCACATCACCCTGCCGGCGCCCGGTGGGATCGGCGCGGTCCGGGCGGCGCGGCGGGCGCTCGAGAAGGCCGGGCTGCGGCCGGAGGACGTCGACCACGTGAACGCCCACGCCACGTCCACGCCCGAGGGCGATCGGGCCGAGCTGCAGGCGATCCACACGATCTTCGGGGACCACGCGCCGGCCGTCGCCGTCACCGCCAACAAGTCGATGCTCGGGCACACCCTCGGGGCGGCCGGGGCCCTCGAGGCCATCGCGGTGATCCAGGCGCTCCGGACCGGGACGGTGCCGCCCACGATCAACCTGGAGCGGCCCGATCCGGCGGGCGACGGCCTGGACCTGACCCCGGGGCTGGCCACGCGGCGCGAGATGCGCATCGGGCTCAGCAACTCGTTCGGGTTCGGCGGCCAGAACGCCGCCCTGATCCTCCGGCGGTGGGACGGATGAGCGACGGCGAGCCCGAGATGGACCCGGATCCCGCCATGGACCCGAGTGCGCCGGAGCCGGGGGCTCTCGCGCCCGAGGCCGGGGCACTCGCGCCCGGCGACCCTTCGGAGGAGCCTGCCCCGCCCCTGACCGATCCGGGCGACATCGCCCTCCTGGCGCTGATCGACCGGCTCGCCGGCCTCCTCGACCGGTCCGAGCTCTCCGAGCTCGAGGTCCAGGTCGGCGGGACCGGGATCGTCCTGCGAAAGCCTGTCGCGATCGCGCCCGTCGTCCCCGCGTCCACGGCGGCCGTGGCCCCGGCAGCAGGGCAGGGGAGCGCCGGCGCGCCCGGCGCTGAGGCGTCGGCGGAGGCGCCGGCCGCGCCATCGAAGCCGTCCGTGAAGGCGCCGCTGACGGGGATCTGGTACGGCTCCCCGTCGCCGGGCTCGGCGCCGTACGTCACGGTCGGCGGCGAGGTCGCCGCCGGGCAGGTCATCGGGCTCATCGAGGCGATGAAGCTCTTCAACGAGATCAAGAGCGACCTGTCCGGCCGCGTCGTCCGGATCCACGCGGAGCCAGGGAAGCTCGTCAAGGCCAGGCAGCCGCTCATCGAGGTCGAACCGCTGTGACCAACCCGGGCACCGCGCCGCGCGCGCACATCACCGGCTGGGGGCGCTACGTCCCGTCGCAGGTCCTCACCAATGCCGACCTCGAGCGGATGGTGGACACGAACGACGAATGGATCGTGTCGCGGACCGGGATCCGCGAGCGACGCGTGGCCGCCGCCGACGAGACGACGGCCTCGATGGCCGCCGTCGCGAGCCTCCGGGCGATCCGGACCGCCGGCATCGACCCGGACGAGATCGACCTCATCCTCCTCGCGACCCTGACGCCCGACTACTGGATGCCCTCGACGGCGGCGCTCGTCAAGGAGGCGATCGGCAACACGCGGGCCGCGGCGATGGACGTGGCCGCCGCCTGCTCCGGGTTCGTCTATGCCTTCTCGACGGCCCAGGCGTACATCGCGTCGGGGCTCGCGAAGCACGTCCTCGTGATCGGCGCGGAGCTGCTCACCCGCTTCCTCGACTACACCGACCGGAGCACCTGCATCCTCTTCGGCGACGGCGCCGGGGCGGTCGTCGTGTCCGCCTCGAACGAACCCGGCGGAACCCTGGGCGTGGAGTTGACCACCGAGCCCCAGGGCGCCTACATGATCTGGCTTCCCGCCGGCGGGGCCAAGAGCCCGCCCTCGAGCGAGACGATCGCCCGAGGCGAGCACTACATCCGGATGGAAGGCCGGGAGACGTACCGCTTCGCCACCCGCACGCTCGCCTCGACCGCGCTGGCCTCGGTGCGGAAGGCCGGCCTGGAACCGTCCGACGTCTCGCTGTTCATCCCGCACCAGGCGAACATCCGGATCATCGAGGCCGTCGCCAAGGGCCTCGACCTGCCGATGGAGCGGATGTTCGTGAACCTGGACCGCTACGGGAACACGTCCGCCGCGTCCGTGCCCATCGCCCTCGCCGAGGCGGTCAACGAGGGCCGCGTGCAGGTCGGCGACAACATCTGCATCGTCGCCTTCGGCGCGGGCTTCACGTCGGGCGCGGCCACGATCGAGTGGACCGCGGACCCGGCCCGCGGCGTGGCCGGCGACGTGGCCGTCGGGCCGGCCGATGTCCACGTCCGGCTGCCGGTCGACTGGGACTCGGTGGACCCGATCCCGCCGGCCCTCGCCGAGCTCATGGCGCGGCCGGGCCTCGTCAACCCGCCACTGGACGATGTGGTCCCGGGGGAGCCGCCGGCCGAACCCGCGGTCCCGGCGGCCTCGACCTCCGGACGCTGAGCGGAGGGCAGGCGTGGTCGAGCCGGGGGGCTCGAGCGGCGCGGCCGCTGAACCGGGGGACCGCCTCGACTTCCTGATGGGCGCCGTCCTCGTCATCGCCTGCGTCCTCGTCATCCAGGCGCTCGGCACCTACGCGTTCTCGGTGAGCGCGCGCGTCCGGATCGCGGGCACTGTCGTGACCCTCGGCATGCTGCTCCTCTGGGGAGCGGTCATGATCCTGCGGCCAACCTATCGGCCCCGAACGGTGCTGGCGGGCCCGATCGTCGCCGCGACGCTGGCCTTCGGAGCCGCGGTGCTCGCGTCGCAGCGGCCCCGGTTGAGTCTCGAACCCGCGCTCATCGGTGTCGCCGCCGCCCTCACGCTCCTGATGCTGACCGCCCTGCTCAGGATCACGACGATCCGGCGCCTGGTCGGCAGCATGGTGATGCTGATCCCGGTGGTGATCTCGGTCGTGTACGTCGCGGCGGTCTTCGCGGAGTGGGTCCGGTGGTGGACCCTGGTCGGCCGGCTCACGGCCCCGCCCCTGCGCCCGTCGTTCGTGGACCTGAGCCTTGGCTCCCCGAACCTCGTCGCGACGTACCTGATCCTCTTCGCCCCGCTGGGCGCGGCCAGCGCGGCCCGTCGATTCGGGACGCGCGCGGCGGTCGCCTCCCTGCTGCTGGCCGGCCTCGCTCTGTTCCTGACCGGGAGTCGCAGCGGCTACCTGGCCGCAGCGGTCGTCGCGCTGCTCGCCGTCATCGTCACCTTCGCGAGCCTGGGGCCTGCCACCCGGGAGTACATGTCACGAACCGGCCGGCGCGGCATCGGCCTCGCCGCGGCCGCCGGCCTCGTCGTCGCCGTCCTGGGCTTCGTCGCGGCACCGGGCCTGCTGGCGCGGCTGTCGTTTGCCGGGGCCGACTACCGGTCGTGGTTCTGGCGGAGCGCGTTCGAGCTGTTCCAGGGGTCCCCGCTCGTGGGCACCGGGCCCGGGACGTGGGCGCAGCTCAAGCTGGCAACCGTCCTGCCCACCGAAATCAACGCCGTCGTTCCACATGCCCACAGCCTGGTCTTCCAGACCCTTGCGGAGGTCGGCCTCCTGGGCGCTGCCGGGTTGGTCGTGCTCGCCGCGGCGGTCGCATTGAGGGCCCGCGCGGTCCATCGGGCCGGTGATCAGTGGGTCCGGCTGGAGGTCGTCGCGGCGTCCTCCGGCCTCGTCGGGCTGCTTGTACAGCAGGGGACGGACTACCTCATGAACCTGCCAGCCGTCACCCTCTCGGCCGCCCTCCTGATCGCCTGGATCGACGGCTCCGTCGCGAGGCCCCCACGGCCGGAGGGCCGGATCGCGAGGAGGAGTGCCTGGCTGGCCGTTCCGGCCACGCTCGTGCTCGGCGCCGTCATGGCGGCGGCCGCTCCCACCATGCTCCGGATCGGCGATGCGATGCTCCAGGCCAATGGCGCGAGCGAAGCCGCGGCCTCGGGGAACTGGAGCGCGGCCCTCGACGGCTACGACCGGGCCGTCGCCGGTGATCCCGACTTCACGCTGTATCAGATCCAGCGGGGCAACGCGCTCGCGCACCTGGGCCGGGTCGAGGAGGCGCGCGCGGCCTACGCGAGCGTCATCGATACCGACCTGCTCCCGGGCAACGTCATCGCCCTCGCGACGCTCGAGATGGAGACCGGGAACTTCTCGCGCTCGGCGGACCTCGCCCGGCTTGCCCTTCGTCGTGGTCAGCGCGACCCGCTGATCACGTTGAATGCCGGCAGGATCCTTGAAGCGGCGGGCGACATCCAAGCGGCGACGACCGCCTATGCCGCCGCGATCCGCGGCGACTTCGCCCTGGCGGCCTCCGCGTACTGGCGCGCACCCGAGCGCGTCGTGCCCCTGAATCGGGTGGTTGCCGAGGCGAGGGCGGAGAGGCTGGCCGCCGGCGACCTGGCGAGCGCCGCGATCATCTCCGCGTTCGCCGGCCGGATCGAGGAGGCACGCGCGGACGTTGCCACGCTTGTCGATCCGGACAGCCGGCGGTTCATCGGAGCGCTGATCGAAGGTCTGGCCGGGGACCGCGCCGCGGCCATCGCCGAGCTCACCCGCCGTGTCAAGGCGGATCCGAGCGACTTCCAGGCGCTCGTCTGGCTCGTGCAGGTGCTCGTCGTCAATGGCGACCCGGACGCGGGTCGCTACGCGGATCAGGCAAGGATCCTGCGCCGCGATGAGGCGAACGGCGCGATGCGCGTCATGTCCGTCGTCCCTGCGACGGACGCGGAGCGCAGCCAGGAACCCGGCAGCGGCTATCCCTTCGCCGTGTACGCACGCCTTGGTCCGCCGGACCCCTGGCCGCCCCAGGTTCTCGTCATCGGCTCCGCCGGACCGTCGTAGCATTCGGCCGGGATCGTCACCGTAGGAGAGACATGATCGACCTCACGGGCAGGAGCGCCGTCGTCACGGGCGGTTCACGGGGCATCGGGCGCGCGATCGCCCTGCGGCTCGCGGGCCAGGGCGCCGACGTCACCTTCAGCTACCGCGGCAACGCCGCCGCCGCCGAGGAGACCGCCGGCGCGATCCGGGCGCTCGGTCGCCAGGCGCTCGCCGTGCAGGCGGACCACAGCCAGCCGGAGGCGGGCGACATCGTCGTCAAGGCCGCGCTCGAGGCCTTCGGCAAGGTGGACATCCTCGTCAACAACGCCGGCATCACCCGCGACGACCTCATCATGCGGATGAGCCTCGAGGCCTGGCAGTCGGTGATCGACACGAACCTGTCCGGCGCCTTCCACGCGATCAAGGCCGTCACCCGGCCAATGCTCAAGGCCAAGGGCGGCCGGATCATCAACATCACCTCGGTCTCCGGCCAGGCCGGCCAGACGGGCCAGGCGAACTACTCGGCCGCGAAGGCCGGCCTGATCGGCCTGACGAAGGCCACCGCCCGCGAGCTCGCGTCGCGCGGGATCACCTGCAACGCGGTCGCGCCCGGGTTCGTGCTCACGGAGCTGACCCAGGACCTGGCCCAGAACCTCCAGGACGAGATCACGGCCCGGACTCCGCTCGGGCGGTTCGGCACGGCGGAAGAGATCGCCAGCGCGGTGGCCTTCCTGGCCAGCGACGAGGCGGGGTACATCACCGGCCAGGTGCTCGCCGTGGACGGTGGGCTCGTGATGATGTGATGGTCCCGGGCGACCACGGTTCGAACGCGTACTCGCGGGGGACTGTTGCCTGATGCGTATTGCCCTGATGGGGACGCGCGGCATTCCCGCCAACTACGGTGGCTTCGAAACGTTCTACGAGAACCTCGGGCCGGGGCTCGCTGATCGCGGCCACAGCGTCTCGGTTTACATCCGCGGGCACGCCGTCGGGGAATTCGTCGGCAGCACCTATCGAGGCGTTCGGCTTGTCAGCCTGCCGGCTATCAGGACCAAGCACCTGGAGACGATTTCGCACACGCTCCTGAGCGTGCTCCATGGGCTCACTCGTCGTTATGACGTCGTGTACATCTGCGGGGTCGGCAACACACCCCTCGCGCCCATCCCGCGCCTCGGTCGCGCTCGGGTCGTGCTGAACGTCGACAGTTCGGATTGGAAGCGGAAGAAATGGGGCCGGTGGGCCGCGGCCTACCTCCGAGGTGCGGAGAGGTTCGCCGCGCGGGCTGCCGACGTGATCGTCGCGGACAGCGAAGTCATCAGGGATCGCTACGCCCATGAGTACGGGGCGGTGGCCCGGTACTTCCCCTACGGCGCGAACATCATTCAGTCGGCGGGTACGGATGTCCTGGAGCAGTTTGGCCTCCGGCCCAGGAAGTACGTCCTGTGGGTGGGTCGGCTTGAGCCCGAGGCCCGCGTAGAGGAGTTGATCCAGTCATTCTCATCCCTCGGAGAGACGGGTCTCAAACTCGTCATCGTCGGAGACGCTCCATACAGCCAGGCCTACCGCCGCTCGCTGATCGACCTTGGAGCGCCCGACGTCGTGTTCGCGGGCTACCAGTTCCGTGAGGCGTATCGGGAGCTCAGCTTCCACGCCTTCGCCTACGTGCAGACGTCCCCGACGTCGGGGACCAGTCCGGCGCTCCTGGACCAGATGGCCGCCGCAGGCCTCGCGATCGTGCGCGGCACTGCGACCAACCTCGAGGTGATCGGAGAAGCCGGCCTGGCGTACGATCCCGACGACGGCGTCAGCGGGCTGGCGGCGGTTCTGCGCATGGTCATCGAGGATGAGGCTCTCGTCGCCCGTCTTCGAGCAGCAGCCCGCGAGCGAATCGCGAGCCGCTACTCTTGGCAGAAGATCATCATTGACTACGAGAAGTTGTTCCTGAACCTCATCGAGGAGCATGGAGCCAGCCGGCGGCCTTCGGTCGAATAGGGGAAAGTGATGCGAGTCTTGATCACGGGCGCTGCCGGCATGCTCGGGAGTTCGGTCTACCCGGCGTTTGTCGCGGCGGGGCACGAGGTCATCGCGTCGGACCTGGAACCGCGAACGGTCAACGGGATGCCAATGGAGCGTCTCGATGTGAGGCGCTTTGCGGACGTCAATGCCGCGGTCAATGGGTCGAGGCCAGACTTGATCCTGCACCTAGCCGCCGAGACCGACCTGGAGGTCTGCGAGGCCGATCCGGACCACGCATTCTTGACAAACACCATTGGTACCCAGAACGTCGCGCTTGCCGCTCAGGCCCTTGGCCTCCCCATGGTCTACATCAGCACGGCCGGCGTGTTCGATGGCGAGAAGGAGTCAGGGCCATACACGGAATTCGATGAGGCCCGCCCAATCAACTTCTACGGGAAGTCCAAGTTCGAGGGCGAGCTGATTGCCCTTCAGCTCGTCGAGAAGCACTATGTGATCAGGGCAGGGTGGATGGTCGGTGGAATCGAGCGCGACCACAAGTTCGTGGCCAAGGTGATCGCCCAGCTTCAGGCGGGCGCCACCACGATCCGCGCGGTGACGGACAAGTGGGGTACGCCAACGTACACGGAGGACTTCGCCAGCAACCTGCTTGCATTGGTGGAAACGCCCTTCTACGGTCGGTATCACATGGCGTGTCTCGGTGAAGGGACCAGGTACGACGTTGCGGTGGCGATCGTCGAGTTCTTCGGGGCCGATGGAGTGGCCGTCCTGCCGGTGACGTCGGAGGCGTTCGCAGACGACTACCCCGCGCCTCGACCCCGATCGGAGATGATGCGCAACTACATGCTCGATCTGCGGGGCATGAATCGAATGCGACCCTGGCGGGACGCACTCGGCGAGTACTTGGCGGTCGCCGGGTTTCGTGTCTAGTCCGAGCGTCGGCCTCGCCAACCAGGCCGAAGGGCCAAGCGCACGGCCCAGTCAGGTCACGTTGACCTCCAATTGGTTGGCGACCGTCACCGGGTTCCTGGCGATTGGGCTGATCCTCTATCTGCCTATCGAACCCAGCATTCTCGCCATCCTTCCACCGAGCTGGTACTGGGGTTTCCGGCTCGCCCCGGATGCATTGATCGCCACCGTGGCGGCCACCGTCATCCTCACGGAGCTTCGCTCGCTGTCGCTCCAGGGACGGTTCCTTCTCTTGATCGCCGCGGTCAGCGGGATCGTGGTCGCGATGGATGCCAGCAGGGGATTTGCCCCCGCCGACACGGTCAATGCACTTCGTGTCGTGCTTCGCTACCCGATCCTGGGCCTCGCAATATGGCGCTACGCCGACCGCTTGCCGTGGCTCCGAAGCCGCTTGCTGCTTGCCCTGCTCGTCGCGGGCGCGGTGGAATTGGCGTCGGGGGTCGTCGAGGTGAGCGTTCGCCTCCTGACACCGTCCCTGCTCGGCTTTGATCGGCTGTGGCTCATTGACGGAACCACGGGACGGTACGATCGATTCGGCTTCTCCATGGCGGCTCTCGTCGTTGTCGTGATTCTGCGATCACGAGATCGATTCGACCGGCGGCTCCTCCTCGTGATCGTCGGCGCCTTCGCGTTGCTCGCACTGACTACTTCACGCCAGGCCATGCTCGCCCTCGCCGTCGCGGCGTTGGCGTTGGCCGTCGGGAGGTTCTCGTGGCGCCGTCGCCTGTCCCTCGTGGCGATCAGCGCCACGTTGCTGCTCATGACGGTCCTTGTGCCGTCTGCCATCCCCACTGCGCAGACGCCCTCAACCCCTCCGTCGGACTCGGGGTTGCCCCGTAAGTACGGAGAGGACGGGGTTCCGCCTGGCACGGTGATCATCACGACATACAAAGGCGCCACTGAATTCTCGATTGACCCGAATCGAAACTTCCGTCTCTTCCTCAACGCTGTCCTGATGCCTTGGGCGGCGTACAAGGAGCCCGTTCTCGGGTTCGGCCCGCAACAGCACGTCAATCCACTTGCGGATTCACGCCTCAGGACGTTCGTGACCTCAGCTGGAATGGATTGGAAGTACGCCACGAACTTCATCGGCGACTCCAACTATGCGAGCCTGGTGATCCAGTTCGGCCTCCTCATTCCCGCGGCGCTGGTGCTCGGTCTCCTCTACCTGATCTGGAGTGCGTTTCGGACGGCCCGGCGACCGGGCTGGCGACCTCTACAACTCCTGGGGTTCTCACTCGGGGTCGCCTTCATGGTCGCGGCGGTCTTCGGGCCCATCTTCGAGCAGCGGCTGTCATCGAGTGTCCTGTGGATCTCGCTGTTTGGCGCCTTCGCAGACCGCAATTCGGATCCGTGATGCGAATCGCCATGGTCGCCAACTGGTGGTACCGGCGTGGCGGACTGGGCGGAGTAATGCTCGATGAGGCGGCCTGGCTGACGAGGCGCGGCCACGAGATCCTCCCGTTCGCCGCGGCCCACGAGGCGAATCTCGAAACGGGGACCGCGCACCTGTTTCCTCGCTTCGTGGAGACGTCGGATCTCGGCCAGGATCTCATGCCGATCGATCGTCTCCGGGCGGCAAGAGCGATCATCCACAATCCCGAAGCGGCCAAGCGCTTCGGCGAGTTCGTTCGGCAAGCCAGACCGGATCTCGTGCACGTCCATGGCACGCTCCGCCAGCTCTCTCCGTCGATACTCGGCGTCGCACGCGCCGCCGGCCTGCCGATCGTGATGACGATTCATGACTATGGCCTCGTCTGCCCTCAGGGGCTGCTGCTCAAAGGCGGGCGAGCGGCTTGCATCAGCCCCAATTGCGTCCGGGGGAATCCCGTCTTTGCGATCCGATATCGATGCATCAAGGGATCAGTGGCAGCTTCCGCCCTTGGCGCAGTCGAGCAGCTCGTGCATCGGTCGCTGGGCTGGTATCGGGATCGGGTGGACCTCTTCATCGCGCCGAGTCGGTTCTTGCTCAATGTCGTCGGAGGCTCAGGCGCCATCCGGCGCGAACAGCTCAGGCACCTTCCGAATGGGCTGGCGATCGGTCCGACGCCAAGCCGGGTGCCCGATCGCGGGGGCCACGTGCTGTTCGTCGGCAGGCTCGTCGCAGAGAAGGGCGTCAATGTCCTCCTCGAGGCCGCCCGTCGCCTGCCCGCTGTCCCGGTCGTCATCGCCGGCGATGGCCCGGTCCGTGAAGCGCTCACCCGGGCGGCTCCCAGCAACGTTACGTTCACAGGACACCAGGACCAGATGGGGCTCGAGGATTTGCGCCGACGGGCGGTCGCCGTCGTATCCCCGTCCGTCTGGTACGAGAACGCCCCACTCTCAGTCCTGGAGGCCATGCACGACGGTCGACCAGTCGTGGCGACGGACATCGGTGGCCAGCCGGAACTTCTCGAGCAGGGTGGTGGGACGCTCGTTCCCACGGGAGACGCCGAAGGTCTCGCCCAGGCGATCGCGGACCTGTGGTCAGACCGCACCCTCGCAGGGCGCCGGGGAACGGACGGTCACGAGGCCTTCATGCGGCGCTTCACCGCGGATCGGCACGTGGCGGGCCTCGAGGCGATCTATGGCGAGGCGCTGGCCGCCAGGGTTCTCGGAAGGCCCCCTGGCGGATCGCCTGGCCCGGGGGCTCCCAGGGCGACGGCCTGACCCGCAGACGAGCCTCAGCTTCGGCCGCCTGCATCCCTGGATGCCCCAGCGGCTACCTGGAGGAGAAGTTCCGCATACCTGGGCGCCACCGCTGCGATGTCAAAATCTCGAGCGCGCTGCATTCCCGCCTCCACCAGGCCACTCCTGAGGGCCTGATCGTCGATCAGCCGGAACATCCCGGCAGCCAGATCCTCGATCGAACCCGGGCGCGCCAGCAGTCCGAAGACTCCATTGCGGAGGATCTCGGCAGGACCATGCGCGCAATCGGTCGACAGGACCGCCGTACCCGATGCCATCGCCTCGACGATCGCCATCCCGAAGCCCTCCCACGTGGATGACAGGACGAAACAGGCTGATCGCGAAATGTAGGCGAAGGGATTCTCCCGGAAGCCCGGCAGCTCGATGGCCTCGCCAATCCCGAGGGCTTGAGCCAACGCGGCCAGTTCCTCGGCTTGCCCTCCCTCACCGAGGATGAGCAGCCGGGCCATCGGCCGTTCCTTGACCACGAGCGAAAACGCGCGGATCAAGGATGCGAAGTCCTTCTCGGGGCTCAACCGCCCCATCGCCGAGATCACCTGATGTTGTCCGTCAAACCAGGGATGGTCGATGCCCGCCTCTGCCAACCGCTCGACCTGATCGACGTCGATCGGGTTATGGATCGTCCGCATCTTCTCGCTGGGGTCAACGATGGGACGCAGCTCATCCGCGATCCCATCGCTGACGGCGACAATCGCGTCCGCCGAGCGGTAGACCCAGGGCATCACGGTCCGCATGAGGCGCCCGTTTCGGACGCTGTCAAGCTCGCGATCCTGGTTGCTGTGCACCGAAACCACGATCGGGAGCCTGGGTGCCGCGACCTTCCGCGCCACGGTGGCGAGGATGTTGAGATGCGGCAGAGCGGAGTACAGGACGTCCGGTCGCTCGTGCCGGAGGAAGCGCACCAGCGGAACGAGCGTTTGGCGAGACCTCGTCAGCCCCAGGCTCACGACCCGAACTCCCGGGCCAGTCGGGTAGACTTTCGGGCCGCCTCGCTCCAGAAGCAGCACTGGATCGAAGACGGACTGGTCCAGGGCCGCAGCGATCGTGGCAGTGGCTCGCTCCGCACCGCCCCCGGAGAGGGTGGGTATGAAGAATGCGACCCTTAGCCTCTTCACCATGTCGGGCTCCCCGATGAGGGACCGCTGCGCATCGCCGACCTCCGCCCATGCTACGGATCCGGTCGGGAGTCCCCGGTCGCATAGGATAGGGGCCGTCGATCCGGGAGCGTCAATCGGTGCGAATTTGGACGTCCCGCGGCATGGGCCTCCGCACCCCAGGTGATGACATGACGCCGAATGCGCTGACCGAGGCCTCGGATCCCGAATCCGAATTCGACTTCTCCACTCCGGAAGCCGAACGGGCCGTTCGGGAGGCGCTGGCGCTCGTTCTCGAGATCCGCGACCTCGAGACCAGCCCACTCGCTCGAAGGGTGCGGCTCTATGAGCGAACCCTCGGCCTTGCCGTGATCCCCTCGCTGCTCCGACGGGCCATCGTCGGGGCGAGAAGGAGAGGCATGTTCCGGCGCCCGGCGGCCCGATGAAGGTTCTCCACGTCTCGGACGCCGACCTCCCGGCACGTCGCTTCAATGGCTATGACCTCATCGCCGATCTTGCGACGAGGGGCGTCCAGGGCAGGCAAGCGGTCCTGAGGAAGTCGAGCCGGAATCCCGATGTCGTGTCACTGTTCGCCGGCCGAGGCGACGAAGACCTTCAGTTCAGGATCCAGGAGATCGAGCGTCGGCATTCGATCAACAACCTGCTGTTTCCCTGGGGACGCCGTCTCGCCGAGACGGCTGAGTTCAAGGCCGCGGATGTCGTCCACTACCACCTCATCCACAACCAGGTCATCTCGCTCTACGACTTGAAGTGGCTCTTCGGATTGAAGCCATCGGTCTGGACATTCCATGACCCCTGGCCGCTCACGGGTCACTGCGTGCACCCGATGGGTTGCGAGGGCTGGCTGAACGGGTGCGACCCTTGCCCCTTCCTCGATCGGCTGTTCCCGCTCCTTCACGATCACGCGGACCAGATGTGGCGCGCCAAGAAGCGGCTGTTCTCCGAGGTCGATGTCGACGTCGTCGTGGCTTCGGAGTGGATGCGCGACATGGTTCGGCGCAGCCCGGTCACCTCGCACCTCGAGAATGTCCATCTCATCCCCTTCGGGATCGACACGCGCCTCTTCCCGCCGGATGACGCACAGGCGAGCAGCCGCCGGCGCCTCGGGATTCCGGGCGACGACTTCGTGGTGATGTTCCGAGCCAGCACCTGGGACGTGAAGGGGCTGTCGTACATCGTGGACGCGCTCGCAGCGAGCAAGCCGACGCGACCCACGACGTTGCTCACCGTCGGCGAACGCAATCTCGTCGAAGGGCTGCGGCGCGACTATCGGGTCGTGGAGCTCGGATGGGTCGACGACAGGGCCCTCTACCCCCAGGCATTCTCCGCGTGCGACGTCTTCCTGATGCCCTCATTGGCCGAGGCGTTCGGCCTCATGGCCGTGGAGGCCATGGCCGCAGGGAGACCCGTCGTGTGCTTCGAGGGCACCGCGCTCCCAGCCGTGACCCACGCACCGGACTGCGGGATCGCGGTCGCGGCTCGCGATCACGTCGCCCTCCGGGCCGCTCTCGATCGACTCGCCGGCGATCCGTCCGAGGGTGCCCGGCGTGGCAGATTGGGAGCGGAAATCGCAGCCGAGGAATACGGCTACGAAAAGCACCTCGACGCGATGGCGGAACTCTATGGAGCCGTCCTGGAGCGGCAATCGAGACAGGCTTGAAACTGGGACGAGGGACGCCGGTCAGGCCTCCACGTCCTCGCTGGGCGCCCTCCCGACTCGATGCGACAGGGCGGCGAGAGTGACTTTCGCAGTCCGCGCAAGGCGCTTCGCCCGCCGATGTCCCAGCACGCGGACGACAGATTGGCGGATCGTGCGGCGGATCTTCGCCGATGGTCGACGAAGCTCATCGATCTTGAGCTCCAGCTCGCGAATGCGATGGGTGACCGCGTCACCCTCCGCTGCTGACAGCTCGAAGTCACGTCTCAGGTCGGAGACGAGGCGAATGTCCGAGCGGTAGGCGGTCTCCAATCTTGCGGACTTCTGGGACCCAGTTCTCCGGAAGAGGGACAGTGGTTTCGGCAGGTAGCGATGACGTGCTCCCATCGCCATTGCCCGAAGCCAGAAGTCGTAGTCCTCTCCGAACGTACCAGCGCGGTAGCCTCCGACCGAGGCGAAGAGATCGCGACGATACGCGGCGCCAACGCTGTAGAAGCAGCAGCGAATCACCTCGCTCAGTTGGAGCGAGCGCACGTCCGCTCCCTCCCAGGGCCCGTCGCACAACTCCTGGTAGTCGCCTGGCCACCAGAAGTAGCCGCTCGTCGAGTAGATGTCGTACCCGGGCTCGCGCTCGATGAATGCGGACACCTCGGACAGGTGCTCCGGCAGGAGGATGTCGTCCGCCGAGCAGATGACCACGTACAGGCCCGCAGCTGCGCCGACACCGGTGTTGTAGGCACCGGCCGTTCCGGCGTTGTCCTGGTGGATCGCGTGGATCCGCGGATCGCGTTGAGCATAGCTCGTGGCGATTCGGAGCGTCTCGTCCTTGGAGCCGTCGTCGACGACGATGCATTCCCAATCGGCGAACGTCTGGGCCAGCACCGCATCAAGCGTCTCGCCGAGCGTCGATGCCGCCTGGTACGCCGGCACGACGATGGAGAAGCGCGGTGGGGATGTCGTCGCGGTCTCCACGATCAGGCGGACCGCTCCCACTCGCCCGCGAGCGTCTTGAGCATGGCTCCCCATGACGGTGGGGTCCAGCCGGTGCGGGCCCGGAAGCGGGAGCTGTCGAGCGACCGGTCGATGACCGGCTCGTCGACCGGCGTGAGGTTCACCGGCCAGCCCAGGAACCCGGCGAGATCCGCGAGGAGCGTGTGCTTGTCGATGGGCGAGGCGGCGACGTGCCAGAGCCCGGACAGCGTCGCGTCGGGGAGGACGACATCCCGGACGACCTCCGTGAGGGCCCGCGTCGTCAGCCCACTGAAGACGGCCCTCGCGTACCCCTTGAGCGGCTCCGAACGATGCGCCGCGAACCAGGCGACGAGCCCGGTCGGCTCGCCCAGCTGCCAGCCGATGATCGACGTCCGGAGCGTCGCGACGTGCGCCAGATCGGCGACCTCGCCCAAGAGCTTGGAGCGTCCGTACAGGTCGAAAGCGTCGGGGACGTCGCTCTCGACGTAGCCCCCGCGGGAACCGCTGAAGACGCAATCCGTGCTCACGTGGACCATCCGTGCCCCGGCGGCGGCACAGGCCTCGGCCAGCACATGGGGCCACAGGCTGTTGACGGCAATGGACGGCACGGCCGCCTTCGCCGCCTTCAGCTGCTTGACAATGCCGGCGGCGTTGATGACCAGGTCCGGCTTCACCTGGCCGACGAGCGCCTCCGCCGTCTCGCGGCGGGTCGCATCGAGCCCCCCGAGGAGGCGCTTCGGTGGGATGCCGAGGTCCGGCAGGTCCTGCGGAGCGCGGCACGCACCCCAGACTTCGAAGTCGGGGGCGAGCACGCGGACCGCTTCGTGGCCGAGCATCCCGCTGGCGCCCACGACGAGGATCCGGGGCGAGCTCATGCGATCCCGAGGACGATCTTCGCCACGATGTCCGAGACGTTGTCGGCGAGGTACTCGGCCGGCGGCAGCCACGTGCCGGCGGATCGAACCGCGAGGTCGATGGCCGGGAGGATGCGATCCGCCTGCACGCCGGCGAGGATGTTGCTGCCGCATTCCACGGTCTCCGGCCGCTCGGTGACGTCCCGCATCGTCACGGTCGGCACCCCGAAGATGCAGCACTCCTCCTGGACCGTCCCGCTGTCCGAGAGCACGCAGAACGCCTCTTTCTCGAGGCGCACGAAGTCGAACAGGCCCAGCGGCGGCACGAACCTGACCTTGCCGGCCTCGATGCCGTACTCCTGCATCCTGTCGGCGGTGCGCGGGTGGAGGGAGGCAACGACCGGCAGGGCGTACTTCTCGATCACCAGGTTGAGGGCGCTCACCAGCGAGGCGAGCCGACTCGGATCGTCCACGGTCTCGGCCCGATGGGCGGTCACCAGGAAGTACTTCCCTGGCTGGACGCCCAGGTCGGCGAATGGGTCGGCCGCGTCGATCTGCGCAGCATGGTGGTCCAGCACTTCCTTGATCGGGTTGCCCGTCACGTAGATCCGCTGTCGCTCGATCCCCTCGCGGACGAGGTTGGCCGCGCTGCGATGGGTGTACGGCATGAGCACGCTGCTGGAGTGATCGATGACGCGCCGGTTCACCTCTTCGGGAACGCGGTCGTCATAGCAGCGATTCCCTGCCTCCATGTGGGCGACGCGGATGCCCATCCGCTTCGCGACGAAGGCGGCCAGGCCCGTGTTCGTGTCGCCGAGGACGAGGACGGTGTCGGGCTGCTCGGCGCGGAACACTTCTTCCGCCTTCGCGAGGATCTGGCCGATCTGTTCGCCGAAGCCCGTCGCCCGGATGCCCATGGCCCGGTCCGGCTTGCGGACGCCCATGTCCCGAAAGAACATCCCGCTGAGGCGATCGTCGAAGTTCTGGCCCGTGTCCACGAGGACGTGGTCACAGGACTCGTCCAGGCGGGCGATGACACGGGACAGGCGGATGATCTCAGGCCTGGTCCCCAGGAGCGTGACGACCTTGGTCACGGCCCTATCCCAGGTGCTGGTAGGCGGTGGCTTCGGGCACCTTCCGGCGGAGGAAGTCGCCGAGCTCATCGATGTCCATCAGGTTACCCGCGGAGCTGTACTCGCCCACGAGGGCGGGCTCGGGCACCGGCGCCGCGAGCTCGGGCAGCATCGCCCGGACGGCGAAGTAGCCATCGGCACCGTGGACCGTCCGGGTCGCCTCCTCCTCCGAGAGCAGGATCTCGTGGATCTTCTCGCCTGGGCGAATCCCCGTGATGACCGTCTCGATCGGACGATCCCCAATCAGGAATGCGGCGAGGTCGGTCATCTTGGCGCTGCGGCAGCGGGGAATGTACGTCTCGCCGGCCCCAGCCGAACGGACCGCCGCGAAGATCGTGTCCACGGCATCCTCGAGTGTCAGGAGGAAGCGCGTCATGTCCGCCGTCGTGATCGTGACCGGCCCGCCGGCCGCGATCTGGTCAAGGAAGAGAGGGACCACCGAGCCGCGGGAGGCCAGGACGTTGCCGTAGCGAGCACAGATGAACCGGGTCGCCGGATGGTGGAGGTTCCCGTCGATGTAGACGCGCTCCTGGATTGCCTTCGTCATGCCCATGACGTTGACCGGCTTGCAGGCCTTGTCGGTCGAGATGCCGACCACGGTCTCGATCGGAAGGTCGAGCTCGGAGATGGCGCGAACGAGGTTGACCGCTCCCTCGATGTTCGTCTGGCACGCTTCCCACGGGAAGTACTCGCAGCTGGGGACCTGCTTGAGCGCAGCGGCGCCAAAGACGATGTCCGCGTCGCGGGCCGCCCGGGCGAGACTCGAGTAGTCGCGGACGTCTCCGATCACGAACTTGAGGCGCTGGCGCGAGTTCTCGAAGATCACCTCGTCGGTGGCGGAGGTCCGCTGCATGAAGTCCAGGCGCATGTAGTGCTGCTTGGCTTCGTCACGCGAGAAGACGGTGACGCTCTCGGGCGTGCCCTCAGCCCCAGACAGGAGCCGACGCGCGAGCACCTGCCCCAGCGAACCAGTGCCGCCGGTGATGAGGACTCGTCTTCCGTGGAAGGTCAATGTCATTCGCCGACAACCCCAGTCCCGCCTGTCATGCACGCAGCCATCGATGCGATCCCGATTCTAGATGTACTGCCCGAACACGGTTGCTCACATCCCGCACACTACACGGCAAACGTGTCCGGCCAGTCACTCTGTCCTTGGGCAACGGCTACGCGACACGCCGCGCGGGGGAACCAGGCAACGTGACCAACGCGATCAAGAAGCTCGGAAAGGCCGTCCTCTCGGCCATCGCTTCCAGCCCGCCGCAGGTGGCGCTGGTCACCTGGATGGCGCGGTCCGGAGCTGGGACGGACGCCAGTCTGAAGAAGGGGTCACTCCCCCTACCGGTCCACTACTACTCCCCGGTTCCCGACATCGAGGACCTGGTGCGACGGGACGTGTGGGCCCGTCGGAGCGAGCTGCCCGGCGTCGACTTCCAACCCGATGAGCAGGTCCGCTACCTGCTGGAGCTCGGACGCCGGTTCGGAGAGGAGTGCGACTGGCCGCCGGAACCGACCACTGATCCGACCGAATTCCACACCGAGAACATGTCGTTCAGTTTTGGTTGCGCCGCCGCTGCCCACTGCGTGATTCGGGCCAGCAAGCCACGACGGCTCATCGAGATCGGCTCCGGGATGTCGTCGATGATCCTTTCCGCTGCCTTGGCGCAGAACGAGCGTGATGGCGCGAGTCCCGCGGAATACACGGTCATCGACCCGTACCCGTCGCAGCGTCTTGGCGATCTGACGGGCACCAAGCCCAAGGTACTCGCGAGTCGTGTCGAACTCGTCGACGTCGAGATGTTCCAGCAGCTGGATCGCGACGACATCCTCTTCATCGACTCGGGTCATGTCGTCCGCATCGGCGGCGACGTGAACTTCCTGCTCCTGGACATCCTGCCGCGACTAAGGCCCGGGGTGGTCGTTCACTTCCACGATATCGGCCTCCCCTACGAATACCCAAGAGTCTATGCAACCAACCCGTCCTTCCGCGTGTTCTGGACCGAGGCGTATCTCCTTCAGGCATTCCTTGCCTTCAATCAAGCGTATGAAATACGACTTGGAATGGCCTACCTGACCCAAGAGCATGGCGATGTGATCCGTGCGGCGTTCCCTTGGTATGACCCCGCTCGTCACAGGGCTTCGAGCGGCAGCTTTTGGATTGCCCGTCGTTGACCCCTTGACTTGACGTCGTGGACTTCGACCGAACGTTTCGGAATACGGCTCGAACGGGGCCTCTAATCGGGAGTCTTTGAGCCAGGCGTCGAAGTACTCGGCACCCACGGTTGGGCGCGCCTCAGGTATGAGGGCGCGTCCCTGTCGCGACGTCATGTCATTGACCCGGCTCTCTCGAGGAGGGTTGCGGACATCTCTGTCACGAAGTGTCCCTGGGTGAATCGCTCGGCATCGCCCGATCCGATGAACCTGGTTGCAGCAACGCGGTATCGCTCTGCAGCGTCCGGCGCAATCGAGCGGATGAATGCCTCCAGAGCGTGCCCATCGCGGAAGTCTCGAGCGTCAATGAATGCGTCTGAGGGGACAAGACTGGTGATGTCGGGTGCGCCGAGGTAGATCGGGATGCAGCCCGCCTGAAAGCAATCGAAGATCTTCTCCGTGACGTACCCTGGGAAGGCGGTGTTCTCGAAGCAGAGTGCGAATTTGTAGTTCGCGAGAACAGAGATCTTGGCCAGGGCCGGGAGTTCTCCTCGGTACGACCGCGCGACCGCTTCCGTTTCGGGACGGGACAGCGTCGAGCTGTCAGCCCATCCCCGTCCGTACAGGTCGAAGTCCGGTGAATGAGAGAAGTGTCGGATGGCGTCCAAGCGATCCTTATAGAGCTCGCTGGCCAACCAACGCTCGCTGCGGCGCAGGCGCGAAAGCCGACCTGCGGCAATGAGGTTCCGTGCCGTCTGACGTGGGTGACGGGGTCTGACCATACGAGACGGGGGGACGAAGATGCGCTTGTTGCTGTTGATCAGCACCAGGAAGCCGCGCTCCGACCACGGTCGCTCTGTGGTCGGAGTCCAGAAGTGGGTCTCCGGATACGGCCATGAGATCTCGTGGAACGTCGCATGGCCGACGGCCATGTCTCGCATGCCGGCCCACAGGAACACATGGGAGAAGCGTTCGGCGACTTCGCGAAGCCGCTTGTAGAAGTCGATAGCGACGATTGGTGACTCCAACGACATGCACGCGACGGGAATCACCGATTCGAGTGAGAGCAGCTCATCCGTGAAGCGCGTCAGTTCGTTGGAGAGACAGATGGCTGGGCGATTCCTCTCGCTGCCGGCGAGGAATAGGTCGGCGGTGACCGTTTCGAGACCTTCCTTGCGAAGTACGGCTCCAAGTGCCGCGAAAGCCTCGGCGCCTGGATACTGACGCGCGTGCTCGGCGTCAAACACGCGATTGGCAAGGAAGGGAGGAATGTCGACGTCAAAGACAAACGTTGGCCGATTCACTCGTTCGGGTCCCGCGTTTGCGCCGAGGACGCGATTAGAGGGGCTGATCGCCTGCACGGTCCCTCCTTCGCGACAAGAGCCATCGCTTAACGGCCCGCGCGGCATCGATCGTCGCGGGGACTACCCGCTGCCCGTCCGCCCGCGTCATCGTTGCGAGATCTTGAGCCGTCACGTCGCCGCGACGCAGGACTCCGCTTCGGATGCACCTCCGTATGAACGTCGCCGTGCCGACACGGTCATCAGGCGCGAGGCGGGAGTAGCCGTAGTGAATGAGGAAGTAGACCGAGTGCCGATAGAAGAGCTCCTGGTCGCCCGGAGCCCAATTCGTGGGGAAGGCGTCTCGGTACGACCGCATGAGCTCGATCAGGTTACTCGCGGATAGTTTCCCTCGATTCGTGTCCTGTCCGGGATGGTGCCGGTACAACACCAGTGGGGCTCGAATGAGGGCGGTCTTGCCGTGCCGTGCCACGTCAAGGAGGAATGGGCGATCCCAGATGATTCCAAACCGCGACTCGTCGAGTCCGACCATGTTCAAGACTGACGAGCGATACATCGTTGAGCCGAAACAAAGGCCCCCACCCTCCAGGAGAGAACGAGCCAGATCCGCCCTGTCGTGGTAGATCTCCGTTATGGGCGTGACGCCTTCCCATGCATGTCGCGGCGGTGGCACGCCATCATCGAACGCGGCGAGCTCCGTCGAAACGAATTGGAGTGTCGGATCGCTCTCGAGTAGGTCGTACTGCCACTCAAGCATGTTCGGATGCATCAAGTCGTCGTCGTGGAAGACGACGACAAACTCCGAATCGGAATAGGAGCGCATCGCCTTTTCAATGTTCCCCGCCGGCCCCAGATTGGTGTCGTTGCGGATGTACGTGATGCGCATGTCTCGAAAGCGATCGAGCACGTCCAAGTAGTCAGCAGCGCTCGCATTATCTAGGACGACGAGGCGAAATCCATGCAGCGTCTGTGCCGCCACGGAGGCTAGGCATTCGCCTAGGTAGTCAGGTCGGTCGAACGTGGTGATCACGAGAGTCAGGCGACTGCTTGGCTCCAATGCCAACGACGTTCCCGCCTTTCCGATCATGACCAGCCCCGTCCCGCCCAGCCAGGCAACCTCCTGCCCTGGAGGTTGCCTCAGAGTACAGGTTGTGGTCGTCGGTGGGCTCGAAACCGAGAGCCCGCGTCAAGGATCGCCTCCTGCTGGATGGTCGGCGAGCGTCCGATCACCATCCGGGGGCTGAACTCGCGCGTCGATGAGGCGAATCGGCGCTCACCGGAGCGACGTCCGCCCTATCCCTATAGAGTGGACGAGCACAGGGCCGACCCGAACTCGCTCATGTTTCGGCCGTGGCAGGGTTCGCAGAGGGAACAAGGTCGATGCCCAAGGGTGCTGACGCAATCGCCCGCTTTCTCGACGACCAGGGCGTCGATTGTGTCTACGAACTTGTCGGCGGGATGATCGTCCACCTTCTGGACTCGATCCACCTGGCCGGGACGACGCGGATCGTCAGCATGCATCACGAGCAGGGTGCCGCGTTCGCCGCCGAAGGCCACGCCCGAATGTCCGGGGTCCCTGGGGTCGCGATGGCCACCAGCGGGCCTGGTGCGACGAACCTGCTCACGGGGATCGCGAGCTGCTTTTTCGACTCGACCCCGGCGGTCTTCATCACCGGACAGGTCAACCGTCACGAAATGAAGGGCGACCGCGCGATCCGCCAGATGGGCTTCCAGGAGACCGACATCGTGGCGGTGGCGGCTCCAGTCACAAAGGCCGCTTGGCGGGTCGAGACGCCGGAGCAGCTTGTCCCGATGCTCCAACGATCCTTCGAGCTGGCTCTCAGCGGCCGCCCGGGCCCCGTCCTGCTCGATGTGCCGATGGACATTCAGCGAGCAGATGTGCCATTCGCCCAGGACAGGCAGCGCGTGAAGCCGGTGCCCGGGCCCGGCGTGGACCGGTCGCAGCTGGACGAACTCGTCGAGGCCATTCGGAGCGCTGAGCGGCCACTTGTTCTGGTAGGCGGCGGGATCCGATCCTCTCGCTCGACGAACCAGATCCGCGATCTCCTGAGCGCCTTGGGCGCTCCGGTCGTGAACTCCCTCATGGGGGTCGACGTTCTGCCCTTCGCAAACGACCTTCGAGTCGGCATGATCGGAGCCTATGGCAATCGATGGGCGAACCTTGCGATCGGCCGAGCGGACTTCCTGCTCGTCCTTGGAAGCCGCTTGGACATTCGGCAGACGGGATCCGAGACGGAGGCCTTCAAGGGGGATCGAGTGATCTTCCAGGTCGACTGTGAGCCTGGTGAGATGAACAACCGGGTCACGGGCTGCACCACGATCTTGGCCGACCTCAGGGACTTTGCCGAAGCGGCTCTCCCTGTCGCGGTCGCATGCGATCTGCCCGATCGAACCGTGTGGATCGATGAGATTCAGGCACTTCGGAGAGCGTGGCCCGACACCGAGGAACTGTCGGCCTCCCCTGGGATCAATCCGAACACCCTGATGCACCAGCTCTCGTCGGTGTCGGGGAGCGCAACGGCCTTCGTCACCGATGTCGGCCAGCATCAGATGTGGGCCGCCCAGTCGCTCGAGTTGGGCCACGACCAGCGTTTCCTCACGTCCGGTGGGCTCGGCTCTATGGGATTTGGACTCCCGGCCGCGATCGGCGCGGCCCTCGCCGCCAAGGGCGGCCCGATCGTGCTCGTTGCCGGCGATGGAGGATTCCAGACCAATATCCAGGAACTTGAGACCGTCGCCCGGAACCAGCTTCCGGTCAAGATTCTGCTGGTGAACAACCGCTCACACGGAATGGTGCGGCAGTTCCAGCAGACCTACTTCGACAGTCGCTATCAGTCGACGGTGTGGGGCTACAGCGCGCCCGACTTCGTCGCTGTCGCTTCCGCATATCGGATCCCCGCCAGGGCCATCGAAGCCGAGCACGACGTGTACGAGGCCTTGGAGTGGCTTCTGTCGACGCCTGGTCCGGCGCTGCTGGACGTGACGATCTCCATGGACGCCAATGCCTACCCGAAGATCGCCTTCGGGCGACCCATCACGGAGATGGAGCCGTTCGCCACGCCCATCGGAATGGAATCCACGTAAGCGACGATCGAGAAGACAAATATGCTGACCGGGGCGGCGAGCCGACGGCTTACTGGTCTCGACTGAGCGGCTGCCGTTGGATGAGGCCCCGAGCGTAGAGCGACTGGCACGTGCGGGCAAGTGCTTCACGGAGCCCGACGCGGGGGGCGTAGACCTCGTACATGCGGCCCAGATCTGGTACGTAATTGCGGGCCGGATCGCCATGCGCGCTTCGCTCGACCTCGAGCCCGCCAAAGATGCTCGCCAGGAGGTCTGCGACCTCGTCGATGCTCGCGGTGCCCTCGCGACATCCCACGTTGAAGACGTCGTAGGGAGTTTCAGACAGGAGCAGGTTGATAAGGAAGACGGCGAGATCCGTCGCGTAGCAGTAGCTACGTCGCGCTCCTCCACCGGTAGTCCTCAGTCGCCCGTTCCCGTCCGCCTGCCGAATGAGGTCGGGCACGGCGAAGCTGCTCCCGAGATCCTGATACGGACCGACCAAGGAGAAGACGCGGGCGATCCGATAGTCCAAACCGCTCAACCGGACCAGGAGTTCCGATGACCGCTTCGCCTCGCCGTAGGCAGAGCGCGGCGTGGAGATGTCGGGCGCGCCCTGATAGGTCTCGGGCAGGGCGGCCAGGTCCGCTGGCTGGTCGCCGTAGACAGCTCCGCTGCTGATGAACAGGACGCGACCCGGATCCGACGCCCTCGCGATGTCCACGACCGATGCAGTCATGCCAACCGACTCACGATAGGCGCGTCCCGGGTCCATTGAGATCCGTGCCGGGTCGGTGGGAGCTGCGCCATGGATCACATAGTCCCAGTGGCGACCCTGGAGGCTGCTCGTCAGCACCTCGGACCCCGCCACCACGACGATCTCGTGCGCGTCCACTTGACGCCGGTATCGCGACATCAGCAAGTCGGGTTGGCGAGACGGGATCGTCAGGATGCATGGAGCCATACCGCTGAGTTCGTTGAAACGGATCACGCTTTCGACCAGGTAGCGTCCGACGAAACCGCTGCCCCCGGTCAGCAGCAGCTGCGACCCGGAGAGCTTGCGCATCAAGTCGCCGCACGTCGCAACGATACTGTCGAGGTCCTCGAGGATGACTTCATCTGGACGATCTCGTCGGTCCGTCGGAGCCCGACCATTCATGCCCTGGGTCTCGGCCCTCGCCTCGCGGGGGCGATCCTGGCCCCGACGTCAAGGACGTTGACCTCCCTCCGCCGCGTGGCCTCTCGCATCTCGCTGGCGACGTAGTCGAGCATCGGGGCGTCCAGTCCAGGAAAGACACCCACCCAGAAGGTGTTGTTCATGATGACGTCCGCGACACGCAGGTCTCCCACGACGCGAGAGGGGACCGAGGCGTACGCCGGCTGCCGGGTGAGGTTCCCCCCGAAGAGGAGCCTCGTCTTGATGCCGCGCGACTCGAGCCAGGCGATCACACCGGCGCGGCTGATTCCCACTCCTTCTCGCACCGTGATCGGGAATCCGAACCAGCTTGGATCGCTGCCCGGAGTCGCCTCGGGGAGGATGAGCTCATCTTCGAGAGGCTCGAGGGCAGCGCGCAGATAGCTGAAGTTCGTCCGCCGTCGCGCGACGAAATCGTCGAGCTTCTTGAGTTGAGCGATTCCGACCGCAGCCTGCATGTCCGTGAGCTTGAGGTTGTAGCCGATTCGACTGTACGAGTACTTGTGGTCGTAGCCATGTGGCAGCGTGCCGAGCTGCCAGTCGAAGCGCTTCCCGCAGGTATCGTCGTCACCGGGCTCGCACCAGCAGTCCCGCCCCCAGTCGCGGAAGGACTCGATGATCTTCTTGAGCGGAGGGCTGCCCGTCAGGACCGCCCCGCCCTCGCCCATGGTCATATGGTGGGCCGGATAGAAGCTCACGGTAGACACGTCGCCGAACGTTCCCACCTTCCGGCCACGCCACGTCGATCCCACCGCGTCGCAGGTGTCCTCGACGAGCCACAGCCCGTGCTTCTCCGCGATCGCCTTGACTCGATCCAGATCGAAGGGATTGCCCAGGGTGTGAGCGAGCATGATCGCCCGCGTTCGCGGTCCCACCGCGGCCTCGATCGCGTCCGGGTCGGCGTTATACGTGGGTATGACGGAGTCGACGAAGACCGGAACGAGCCGGTTCTGGATGATCGGGTTTACGGTGGTGGGAAACCCCGCGGCGGCGGTGATCACCTCGTCCCCGGGCTTGAGCGCGCGAGCTCCAAGTTCCCCGTCGGTCAAGGTCGTCAAGGCGAGCAGGTTGGCGCTGGACCCACTGTTGACCAGGATCGCGTGACGGACGCCGATCCACCGGGCAAACTCTCGCTCGAACTGTGCCGCAAACCGCCCGGTGGTGAGCCAGAAATCGAGCGAAGCGTCGACGAGATGCTGCATCTCGTCCTCGTCGAATACCTTGCCTGAGACCGGCACGGGGGTTTCGCCGGGCCGGAAGCCCGTCCCGGCAAACGCAGCGGAGTGGTATTCGGCCACGAGGCGCAGGATCTGCGCCCGAAGCTCCGTCGCGGTCTCGCTAGCCATCGGCGAGGCGATCCCGCGTCACCCGAGCACCGCTCGATACCAGGCAGCCGTGCGGTCAAGGCCCTGAGGGAGCGTCAGGCGCGGCATCCAACCAAGCCGGCGCCTCGCCTTCGACGAGTCAAGCCACTGAGCGGGGATTTCATTCGGAGCGTCGGACTGGATGATTGGCGCAAGATCAGCTCGGCCCATTGCCCTGCCGATCTCCTCCACGATCTGGAGTACCGCGATCGGCCGGTCGTTTCCGAAGTTGAATGCCTCGCCGCCTTCGCGCCCGGCGACGAGCGCCGCGCCGAGCGCGAGATATGCCTCGACCGCATCGTCCACGTGCAGGTAGTCGCGCTGCAGTGTGCCGTCGCTGCGGATGACCGGTGGCTCGCCGAGGATCAGCGACCGGATCGTCCCTGGAACGATCCGGTCCCAGTTGAGATCGCCACCTCCGTAGATGTTTGCGCAGCGGGCGATGGCGATCGGAAGGCCATAGCTGTTCGCGTAGGCCGAGGCCATCAGGTCAGCCATGCTCTTCGAGGCGTCGTAGATGTTGCGGCCGGCGAGTGGGTGCTCTTCGGTGTAGGGGAGTACGGCACTTTCACCGTAGGCCTTGTCACTTGAGGCGACCACTGTGGACTGGATGGGCCGCGCACATCGGCGAACGGCCTCGAGGAGGTTGTACGTGCCGCGAACATTCGCTTCAAGGGTCGCCCATGGCTGGCGCTGGGCGTGGCGGACCTGCGTCTGGGCACCCAGATGGAAGATGACATCCACCTCGTATTGCGCCAGGATCCGTTCAAGCAGGACGACGTCCTCGAGCGCTCCATGAACCCGGGTGATTCGCCGGTCGTCGCCGCTCCGGACGAGCTCGGAGCGCGGATCCTCGTCGCGAATCAGGGCGACAACGTGGGCCCCTTGGGCGAGAAGGCTGCGGACAAGCCAGGATCCAACGATTCCGCTCGCCCCGGTGACGAACGTGGTCCGGCCATCGAAGGCACGGAGGTCAGTCATCCCACATCTTCCACGGTGCGATCCCTTCGTCCCAAAGCCGCATCAGGTTGGTCCTGTCACGCTCCGTGTCCATCGGCTCCCAGAATCCGTGGTGGCGGTACGCCATCAGCTGCCCATCGCGCGCCAGGCGCTCCAAGGGCTCGCGCTCCAGGACCGTGCTGTCGTCGCTAAGGTACCTGAGCACCTCGTGCTCGAACACCATGAAGCCACCGTTGATCCATCCGCCTTCTGCCTGGGGTTTCTCGGCGAATTCGACCACTCGATCTCCTTCGATGCCCAGCGCCCCGAACCGGGAAGGTGGTCGAACCGCCGTTACGGTCGCCAGGCGACCGTGCGCTTCATGGAACGCCATGACGCGGTCGATCGGCACGTCGGCGACGCCGTCGCCGTATGTGACCATGAAGCGCCCTGGCAAGTAGCGCTCAAGCCGTCGGATTCGGCCGCCAGTCATCGTGTCGGGCCCCGTGTCGACGACCGTGACGCGCCATGACTCCGGCGGGCTGTCGTGCCTGAGAAGCGTCCCGGAGCGGGTCTCGACGGTGAAGTCGGCGTGGCGGTCGGCGTAGGACAGGAAGTACGCCTTGATCATGTCTCCGAGGTACCCGACGGGCAACACGAAGCGCTGGAATCCGAAGTGGTCGTAGAGCTTCATGATGTGCCAGAGGAGGGGCCGTCCACCGACTTCAACCATCGGCTTCGGGCGAAACGCAGTCTCCTCGCGGAGCCGAGTGCCGAGCCCGCCGGCGAGGATCACAACCGGGATCGTGCCATCGGGGTCGGTCACCGTGCGCGCGTCCATCCGCTCCTGAGGGCGTCTCCGGTGGCCCCCGAACGCCTCTCAACCCGCCCATCGAGCCCCGTGTCAAGGTTTCCCATCTGCAGGCGTCTCCTACGTATTGCTCCACCGAAGTATCGGTGCGACCGCGCCCGGGCGTCCGCCCAGGAGTGGTGATCCCCCTGGATCGCGGTCCACTTCGAAGGACACGACGCTGTCGCCGTTCACGATCCAGCGCACGTTGTGGATGCTGATTCGTGGCATGACCAGGTAGCGGCCGTCATTCAGGAGCCAGGGCGGGAGGGTGCAATCGATGGAGTTCCTGCCCCTCTTTAGGTCCGGCCACGCCTCCCGGCTCGCATCCGTCTGGTAGGAGCGGAGGACGACGCCCCCATCGCTGCTGACCAGATCAAATCCGATGCACAGTGCTGGATCGACTTCCGCCAGGTCGAATTCGAACCGTAAGCGGAGCGGGGCCTTCGTGGTGACGTGAATCGCAGGCTCGCCGTCTTCTCCCAGAACCGCAACGCGGACGAGGCGTACCCCGGCATCGCCGGGTCCCTCCCCGGGCTCCCATGTCGCAATCGCCACCGTATCCGCCTGCTGGCTCACGTAGTCGGCAACGACGGCTGCCGCATCTCCAGCGTTGACGACCCGACCAGCATCGATCTCGACTGCTGTTCGGCAGAGGCTCCGAATCGCTTGCATGTTGTGGCTCACGAGCAGGACGGTGCGTCCTCCGCCCGCGACCTCTTCCATCTTGCCCAGGCACTTCTTCTGGAACTCAGCGTCACCAACGGACAGGACTTCGTCCACGATGAGGACTTCCGGATTGAGGTGCGCCGCCACCGCAAAGGCCAGGCGAACGTACATTCCACTCGAGTAGTGCTTGACCGGCGTGTCCAGGAACCGGCCTACGCCGGAGAACTCGACGATTTCATCGAAACTACGTTTGATCTCAATTCGCGTCATGCCGAGAATGGCGCCGTTCAACTGGATGTTCTCCCGGCCCGTGAGCTCGGCATGGAAGCCGGTGCCGACCTCGAGCAGGCTCGCGACCCGACCGTGTATCTCGACGTGGCCCTCTGTGGGTTCCGTGATGTGGGAGAGCACCTTCAGAAGCGTGGACTTCCCGGCTCCGTTCCGGCCGATGATGCCGAGGACCTCACCCTGATTGACCTCGAGATCCACGTCCCTGAGGGCCCAAAGCTCCTCGGAGGCATCAGTCGCTGCGCCGGGGTGGCGCAATCGTTCGAGTGGCCGGCGTGCCGCCTTGGCGATGGTGTCGCGGAGCGTGCGGTATTGCTCACGCTGGGCACCAATGTGGTACTTCTTGCCGAGGCCGACCGTCCGCAGGGCAACATCGCTCATCTGTTACACCACATCGGCGAACACACGCTCCATGCGCTTGAAGAAGAACAGGCCGCCGACCAGAAGTGGAACGACCACAGCGATGGAGACGACCAGGTAGGTACCCGGGAACTCCTGGCCGAGTAACGCCCAGCGAAAGCCCGCAATGACGCCGGTCATCGGATTGAGTGCGAAGAGGGTTCGAAGGGGTCCGGCCGGGATGTTGGTGATCGGGTAGATGACCGGGCTCACGAACATCCATAACTGCACGAAGAGGGGGATCGCGTACTGCACGTCACGGTAGAGCACGTTGAGGGCGCTCAGCCAGAGACTGACGGCCACCGCGGCGGCCAGGGCCAGGAGGACGAAGAGCGGCAGGAACACGACCTGCCAGGTCGGGACGATGCCGGACGCGGCCATGAGACCGATGAGCACAAGGAACGAGATGCCGAGATCCACGAGTCCCGCGAGCACCGCGGAGAAGGGGATCACCAACCGCGGAAAGTAGACCTTGGTCAGGAGGTTGGCGTTGCCCACCAGGCTGACGCCGGACCGTGTCAATGCGCCGGCGAAGAATTGCCACGGCAGCAGGCCCGCATAGCTGAAGACGGCGTAGGGTAGCTTCGGGTCCGGGCTCTTCACGCCGACGATCTGGTTGAAGACCAGGGTGAAGACGACCATCGTCAGAAATGGCTGGAGGATGGCCCACGCAACCCCGAAGACCGCCTGCTTGTACCGCACGAGGACGTCGCGCCAGGTAAGGAAGTAGAGAAGCTCGCGGTACTTCCACACCTCCCGCAGTTCGAGCGCGGCCCAGCCGCGCTTTCGCTCGTAGACGACGAGCTCTCCGGCGGCGGATGCGCGAGCCGAGTCGGTCACGCGCCGAGGCTTCCCTCGTACCAGGCAAGGGTCTCGCGGAGGCCGTCCTCGAATCCCGTCCGGGCCGAGAACCCGAATCGCTCGCGGGCGCGGCTCGTGTCCAGGGCCCGGCGCGGCTGGCCGTCCGGCTTCGTCGCATCCCAGCGGATCTCGCCCTCGAATCGCGTCAGGCGGGCGATGAGCTCCACGAGCTCGCGGATCGTGATCTCGCGACCAACCCCGAGGTTCACGGGCTCGGCGCCGTCGTAGCGTTCGGCGCCGAGGATGATTCCCTCCGCCGCGTCCTCGACGTACAGGAACTCCCGCGACGCTGCGCCGGTCCCCCAGACGTCGATGTGCCCGGCGCCTGCCTCGCGCGCGTCCACGCACTTCTTGATCAAGGCCGGGATCACGTGGGACGAAGCCGGATCGAAGTTGTCGCCGGGCCCATACAGGTTGACCGGGATCAGGTAGATGACGTCGAAGCCGTACTGCTGGCGATAGGCCTGCCCCTGGACGAGCAGCATCTTCTTGGCGAGGCCGTACGGAGCGTTCGTCTCCTCCGGGTAGCCCGCCCACAGGTCATCCTCGTGAAACGGGACCGGGGTGAACTTCGGGTAGGAGCAGACGGTCCCGATCTGGACGAACTTCGCCACGCCGGCCAGGCGCGCCTGCTCCATGAGCTCGATGCCCATGATCGCGTTCTCGTAGAAGAAGCGGCCCGGGTTCTCTCGATTGGCGCCGATGCCGCCGACGACGGCGGCGAGGTGGATGACCAGGTCCGGCCGCCCCGTGGCGAGTGCCTCGGCGATCCCCGATCCGGTCCGCAGGTCGTAATCGCGGCTGCGCGGGACGAAGACCTCGGTTGCGCCGGCTTCCGCGAGACGTCGGACCACCGCGGATCCGAGGAACCCGCCGCCGCCGGTGACCATGACGCGGCGTCCTGGCCAGAAGCCGCTCACGTCGCGGCGCTCGGAGCCGCGAGCTCGACGCCGACTCCGGCTTCCCGCAGGTCGTGTTCGAGCATGATCCGCACCAGCTCGTTGAAGCGAGTGGTCGGCTCCCAGCCGAGGGCGCTGCGCGCCTTGGAGGCGTCGCCGCACAGCTCGTCGACCTCGGTCGGGCGGAAGTAGGCCTGGTCCACCCGCACGTATTCCTGCCAGTCGAGCCCCACGAGCCCGAAGGCGACCGAGCACAGCTCGCGGACCGTGTGCATCTCGCCGGTGGCGATCACGTAGTCGTCCGGCTGGGGCTGCTGGAGCATCAGCCACATCGCCTCGACGTACTCCTTGGCATAGCCCCAGTCCCGCCGGGCGTCAAGGTTGCCGAGGAACAGGTGCTGTTGCTCGCCTTTGACGATGGCCGCCACCCCCCGCGTGACCTTGCGGGTGACGAACGTGCCCCCTCGTCGAGGTGATTCGTGGTTGAAGAGGATCCCGTTCGAGGCGTGGAGGCCGTACGCCTCGCGGTAGTCGATGGTCATGTAATGGGCGAAGAGCTTCGAGATCGCGTACGGGGACCGGGGATTGAACGGTGTTCGCTCGCTCTGCGGAGACTCGACAACCTTGCCGTACATCTCCGAGCTGCCCGCCTGGTAGAAGCGGATCGGCCAATCCGCCGTTCGCACCGCCTCCAGCATCCGGAGTGTCCCGATCGCCGCGGTCTCCGCCGTGAACTCGGGGATCTCGAAGCTCACCTTGACGTGGCTCTGGGCGCCGAGGTTGTAGACCTCGTCCGGCTTCACCGCCTGGAGCTTGCCGATCAGGCTGGAGCTGTCGGTCAGGTCCGCGTAGTGCAGGTGCAGTCGGGTCGGCGCATCGTGCGGGTCACGGTAGAGATGGTCGATACGGCCGGTGTTGAACTGGCTCGACCGACGGATGAGACCGTGAACCTCGTACCCCTTGTCGAGGAGGAGTTCGGCGAGGTACGAGCCGTCCTGACCGGTCACGCCGGTGATGAGCGCCCGCTTGCTCATCGGATGCTGGTCCTGTGGTGCGGCATGCGGGGAAGGATAGGCCAGCCCCGATCAGCGCGCGGCTCTGCGCTCAGCGGCCACTCCTCCCGATCATTGCCGGGATGGTCCGGGCCATGATCTTCATGTCCAGCCAGAACGACCACCGGTCGATGTACTCAAGATCCGCCGCGACCCAGCGGTCGAAGTCCTGCTCGTCGCGAGCCCTCACCTGCCACAGCCCAGTGATGCCGGGCTTCATCGACAGTCGCCGCCGGTGCCAGACGTCATAGCCGGCGACCTCGGACGGAAGTGGTGGCCGGGGCCCGACGAGGCTCATCGAGCCGGCGAGCACGTTCCAGAGCTGCGGCAACTCGTCGAGGGACGTGCGACGGAGCCAGCGTCCGACGTGGGTGATCCGCGGGTCATTCGTGATCTTGAAGGCATGGCCGCGGATCTCGTTCTGGTGGAGCAGGTCGTCCAGCTGCTCCTCCGCGCCGTCCACCATGGTCCGGAACTTGACGACCTCGAAGGTCCGACCGTGAAGTCCCACCCGTGTCTGGCGGAACATGATCGGTCCGCGCGAGTCACGACGGATGAGGATGGCGATCACGAGGGCGAACGGCGCCGCGACGATGAGCCCGAGCGTCGCCCCGACGACGTCGATGGCTCGCTTGGCGATCATCCCGACGACGCGGTCCGGGCCCGACACGATCGAGTAGATCGGGACACCGGCGAATTCCTCGACGCGCCCGGTGGCGAGCGTGTGCTCCAGGTGGTACATCGGGATCCGGACGATCTTGCCCTCCTCCTCGCACAGGCGGGCGATGTCGTCGATTCGGGACCACTGGCTGACCGGGAGGCAGATGGCCACCTCGTCGACGACCTGGCTGTGCAGGACGTGCTCGATGTTTCCGAGGGTCCCGAGGATCGGCCGGGAGGCAACCGAGGGTTCAGGCCCGCCGGGGTCGAGATGCCCGATCGCACGCAGTCCGAGCGCGTGATGCGAATCGACGAGATCCGCGAAGGCCTCGGCCCAGGCGTTGACGCCGACGATCAGGAGGAAGCGGGTGTTCCGGCCGCGCTCGCGAAGGCGCCAGAGGACCCAGCGCAGGAGGAGCCGCGTTGCCTGGGCGGTCACCGCCAGGGCCGGGAAGACCAGGAGCAGGACCTGCCGGCTGACGTCGGGGAGCTTGAGGAGGAACAGGAGGCTGAGCAGTCCGGCGGCGAAGATGAGCGCGGCTCGGACCACGTCCACCAGCTCGCTCGTAGCCCGAAGCCGCGCCCTGGGCCGGTAGAGGCCCTGGCTCCACAGGGCGACGGGCCACGCGGTCGCGTAGACGACCAGGGCAAGGACGGGATTCGGAAGGCCCAGGAAGAGCGGGTCGAACGGCTGCAGGGTGCCGTAGCGGATCACCCCGGCGATCGCGAGAATGGCGATGGCCGACGTCCCATCGATCACGGCGAGGAGCAGCCGGAGCGCGGTGGCGTAGCGTCTGATCACGGTGCGCCGCTATCCCTCAGCCTCACGAGTCGCCGCCTGGTGCGCCCTCCAGCTGGGGTCATTCTACCGTTGACGCAACCCGGAGCGAGGACCGGGGCCGCGGGCCCTTGTGCTAGACTCGCGCCGCCTTGACGACCTCGACCACGCTCGAGGCCACGCGTCGCCCAGCGGTGGCCGCCTTCCTCTCGTTTCTCTTCCCCGGCCTCGGCCAGCTTGCCGCCGGTCGCCGGCGCGCGGCCGCGGTCTTTGCCGTCCCGACGCTCCTCATCCTGCTCTACATCGCCGCCCGGCTCGTCGGCCGCCTGGACGTGGCCGCGATCACGATGCTGGACCCGGCGTTCGCGGCGTTCGTGTTCTTCGCGGTCGTCGCACTGGCCGGGTGGCGGGCCATCGCCGTGGTGGACGCCTGGCGGCAATCGCCGGTGCCCCCAGCGCCGCCGGCGCCGCCACCGGCCCGCCGGGCCCAGGGCGTCCTCGCCGGGCTGCTCATCGCGATCCTCCTGAGCCACGGGCTCGTCGGGTACTACGCCTGGGCGTTCTACGACGCCGGCTCCACGATCTTCGGCGTCGGCCCGGATCCCACGGCATCGCCGATGGTCCCGACGCCGTCACCGGACCCGCAGGCGACCCCGGGCGAGCCGACCGCGACCCCCGTCGCGACACCGCCGCCCAGCGACCGGATCTCCATCCTGCTCACCGGCGTGGATTCGTCGCCGAACCGGACCACCGCCAACACGGACACGATGCTCGTGATCAGCGCGAGCCCGTCGAAGGGGACCGTCGCGATGATCAGCGTCCCGCGCGACATCGCCCAGTTCCCGTTCTATCTTGGGGGCACGTACAACGACAAGTTGAATTCGTTGCAGGCGGCGGCCCGGAACAACCCGAAGAAGTACCCGGATGGGCCGCTGACCCTCGCAAAGCAGCTCGAATTCCTGCTGGGAATCCCCATCCAGTACACGGCCTCGGTCAACCTCGCCGGCTTCGAGCGGATGATCGACCTCGTGGGTGGCGTCGACGTCCAGGTGGAGCGCTCCATCACCGACCCGACCTACGACTGGTTCGACGGGACGTACGGGTTCTTCCTGAAAGCCGGCAAGCGCCACCTCGACGGCCGGACGGCCCTCGCCTATGTCCGCAGCCGCATGGGCGCCGGGGACAATGACTTCACCCGGGCGGCCCGCCAGCAGCAGCTCCTGGTCGCGGTCAAGGGCAAGCTCACCGACCCGGGCGTCCTCGCCAAGCTGCCCGAGCTGCTCAAGGTCGCGAGCCGGACGGTCACCACGAACGTCCCACCCGAGAAGGCGCGCGAGTACCTCCAGCTCGCGGGGACCATCGACGAGTCGAACATCAGCCGCTTCGTCCTGGGGCCGCCCTACGCGGTCCACCCGCCGACGAACACGACCGGCGGCATCTACATCCTCCGCCTGGACCTCGCCAAGGTCGCGGCCCTCTCGGTGGAGCTCTTCGGCAGCGACAGCCGGTACTTTGGTCCTGTGGCCTCGCCCTCGCCCTAGTGGTGACAATGGGCACCATGGACAAGGCCCGCGCGCTCAGCCTGATCGCCCTCCTCGTCGCCGGCTGCGCGTCCGCGCCGAGCATCCAGCCGACACCGGTCGATTCGCCGAGCGTGCCACCGGCGACCGGGACACCCGGGCTGTCAACGCCCGGGTCGTCGCCGAGCGCGACCGTCGAACCCACGCCGACCGCCGAACCGGGGGCGACGGCGTACGCGGCGCTCGATGGGCTGCTGGTCGACGCGTCGGCCGCCAACCGGCTGCCGCTCGCGGTGATGATCGACGACAACGTGCTGGCCCGGCCGCAGTCCGGCTTCAACGCCGCGTCCATCGTCTACCAGGCGCCCGCCGACGGCGGCGAGGACCGCTACATGCTGGTCTTCCAGGAACGGGACGCGGCGGACGTCGGCCCGGTCCGCAGCGGACGACCGTATTTCGTCTACTGGGCAGCGGAATACCGCGCTGGCTTCGCCCACTACGGCGGTGACGAGAAGACGCGCCTCAAGGTGATCCCGTCCGTTGCGGGAAAGCTGATGTACGACCTGGACGCCCTGGCCGGCAGCAGCCGCGCCTTCCACCGGATCAGCAGCCGCGACGCCCCGCACAACGCCTACACCTCCACCGCCGACCTCTACGCCACGTCGGCCCGCCGCGGTGCGCCCGACGCGATGGTCGCCGGCCTCGCGACGCGCCCGTTCAAGGACGACGCACCCCTCGCCGACCGGCCCGCCAAGGGCTCCATCACCGTCCCGTACAACCGCGGCGCGACCGGCTACACCTACGACCCGGCGACGAACAGCTACCTGCGCTCGGTCGCCGGCAAGGCCCAGAACGACGCGGCCGACGGCAAGCGCGTCGTGGCCCGGAACGTCGTGGTGCTCTTCATGGCGCTCTCCATCGACCCGGAATCGGAGGCGGGCTACAACCGCCCGGTGCTCGCCCAGATCGGCAAGGGAACGGCTTGGGTCTTCCGCGACGGGACCGTCGTCAAGGGCACCTGGCGCAAGGACGACAAGGGCGCGCTGACGCGATTCTTCGACGCCTCCGGGGCGGAGGTCAGCCTCAATCGCGGGTCGATCTTCATCCAGGTGGTCCCCACGGGCACGAAGGTGACGTTCAGCGCTCCGGGCTGATCCGTCGGCCTAGCCGACCTTGACGCCCACCATCCCGAGCAGGCTGACCCCGAGCAGCACCGCGTCGAGCACGATCACGAGGCCCACGGCGCCCCAGGCCAGCACGTTCGCGACGCGTCCGTTGCGGTGCCGGCCCATGATCCGGCCGTCGTTGACGAGCAGGACCATGAAGACGAGCACGATCGGCAGCAGCAGGCCCTGGAGGTTCTGCGAGGCGACGATGAGCGGCAGCAGGTCGAGCCCCGGGATGAGCACGACGAGCGCGCCGAGGCCCAGCACGAACGTGTAGATCCCGAAGAATGCCCGGGCGTCCTCGAAGCGCTTGTCCACGCCCGATTCCCATCCGAACGCCTCGCAGATCACGAACGCCGTCGAGATCGGCATGATCGTCGCCGCGAGCACGGACGCCCCGAACAGCCCCACGGCGAAGAGCGCGGTGGAGAGCTGGCCGGCGACCGGCCCGAGGGCCCGCGCCGCGTCCTCCGCGGTCTCGATCCGCCCGCCCACGGCGTGGATCGTCGTGGCCGTCGCGACGACGACGAAGACGGCGATGACGTTCGTCCAGATCGCCCCGCCGACGGCATCCGCCTGCTCGAGCCTGAGCTCCTCCTCGCCGATGCCCTTCTCGGCGACCGCGCTCTGGAGGTAGAACTGCATGTACGGGGTGATCGTCGTGCCGACGACGGCGACCATGAGCAGCACGACGGATGGGCTCACGTCGAGGCGCGGCGTGACGAGCGCCCGGCCGACCGCACCCCAGTCCGGGCCGGCGAGGAACGCCGACGCGATGTAGGCCAGGAACACGACGATGACTGACAGGAAGACCCGCTCGACGGTCCGGTAGCTCGCGTAGAGGACCAGCGCCCAGATCGAGACGCCGACGACCGGCACGGTCAGCCAGCGCGGAATGCCGAAGATCTCGAGGGCCGCCGCCGCGCCGGAGAACTCGGCGACGGTGTTGGCCAGGTTCGCGATGAGCAGGACGACCATCGCGAAGGCCGTCCAGCGGACCCCGAACCGGTCGCGGATGAGGTCGGACAGGCCCTGGCCCGTGACGACGCCCAGCCGGGCGGCCATCTCCTGGACGATCGCGAGGATGACGATCGTGACCGGGAAGAGCCACAGCAGTCCCAGGCCGGTCCGCGCCCCGAGGACGCTGTACGTCGCGATGCCGCCGGCATCGTTGCCGGCGATGCCGGCGATGAGCCCCGGGCCCATGACGGCGAGGAAGGCGAGGAGGCCGCGCCGGCCCCGGAAGCGGCCGCGGAGCCGCAGCCAGTCCCCGGACTCCACCCGGTCTCGCAGTCGCCCCAGGATCCCGATCTGGGGTACGGGCAGGGGCGTCCGCCGCCGCCTGGCCTTGGCGACGGCGTCGCGGGCCCCGGATTCGGCGCGGCGGGCGAGCGGCGGCAGCTGCGGCACGATCGGGCTCCGGCCCTACGTCCGGCCGGCGAGGCGCGGCAGGCGCTTCCGCCAGGCGTCGGGGAGGATGGCGTCCATGGCGTCGTCCACGGTCACGATGCCCACGAGGTGGCGGCTCGCATCGACGACCGGCACGGCCAGCAGGTTGTAGTGGGCGACGACTTCGGCGACCTCGTCCTCGTCGGCGAGGACGCCCACGGTCACGGGCTCCGGGATCATGACCGCGGAGATCGGCGCGTCCGGCCGCGAGACGATGAGGTCGCGAAGCGAAAGTACCCCGGCCAGGCGGTCCTCGTCGTCGGTCACGTAGACGTAGTAGATCGTCTCCGCGTCCGGCTCCAGCTCACGCAGCCGGTCGATCGCCTGGGCGCAGGTGAGGGACGCCGGGAGGGCGACGAACTCGGTCGTCATCATCCCGCCGGCCGTGTCCTCGGGGTAGGCGAGGAGCTCCCCGAGCTCCTCGGCCTCGTCTCGCTCCATGAGGGCGAGGATCTCCTCGCGGGTTTCGTCGGACAGGTCGGCCACGAGGTCCGCGGCGTCGTCCGGCGACATCTCCTCGAGGATGTCCGCCGCGCGCGCGGGATCGAGGTCCTCGAGGACCTCCACCTGGGTCTCGGGCTCCATCTCCTCGAAGACGTCGGCCGCGGCCTCGTCGTCCAGCGAGGCGAGGACGCCGGCCCGGTCGCGCGGCGCCAGCTGGTCGATGATCGTCGCGAGGTCCGCCGGGTGGAGCTCGGCGAGGCCGGCGTGCGGGACCCGCAGCTTGATCGAGGCGATGGACGTCTCGACGGGGTCCACGTCCTCCCAGTCGATGTAGCGCTCCGGGACGGCGACCTTGAGATTCCGGGCCAGCGTCCGGAACCTGCGCTCGATCCCGAGGCGGCGGAGGAGCCCGGCCGCGCCCACGTCAACCGCGACGAGGTGGAGCCGGCCCTCGATCTCGTCGAGCCGGAGGTCGTTGACCCGGACGACCTTGCGGCCGTCGATGTCGACGATCTGCTTGTCCATCAGGTCCGCCTTGAGGCGGATCTCGTTCGGACGCTGGGCGAACTTTCCGATGTCGATCGTGCGGGTCGCGAGGCGGACGCCGGACATGTCGAACTGGGCGACCGAGGACCAGGGCAGGAAGATGCCGCGCCGGTCCGTCTCGACGACGAGCCCGGTCACGGGCGGGTAGCGGTCGCCGACGGCGACGATCAGGTCGGCGACCTTGCCGATCGCCTCGCCGTTGCCGTCGAGCACGGGCCGGCCGATCGCCTGGCTCAGGTAGAGCATCTGCCACCTCGCGTGCGGCCGTGCCGCCGCCGGGGTGGTGGGCGGGCCCCGGAGGGCCCGGCATCACGCTCGGATGGCGGAACGGACCGTCGAGTCGGGCGCGCGCCGCGCGCCCTCGGGACTGGGTCCGGTCTCCACGACGGGAGCGATCCTCCGAAGCGAACTGAACGGCTCCCGGGCGCGGTCGGCTGGGCTGCTGCGGACGGGGACCGGGCCGAGTGTAGATGGCGCCCCGCGGGTCGGTCAACGCGAGCCGGCGAGCCTGGCGGTGGTGCACGGACCGGTACTTCCGGCGCCCCCCGGGTGGTACTTCCGGCGGCTGCCTCCGCGGCCCCTGCGCTGCGACCCTCTCTTCGTGCGCGTGCAACTGCAGCTCGATCCGGCGCCCGGGGCGGGGGACCGCTACCGCGCGCTCCTCGAGATGGCCGAACGGATGTCGACCTCGGTCGACCAGGGCGACCTCAACGCCGTGGTCGTCGATGCCGCGCGCCGCCTCATGGACGCGGATCTCGTGCTCCTGCGGGTCCTCCGGGGGGAGGTCCTCGAGCTCGTCGGCTACGCCGGCATCGATGCCGGGACGGTCGCCGCGCTGCCGCCGCTCACGACGTCCGAGCCCTGGCTCCAGGAGGCGCTCCGCGCCGGCCGGGCGTGGGCCCTCGACGACGTGGAGGCCCCCGGCGCATTGCCGCACGCCGCCCGCTTCACCGCCGGCCTGCCGATCCGGGGTGACCTCTTCGTCCCGCTCGTCCACGGCAACCGCCTCATCGGGTCGCTGACGGCGGCCACGAACGAGCCCCGGGCGTGGACGGCCGAGGACGCGGAGCTGATGACCGCACTCGGGATCCACGTCGCGGTGGCGCTCCGGAACGCGGAGCTCTTCGACCACCTGGGCGCGCGGGCCGCGCAGATGGCCGTCGTCCAGGCCGCCTCGGCCCGGATGAACCGGGCGAAGAGCGTCGACTCGGTCGGCCGCGCGATCGTCGAGGAGGTCGGCCGGATCGTCGCCTACCACAACGCCCGGGTCTACCTCGTCGAGAACGGCGAGGACCTCGTCCCGATCGCCTTCGAGGGGACCGTCGGTGCGTACGAGATCGTGGACTGGAACGTCCTCCGGGCGAAGGTCGGGGAGGGGTTCACGGGCTGGGTCGCCGCCCACGGCACGCCACTCCTGATCCCCGATGCGAACGCCGATCCGCGCGGCGTCCAGATCGCGGGCACGGACGAGGTCCCCGAATCGATGCTCGTCGTCCCGATGCGCCACGACACGATCGTGGGCGTCATCACCCTCTCGAAGCTTGGCCTCCGGCAGTTCGACGAAGACGACCTCCAGGTCCTGATGATCCTCGCCGACCAGGCCGCCACGGCCCTCGAATCGGCTCGCCTCCTGAGCCGGACGGAATCGATGGCGGAGGAGCTCCGGCGACTGCTCGAGATGAGCCAGGAGCTCGCCCAGACGCTCGACCCGAAGCAGGTCGGCGCGGTCATCGCCAGGCACCTGACGGTCGCCCTCGGCGTGGATGCCTGCGCGATCAGCTCCTTCGACCCGGACGGTGACCGGATCCTGTCCCTCGGGGAGTACCCGGAGGTCGGCTTCGTCCAGAAGCATCCCGAGTACGCCCTGTCGGACTATCCCGAGACCCGGCGGGTCCTGGCGACCCAGGCGACCGTCGTCGTCGACGTCGAGGACGAGACGGCCGACGCCGGGGAGCGTGCCCTCCTGCGCGAGACGGGCCACCGCCTGCTGGCGATGATCCCGCTCATCGCCAAAGGCCAGCCGGTCGGGCTCGTCGAGCTGCTCTCGGTCGAGAACCGCCCGCTCGACGACAGCCGCCTGGCCCTCGCCCGGACGATGGCCAACGAGGCCGCGATGGCGCTCGAGAACGCGCGCCTCTACGAGGCCGCCCGGTCCCTCGCCGACCGCGACCCGCTGACCGGCTTCTTCAACCACCGCTTCCTCTACGAGCGGCTCGGCGAGGAGATCGTCCGCTCGCGTCGCAGCCGGCGCCCGCTGAGCCTGCTGATGCTCGACCTCGACGACTTCAAGCTCGTGAACGACACCTTCGGCCACCAGTTCGGCGACCGCTGCCTCGTCCACCTTGCCGAGATCGTCCGGTCGACGCTCCGCCAGTCGGACGTGCCGGCCCGCTACGGCGGCGACGAGTTCGCGGTCATCCTGCCGGACGCCGACCTCGCGGCCGCGGAGGCCGTGGCTGCCCGGATCATCGAGGAGCTCGCGAGCCATCCGCTCGTGGCCGATGGCCGCGGCCCCGTGCCGGTCAGCGTGTCCATCGGCGTGGCGACGGTCGGTGATGCCGTGCGGACCCCGACGGAGCTCGTCGGGGCGGCCGATGCCCGGATGTACGAGGCGAAGACCGGGGGGGCCCAGGCAACCGCCGTCGACCGGATCGCCGTCGCCCTCGCCGCCGGCTAGTACGAAGGTACTGCCCCGGACCCCGTACGCCCGTACCACCCCGCGGCTGGACGTCCGGGCAGCTCCGGGCTCATCCTTGGGCGACGTGAATACCGGGTCGCGACGCTCGCTCCGCCAGTCGGTGGAGGACCGTCCCATCCGGCGGACATGGTGGCTCCTGTCCGGCGCGTTCGTCCTGCTCGCCGCCATCACGGGCACGCGCGCCCTGACCTCCGGGGAGCCGCTCGACTGGGTGCCCGTTCTCGCGGTCGGCTTCGCGGCCCTTGCGGCCATCGCCCACCGCAACGCGGTCGCCAACCTCGAGGCCCGGGGGCGCGGCGAGGCGGAGAACTTCGCCCGCATCCTCCAGGGCCTCGCCCGATCCGTGTCCGTGGACGCGATCGTCGGCGCGATCGTCGACGACCTGGCGGAGGGGACGGGCGCGGACCACGTCGTCGTGGTTCGGCGGCGCCCCGAGGGCCACGCGCTCGAGGCGACCCTCGTCACTCGCCGGCCGGGCGTCCCGAACTCGACGACAGTCCTGCCGCTGGCCGACCTCGATGCGCCGATCGATCGCGAGCCGCCGCCCTCGATGCCCGTCCCGATCGAGGTTCCGGGCGCGGCCCCGGGCGCGGTTCCGAGCGCTGTCCCCAGCGCTGTCCCGGGCGAGCCCGCGCCGGGGCTCGTGGCCGTCGGCGCGGCTGCGGGCAGTGCGCGCGACGGCGGGTCCGCGGGCGGGACGCCACGAGGTCCCGTGCCCGACGAGCGCAGTCATGCCGGCCCGTACGGCGAGCTCGCTCCGCTGCACGCCCATCGCGCCCCGGCCGCGTTCCCGTCCCGGAGGGGCGCCTCCGGCGTGCTGGCCGCTGCCGCGGCGGTCGGGCGGGCCGTGGAGCGATCGACGACCTGGCTCGCCGGATTCCTCGACGACGTCGGGGTCGCCCATCCCATCCGGCCCGCCTCTGCGCCGATGGCGGCCGCGGCCGAGGTGATCGGGACGGGTCACGCCTCGGCCGTCGCGGCTCGCGTCGCCGAGCGCGTCCGGAGTGTCTACGCGCTGAGCCACACGCTGGCTGCGCCGCTCCGGACCGAGGACGGCGTCATCGGGGCGATCGTCCTGTCACGGCGGGATCGGGAGGCCTGGCCCCAGCCGGCGCGCCGCCTGCTCGAAGGCGCCGCGGTCGAGGCCGCGGCCGCGATGGCGCGGGCGTATTCCTACCGCGAGGTCGCGGCGCATGCCTCCACGGATCCGCTGACCGGCCTGCCGAACCGCCGCTACTTCGACGAGTTCTGCGGCCTCCTCGCGCGGCGCCGCCGGTCGGGGGATGCCGTCGCGGTCCTCATGGTGGACATCGACAAGTTCAAGGTCCTCAACGACACCTATGGCCATCCGGTCGGCGACGAGGTGCTCCGGAGCGTCGCCGCGGCGATCGTCTCCGCCGTTCGCGAGGAGGACGTCCCGGCCAGGGTCGGCGGCGAGGAGTTCGCCGTCCTGCTCCGGAACCCCGGGCCCGAGGTGGCCGCGGAGGTGGGGGAGCGCGTCCGGCAGGCGGTTCGGGCGCTGGACCTCCGATCATTCGGCGTCCCCGGCGTGAGCGTGTCGGTCGGGGTCGCGAATGCCGTCGGCGCTGACGAGCCGATCCCGACGATCGTCGAGCGGGCCGACCAGGCCCTCCTGCGAGCGAAGCGCTCCGGCCGGGACCGGGTGATCTCCGCCTGAGGCCCGGCTCGCTACCATCTCGGCGTGCCCACCGACGACGCGCCGCCCGGCGATCCCTCCCCGTTCGACGAGGTCCTGCCCGCCGATCTCGAGGCGGACCAGGCGGATGAGGCCGATCAGCCTGACGAGGGCGCCGGCGGGCCGGGCGAGCCGCCGCTCCTCTCGAACGGCGCCCTGGCCCAGGTCTTCCACGACATCGGCGACCTCCTCGAGGTCAAGGGCGAGCTGGTCTTCAAGACCGTCGCCTACCACCGGGCCGCGGACGCGATCGGGCGCTCGCCGGTCGAGGTGGCCCGGGCCTACCGTGACGGCCATCCGCCCGAGATCCCGGGCGTCGGCACGGCCATCGCCGACAAGATCCGGGAGCTCGCCGAGACCGGCCGTTCCGCGTACCACGAGCGGCTCCTCGCGGAATTCCCGACCACGCTCCTGGACCTGCTGCGGATCCCGGGCCTCGGGCCGAAGACGGTCCGCCAGATCTACACGACCTACGGGATCGCGACGCTCGAGGAGCTCAGGGCGGCGGCCGAGAGCGGGCGCCTGCGCGGCCTGCGGGGCCTGAGCGCCCGCACCGAGCAGCTCATCCTCGAGGGCATCGCCGGCCTCCAGTCGAGGGAGCGGCGCCTCCTGCTCCACCAGGCGGCGGCGATCATCGACGAGCTGTCGGCCGCGCTCCTCGACGTCCTGGGCGTCCACCGGATCGTGCCGGCTGGCTCGGTCCGGCGCCGGAGGGAGACGATCGGCGACCTGGATCTCCTCGCCGAGACCGACGAGGCCGGGCGCGAGGTAGTGCGGCGGTTCACCTCCCTGCCGAGCGTCGAGCAGGTCATCAACCAAGGCGCGGCCAAGGCCGCGGTCGCGCTCGGCGGCCGGGGGCCCCAGGTGGACCTGATGATCATGCCGCCCGGCCAGGGCGGGACCTACCTCGTCCACTTCACCGGCTCCAAGGAGCACAACGTCAGGCTTCGCGCGCGGGCCCGCGATCGCGGCTGGAGCCTGTCCGAGAAGGGCTTCCTCCGGATCGGCGAGGACGGCGAGCCCCTCACCGGCCCGGAGGCGGAGCTGCGGACGTTCGAGACCGAGGCGGAGGTCTACGCCTTCCTGGACCTGCCGTTCATCGAGCCGGAGCTTCGCGAGGACCGCGGCGAGATCGAGGCGGCACTCGCGGGGCAGCTGCCCTCCCTGGTCACGCTCGACGACCTGCGGGGCGACCTCCATTCCCACTCGGACTGGTCGGACGGGTCGCAGCCCATCGAGGTCTTGATGGACGCGGCCCGGCGGCGCGGCCACGCCTACCAGGTCCTCACCGACCACTCGATCTCGCTCGCGATCGCCCGTGGCCTCTCCCCACAGCGGGTCGAGGAACAGCGGGCCGTCATCGCGGACCTGAACCGGCAGTACGCCGCCGAAGAGGACGCCGGGACGGCGCCGCCCGGGACGCCCCCCGAGGGCTTCCGCATCCTCCACGGCTGCGAGCTCGAGATCCGGGCGGACGGGCGACTGGACTACCCGGACGAGCTCCTCGCCCGGTTCGACCTCGTCGTCGCGTCCCTCCATGTGGGGCGGCGCCAGACCCGGGCGGAGCTGACCGCACGGACCCTCAACGCCATCCGGAACCCGCACGTCGACGTCATCGCCCACCCGGCGGGCCGGATGATCGGCACCCGCGACGACCTCGACTTCGACTGGGACGTCGTCTACGCCGAGGCGGCCCGGACCGGCACGATCCTCGAGATGAACGGCTCTCCGCACCGACTCGACCTCGCGGTGGAGCGGGCCCGCCACGCCGTCGCGATGGGCTGCCGCCTCTCGATCGACTCGGACGCCCATCGGGTCCGCGAGTTCGACCACCTGGCCTGGGGCGTGTCGCAGGCGCGGCGGGCGTGGGTGGAGCCATCGACCGTCATGAATACGCGGTCGCGGGCGGAGCTCCTCGCCTATGTTCGGCGCGACGATGGCTGAGCGGGCGGCGCGTACCATCGCGCCGATGCTGACCCGAGGTGCCTCGCGCGAGCTCATCGTCGCCGCGTCCGGCCTGATCCTGCTCTCGCGCTTCGTGGCCGTCCCGAGCGCGTGGCTCGTGGGCGTGCTCCTCCTGGTCGCGGTGGGCCTGGCCGCGCTCCAGGTCCTCGGCGAGAGCGACGTCCCGGGCGCGGCCGCGGGCGTGCCCGTGGAGCTGCTGGCCATGCCCGCCGCGGCCGCGTTCGCCGCGTTCGGGGCGATCCGCCTCGTTCCGGTCGGCGTCCTGCTCGTGCCGGCGATCGCGGCCGCCGCCTGGCTCATCGCGCGGACGCTCGCCACCGAGACCCGGCTCCTCGCCGCGCCGGCGGGCCCCTCGAGCGCGGACCGGACCGCCGTCCTCGTCCAGGCGCTCGTCGTCGCCTTCCTCGCATTCGCCGGAATCGCGGCGCTCGTGCCCGGCGGCATGCCCGAGCCGGGAAGCGTCGCGACGCCGCCGGTCGGCCCCGAGCTGGCGCTCCTGGCGGCCGGGGATGCGATCATCGCCTTCCTGCTCAGCTACCGAGCTGCGGCGCTGCGGTCATCGAATTTCCGAGACGTGGCGTGGTTCGCGCTCACCAGCGCCATCGTCGTCGCGATCGGCGCGGCCGCGCTCCGGGTCATGGAGATCCCGCGCCTGCTGGGTCCGGCGCTGCTGATCGTCGTGTTCTTCCTCTGGGACGCCGTCCACGCCAGCCAGCCGACTCGGCGCCGCGACCCGCGGCGGATCTGGGAGACCCTGCTCCTCCTCGCCCTCGGCATCGTCGTCGCCGCCTGGAGCATCCGCCTCCGCGGCTGATCGCGGCGCCCGGAACGGCCGGGCATTTGACGCGCGGCGGCACGGATGCTAGAACCAATGCCCCCTCCGACCTCGAAAGGAACCCCCTCCCCGTGACCTTTTCTGAATCCGACGCGCCGACGAGCGCCGTCGCCATCACGCGCCTCAAGCGCCAGCTCGCCGAGCAGGCGATCGCCCACGCCGCCGTCGGGCACTGGAACGAGGCCGCCGACACGAACCGCCGCCTGCTCGAGCTGGGCGCCGAGGCCGACGCCGAGAACCGCCTCGCCAAGGCGCTCTGGGAGCTCGGCGAGCTCGGATCCGCGCGCGAGCACTACCAGGCGGCTCTCGCATTGGATCCCACGAACCGGATCGCCGAGCGGAACATCGACCGGCTCAAGACGCTCCTCGTCGCCGCCGGCGAGAAGACCGTTCCGGCCCAGGACGGCAGCAAGGCGCCGGTCCGGATCTTCGTCGAGGAGACCGGCAAGACCGGCTTCGCGTTCCTCATGGACCTGCCCGACCCGCGCAAGCTGGCGCAGGTCAACCCGGGTGACGCGGTGGAGCTCCAGCCGGAGGGCAACCGCCTCATCGCGATGAGCAACGGGATGCGGATCGGCGTCGTGGAGCCGCGGGTCGCCGCCCGCCTCCTGAAGCTGATCGCGGACGGCAACAAGTACACGGCCGGCATCACCTCGCTCGGCGCGGTGGACGTCCGGATCATCATCCGCGAGATCTACCAGGATCCCCGGAACTACGGCAAGGTCAGCTTCCCGACCGCGGCCAAGTCCACCGACCTCCGCCCGTACACGAAGGGCACGCTGGTCCGCGAGGACGAGGAGCTGGAGGACGACCTCGAGGACGACGTCGAGGACGAGGAGATCGAGGACCTCGATCGCGTCCTGCCGCCCGAGGACACCACCGACGAGGCGTTCGTCGAGGAGAACGACGACATCGACGAGGGCTGAGCCCTCCGATCCCGACGGCCGCGAGCGTCCCGCCCGCGGCCGTCTGCCACAATCGGGTCATGGTCGGACGCGCCATCCTCTCCCGCGCCGAGCCCGGGTTCACGCTGCCGGCGTTCGAGCGCCTTGCGCCGCCACCGCCCCCTGACGTCATCGCCGCCCGGATCGAGGCCCAGTCAGGGCCCGGCGACATCGTCGCCGACCTCCACGGGCGCGGCGGCTGGGTGGCCCGGGCCGCGATCGACCGCCAGCGCCGCGCCCTCACGATCGAGAGCAACCCGCTCACGCGGCTCCTCGCCGAGGTCGTCCTGCGGCCGCCGGACCTCCGCCACCTGGACGCCGCCTTCTCGACGCTCGGCGCCTCGCCGCGGGGTGATTCGAGCCTGAAGCTGTCGGTCGGCTCGCTGTTCGCGACGCGCTGCGCGACGTGTGGCCGGTCGCTGATCGCGGACGAGTTCCAGTGGGTGGCCGGTACGGCGGCGGGGGCCGGGGCCGCGGCGGCCCGAATTGTGGCGGAGGGCGCCGCGGAGGAGTCCGGGGCCGCCGCCCCGCACATCGTCCGCAAGCACTATCGCTGCACGATCTGCCGCGACCAGCAGGGCGGCCCGGAGCAGCGGCACGCGGCACCCGACGGGGACGACGACGCGCGGGCGGTCGCGGTCGTCGGCGCGGGGCCGGTCCGGGCCCGGCTCCGCGAGCGGTTCCCGGTCCCGGATGGCGGAGCGCCGCTCGTCGACGCCATCCTCGACCTCCACACGGACCGCCAGCTCGTCGGCCTTGCCGCGATCCTCGAGCGCGTCGAGGGCGAACTGCGGGCCGCGCCGGTCGAATCGGCGCTTCGGCTCGCCTTCCTGCACGCCGTGCTGCCGGCGAGCCGCCTCGGGACCGGCCAGGGCCGCATGCCGGGTATCCGCCTCGCCGGGGGGACGCTCCGCTCGCCGCTGCCCGACCCGTTCCGGGAGCGGAATCCATGGCTCGCGTTCGAGGACGGGTTCCGGATCGTCCGGGCCTTCGTCCAGCGCCTCGAGAGCGGCGCCCTCGGTCCCCTCGAGGCCCGGATCGGCACGGATCTCCGGAGCCTCGTCGAGGGCAGCGGGACGGCCGTGCTGCGGGTGGCAGCGCCTGGGGTCCTCGATGCGCTGGCGGACGAGGCCCGCGACCCGACCCGCGAGCCGGGACGGCCGGGTGTCCGGCCGCGCATCCGCCTCGTGATCGGGCAGCCGCCGCTTCGCTTCAGCCAGGAGCGGCTGGCCGCCGCGTACCACGGGACCGCCTGGGCGCTGGGCCGCGAGGCCGCGTCCCTGCTGCCGCTGGAGCCGCTCCTCGGCCCGGCGATCCGGGCGCCGTGGTCATGGCAGGCCACGATGCTCAGGCGCTCGCTGGCTGCCGCGGCCCCGCTCATGGCCCGCGACGGGCGGGCGATCATCGCCCTCGAGGGGGGCGGGCCGGAGGCGCTGATCGCGGCGGTCCTCGGCGGCGTCGGGGCGGGCTACCGGGTCGCCACGGCCCGGCTCGGCGAGGCCGACGAGGACCTCGGCGGGATCGTGGAGCTGGTGCCGCCCGGTGCGAGCCCGCCGCCGGGGCCACTCACGCGGGGCAACCGGCGGCTCGAGCCGGTGCCCGGCGGGAGCGGCGACCCGGACCTGGTGCCCGGCCCGGGACTGTTCAGCCCGCCGGAACGCGTCGACGCCCGCCCGTTCTCGCCGTCCGAGGCCGCCCGCTCGATCATCGACACCGCGGTCGAGGTCCTCCGGGAGCGCGGCGAGCCGGCCCGCTTCGAGCGGCTGCTCGGGGAGATCCTCGTCGGGCTGGACCGGGCCGGCCACCTGCCGCGGCTCGTCGCGATGACCGATCGCGGCGGCGCCGACGCTGACGCCGGACCGACCCCGGACGCGGATGCCACCGGCCCCGATCGCGACGCGGATGGGCCCCGCTCGCCCGGGACGCACGACGCGGACGAGCCGGGCCGGACGGGCCGGGGACACGCCGCCTCCGAAGTCGATGCGGAAGCGGTCGCCCGCCCCTCGGCCGGCCCATCCGCACGCTCCGCATCGGCGCCTGTCGAACCCGATGCCGTTGAACGCGTCCTGGCGCTGGTCCGCGACGAGTTCGGGAAGCCCACCCAGCATCGTCTCGAGGAGATCGAGCCGGGTCGCTGGTGGCTGGGCGAGCGCACGGATCGGGCATCGGCGGCGGTGCCGCTCTCGGATCGCGTGGAATGGGCGACGTACAGCCTCCTCTCCACGGCCGGACCCCTCGCCGAGGCGGCGTTCTACGAGCGGATCGCGGCCCTCTTCAGTGGCCCCGACCTCCCCGACGAGGCCCTCGTGCGGGCCTGCCTGTCCAGCTATCGCAGCCCGGCCTCCACGCCCGAGCGCCTCATCACCGGCGAGGACGTCCGGCGGCGGACGGCGGAGCACACCGACCTCCTGGCCCGGCTCGCCAACGGCGGCCATGCCCTCGGGATGTCGGTCTGGCTGGGCCGCCGGGAGCAGGGTCGGCGGATCGGCAGCGGGACGCTGGCCGACTTCCTCGACGAGCGCGAGCGGACGGTCTGGCTGCCATCGATCGCCCGAGCCCCCGAGGAGGACCTCGAATCGGTCGACGCGATCTGGTACGTCCGTGGCGGGGTCACCTTCCTGTTCGAGCTGGAGTGGACGGCGATGCTCGGTGACGTCCTCCTCCGGCGGCACGCCCGGATCCCCGACGAGGACCGCATCGTCCGCATCCTCGCGATCGCCCCGGAGCGGGCGGAGCTGCTGCGGCACAAGCTCGAGGGTTCCCCAGTCCTGCGGGCGGCGATGCGCGACGGCAACTGGAACCTCATCCTCTGGTCGCACCTCCGGACATGGCTGGAGCGTGACGCCGTGGACCTGGCGAGCCTGGAGCCGTACCTCGGCCTGGAACCGGCGGTGGAGCGAAGAGGGGAGCAGCTGGGCCTGTTCGACCGCCCGGACGCACTTCGCTAGGTCCCGCCAGATTCATCTGGCTTTCCGTCTCTGTCGCACGGAATTCGTGGGGCCGGTGCACTGGAACGACGAATCTCGCCGTGCAAGGGCTAGGCGCCTGTGGCACGATGGGAGCCCACTCGTCCCATCCACCGCAACGGGCCGTCGCGCGCCTCGGGCCCGGCGGTCGATGCCAGCTCTTTCACCGGAGGCATCATGCCAGGCTCCGCTGAGCGCCCGACCCTCGCCCGCGATCGACAGCTCGCCCTCTACGAGCGCGCCCGGAAGACGCTCCCCGGCGGCGCGAACTCCAATTTCCGCGCCTGGGGCGAGGACACGATCTACATCGACCGCGGCCGCGGCGGGCGCATCTGGGACATGGACGGCAACGCGTACGTGGATCTCCGGATGGGCTACGGGCCGGTCATCCTCGGCCACGGCGACGAGCGGGTGGACGACTACGTCAACGAGCGGATGCGGCGCGGGGTCAGCTTCTCCCTGACGAGCGAGGACGAGGTCCGGGCGATGGAGCTCCTCTGCGAGCTCACCGGCTGGGTGGACATGGCCCGGATGACCGTCTCGGGGACCGAGGCGACGATGCACCTGATGCGCCTCGCCCGGGCGTTCACCGGCCGCACCAAGATCGTCAAGTTCGAGGGCCAGTACCACGGCGTCCACGACTACGCCCTGATCAGCGTCTCGCCGAACAACATGGCCGACCTCGGCGATGCCGACAATCCGGTCGGGCTCGCGTGGGGCCGGGGCATACCGGCGGCCGTGGCGGACACGATCGTGCCGGCCCGGTTCAACAACATCGAGCGCCTCCGGCGCCTGTTCGAGCGCCAAGGCGAGGAGATCGCGGCGGTCATCGTGGAGCCGGTGCTCGGCAACGCCCAGGGCATCCTGCCCCAGGAGGGCTTCCACAGGGAGCTCCGCGCGCTGACCGAGGAGTTCGGGATCCTCCTCATCTTCGACGAGGTCAAGACCGGCTTCCGGTTCGCGCGGGGTGGCGCGGCCGAGTTCTTCGGGGTCAGGCCGGACCTCGCCTCGTTCGCCAAGGCGATGGGCAACGGCTACCCGGCCGCGGCCTTCGGTGGACGGCGGGACATCATGAGCCTGCTCCCGGACAAGGTCAGCCACGGCGGCACGTATGCCGGCAATCGCGTCGCGGCCGCCGCCGCCGTGAAGACGCTCGAGATCATCCGCGACACGGACGCGCTGGAGACGGTCCACCGGACCGGCCGGCGGATCCAGGACGGGCTCCGCGAGGTCGTCAACGAGGCCGGCCTGCCGTTCCACTTCACGGGCCACCCCTCGATGTTCGGGATCATGTTCGTGGACAAGGTCGCCACCGAGTACCGCGACTGGGCGGACACCGATCACGCGCTCTACGACGCGATCGCAATCGGGATGCACGCTCGTGGCGCGATGCCGGAGCCGGACAGCCGCGAGCCGTGGTTCATCTGCGAGGCCCACGCGAGCGACGATTCGGTGGATGTCGCCGTGTCCGCATTCGAGGCATCCCTGCGCGACGCGCTCGACGCGCGGGCCCGCGGCGAGCTTGCTGAGGGCGGGCACTGACCACCACGGACGAGCGGCCGGGAGGCTCGCGGCCGATGACCATGGACGGCAATGCGGTCCGGAGCGTCGATCGGGCCGCCTCGCTCCTGCTCGCGCTGGGGGAGACGCAGGGCGAGGCGGGGGTCACCGACCTCGCGCGCCGGCTCGGGCTGCACAAGTCCACGGCTTCGCGGCTGCTCGCCACGCTCCAGCGGCGCGGCCTCGTGGAGCAGGACGACGAAACGGGCAAGTACCGCCTCGGGCTCGTCGTCATCCGCCTCGCGGAGCGCGCGGAGCGGACGCTCGACCTCCGGAGCCTCGCCCTGCCCGAGCTGGAGCGCCTGGCCCGGCTCACCCATGAGACGGCGGGCCTCGGGATTCTCGAAGGTGACCAGGTCCTGTTCGTGGCCCAGGCCGACGGCCCGAGCCTCATCGCGGTCGGGGACTGGACGGGCCGGGCCTCCACGCTCCACGCCAACGCATCCGGCAAGGTCCTGCTCGCGTCGCTCGCCGAACGAGAGGTCCTGCGGATCGTCCGGCGCGGGCTGACCCGGTACACGGAGCGAACGGTCACGGACCTGGAGCCGTTGCTCGAGGAACTGGCGCGCGCGCGGCGTCGCGGCTTCGCGACCGCGGTGAGCGAGCTGGAGACCGGGCTGAATGCCGTCGCGGCGCCGGTCCTGGACGCGCGTGGCCGGGTCATCGCCGCGGTCGAGGTCTGGGGCCCCGGCTTCCGCCTGACCCCGCGCCGCCTCCCGGAGCTGGCCGTGCAGGCCCGCGCCACCGCGGCCGCGATCTCCGTCCGCCTCGGCGGCGCCGCCGCCTGAGCGGCGGCGCGCTCGGCGGCTCGCCCGCTGCGCCTGCCCCCTGCCCCTCGCGGCCGCGCCTGCCCCCGCGCCTCGCGGCCGCGCCTGCGCCTCGCGGCCGCGCC
>JACPOU010000061.1 GCA_016191345.1 Chloroflexota bacterium
GGCCGCAAGGGGGTACTGCCGGTGCCCGTGCCAGCCTCACAACCTGGCACCCCGAGGGGAGCTCGCCATGCGGCTCGTGGCCGTGGGCTCTTTATACGAGGGGGTTGGGGAACCGCACGGGGTCCCCAATTCCAAGGAGTCGCGTCATGCGAGGTGAACATCGGTCGGTTCAGGTTCCGGAGCACAAGGATGGGCTGTTCGCATGGCGTCGCGCCCATGTCGAGCGCCGGCTGTGTCGCGGGACAGTGCTCCCCCTCCCCGAGGATGACATGATCGAGACGGTCGTGCCCGCGGATACCCGGGTCAGCTGGGATGCGGCGCGGGATCATCTCGCCGGCTGCCTGCTGGCGGAGGTCTGGCCCGCCCGCACCGCCCCCGACGACGCCCCGATGTGGGAGCCGTACTGGGCGCGGGAGCAGGCCGGCTGGCTCCTGATCGACGCTCTGGACCGCGGCGTGCTCACGCTCGACGAGGTTGTCACACCGAACCCTGTCAGTACCCGCCCCGCCTACGTCTCCCGCGTCGGCGCCGCCGTCCGGCGAGGGCTGCACACCGTGGCAGCGCGATTCAGCCGGCGCCCCCAGCCAGGCGGCGCGCCACCGTTCATGGGACGGCCCCGCTGACGTCTGGTAGCTGATGGCTGATAGCTGAGGGCCTTGCAACGAAAGGATGAACAGACATGCGGGTGCGAATCGCGCGCAGGCGTCGTGAGGCCACAGGCCTATCCGAGCGCCGGCCGCTCACCGACGCGTTCCGCGCGCTACGCAACCGCAACTACCGCCTGTTCTGGTCCGGCCAGCTCGTCTCGCCTACCGGCACGTGGATGCAGTCGGTGGCGCAGGCGTGGCTCGTGCTGCGTCTGACCAACTCGCCCCTGGCGCTGGGCACGGTCACGACCATCCAAACGGCCCCATCCTGCTGCTGTCGCTGTTCGGCGGCGTCCTCGCCGACCGGCTGCCGAATACGTCCTCGGCAGCGGCCCGGCCGGCTTCGGCCTGCTCACGTCGGCGGTTGGCGTCGGCTCGCTGATCGGGGCGCTGGCGATCGCCTAC
>JACPOU010000062.1 GCA_016191345.1 Chloroflexota bacterium
TGGCAGACGCCGGCCGAGCGTTTCGACGGGACGCCGTTCACCGACCGCGGCTTCTCGAGCGTCCCGTCCTTGGCTGGCGTGGCCGACCTGCTCGATGCGATGCTCCCGGTGTGAGTCTCATCTTCACCGGGGAACTTCACTAAGCCTTTTCTTCTTCTCGCTCGCATTGCTACTGCTCTACGCATCGAAGACTGCGAACGGGGCAGTCGTCGTTGCCGCCTTGGTTGCACTCGGGGTGCTCGCCATGTCCGCGCACAGCGATTCCACGCGGAGGGTCGTGCTGCTGGCTTCCGTCGCCGCGGCGATCGGCGTCGGCCAGCTCATCCTCTTCGCGCTTGTCGGGGCCCCGGGGCTCAACGAGACCCTCCAAGACTACTTTACTCGGCACTTTGCGATACCTGACGTGGAGAATCCATTCTGGCTCCTCCTTCGTCGCGACGTCAGCCTCGTCCCGCGGTTTCTCATTTCACTGGCGATGCAGCCAATCGTTCTTGTCGTGGCTGCACTTGGGCTCGGGCCGTTGCTCCTCGCCCGCTCTGCGTGGGCAACGATGTGGCTGTTCGCCGGGCTCGGGGCGGCTCTGACTGTCGCGATCCATCCGGTGCTCAGCGAGATCCCGCGTTTGATGGCTCCGGCCTGGGTGGTGGTCGGATTTGGTGGATCCCTCGTGATCTTGCCACTGGTCGGCTTCTTGGCGAAACGAGGCCGCTCTCTCTTGTCGGGTTCTTGAGCAGCGAACTGCGACGTCGCCGTGCATGGCTCGCGCCGCAAGCAGCGACTGATTGTCAGTGGACGCCGAGGAACGAGGGAGTCGAGCGGCAGCCTGCTATGGGTCGATCATCTAATTACCCGACACACGACCAGGACGCTGGACAACCTGAAGAACGTCACGCTCGAGTTTCCGCGGGATCGGCTGGTCGTGATCACCGGCCTCAGCTGCAGCGGGAAGTCCAGCCTCGCCTTCGACACGATCTACGCCAAGGGCCAGCGCCGCTACGTCGAGAGCCTGAGCGCCTACGCGCGGCCGAGCGAAGGCGGGGCGCGCGGCGTGACGAGGCGCTCGGCGACAGCCAGGCGTTCGAGGTCACGAGCGTCACGGTCCTGCCGGCCGAGGAGGAGCCGGCGCTCGACGCCGATCCGCACGGTGATCGCGACGGGGCGGGCGAGGCGCACACCGCCGCCGACTGGCTGCCGGGCATCCGCGCGGAGCACGAGGACACCGGGCGGACGGGTGCCTGGCGCGACCGCCCGACCTGGGACGGCGCGGTGACGCCGAACGTCCGGGGGCGGACGGGCACCCGACCGACGCGGCGGCGCTGAGGCGCGAGCCGGACCAGGCGCACCGCGCGTCCCTCGTCGATCCGTCAACCCCTTGGGGCGATGTGTCGGGATGACGGAACCGGCGTCGCCGAGTCGCTGCCGCGGTCGTCGGCTACCCGTCCTCGATTGTGGGCGGAGCCGTCGAACGTAGCCTTCCTGCGCGTTGCTTCCGCCCGTAGCCGATCCGGCGGAGGCCGGGTATGCGCTCCCAGACCAGGATCACCAGGACAAAGACGGTGAGCGCGATGCCGATGATCAGGTCGCCGGAGCCCACGACCATCCCGACCGACGCCGTGGCCCACAGGGCCGCCGCCGAGGTGAGGCCGCGGACGGATCCACCTTCGTGCATGATCATCCCCGCCCCCAGAAATCCGACGCCCGTGACGATGCCCCCCAGGAGCTGCGGTGCCGAGCCCTGAAATCGATCGACGGCGATGGTCGTGAACGCCGCCGCCCCGAGCGCGACGAGAGCGTAGGTACGGTCCCCGGCCGCGGATCCCTGTCGTTCGCGCTCCCAGCCCACCAGAAAGCCGAGCGCGGCAGCGACCAGCGCTCTGAGCACGAGTTGGAAATCGATACTGTCGATACCCTCGAACACGCAGGTCTCTCTCGCGGAATCCAGGCCCAGATCGGGACGTTGTGTGGACGCAGACCACGATAACAGCACGAACGCGCGGTTCGCTGGCCGCCTGCTGGCTGGGTCGAGCCAGCACCCGCTGCCGGAGATCGCCTCCGTTGGGTGGCTGACGAACGCCTGTTCGAAATGGTCCAGTTCCGGTAGACTTTGGCCGTGCCCCAGGATCGGATCGTCGTTCGCGGCGCTCGTGAACACAACCTGAAGAACGTCACTCTCGAGTTTCCGCGGGATCGGCTGGTCGTGATCACCGGCCTCAGCGGCAGCGGGAAGTCCAGCCTCGCCTTCGACACGATCTACGCCGAGGGCCAGCGCCGGTACGTCGAGAGCCTCTCCGCGTATGCCAGGCAATTCCTCGGCCAGATGGAGAAGCCGGACGTCGACCAGATCGACGGGCTCTCACCGGCGATCTCGATCGACCAGAAGGGCGCGTCGCGCAACCCCAGGTCCACGGTCGGCACGGTCACCGAGATCTACGACCACCTCCGGCTCCTGTTCGCCCGCGTCGGCCATCCGCACTGCCCGGTCTGCGGCCGGGAGATCGAGCGCCAGACCGTCCAGCAGATCGTGGACCAGGTGCTGGCGATGCCCGAGGGCACCCGGCTCCTCGTCCTCGGCCCGCTCATCAAGGACCGCAAGACGGAGGGCGACCGGGTCTTCGAGGCGGCCCGGAAGCAGGGCTTCGTCCGGGTCCGGGTGGACGGCGAGACCTACGACCTCGCGGACGCCCCGACACTCGACAAGTACAAGCGCCACTCCATCGAGGTCGTGGTCGATCGCTTCATCGTCCGCCGCGCGGAGGCGCCCGAGGACTGGGCCCGCGACGCAGCCGGCCGGCCCATCGACCCCGAGACGGGCCTGTCACTCCCGGACCCCGACGCGGCCCGCCTCGCGGACAGCATCGAGACCGCGCTCCGCCTCGGCGAGGGGGTGGTGCTCATCGCGCCGGCGGCCCGGGACGGCGGGGGCGACGGCCACGACGGCAGCCACGCCCCCGCCTTCGATGAGCGCCGCTTCTCCGAGCGCTACTCGTGCCCCTACGACGGGACGACGATCGACGAGCTCGAGCCACGGAGCTTCTCGTTCAACTCGCCGCACGGCGCCTGCCCGACCTGCACCGGCCTCGGCACCCGCCTCGAGATCGATCCCGAGCTCGTCATCCCGGACACGTCGAAGAGCATCATGAAGGGCGCCGTCGCGCCGTGGGCCCGGATGCCCACCGACGCTTCGTGGCGGATGAAGATCACCGAGGCCGTGTTCGAGGCCCACGGCTGGGACCCGAAAGCCGCCATTCGCGACCTGCCGCCGGAAGCGATCGAGCACCTGCTCCGCGCCGAGAAGGGCAAGGACGAGAAGGTCGTCATCCGCTATCAGCACGAGCGCGGCGAGAACTCCTACGTCGCGACCTTCGAGGGCGTCGTGACGAACCTCGAGCGGCGCTATCGCGAGACGGATTCGGACTACATCAAGACCGAGCTCGAGAAGTTCATGGTGGAGCGGCCCTGTCCCAGCTGCCGCGGCAAGCGCCTCCGGCCCGAGGCCCTCGCGGTGACGGTGGACGGGCGGGACATCTCGACGGTCTCGGACCTCTCGATCACGGACGCCCTGGCCTGGGCGGACGGGCTGCCGCGGCGGATTTCGGAGCGCGAGCGGACGATCGGCTACCAGGTGCTCAAGGAGATCCGGGCCCGACTGGGGTTCCTCGTCGACGTCGGCCTCGACTACCTGACGATCAACCGGACGAGCCAGACACTGTCCGGCGGCGAGGCCCAGCGGATTCGCCTCGCGACCCAGATCGGGACGACGCTCATGGGTGTCCTCTACATCCTCGACGAGCCCTCGATCGGGCTCCACCAGCGCGACAACGCGAAGCTCATCGCGACGCTGACGCGGCTCCGCGACCTCGGCAACACGGTCCTCGTCGTCGAGCACGACGAGGAGACGATCCGGACCGCCGACTGGGTGATCGACATCGGGCCCGGGGCGGGGGAGCACGGCGGCGAGATCGTCGCGAACGGAACCCTGGACGCGATCCTCGCCGAGCCGCGCTCGGTGACCGGGGCATTCCTGCGCGGGGAGCGGGCCGTGCCCGTGCCGAAGGAGCGCCGGACCGGCAACGGCAGGCGCCTTGCGATCCGCGGCGCCCGCGCCCACAACCTCCGGCAGGTGGACATGTCCGTCCGGCTCGGGACGTTCACGGCGGTCACGGGCGTCTCGGGCAGCGGCAAGTCCACGCTCGTGACCGAGGTGCTGTACCGCGCCCTGGCCCGCGAGCTGCATGGCTCCCGCGAGACGCCCGGCCCCCACGACCGGCTCGAGGGCGCCGAGCACATCGACAAGATCATCGAGATCGACCAGAGCCCCATCGGCCGGACGCCCCGCTCCAATCCCGCGACCTACACCGGCCTCTTCGGGACGATCCGGGAGCTGTTCGCGGCGACGCCGGAGGCCCGCGTCCGAGGCTACTCCCCGGGCCGCTTCTCGTTCAACGTGAAGGGCGGCCGCTGCGAGAACTGCAAGGGCGACGGGATCATCAAGATCGAGATGCAGTTCCTGCCGGACGTCTACGTCCCCTGCGAGGTCTGCAAGGGCAAGCGCTACAACCGCGAGGCCCTGGAGATCCACTACAAGGGCCGCTCGATCGCCGACGTCCTCGAGATGACGGTCGCGGAGGCGGTCGAGTTCTTCGCCCCGGTGCCCTCGATCGCGAACAAGCTGCGGACCCTGAACGACGTCGGGCTCGGCTATGTCCACCTCGGCCAGCCGGCGACGACCCTGTCGGGCGGCGAGGCCCAGCGAGTGAAGCTCTCGACCGAGCTGTCGCGGCGGGCCACCGGCAAGACGCTCTACCTCCTCGACGAGCCGACGACGGGGCTGCACTTCGCCGACGTCGAGAAGCTCCTCCAGGTCCTCCACCGGCTCGTTGACTCGGGCAATACCGTGCTCGTCATCGAGCACAACCTCGACGTCATCAAGACGGCGGACTGGATCGTGGACCTCGGGCCGGAGGGCGGCGCGCGCGGCGGGCGGATCATCGCCGAGGGCACGCCCGAAGAGGTCGCCGCGGTCAAGGGCTCGGCGACCGGCGAGTACCTCGCCCGGGTCCTGCGCGGCGAGCCGCTGGTGCCGCTCTCGGACGTGACATTCGCCGAGGATGCAGGGCGCCGGCGTGCGGTCGCGAAGCCGTCCCGCGAGCCGGTCGCGGCCGGCGGCGCGTAGCCCGGATGCCGGACCGGCCGAGCCTGCCGGCTCGCCACGAGGCCCAGGAGATCGACGCCGCGGCGCTCGAGGCGGCCCGGGCCGCCGACCGGCTGCTGGCCGCGGCCCGGGCGCTCAACTCGGAGCGGTGGGTGCGGTATCTCGCCCCGCTCCCGGACCGGCTCCGGGACGACCCGGTCACCGCGCTGCGGGCCAGCGCGCGGATCGGGCGGTCCGCCTTCGGGCCGAAGGATTCGATCCGGGACACGCTGCCGGAATCGGTGACCGAGCCGTTCCTGGACGCGATCGACCGGCTGCTCAGGCTCCTGCTGCGCTGGGAGCTCCACCGCCACGACTGAGCCGCGCTCTGGCCCACCGGGATCTACGCCACGGCTTGAAGCTCCCATGGCTCGAAGGCCTCGAGGAGGAACGGCGACGGCGCCTCGGGGTCGTAGACGAGCGTGAGCGAGCGGCGGGCCCGGGTCCACGCCACGTAGGCCAGACGGCGCTCCTCCTCGAGGGCGCGGGCCGGGTCCGCGGCGTCGCTGATCGAGCGCGCACTCGGGAACCGGTGCTCGTCCATGCCGATCACCGCCACGTGGTCGAATTCGAGGCCCTTCGTCCCGTGGGCCGTGGCCAGCGTCAACGGCGCGTCGTCGCGCCGGAGCCGGGCAAGGCGGACGCGCGCGTCATCGATCGCCGCCGTGAGGGCCCCGATGTCCGGCGTTCGCGGCGCCCAGGCCAGGAGCGCCTCGGCGATCGTGCGCGCCTCGCCATTGGCATGCGCTCGAAGCGCGGCAAGGGCCGCGGGGAGCGGCACGCCCCGGGGACCGGCACGGAGTTCGTCCAAGATCTCGTCGACGAGGGGTGACTCCAGCGGGAGCTCGAGGCCGACGGCCCGGAAGGGCACGCCGAGTTCCAGCGCAGCGACGACGGCGGGGAGGAGTTCGCGGTTCGTCCGCGCGAGGATCGCACGCGTCGGCTCCGCGGCGGGCAGGTCAGCCGCGCCGGGCGGGTCAGCCGCGCCGGGCGGGTCGGCAGCCGACCGTGCCGAGGCCCACGCACGAAGGACCGCGACGCATCGATCGACGTCGTCCTCGGCCGACGGGGCCAGCACCACCGGCCCGGACGCCGATGGCCGGCTCCTGATCTGCTTCGCGAACCGCTCCTCGTTGTGCTCCACCAGCCGGACCGCGCGCTCGACGACCGTCCGCGGACAGCGGTAGTTCGTGACGAGGTCCACTCGGCGGAGGCCCGGCAGCGACGTGAGGGCCAGCCCGAGCAGCCGCCGGACGTCGGCGAGCCGCCAGCCGTAGATGGATTGGTCATCGTCGCCGACAAGGAAGATCCGGTTCGCCGGCGCGGCGAGGAGGAGTGCCATCCGGAGCTGGCTCCGGTCGAGGTCCTGGGCCTCGTCGATGAGCAGGTGCGCGCAGCGGCGTCGCCATGTCGCGAGGACCCCCGGATCGCCTTCGAGGAGCCGGACCGAGCGAACGACGAGGTCGTCGAAGTCGAGGCCGCCGCGCCGCGCGATCTCGCGCTCGTAGGCGACGAAGGCGAGCGCGAGCGGGCCGGCCCCCGGGTCGGCGGCGACTGACTCCGGATCGACCGCCAGGTCCAGCTTGAGCCGGGAGATCGCCGTGTCGAGGCGCCGGCGCTCCGACACGGTGGAGGAGGGGAGCGCCGCCCGGAGCACCTCCTCCCGGTCGAGCAGGGGAGTGACGGGCCGGCCCGCCTCCCGGAGGATCTCGAGCCCGAGGGCATGGAAGGTCTGGACGCGCACGCCCGGCGTGACGACGCCGAGCGGAGCCAGGGCGGGCGCCAGCCGCTGGGAGAGCTCCTCCGCTGCCCGGCGGTTGAAGGTGATCGCGGCGACCTCGTCAGGCTTGGCGCCGCCGTCGAGGAGCCAGGCGATCCGGGCCACGAGCGTCGTCGTCTTGCCGCTGCCGGCCGGCGCGACGCAGAGGATGGGTCCGGGCGGGGCGGTCGCGGCGGCGCGCTGGTCGGGAGCGAGTCGGGCGAGTCGGGTCTCGAGGTCGGGATGAGGCATCGAGGCTCAGTCTCCGCGCGGCGCTCACCAGCGGATCATCAGCGACGTTCCTTCCACTCACCTCGTCAAGCGAAGGCCGGCCAATTGCGGTGCGTCCGTGCACCGGGCCGCTCCCATCACCGCCAACTGATTGACCGGTCGCGCGACGAGCGTGCCGCAGCCCCGCCGGACCACGGTCCCGCGGGCCAGTCGTACCGTCCGGTTCTGAGTCGTTCGTTACAGTTCCATGTAAAAGGGATGGTGCAGCGTCGCACCGGTGTTGCGCCGAAGGTACTGGCGCAATCGGGCCTCATCCGTACTATCGAACGACAACTGCATCTCGACCTGTCGCCCGGGTGCCCGCCGGCGCTATCTGCACTTATCTCTCTTCGGTTCCTACCGGCTCCCCTCCCGAGCGACGCCTACCGTCCGGGGAGGACCATCGCATGCGCGCTCGCCGCCTTACCTCACTCACGGCTGCGCTGCAGGCGGTCCTGCTGCTCGCCTCGCTTCTCCTGCCGGCCCTCACGGCCGCGGCGACGACCCAGACGGACCTGTCCGTCTACCAGGACGGCGACACCGTCACGGTCACGGGCGTGCAGTACAGCCCGACAGAAGTGATCGACTTCGTCACGACCGACCCGACGGGGGTCCTGGTCGATGCCGGCTCGGCGAGCTCGGATGCGCAGGGCAACGTCTCCTACACGTTCGTGGTGGACGCGTCCGCGGCGGGGACCTACACCACCTCGGCCACCGGCGAGACCTCCGGACTGACGGCCAACGCCTGGTTCGATCGCGCGGCTCCTCCCGCCGCGATCCCCGACCCGACCCCGGTCCCGACGCCGGACCCCACTCCTGCGCCTGACCCAACCTCGACCCCGGCCCCCGATCCGACCCCAGCGCCCACGCCCGATCCGACGCCGGCGCCGACGCCGGCGCCGGACCCGACGCCCATGCCGACCCCCGAGGCCGCGACCGACGCCTACATCGTCACCTTCGTCGCGGGCACCGCCGCCGCCGATCAGGCCGCGATCCTCGCCGCCGTCGGCGCCGTCCAGACCGGCTCGATCCCGCAGCTCGCGATGCAGTCGATCCTCCTCACGCCGTCGAGCGTGACGGCCGCCCTGGCCGAGCTCCGCGCCGACAGCCGCGTCGCGCGCGTCGATGCCGATCGCGTCCGGGCCGCCGAGGGCGTGCCGGACGACGCGTCGTATCCGAACCAGTGGGCGCTGCCGCAGATCGGCTGGGATCAGGCGTACGGGACGGTTGATCCCGCCGGATCCGCCATCGTCGCGATCCTCGACACCGGCGTCGACATCACGCATCCGGACCTCGATGGCGTCATCGCCGGCGGTTCCGCGTGGGTGTCCGGCTCGACGTGGTCCACGGACCCCAACGGCCACGGCACCGCCATGGCCGGCATCGTGGCGGCCGAGACGAACAACGGGATCGGCGTCGCGGGGGTCGCCTATGCCGGCGTGCGCGTCATGCCGGTCACGGTCCTTGGTGCCGACGGCACGGGCCAGGACAGCGACATCATCCAGGGCGTCGTCTGGGCAGCCGATCATGGCGCAGACGTCATCCTCATGGCCTTCTCGGCGACCGGCTACTCGGTCGCGCTCCAGGCCGCGCTCGACTACGCCTGGTCGAAGGGCATCGTCCTCGTCGCCGCCACCGGCAACGACGGCAGCTCCGCGAACACCTACCCGGCGGGGGACCGCGGGGTCATCGGCGTGTCCAACACCGACATGTCCGACGTCCTCAACCCTTCGAGCAACTACGGCCAGGACACGTTCCTCGCCGCGCCCGGCACCTCGATCGACACGACGAGCACCGGCGGCGGCTACACCTCGATCACAGGCACGTCCGCGGCCGCGGCCGCGGTCGCCGGCGCGGCCGCGCTGCTGCGCGCGAACGATTCCGCGGCGACGAACGGGATGATCGTGAACCGGCTGGCCGAGTCCGCGGACGCCGCGGGCACGGTGGATCAGACGGGCAATGGCCGGCTGAACCTGGCGCGTGCGCTCGCCGACACCCTCACCGACTCGATCGAGCCAGCGGGGGCGGCGCCGGTCGGCACTGGCGGTCCGTTTGCCGGGCCGTATGTCAGTGCAGCGACGACGGTGGTGTCCATTTCGGTCGGTGCTCAGGTTGGGAGTCTCATATTTGGGACCGCGGCATCTGCTACGTATGCAGTGACGGTCGCCGGGAGTGGCAACGGAAGCATCACGATCACGGTCGCCGGTCTGCCCTCAGGCGCAACGTTCATCCCTGCCAGCAAGTCCTGCAATGCGAGTGGCGGCGGCTGCAACTTCACGCTGACCGTTACGACGACGAACGTCACGCCGGCAGGCACCTCGACGATCACCGTGAGCGTCAAGGGAGACTCCACGGGGGGCTCCACGCAGACGGCAAACGGGTCGCTCCTCGTCGCCAAGGCCAGCCAGACAATCACATTTGCAGCCTTGGCCGGCAAGACCTTTGGAGATGCGCCCTTCGGCGTGAGTGCCACCGCGTCTTCGGGCCTGGCCGTCACGTTCAGTTCAACCACGCTGCCCGTCTGCACCGTGTCGGGTACAACCGTCACGATCGTCGCCGCGGGGACTTGCACGATTGCCGCCGACCAGGCTGGCAATGGCAATTACAACGCCGCACCCCAGGTAACTCGCAGTTTCACGATCGCCAAGAAGAGTGTCACCGTGACACCGATTGCGGGTCAAGCAAAGGTGTATGGGGATGGCGATCCCGCTCTCGCATATGTTCTTAGCGAAGCCGTCGCGGTTTCGGGCGCCCTCGACCGGGCCCCCGGCGAGGACGTCGGGACCTACCTCATCGGCCTCGGCACGCTCGATGCCGGCTCGAACTACACGACCGTCCTGAGTTCCACCCCGGTGACCTTCGAGATCACCAAGGCGACCGTCACGGTCACCCCCGACAGCGGCCAGTCGAAGGTCTACGGCGACACCGAGCCGACCCTCACCTGGACCGCGGCCGGCCTGACCAACGGCGACACGACGAGCGTCTTCACGGGCGCCCTCAGCCGGGCCGCCGGCGAGAACGTCGGGACGTACGTCATCGGCCTCGGCACGCTCAGTGCCGGCTCGAACTACACCCTCATCCTGGCGGCCAGCCCGGTCACCTTCGCGATCACGGCCAAGTCCGTCACGATCACGCCCAACAGCGGCCAGTCGAAGGTCTACGGCAGCGCCGACCCGACCCTGACGTACAGCTTCTCCGCCCTCGGCGGGAGCGACACGAGCAGCGTCTTCACGGGCGCCCTCAGCCGGGCCGCCGGCGAGAACGTCGGGACGTACGTCATCGGCCTCGGCACGCTCAGTGCCGGCTCGAACTACACCCTCATCCTGGCGGCCAGCCCGGTCACCTTCGCGATCACGGCCA
>JACPOU010000047.1 GCA_016191345.1 Chloroflexota bacterium
CGCGGTCGGCGCGGTCGGCGCGGTCGGCGCGGTCGGCGCGGTCGGCGCGGTCGGCGCGGTCGGCGCGGTCGGCGCGGTCGGCGCGCCATCCGAGCAGCGCAAGCACACGCGGTCGCGACCGGCTGCTCCGCGTTCGGCCAGGCGGCTCAGGCCGGCAGGGACACCCGCTCCGTGGCCCAGGGCGCGACCAGCCGCTCGAGCAGGACCATGATCATGTACAGCCCGATGCCCATCGCGCAGGCGAAGACGATGGCACCCCAGGATCGCTCGAAGTTCAGGTACGAGGTGTAGGTGACGATGTACTGGCCGAGGCTCGCCTTCGGGGCGCCGAAGTACTCGCCGATCACCGCCCCGATCGTCGCCAGCGTCGCGGAGACCCGGAGGGCCGTGAACACGTACGGGACGGCGGACGGGATCCGGAGCTTCAGGAAGATGTCACGGTCGCTCGCAGCGTAGGAGCGCAGCAGCTCCACGGCCGGCGCCGGGGCGCTCAGGAGCCCTCGAACCGTGTTGATCATGATCGGGAAGAAGCACAGCGCCGCCGCGACCATCATCTTCGAGAGCTGCGTGTCCAGCCCGAACCAGATGTTGAAGATCGGGGCGAAGGCCAGGATCGGGATCGAGTTGGCGGCGATCGCGAACGGCATGACCGATTCGCGGACCGCGACCCACCGCGCGGTCAGGGCCCCGGCGATGAGCCCGGCCGAGACCCCGATGGCCAGCCCGCCGAGAACCTCGCCGAGCGTGTAGCCGGCCGCCGACGAGAGCTCCGGGAGGTTGGTCCACCAGGAGGCCGCAATCGCGACGGGGCTCGGCAGGATGAACTGCTTGATCTGGAAGACCCGGACGAGGACCTCCCAGGCGGCCAGGGCGCCGAAGAACACCCCGGCCGCGGGTGCCCACTCGCGCAGGCGCTCGGCGGCCGTCGGGCCCCGGAACGGCGCGGTCGCGATCGCCCCGCCCGCCGAGCTGCCGCCCGCGGCAACGGTCATGCGGAGAGCCCCTCCGCGCGGACGCGGGCCGCGTTCGCGGCGCTCCCCTCCCCCTGCCGGAGGCTCTCGCGGACACGGGTCACGAGCTCGAAATAGCGCTCCAGCTCCCGCGTGTCCACGTCGCGCCGGCGCGGCAGGTCGATGTCGATGACCTCGGTGATCCGGCCGGGCCGGGCCGACATCACGACGACGCGGGTCGAGAGGAACACCGCCTCGGGGATCGAGTGAGTCACGAACACCACGGTCGTCCCGGTCCGCTCCCAGATCCGCAGCAGCTCCAGGTTCATCCGCTCGCGGGTCATCTCGTCGAGCGCCCCGAACGGCTCGTCCATGAGGAGCAGCCGCGGGTCGAGGGCGAGGGCCCGGGCGATCGCGACGCGCTGCTGCATGCCGCCCGACAGCTGCCATGGCCGGTGGTCGGTGAACTCGCCGAGCTCGACGAGGTCGAGCATCGCCTTCGCCCGGGCGGCCCGCTCAGGTGCCGGCCGGCCCGTCAATTCCAGCGGCAGCTCCACGTTCTGCTGCACGGACCGCCAGTCGAAGAGGACCGGCGCCTGGAAGACCATCCCGTAGTCGCGGTCCCGGCGGGCGTTCGCGGCCGGCTTGCCGTTGACCGAGACGCGGCCGTCGCTCGCCGAGGTCAGGTCGCCGATGACGCGGAGGAGCGTCGACTTGCCGCAGCCCGAGGGCCCGATGAGCGAGACGAACTCCCCCTCGCGAATCGTCAGGTCGATGCCGCTCAGGGCCTCGACCGGACGCGAGCCCCCGGACGTCGGCCGGAACACCTTCGAGACGCCCGCCAGCTCGACGACGGGGGCGGGGCCGGCGCCGACACCGCCGGCGGCGACACCGGGGGCAGGCTCGACAGGGCGCGGGTCGGTCATGCGGCAGCTCCGGGTTCGGTGGCGGGGCGGTAGTTGCGGAGCGCGCGGCGCTCGGCGAGGACGACGAGGAGGAAGCAGCCGATGCCGAGGAGCGAGGCGACGATGATCGTCGCCCACAGCCGGCCCGGCTGGATCGAGTAGTACTGCATCGCGTTGAGGATCGCCCCGCCGAGGCCCTCGCGAGTTCCCGACGGCAGCTCCCCGACGATCGCCCCCACGACCGAGGCCGTCGCGGCGATCCGGAAGGCGGTGAAGAGGAACGGCGCCGCGGCCGGCAGCCGGAGGCGCGTGAGGACCTGCCGATCGGTCGCCGCGTAGGACCGGAGCAGCTCGAAGGCTCGCGGGTCCGCGGAGCGCATGCCCCGGATCGCGGCGACCGTGACCGGGAAGAACGTCAGGTAGGCGGCCACGATGGCGATCCCGAACCAGCCCGCCTTCAGCCCCACGACGATGATCGGGGCGATCGCGACGATCGGGACGGTCTGGCTCGCGACGAGCAGCGGCACGAGCGATCGTTCCAGGAACCGGACCTGGATGAGGAGCGCGGCGAGCGCCAGCCCGATGCCGGCGCCGAGGGCGAACCCGACGAGTGCGCCGCGGAACGTGGCCAGCGCGGACCACAGGAGCCGGAGCGCGAGCGGGTCACCCACCGAATCCATCTCGAAGAACGCCGCCGCGACGGTCCACAGGTGCGGCAGGCTGAGGTCGTTGGCGATCTTCCAGGTGAACGGCGGGCGATGGTCGATCTGGATCGGCAGGCCCAGCGGCCGGTCGAGGACGAGGCGGTTCCCGCCGAGAAGCTTGAGCCCCTCCCAGACGACCAGGATCGCGACGAGAATCGCCAGGATCCCGAGGGCGGCCTTCCAGCGCGGCCGGCGCCGGTCCGCAGCGAGGCGCTGCGTCGGCGGTGCCATCGCCTCGAGGTCGGAGCCGAGCTCCGCACTCGCCTCGAGGAGCGCGGGATCCACCTCGTGATCGGGCTCGAGGGCGTTCGCCATGGCGGGGGTCGCGCGCTCGTCAGGCAGGGTTGGGCCGCGGCCCGGCGTTCAGCCGCCGACCGCCTGGTCGGCGATGTCGAGCGCGGCGTCGATGACCTCGAAGCCCTCGGCGAGCTGCGCCTCGGTGATGCAGAGCGGCGGGTTCGTGTGGATCGAGTTGTTCGCGATCATGCAGTAGACCCCGTGCTCGCGAAGGTACTTTCCGATCGCCTTCATCTCGTCGCTCGTGCCGTTGAACGGCGTGAGCGGCGTCCACGGATCGCGCCTCCGGACGAGGTCGAGGATGCCGAACAGGCCGAGGTTCCGCGTCGCGCCGACGGACGGGTGTTTCGCCGCCAGGCGCTGGTGATGCGAGCGCATGACCCCGTCGAGGCGGGCGGCGTTCTCGATGAGCCCGTCCTCTTCGTAGACCCGGATCGTGGCAAGCGACGCGGCGAGGCTGACGGGATGCGAGCTGTAGGTCAGGCCGCCGTAGAACATCTTCGATTCGAAGGCCTCGGCGATCGGCCGGCGCATCGCGACCGCGCCCAGCGGCAGGTAGGAGCTCGTCAGGCCCTTGGCCATCGTCATGAGGTCCGGGACGGTGTCCCAGTGATCGATGGCGAACCACTTGCCGGTCCGCCCGAAGCCGGCCATGACCTCGTCGGCGACCATGAGGATCCCGTTCCGGTCGCAGATCTCGCGGACGCCCTGGATGTACCCGTCCGGAGGGATGAGGATGCCGTTGGTGCCGACGATCGTCTCGAGGAAGACGGCCGCGATCGTGTGGGCGCCCTCGTAGCGGATGACGTCCTCGAGCCCCTGGAGGCTCTCGGCGACGGGCCGCGGCCCGGCCTCGCCCCAGCGGTGCGTGTCCGGATAGCGGACGACACCGACGATGCCCGGCTCGTTCGCCCAGCGCCGCGGGTCGCCGGTCAGGGTCATCGCCCCGAGGGTCGCCCCGTGGTAGGCCCGGTAGCGCGCCAGGATCTTCGGCTTGCCGGTGTAGTGGCGGGCGAACTTGATCGCGTTCTCGATCGCCTCCGCCCCGCCGAGCGTGAAGAAGACCTTGTCCAGGTCGCCGGGCAGGATCTCGGCCAGCTTCTGGCCGAGCCGGCCCCGGATCTCCGTGGCGAATGCCGGCTGGACGTACTGGAGCTTCAGCGCCTGCTCGGTGATCGCGTCGATGACGCGCCGGTCGCCGTGGCCGATGTTCACGGACATGAGCTGGCTGTTGAAGTCGAGGATCCGCTGGCCCTCGGGCGTGTAGAGGTAGACGCCCTCGGCGCGGTCGATCGCGATGGGATCGAGAGCACCCTGGACGGACCAGGAGAAGAAGGTGTGGGCGCGATTGAGGGCGACGATCTCGGCGCTCGTCATCGCGGTGGCGGATTCGATGGCCATGGGAGGCTCCAGCTGGCGGGATCGGGGTGTCGCCGATTGTCGCAGATGCGGCCAGCGGTCCGGGGCGGGCGCGAGCGCGGGCCCGCGTCCGGCCCGTCGGTCGGTGTACGCTCAGGGCCTTGCAATCCTCGCGCCCCGCCCCGGGGCGCGTTCCAGCGCTGTGAGTGAGGACATCGATGCCGAGGATCGTGCGAGGGGCATTGCTGCAGGCGAGCTGGACCGGCGACAAGGAATCGATGATCCAGAAGCACGAGGCCGCGGCCCACGACGCCGCCGGGCAGGGCGCCCAGGTCATGCTCTTCCAGGAGCTCTTCTACGGGCCCTACTTCTGCCAGGTCCAGGACCCCCAGTACTACAGCTACACCGAGCTGATCCCGGACGGCCCGACGACGAAGCGGATGCAGGACCTCGCGAAGCAGACCGGCATGGTCCTCGTGGTCCCGATGTACGAGGAGGACGCGACCGCGTCCGGGATCTACTACAACACCGCCGCCGTCATCGACGCCGACGGCAGGTACCTCGGCAAGTACCGCAAGACGCACATCCCCCACGTGAAGGGCTTCTGGGAGAAGTACTACTTCCGGCCGGGGAACATGGGCTACCCGGTCTTCGAGACCGCGGTCGGCAAGGTCGGCGTCTACATCTGCTACGACCGCCACTTCCCCGAGGGCGCCCGGGCCCTGGGCCTCAACGGCGCCGAGATGGTGTTCATCCCGAGCGCCACGAGCCGCGGCCTGTCGGAATACCTGTGGCGGATCGAGCAGGTCAGCCACGCCGTCGCCAACGGCTACTTCGTCGGGACCATCAACCGGGTCGGCATCGAGGCCGAGATCGGCGACGACGACTTCTACGGCCAGAGCTACTTCTGCGACCCGCGGGGCCAGTTCATCGGCGCCGTCGGCAGCCCGCACGACGAGGAGATGCTCATCCGGGACATGGACCTGGACGTGATCCAGCAGGTCCGCCAGACATGGCAGTTCTACCGCGACCGACGCCCGGACGCGTACGGGGACCTCGTCCGCCCCTAGGCCGCGACGTACGGAGGCGCCACCTGCGATGCAGTTCGGATTCACGCTCAAGCCCGACCACACGGTCGAGCGGACCATCGACCTCACCCGCCGCGCCGAGGCGGCGGGCTTCGAGCACGGCTGGCTCTTCGATTCGCACGTCCTGTGGCGCGAGCCGTACCCGCTGCTTGCGGTCATGGCCCTCAACAGCCAGCGGCTGCGGCTGGGCACATGCGTGACGAACCCCGGCACCCGCGAGCCGACCGTCACCGCATCCGCGCTCGCGACGCTCAACGAGATCTCCGGCGGGCGGATGGACCTGGGCATCGGCCGCGGGGATTCCGCGCGCCGGGTCCTCGGCAAGCCGCCGATCACGCTGGCGAACACCGAGGAGGCGATCACCGTCATCCGGGAGCTCGTCGAGGGGCGCTCGATCGTCTACGAGGGCACGGAGCTCGTCTTCCCGTGGACCGGGCGGTGGAAGCTCCCGGTCTGGGTCGCGGGCTATGGCCCGATGGCCCTGGCGATGAGCGGCCGGGTCGCCGACGGGGTGATCCTGCAGCTCGCCGATCCGGACCTCATCCGCTGGTTCGGCGACCAGGTCCGGGCCGCCGCGACCGCCGCCGGGCGGCCCGCCGACGCGGTGAAGATCCAGGCGGCCGCGCCGGCTCACATCGCTCCGCGCGACGAAGCCCGCGAGCGGACCCGCTGGTTCCCCGCGCTCGTGAGCAACCACGTCGTCGACCTCGTGAACAAGTACCCGCGCGAGCAGCTCCCCGAATCGCTCACCGGCTACATTTCGGACCGGACCGGCTACGACTACCTCCACCATGCCGAGGTCGGGTCGTCGAACGCCGGGTTCGTCGGCGACGAGGTCACGGACCGGTTCTGCGTCCTCGGCGACGCGGCCGAGGTCATCGACAAGCTCCACGTCCTCGAGGACGCGGGCGTGGACCAGTTCAACGTCTACCTCATGAACGGCGACGAGGAGGAGCAGCTCGAGCGATTCGGCCGCGATGTCGTGCCCGCCTTCCGGACGGCGGCGGCGTCCCAGTAGAACGGAGGTTCCCGCGTGGACAAGAAAGCCAAGAACCCCAAGAAGCCGAAGCAGAACAAGCCCAAGGACAAGGCCGGAAAGTAGGCCAGGGGCGGGCTCCTGACAACGCGAGCCGCCCGCCCGGGAGCCCGGCGCTTCGCTACGATGCGGCTGGACACTCGTCTTCGAGCCCGTTGCGACGTCCCGGAGGTCACGCCCCGATGCGCACCCTGATCACGAACGGCACGATCGTCACCGCCGACGGCTCGTCCGCGGCGGATGTCCTCGTCGACGGCGAGACGATCGCCGCGATCGGCGCCGGGCTGGCCGGCATGGTCGAGGCGGACGAGACGATCGACGCGGCGGGCCGGTACGTGATCCCGGGCGGCATCGACGTCCACACCCACATGGAGCTGCCGTTCGGCGGCACCTTCGCCAAGGACACGTTCGAGACCGGCACCCGGGCCGCCGCCTTCGGCGGCACGACCTCGATCGTCGACTTTGCGGTCCAGTCCCGCGGCAAGTCCCTCCGCGAGGGCCTTGACGCGTGGCACGCCAAGGCGGAGGGCAACGCGGTCGTCGACTACGGGTTCCACATGATCATGAGCGACGTCAACGACGACACGCTCCGGGAGATGGACACGCTCGTCGAGGAGGGCGTGCCGGACTTCAAGCTCTTCACCGCGTATCCCGGCGTCTTCTTCAGCGACGACGGGGCGATCTTCCGGGCGATGCAGCAGACCGGCCGGAACGGCGGCCTGATCATGATGCACGCCGAGAACGGCCTGGCGATCGACGTCATCGCCGCCGACACCGTCGCGGCCGGCGTCACCGATCCCATCGGCCACGGGCTCGCGCGCTACTCCGTCCTCGAGGGCGAGGCCACGAACCGGGTCATCCGGCTCGCCCAGGCGGCGAAGGTCCCCGTCTACATCGTCCACCTCTCGGCGCGGGAGGCGCTGAACGCCGTGCGGATGGCCCGCGACGAGGGGCTTCCGGCCTTCGCCGAGACGTGCCCGCAATACCTCTTCCTGAGCCTTGACGACATGGGCAACGGCTTCGAGGGCGCCAAGTTCGTCTGCTCGCCGCCGCTCCGGTCGGAGGACCACCAGCCGGAGCTCTGGAAGGGCCTGGTGAAGGATGACCTCCAGGTGGTCTCGACCGACCACTGCCCGTTCGACTTCCACGGCCAGAAGGACCTCGGGAAGGGCGACTTCCGGAAGGTCCCGAACGGCCTGCCGGGCGTCGAGGACCGGATGGACCTCCTCCACGACGGCGGCGTCGTGGCCGGCAGGCTGTCGAAGGAGCGCTGGGTCGAGATCACCTCGACCGCTCCGGCGAAGCTCTTCGGGATGTACCCGCGCAAGGGCGCGATCGCCGTCGGCTCGGACGCCGACCTCGTCATCTACGACCCGAACCGCCGCCGGACCATCTCGGCGAAGAGCCATCACATGGACGTCGACTACTCGTGCTACGAGGGCCGGACGGTCCAGGGCGCGAGCGACGTCGTCATGAGCCGTGGCTCGATCGTCGTCCGGAACGGCGAGTTCACGGGTCGGAAGGGTGCGGGCAGGTTCCTGAGGCGCGGCCCGGCCGACTACGCGCGGATGGCCTGACGGCGACCGTGGCCGCCCTCGCGACCCTCAGGATCGAGGCCGACCTCGCTCGGCTGAAGGACGTTCGCGACTTCGTGCGGGAGGCCGCGCCGGGACTTGGTGCCGACCAGGCCTCGATCGACGACCTCGTCCAGGCGGTCGACGAGTGGGTCACGAACGTCATCGTCCACGGCTACCGGGGCGCGGCCGGGCCGATCGAGGTCTCGGTCGGCCGTGGCGCCGGCGAGATCGAGGTCCGGGTTCGAGACGAGGCCCCGGCGTTCGACCCGGACACCGCGCCCGCCTTCGACCGGACGGTCCCGCTGGAGCAGCGGCCGTTCGGCAAGATGGGCATCCACCTGATCCGCGAGCTGAGCGACCGGTTCGAGCGCGCCCCGGCGCCGGACGGCGGCAACGACGTCACGATCTGCATCGACTGTCCGACCCCGAGCCATCCAGGAGGTTCCGCGTGAACACCGCCGTTGACCGGGTCTCGCCCGAGGTCGCCGTGGTCGCCCTCGACGGCGAGCTCGACGCCTCGAACTACCGCGACCTCATCGAGCAGGGCCAGCGCCTCTACGCCGACGGCGTCCGGCGCCTCGTCCTCGACATGGGCGCGCTGACGTACATGTCGAGCTCCGGGATCGTCGCCCTCCACTCCATCGCGCTCGTGTTTCGCGGCCAGCCGGCCCCCGATCCCGAGCTCGGCTGGGCGGCATTCCATGCGGTGAGCGCGGATGCGACGGACGGCACGGCCGGTGACGCGGTCCGCCTCGTCGGGCCGACCGGGTCGATCGCCACGAACCTCGAGCGGACGGGCCTCGACCGGATCCTGCCGATCTACCCGGACCGCGACGCCGCGCTGGCCGGCTGAGCGCGATCCGGACGAACCGGCAGCGCGGCCAGGCTTCAAGGCCCGTGAGTCCGCCGGACGTCCTGGCGACCGATGAGGCCCTCGCCGGCCTCCTGGCCCTCGCGTCCGCTGCCGCCGGCGGGGCCGCGATCGGCCTCGTCGACGTGGACGGAGCGCTGATCGCGGGCAGGTCGCCCGGGGTTGTGCCGCCGCGGGTCCACCCGGTCACCGTCGGCGACGGGTTCGCGGGCCGGATCGTCGGTGACGAGGCCGCGCCGCCCGAGCTGCTCGCGCTGGTGGCCCGATCCCTGGAGCTCGTGCTCGCGGGCGGACGGAACGAGTCCGAACGTGCCCGGGTCGCAAGCGAGCTCGCCGTCGGACGTCGGATCCAGGTCTCGCTCATGCCGCGGACGTTCCCCGAGGTCGAGGGCTGGACCTTTGCCGCGTTCTACGAGCCGGCGCGCGAGGTCGGCGGCGACCTCTTCGACGTCTTCCGGCTCCGGCAGGGCGACCGGACGTGCCTCGTCATCGCCGACGTGACCGGGAAGGGCATCCCGGCGGCGCTCCTCATGGCCGACACGCGGGCCCTCCTCCATGCCGCCGCGGACAACGTCGACAGCCCGGCCGAAGCCCTGTCCCGGGTCAACACGATCCTCGTCCGGGAGCGGCTGACGTCGCTCTTCGTGACCGCCACGCTGCTCGTCATCGACAACCCGACCGGCGAGGTCCGCTACGCATCGGCGGGCCACGAGCCGCCGTTCGTCGCGCGGTTCAGCGGCTCGATCGACCGGCTCGAGGCGAAGGGCCCGATCCTCGGTGCGTTTGACGCTGCGAGATACGAGGAGCGGACCGCGCGGCTGCGCGCCGGCGACGCGCTCGTCCTCTACACCGACGGGGCGACGGAGACGCGCAGCCCGAGCCGCCACTTCTACGGCGAGGATCGGCTCCTCGCGAACCTCGACGCCGCCTGCGGCCGGCCGGCCGCCGAGATCGTGCGTTCCCTCGTGGACGATATCGCCGCCTTCCGGGGCGATGCCGAGCCGTTCGACGACCTCACGCTGCTCGTCGCGGAGCGCCGCCCGGCATGATTCGGGAGCGAAGGCCGGCCGTGCCCGCCGGGGATCAGGTCACCTACTTCGACAGCGGGGGCAGACGGAACACCGGCTGCTCGAGCGGGGCCGGTGTGATGATTGCTCCGTCGCTGGTGCGCACGTCGCCGGTTGCGAACCACCTGGGAGACGCCCAGTCCCGATCCGGTACTACGCAGGTCGCATTCCGAAGTTCGCCGGTGACCAGGGGGAAGCTCAGCCAGGCGTCCCCCGTCGTGATGACCCACAGCGGATCGTCGGTCTGAATCTCGGGAGCAGACCCGAGCGCGGCGTATTTGCCTGCGTCGCGACCAGGCACCACGAGCCCCATCCCGGCCACGACCTCGATGCCGAAGTTCGCGGCCATCCTGCCCGGCTGGGCCGGGTTGAAGTTGGTGATCCCGCACGCATCGAGCGCCGCCGCGGCGCCGGTGGTGGGTTCGGATGCTGAAATCGGCTCGATCGCCACGTCGACGGCCAGCGCGTCCATTGGCATCGGCTCGGTCGCCACGGGCCTCGCGCCGCCGCCGTAGCAGCCGGCAAGCTGGCCCACGGCGGCGCCAGCGACGAGGAGCGTCGCCGCGCGAGACTTCAGCGGGCTCATCCTCTGATGTCCCAGATCTCGATCCCATCGGCGGCTGGCCCGATCTTGCACCGCATCCACAAGCGGACGTTCGCACCCGCTTCCGCGTTGCGCAAGGGCATCACTTGGGTGATGAGACCAGGCCTCGAACCACGGCGGTGCAAGAGCGATCGGGCCCAGCCATGTTGCCGCTGTCGGGCGCCTGGCCTGCCTGACCGTCCCAGATCTTGCCAAGCCGGTCGAGCGGCAGACGCGGCAACCCGGCGATTGCATCAGGGTGAAGCTGGGATGCTGTCGCGCCCACGGCTTCCGGGGATGGCAGCGCCGAGCCGCTGTGCCCCGACGACGGACTGTGCGTGGGTGACGCTGAACGAGTGACGCGAAATGGGGGCCGCTCCCAGGGAGCGGCCCCCTTTCATGCGCGAGCGATCGTCACCGACGCCTAGAAGCCGGGATCGACACCCCGACCAGCACCACCCGGGTCGGCTCCGTTCAGGACCGGAGGCAGGACCGCATGACCGAACGACGGGTCGGTCTGTGCGGGGTTGTCCCTGAAGCTGTGGTTCGCGACGAGGAACGTGTCGTTGATGAGCAGCGGGTCACCCTGGGTGAGCGTCCCGCTCCCATCGGCGTCGAAATACACGTCGACGAACCCGCCGCGCCATCGGCCGGCGGCGTTCGCCCCGATGACGATCTCCTCCTCGGGAGAGAACGAGGTGATGAGCACGACGACCTTCTGGCCCGCCCCGTCCGGTTTGTTCGCGTTCACGCAGTTGGCACCGAATGCCACGCCGGCGCTGAGCACCACCAGGAGCGCCCCGCCGGCGAACGAGATGAACACACGACGCATGGCCGTGCCCTCCCAAACTCTTCCCCCGGCGTGCATCGAAGAGCTGAACGCTACCACCACGGCCGGAGGATGTGCACCCCGCGCGCCGCGTGATTCCGGTGCGCCCTGTCACCATTCCAAGCTGGGTCGCCTCCGGAGCGGATCGATCCGCGATCGCTGGCGCGAGCAATCGCTCCCTACCGCGTGCGGGGGAACCCCAGGTCGACCTTCGAGGTCCCCGGATCCGGCCAGCGCGAGGTCACGATCTTGGCCCGCGTGTAGAACTGGATGCCCTCGGGCCCGTACATGTGGAGGTCGCCGAAGAGCGACGACTTCCAGCCGCCGAAGCTGTAATAGGCGACCGGGACCGGGATCGGGACGTTGATCCCGACCATGCCGACGTTGACGTCGAACTGGTACTGGCGGGCGGCGCCGCCGTCGCGGGTGAAGATCGCCGTGCCGTTGCCGTACGGGTTGTCGTTGACGAGCCGGAGCGCCTCGTCGTAGGTGTCAACGCGGGTCACGGTCAGGACCGGGCCGAAGATCTCGTCGCGGTAGCAATCCATCCCCGGCGTGACGTGGTCGATGAGCGACGTCCCGAGGAAGAACCCGTCCGAATCCTTGTAGAGCGGGTGCTCGCGGCCGTCGGCGACGAGCGTCGCGCCCTGGTCGGCGGCGCTCTCGAGATAGGACGCGACCTTGTCGCGATGCTGCTTCGTGACGAGCGGCCCCATCTCCGCGGCCGGATCGGAACCGGGCCCCACGGTGATCTTGGGCAGGCGCTTCGCGATCGCCTCGACGAGCGGATCCGCGACGGACCCGACCGCGACCACCGTCGCGATGGCCATGCACCGCTCCCCCGCCGAGCCGTAGCCCGCGGAGACGGCCGCGTCGGCGGCCATCTCGATGTCGGCGTCCGGCAGCACGATCATGTGGTTCTTCGCGCCGCCGAGGGCCTGGACGCGCTTGCCGTTCTTCGTCCCGGTCTCGTAGATGTAGCGGGCGATCGGCGTCGAGCCGACGAAGCTCACCGCGGCGATGTCCGGGTGGTCGAGGATCCGGTCCACCGCCACCTTGTCGCCATGGATGACGTTGAAGACGCCCGCCGGCACGCCGGCCTCCTCGAGCAGCTCCGCGAGGAAGATCGATGCGGAGGGGTCCTTCTCCGAGGGCTTCAGGATGAACGTGTTCCCGCAGGCGATCGCGTTCGCGAACATCCACATCGGGACCATCGCCGGGAAGTTGAAGGGCGTGATGCCCGCCACGACGCCGAGCGGCTGGCGGATCTGGTAGACGTCGACGCCGGTCGAGACCTGCTCGCTGAAGCCGCCCTTGAGGTGGTTCGGGATCGCGGTCGCGAATTCCAGGTTCTCGAGGCCGCGGGCGATCTCGCCGAGGGCATCGGAGGGAACCTTGCCGTGCTCCGCGGTGAGGTGGGCCGCGAGCTCCCTGCGCCGCGCGTCGACGAGGTTCCGGATCCGGAACATGATCTCGGTCCGCTTCGAGATCGAGGTCGCGCGCCAGCCCGGGAACGCGGCCTTCGCCGCGGCGACCGCCGCGTCCACCTCCTCGACCGAGGCGAAGTCCACCTCGCGGGCGATCTCGCCCGTGGCCGGGTTGTAGACCGGACCGCGCCGGCCGGACGTGCCGGCGACGAGGCGGCCCCCGATCCAGTGGTGAACGGTCCCGTCGGTGGCGGCGGGAGTGGCGTCGATCTCGGCGACCTGGGTCATCGTGGAAACCTCGTGGGGCGCCGAGCCGCGATGCGGCGATCCGGCGGTGGCTGTGGCGTCCGTCAACGATACCGCGCCGCGCGAGGGAGCCGGCGCGTCCGGCCCGTCAGGCGCGCAGCCGGAACCGTGCCGGGCGGCCCCCGATCCGAAGGCGGGCCAGCCCGCCGACGCAGCCCCCGATGACGACGGCGAGGAGGAGGTGCTCCGTGCGGAGCGGGCCCAGGACTTCGGCGTCGCGCCAGGTGAATGCGACGAGGGCCCGGCCGGCGGCCCAGCCGATCACGGCGACGAGGAGCGCCGAGCCGTCGCGCCGGGCGAACACGCCCGACACCAGGAGCCAGCCGAGGACCGTGAGGACGATCGTGGTCAGGATGGCCTCGTAGACCTGGGCCGGGTGCGACGCCACCCCCGGAGCCAGGCTCTGCCACGGCCCTGGCCCGCTGTAGGCCGTCGCCCAGGGCAGGTCCGAGGGCAGCCCCTGGCCCTCCGCCGACAGGAGGCCGGTCAGCTTGCCGCCCGCGAGGACGAAGAGCATCGGCAGGGCTGCCGCGTGCATCCAGCGATCGACCGGCGCCCCGACGAGGCGTCCGATGATGATCCCGCCGAGGACGCCACCGGGGACGGCGAGCGCCAGCCCGAGGCTCCCCTGCGCCGGGTCCACGATCGCGGACGGGTGGGCGAGGTAGTAGTCCAGGTGGAGGAGCACCGCGTCGAGGCGGCCCCCGATGACCGCGCCCGGCACGATTCCGAGGGCGAGGAACGGCAGGTCGCCGAGGGCGAGGCCCGGGGCGGGGACGTACGGCCCCGGCTGGGGGGTGAGGTGGCCGATCCGGGCGGCAACGAGCAGCCCGGCGAGCAGGACGAGGGCGAGGAGGACCGTCGCCGCCCGGATCTCGGACTCGCCGAGCCGGAGGATCGGATCGAAGTCGAGGGTGATGACCCCGGTCACGGGCAGGGTCGCGCGACGAGGGTCTCGGTCACGGCCCGAGTGTAGCGGCGAGCCGGACCAGCGGACCGCGACGCGTCGCGTGAATCGCGAGGCCCCCGGCGGTGCCGGGGGCCTCGTCTTCGGAAGGTGGCGGGAGCCGCCTCCCGAGGCCTACTTGATGAAGGTGTACACCACGGCATGCGCAACCGGGTTGCCGCCGACGGACACGCGGAGCGTGGCCTGGTGGCCGCCGGCCGAGGCGCCCTTTGCGGCGGTCATCCGGACCGCGAACGTGCCGGACGCACCGGCGGCGAGGTTGATGGACGGCCGATCGAGGCTGTACGCCACGCCGCCGCCGCCGGCCCCGACCGACAGGTCGAACGTCAGGCTGGAGGCGCTGAGGTTCGAGATGGTCACGGTGTACGCCAGCGACTGGCCCGAACCCGACGGAACGGCCCCGAAACTGACGCTGACCGGGTCGATGGCGGCCGTCGCCCCGACGGCCGCGAGCAGGTTCTCGCGACCGGCGCCGATGATGTTGACGTTGGTCTCATTGGTGGTTCCGTTGGCCGCCTGCTTCAGCACGCCTTCGTCCGCCGTGTTGACGATGGCCGAACGCACCTGCCAGGCCGACCAGTCGGGATGGGCACCCCGGACGACGGCCGCCGAACCGGCGAGGTGCGGCGTCGCCATCGAGGTGCCCTGGAAGAAGGCGAAGCACCCGCCCGTGTCCACGGACGCGTTACAAAAGCCCGCCGGGATCGAGCTCAGGACATTGACCCCGGGCGCGACGACGTCCGGCTTGACCCGGAAGTCCACGTCGGTGGGGCCCTGGCTGCTGAAGCCGGCCATGATGTCGTTGTTGCCGCTGTAGAAGTAGGCCTGGGTGGCGCGCACGGTCACGCTCGATCCGTCGTCCACCTTGAGGGCGCCCGCGCCCGAGCGGGACAGCATGTAGGCCGGGACGGTCGGCTGGTTCGCCGTTCCGTCCGAACCCATCGAGATGGGATCGCCGGCCACGCTGTTGCCGACGAGCACGACGGCCGCGCCGGCGGTCTGCGCGTTGCGGATCTTCGTGGAGAAGCTGCAGACCCCGCGGGTGATCAGGGCGATCTTCCCGGTCAGGCTGCCGGCTGGGAGCGCGTCGCAGGCCGTGCTCAGCCCGTTGGCGCCCGTACCAGTGACGACTTCGAGTTCCGCGGTGACGTCGGCGGTCACCGTCGCGAAGTCGCCGGACGCGCCCGGATACGTTCCGGAGGGGCCCTCGACGGGCGTCGCGATGAAGTGGCCGACGGTGGCCGCACCCGCGCTCAGGGCGCGGGCGGCCGAACCTGGCGAATCGACGGTGAAGGCGCCGGGGCCACTGTTGCCGGCGGCGACCGCCACGACCATGTTGGCGACGTCGAGGTCGTTGACGGCGACCGTGAGGAGGTCCTGGATGCCGCTCGCGCCGCCGCCGAGGCTCATGTTCGCGACGTCGAAGCCGTCCGCGTAGGCGGCATCGAGGGCGTTGAGGATGTCCTCCGAGCGGGCGCTCGCGACATCGCCGGGGAAGATGTTGTAGTTGCCGAGGAGGGCGGCCGGCGCGACCCCGGACATGTCGTACGGGATGTCGACGCCGCCGACCGTGGCCGGCGTGTCGAGGTTGCAGGCGACCGTCCCGGCGACGTGGGTGCCGTGCTCCTGCACGGCCTCCGCCGTATAGCCGCGGCTCACGCCCTTGTTGTTGAAGACCTTGGCCACGATGACCTTGTTGTTCGTGAACCGGCGATCGCCGAGCTGCGTCTGCGGCGCATACCCGGAGTCGTCGAAGCAGGGATGCGTCACGTCGATGCCGGTGTCGACGATCGCGACCTTCACGCCGGCGCCGGCGCCGGCCGCCCCGCCCGTCTGCTCCCAGGCGGCCTGGGCGCTGATCAGCGAGAGGTCCGGGTCACTCTCGTCAAGGGGGTAGTAGAGACCCTGGTACTCGACGGCCTTGACCTGGGGTGCGCTCCGCAGGAGGGCCAGGGACGTGCCATTGAGGGCCACGCCGACCGCGTTCAGGGAAAGGTCCCACGACCCGGTGATCTTCGCCTTCGGGGCATTGGCCCGGAGCCACTGCTTGAAGTCGTTCCGCAGCGCGGAGAGCTGCGCCCGGTAGGACTTGACCGTGCTGCTGTTGAAGTCGACCTTCTTGCCGGGGCCGGGCTTCGTCTTGACGTACGTCGAGAGCGGGTCGCCATTCAGCTGGACGAGGGCGCTCGAGGTATCGACCGTCGGGGCGGACTTCGTCGCGCCGTCGGTCAGGGACCGGGGGCTCGCCGCCAGCACGGGTCCCGTGAGGACCAGGCTCGCGATCGCGAGCAGCGTGATCGTGATGCGGGTTCGTCGCACGATGCTCCTCCAGAGAACATGCGGGCAGCCGTGGTGGCCGGGGGGCTGCGGGGTACGAACACTACCGCGATGGCGCGCCGGAGGCCAATCCGCCGGCGCATCTCGCGGTGCGCAGGCGCAACGGCCCTAGCGGCGGAGGGTCTCGACGAGCTCCTGCACGGCGGCCGCTGACGTCTGGAACGCCGCGGCTTCGTCGCCGGACAGGCGGATCTCGATGATCCGCTCCATCCCGGCCGCGCCGAGCACGACGGGGACCCCCACGAACAGGCCGTCCACGCCGTATTCGCCCTGGAGGAGCACGGCACAGGGCAGGACGCGCTTCCGGTCGCGGAGGATCGAATCGACCATCTCGAAGGTCGCGGCCGCGGGAGCGTAGTAGGCGGACCCGGACTTGAGGAGCGCAACGATCTCGGCGCCGCCCCTGGCGGTCCGGTCGACGAGGGCCGCGACCCGTTCCGGGCTCATCAGCTCGGTGATCGGGATCCCCGCGACGGTGGAGTAGCGAGGCAGCGGGACCATCGTGTCGCCGTGGCCGCCGAGCACGAACGCGTGGGTGTCCTCGACCGAGACGCCGAGCTCCATCGCGATGAACGTGCGGAATCGTGCGGAGTCGAGGACGCCGGCCATCCCGATGACCCGCTCGCGCGGGAAGCCGGAAGCCTCCATCGCGACGTGGCACATCGCGTCGAGGGGGTTCGTGACGATGACGAGGATGGCGCTCGGCGAGTGGGCCACGGCCTGCTGGACGACGGACCGGACGATGCCCGCGTTCTTCAGCAGCAGGTCGTCCCGGCTCATGCCCGGCTGACGAGCGAGCCCGGACGTGACGACGACGATGTCCGAGCCCGCGGTGTCTGCGTAGTCGTTCGTGCCGGTCACCCGGGCGTCGTGGCCGACGACCGGGGCCGCCTCGGCGAGGTCGAGGCCCTTGCCCTGCGGCAGCCCCTCGACGATGTCGACGAGGACGACGTCGGCCAGGCCGGCCTCGGCGATCCGCTGGGCCGCGGTCGCCCCGACATTGCCCGCGCCGACGACGGTGACCTTGTTGCGCTTCATGGCCTCATCCCTCACCAGCTGCGGAGACGCGGATCTCGCCGACCCCGCCCGTGTCGACCGGCCCCGCATCGCGGACCGCCTGGCTGACGCCGTCGGCGTAGGTGGCGAAGTTCTCGTGGAACATGTGGGCGATGGTCTTCGCCGCCTCGTCGTACTTCGCCGGGTCCGGCCACGTGGCGCGCGGCTGGAGCACCTCGGAGGGGACGCCCGGAACGATGGTCGGGACGGCGACACGGAAGATCGGGTCGGTCACGCAGGGCACGTCCGCGAGCTGTCCGCCGAGCGCCGCGCGGACCATGTTCCGGGTGTGGTTGATGTTCATCCGCTGCCCGACCCCATACGGGCCCCCGGTCCAGCCCGTGTTCACGAGCCAGACGGGTACGTCGAACTGCTCCAGGCGCTCCATGAGCTGCTGGGCGTAGACGCCCGGGTGGCGGGGCAGGAAGGGCGCCCCGAACCCGGCCGAGAACGTCGCCTGCGGTTCCTTGATCCCGATCTCCGTGCCGGCCAGCTTGGCCGTGTAGCCGGAGATGAAATGGTAGGCGGCCTGCTCGCGGGTGAGCCGTGAGATCGGCGGCAGGACCCCGAACGCGTCGGCGGTCAGGAAGACGACGTTGCGCGGCGTGCCGGCCACGCCGGTCGGGTCGGCATTGCCGATGAAGTGCAGCGGGTACGCGGCCCGGGTGTTCTCCGTGAACCGCTCCGAATCGAGGTCGAGGGCGCGGGTGACCGGGTCGATGTCCACGTTCTCGAGGACCGTCCCGAAGCGCTTGGTCGTGGCGAAGATGTCGGGCTCGTACATCGCCGACAGGCGGATCGTCTTGGCGTAGCAGCCGCCCTCGAAGTTGAAGACGTAGTCGTTGCCCCAGCCGTGCTCGTCGTCGCCGATGAGGCTCCGCAGCGGGTCCGCGGAGAGCGTCGTCTTGCCGGTGCCCGAGAGCCCGAAGAAGATCGCCGCATCGCCCGCCTGGCCGACGTTGATCGAGGAGTGCATCGGCAGGACGCCCTCATCGGGCATCAGGTAGTTCATGACGGTGAAGGCCGACTTCTTGATCTCCCCGGCATACATCGTCCCGACGATGATGACCTCCATCCGCTTGAGGTGGACGAGGATGGCGGTCCCGGTCCGGGTCCCCTCGGTCGCGGGATCGGCCTGGAACGACGGGACGTCGATGATCGTGAAATTCGGGCTGAACCCGGCGAGCTGCTCCCGGGTCGGGCGGCGGAAGAGGTTGCGGGCGAAGATGCTCGCCCAGGCCGTCTCCGTGTAGACCCGCAGCGATCGGCGGTGCGCCTCGTGGGCGCCGATGAAGAGGTCCTGGCGATACAGGTCGCGCTCGCGGACGTAGGTCATGAGGCGTGCCCGGAGGCGGTCGTAGTGCGCCTCGGAGATGGGGTGGTTCACCTCGCCCCACCACACGTTCGCCTCGGAGGACGGCTCGACGACGATGAACTTGTCCTTCGGCGAGCGGCCGGTGTGCTCGCCGGTCCGCACGACGAGGGCGCCGTCGGCGGCGACGAGCCCCTCCGATTCGCGCAGGGCAAGCTCGTAGAGGGCGGCGGTGGAGAGGTTCGTCCGGCCCTCGCGCGCGAGGCTGCGGGTTGACGCGGGGGCGGTCGCGGTGCTCATGAGCGGTCTCCTCGGCGCGGACGGCAGGCGATCAGGCCCGGCCCGTCAGGGCTTCGAATCGACCGGCCGCGCGTCGGGCGGGCCCGGAGGCTCGCGAGAGTCGGCTTCCGCAGTCGCGTGTTGCCGGGCATGGTACCACTCGGGCACGACAAGGTTGCGGGACGGTTGCGAACGTGACGTGCCGGATCCGTGACGATCCGACGGCCCGGCGCTGGGGCCTTCGGGCTGCCTCAGCTTGCGTCGAGCGCCTGCGCGAGATCCGCGATCAGGTCGCCGACGTGCTCGATGCCGACCGAGAGACGGACCAGGTCCGGTGGGACCTCGAGCGGCGAGCCGGCCACCGACTGGTTGGTCATCTGGGCCGGGACCTCGATGAGCGACTCCACGCCACCGAGCGATTCGGCGAGCGTGAAGATCTTCGTCGCCTCGGCGATCGCCACGGCCCGCTCCGTCGAGGAGGCGCCATCGCGAGCCTTCGGGCGGAACGAGACCATGCCGCTCCCTCCTCGCATCTGGGCCAGGCAGGCCGGTGCCTGGGGGTGAGCGTGGACGCCGCTGGTCAGGCCCGGGTGGACGAGCCACTCGATGTCGTCGCGGGTCGCCAGCCAGCCGGCGATCGCCCGGGCGTTGGACACGTGGCGCTCCATGCGGAGGTGCAGCGTCCGGAGGCCGCGGAGGACGAGGAAGCAGTCGAACGGCCCGGGAACGCCGCCCATCGCGTTCTGGAGGAAGCGGAGGCGCTCCGCGGTCGCCGGGTCCCGCGTGACCGCGATCCCCAGGACCGTGTCGCTGTGGCCGGCGAGGTACTTCGTCGCGGAGTGGAAGGCGATGTCCGCCCCGAGGTCGAGCGGTCGCTGCAGGACCGGTGAGGCGAACGTGTTGTCGACGACGATGAGCGGCCGGTCGGGCGCTCCGGCGAACCGCTCCCGGACGGTCGCCGAGCTGGCCGCGATGTCGATGACCTTGAGGAGCGGGTTCGTGGGGGTCTCGAACCAGACCAGGCGGGTCCGCTCGTTCAGGGCCTCCCACAGGCGGTCCTGCTCGCCAGCGAGGTCCACGAACGTCGGCTCCACGCCGTCAGGGCGGCGGACCTTGTCGAGGTACCGGTAGGTGCCCCCGTAGACATCGTCGCCGACGACGACCTCACTGCCTGGTGTCGCCAGCCCGGCGATCGCGGCGGTCGCCGCGGAGCCGGAGGCGAAGGCGATCCCCTCCCCGCCCCCTTCGAGGGCCGCGACCGCCCGCTGGAGGCGGTCGCGCGTCGGGTTGACGGTCCGGGCGTAGTCGTAGCCGCGGCGCGGCTGGTTGACCCCATCCTGGGCGTACGTGCTCGTCTGGTAGATCGGTGGCGCGACGGCCCCGGTCAGCTCGTCCGGCTCCTGCCCGGCGTGGACCGCGAGCGTGTCGACGGCGAGGTTCGGCTGGAGGTCGTCGGCACGCATCGCGGACCATGATCGCACCGGCTCGGCATGCGCGACGCGCCAACGGCGCCGCGTTGCCGAACGCCGCCCGAATCCGCACGATGTCGCGGTGCAATCCGCCGAACCCGGGCTGGTCGGTCGCGACGTGGAGCTCGCTGCACTCCGCGCGTCCCTGGCCACGGACGCCCCGGTGGTCCTGGCCGGCGAGGCGGGCATCGGCAAGACAGCGCTTGCCCGGGCTGCCACCGCCGCCTCCGGCCGCCGGCTGTACGAGGGCGGCGGCTTTGCCACCCTGGCCTGGCAGCCGTACCTCGCACTGCGCCGAGCGGCCCAGCGCCCGCTCGGAGGGGAGCCCGCCCAGGTCGCGGCCGTCATCGAGCGGCTGGTGGGCCCGGAGGTCCTGTTCGTCGACGACCTCCAATGGGCGGATCGTGAGACGCGTGCGGTCGTGGAGCTCCTGGCCGGGCGGGTCGCCTTCGTCGGCGCGGTTCGGGAGGGCGACACCGGGACCGCGACGGCCATGTCCCTGGCGGCACGGATCGGCGCCGGTGTCGTGTCGGTTCGCGGCCTCGATCGCGAGGCGGCCGCAGAGCTCGCCGCATGGCGGCGCCCGGATCTGCCGCCCGAGGCGATCGAGCGACTCATCCGGCGGTCCGGCGGGAACCCGCTCCTCCTCGAGGAGCTCGCCAGCCTCGGCCGGCCGTCCCGATCGCTCGAGCAGGCGATCATGCGCCAGCTCGGGCCGCTCGAGGCGGAGGACCGAGCGATCCTGGAGCTCCTGGCACTCGCACAGCGGCCGCTGTCCCAGGCCGCGCTCGGCGCAGCGGGCGCGCGACTGACGGCAAGCGGCCTGGTGCGAGCGGTCCGCGACGGCCTGGAGGTCCGCCACGCGCTGATCGCGGAGGCGATCGTGGCGGGCCTGGACGGCGACGGCCGGGCCGCGCGCCATCGGCGACTCGCTCGACTGATCGACGAACCGGCCGAGGTTGCCCGCCATCTGCTCGCCGGCGGCCGGCCGAAGGCGGCCTCGCGGCATGCGCAGGCCGCGCTCGAGTCGACCTCGGAGCCGCGCGATCGGGCGGCGCTCCTGGTCGTGGCGGCGACGGCCACGACCGGGGCCTCGGGGGAGAAGTTGCGGATGGCCGCGGCACGGCAGCTCCAGACGATCGGTGACGACGAGGGAGCCGTCCGGATGCTCGAGCCATCGATGACCGGCGACGATGACCTCCTCGCGCTCCGCGCGGCGGTCCTCGCGGAGTCACTGTCGCGCCTCGGGCGGGTGGTCGAGGCCTGGGACGTGCTCATGGCCGCGGCGGCGCTCCGACCGGAGCCACGAGGCGAGGGTGCGATCGCGTTGGCGACCAGTCGCGCCGTGGCGCTCGCCAACACGCACGGGCGTCTGGCCGACGGGATCGGGGTCCTCGAGGCGACGGTGGCGCTCCGGTCGACCGCCGGCCGACCGCTCCAGGTTCGCGGCCTGCTCGCGACGCTGCGGATGCGGAGCGGCGCCGCTCACCAGCTGGAGGAGCTCGAGCGGGTCTGGATCGAGAGCGTCCGAGCCGGCGACTGGGGCACCGCCGCGAGCACCGCGATGAACCTCAGCGCCGGGCTCCTGATCGAGCGGGGCGCGGCGGCGGCGCTTGCGTTCACCGTTGACGCCGCCGGCCAGTGCTTCGAGCTCGGCCTCGTCAGCCGCGCCGTGGCGCTACGCGCGGAGGCGGTCCAGATCGCGCTGTTCGCCGGCGACCTTCGCGCGGCGGTGATGCTGGCCGATGGCCTGATCGAGGAACCGTCGAGCCCACGGACCCGATCTCGGCTCCTGTCGGTGCGCGGGCTGGCGCTCGCCTGGCTGGGCAGATTCGACGCTGCGGCTGCCAGCCTCGAGGAGGCGGAGGGGCTTGCCAGCCCGGACTTCGAGGGCCTCGGCGAAGTGCACCACGGGCGGGCCGAGCTGGCGCTGTGGAACGGCCGCCCGGAGCTCGCCGTGGCGGAGGCGGCCGCGGCAATCGAGCTGCCGGCGGTATCTGACGCGAATTACATCTTCCCGGGCATCACGCGCTCGTGGGCCGAGGTGGAGCTCGGTCACGCCCCGACCCCTCTTCCCGATGCGCCGGAGCTGCGCATTCTCGCCGGCGCAGCGCCCGAGCAGCGGGCCCTTGCGGCGCTTGCTCGCGATGACTCGGAGTCCGCACTCGCCGCCTTCGACGAGGCCGCGGCGGCGTGGGCCGGCTACCATCGGCCGCGCGAGCTCGTGTGCCGCTGGGCCGCGGGCGATGCCGCACGGCGGGCCGGACGGATCGATGTGGCGACGGCCCGCCTGGAGGCCAGCCTCGACGAGGCGGCAACGGTCGGTCTCGAGCCACTGGCGAACCGGATCCGCCGGTCGCTCCGGCTCGCAGGTGCGAGGGTCCGCATCGCCTCGTCGGCCGCTGGTCCCTCAGTCGTGGGGCTCACAACTCGCGAGCGCGAGCTCATTGGCCTGGTCGAGCGCGGCCTGACGAACGTCGAGATCGCTCGTCGGCTTGGCCTCGGGCGCCCGACCGTGGCCCGGATCCTGGCCTCCGCGATGAGCAAGGCCGGCGTTGGGAGCCGCGCCCAGCTGGCGGCCCGGGAGCTTGCCTGATCACGCCGATCCGGATTGGTGCTACCATCAGGTCGCACGTTTCGGTGATCCGCGCTCCATGGCGCGGCCTGAAGGGAGTCATCGATGGTCCTCGCCCAGCGTCTCCGGGTCTGGAAGACCGCCTACGACACCGCCAACCTGCCGGTCGGGATGACGACCCCGCCCGACGCCGTCGCGAAGTGGCTCGTCATCACCCGGGCCGCGGTCTTCTCGATGACCGTGACGTCCGGGCTCATCGGCGGCCTGCTCGCCGTGGGCGCCCAGCGGTTGACCGCCGAGGTGACGGTCAACTGGGGGCTGCTCGCCCTTGCCGTGGTCGGCCTCGTCGCGGCGCACGCGGCGAACAACATGATCAACGATTACTTCGACCTCGAGGGCGGGGTGGACACCGACGACTACGTCCGGGCCCAGTACGCGCCCCACCCGATCCTGTCCGGCTGGGTGACGAAGCGTCAGCTCGGGACGGCCATCCTGCTGGTGAACGCGATCGATCTCGCGATCCTGCTGTTCCTCATGACCCAGCGGGGGCCGCTCGTCGCTGCCTTCGCGCTCGGCGGGCTCTTCGTCTCGGTCTTCTACGTCGCCCCACCGATCCGCCTCAAGCACATCGGCCTCGGCGAGCCGGGCGTGTTCCTCGTCTGGGGCCCGCTCATGGTCGTCGGCACGTTCTTCGTGGCCACCGGCGAGATCCCGGGCTGGGCATGGGTGGCCTCCCTGCCCTACGCGATCCTCGTCACGACGGTCCTGTTCGGCAAGCACATCGACAAGATCGAGGCCGACCGAACGAAGGGCGTCCGGACGATGCCGGTGCTGCTCGGGGAGCGGCGCGCCCGCCTCGTGGCCCAGGCCCTGATGGTCGCCTTCTACCCGATCGTCCTCGGCGCGGCCCTCGCCGGCTGGATCGGCCCGTGGGTCGGGCTTGTCGTCCTCGGCATCCCGAAGCTCGTCGACGTGCTTCGCGAGTTCGGCCGCCCGAGGCCGGAGGTCGAGCCGTTCTCCTACGTCGGCTGGCCGCTCTGGTTCGTCGGCTTTGCCTTCCGCCACACCCGCCGCGCCGGCGCGCTCCTGATCCTCGGCCTCATCCTGAACGCTCTGGTCCCGATCCAGCTGCCGTTGCCCTGGCTCACCGCCTGACGGGAATCGAGACGGCCGCCGGGAGGAGCTTCGGCGGCCGCTCGATCGGTGGCTGACGCGGGTCAGCCGGTGAAGGCGCAGATGGCCCAGGCCTGCAGGTAGTAGGCGCCCGGCAGGGTCGTCGGGTTGTATGCCTGGACGTACCAGGAATTGTCGATCGGCTCCCAGACGCCGTCGCTGTCCGTGTCGATGACGCGTCCGTTGATCTCGAGCTGCATGCTGTCCGAGGTCGCCTCGTGGACGACGTACGAGCCTGGGCAAGACCGGTCCAGCTGGTCGTCCCGTCCACGAAGCCGTCCGCCGGCCCCAGCGCGGCGCTCGCGTCCGTCGCGAGGTCGCAGCGTGCCGCGCCGGCGACGAGCGTTCCGCGAGCTCCGCCGCCCGCGTCGGTCCACAGCTCCAAGCACGCACCGACGAGCGTCGTGCCGGCAAGGTCCACGGACCGGACGGCAAGGCCGCCGCCGAGGGAGACCGCCGCCGCCCGGGGGTGCGCTCGCCCATGGGGCGGCGGCGGCGACCAGCAGGCCGATGAGGATCGGCCGGAGACGCCGCGCTCGCATTCGATCCTCCCGTGGGCTCGCGGTCCGATCCGGCTTACATCCGGCCGACGGCGATCTCGGCGATCGCCTTCGACCACGTGAGCCGCTTGGCCTCGTCGACCGAGCTGTCACCCGCCGTGATCGTGACGACGGCGTCGCCATTGAGCACGACGAGCGTCGCGGAGCTCGGATCCCAGGCGGCGCCGTCGGCGACCCCGTCGATCGCCTGCACGCCCGCGCCCGACTTCCAGATCCCGAACGCGCCGCTGCCACCCTGCTTCATCCACGAAGTGGCACCGTAGCCGCCGCCATCGGCCTTGGCGTAGACGCAGTACGCCACATCGCCGGGCGTGTTCAGCCCGATGGTCATGCCCGACTCGCCCACGATTGCGCCGATCTCCTCGGGTGTCGCGAGCTCACAGGCGTCGCCGGCGGTCCCGCCGCCACCGCCGCCTGACGGGGTTTCGGCCGGACCCTGGCTGGATCCGCCCGGACCTTCCGTGACCGCCTGGGAGGCCGGGGCCTCGCTCGAGGCGGATGAGCCTGACGGTGAGTTCGAGGACGCGGAGCCACCGCCGCAGGCGGCGAGAGTGAGGGCCACGACAAGGCTGAGCGCGGGTCGTCGCAGGTCGATCATCGAATGGGTCCTCCGTGCTGACCGCCGGGTCGAGCGCCCGGTCGGGCGGGATGCAGGCGCGCGGGGATGCGAGGGATGCGGCGGAGTGGCGCCGTGGCCGGCGCGGTCCATCCCGGCCGGCCGGGCAGGGCCCGGCGGACGGGCTGGGCCAGCGGTCCGCGTGGCGCGGGCCATCGGCCGGAGCGTCGGATCCGGGCCGGGATGCCGGGCATCGGTCCGGCTACCGCGGAACTGTCGTCATCGATCGCGTCCTCCTGAACGGGTCGAGGACAACGTTCGAATCGGGCCGGTGGCGCGTCATCGTCCAGTTACGCCAACTTCGGCGTCGTCGCACCGGCGAATCGCGGGTCAGGATCCTCGGTACGATGCCGGCACCATGCCCGACGGCCAGCCCCAGCCGCTGCCCTTGATCGTGGTCGAGGGTGCCTCGGGCTCGAGCGCACCGATCGTCGACCGTCTGCGGGCCGCCGGACTGCCCCTGCACGACGGCTTCCGCGTGCCGATCGGCCGACCCGCGGTCGTGTGCGTGGGTACGGTCGACAGCTCGGAGGCGGCGGCCAGGGCGCTCCTCGCGGCACTGGACGGCGCCGGGCTCGTCATCGAGGCGACCGCCGATCGAGTGACGATCGACCGCCTTGTCGATGACCTTCGCCGCCTCGGGCCGGTCGACCATCGCGTCGGGGGAGAAGAGCCGGCGCCCAGCCTCGACGCCGAGGCTCGGGCGATCCTCGGGCTGCTCGCCGAGGGCCATTCGCTCGGCGAGGCGGCGGCGATCCTGGGACTTGCGCGACGGACAGCCGATCGCCGGCTCGCCGCGGCCCGCGACGCGCTGGGCGTCGATCGGACGACGGAGGCCATCGCTCGGGCACGGCGGCTGGGCTGGCTCGGGACGCCCCCGCGGCGCAGATTCGAGGGCTGAGCCCCGCCGAGCGCGACGGAAGCGCGCATCCGACGGTGCCACCCATTGCCGCGGCGGCCCGAACCCGCCACGATGCCACGAGGAGGTGGGGAACACATGACCCTCGTCGGGCGCGACGTCGAACGCCGCGCGGTCGTCGACGCGATTCGGGTGGACCGGCCGGTGCTCGTCGTCGGCGAACCGGGGATCGGCAAGACGAGCCTGATCCGGGCGGGAGCGGCCGAGGCCGGGCGGCCGCTCCGCGAGGGAGGCGCGTTCGCGACGCTGGCCTGGATGCCCTATCTCGCCCTCGCGCGGGCGGTTGGGCGACACCTGGACGGTGACGCGGCCTGGGTCGCGACGGCCGTCGAGCACGTCGTCGGCCCAGACGTCCTGTTCGTCGACGATCTTCACTGGGCCGACGCGGGCACGGTCGAGGTCGTGGCCCGGCTGGCACCTCGCCTCGCCGTCGTCGTCGCGATCCGGCCCGGCGGCGACGACGCGGACGAACGGATCGCAACCCTGCGGGCCGCCGGCTTCGACGTCCTGGAGCTGGGACCCCTGGCCGAAGGCCCGGCCGCCGAGGTGGCTGTCAGGGCACGACCGGACCTCGATGCCGGTCGAGCACAGTCGGTCGCCGAGCGGGCCGGCGGCAACCCGTTCGTGATCGAGCAGCTGGTTGCCGGCGGCGATGCCTCGCCGAGCCTGCGACGGGCGATCGCAGCCCGCCTCGACCCGCTGACGCCGAGCGCACGTTCCCGGCTGCTGCGCCTCGCCCTGGCCGAGCACCCGCTGTCGCTGGACGCTGTCGGGCCGGCCGACCAGCTGGTCGCTGCGGGGCTCGCGGTCATGGCGCCGGATGGGCTCGCCATTCGCCACGCCCTGCTCGCCGAGGAGGTCCGGCGGGCCGCCTCCCCGGCCGAGACGCGGATCGCCCATGGGGAGCTCGCCGAGCTCCTCCACGACCCCGGCGAACGGGCCCGACACCTCGCCGCGGCCGGCGAGCCCGCGGCCGCCCACGAGCTCGCCCTCCAGGCACTCGGAGACGCCACCACCCCGGGCGAGCGGGCCGCCCATCTCGGCGTGGCCGCGGCGACGGCGACGGGGCCCGCGGCCGACGAGCTGCGGGTGGAGGCCGCGGCCGCGCTCCGCGTCGCGGGCGATCTCGCCGGCGCGGCCGCGGCCCTCGACGCGATCGAGGGCGACGACCCCGAGGTCCGTGCCCGGGCCGAGGCCGTCCGGGCCCGTGTCCAGTGGTCGAGCGGCGATCCCGAGGCGATGCGGGCGAGCATCGGCCGCGGTCTCGCGCTCGTCGACGGCCGGACCTCGCCCGCGGCGGCACTGCTCCGGGCCGAGGCGGTGACCGTCACCGCGCTCGTCGACGGTCAGTTCGACCAGGGCCTGCGGGACGCGGAGTCGGCCGTTGCCCTCGCCCGTGATGCCGGCGCGGATCCGACCCGGGCGCTGCTCCTGCGGGCGACGATCCTTGCCGGTCTCGGGCAGCCCGGCTGGGAGGACGCGCTCGAGGTCGTCGTCGCCTCCGCTCGAGCTGCGGGTGATCCGGAGACCGAGCTCTCGGCGGCGAACAACCTCGTGTCGGGCCACGAGATGCACGGCCGGCCGGACGCCGGCCGATCGCTCGCCGGCGCGATGCTCGAGCGCGCGCGCGAGCTGCGGCTCCGCGGCTGGGAGCGCCAGTTCTCTGCGATGATCGCCAACCTCGACCTTCATCGCGGCGACCTCCGCGGCGCACTCGTCAGGTCGCAGGCGCTGCTCGAGGAGCCCCTCGATCCCCTCGCCGAGCAGCAGGTGGGCCTGATCGCGGCCCTGGCCCTCGTCGACCTCGGGCGGGCGGACGACGCCGGCCCGCTCCTGGAGCGGCTCCTGGCCGCCGCGTCGCCGGACGTCACCGGCCGTGGCGACGTCCTGTTCGTGCTGGCCGAGGCGGCGACCTGGGGCGGGCGTCCGGACGAGGCGCTCGCGCGGCTCGACGCCTATCGCGCGTTCGAGGCGTCCGAGTACCCCACGTCGTTCCTCGTCGACGTGGCGTCCGCCTGGGCCGCGCTCGAGGCGGGTCGGTCGCTGCCGCCGCGGCTCGCCCGCGGCGAGGCCGTCGGCATGCTCGTCGGGGCGAACCTCGAGCGAGGCGCCCTCGAACGGCTGGCCGCTGGGGACCCCGCGGGCGCGGCTACCCGCTTTGCCGAGGCCGAGGCCGCCTATCGCGGCTTCCACCGCCGTGGTGAGCTCCGAGCCGGCTGGGGCGCAGGTGAGGCACTTCGCCGGTCCAACGACCACGGCCCCGCCGTCGCCCAGCTCGAGCGGATCGAGATCGCGTCGATGGCCGATGGCTTCAATGCCTTGCTCGGGCGGATCCGCCGATCGCTGCGCCTCGCCGGCGTCCGCCGATCAGCGCGGTCCACCCCGGACGCCGCCACCACCGGCTCGGCCATCCTCACGCCTCGGGAACGCGAGCTCGCGGCCCTGGTCGGGCGGGGGCTGACGAACACCGAGATCGCGCGCCGGATGGGCCTGGGCCGGCCGACCGTGGCCCGACTCCTCTCGAACGCGATGCTGAAGTTCGGCGCGGACTCGCGGACCCAGCTGGCGGGCCGGGTCGAGGAGCTCGTGTGACCGCGGACCGGGTTGGCAGCGGGCGCACGCCGCGTCAGCGACGGTCGCGGTGCGCCAGGAACTCGAGCAGGTCGAGCTTCGTGATCACGCCGGCTGGCCGGCCGTCCCGGACAGCCAGCGCGGCTGGCGACTTCACCGTCAGGAGGGTGAACGCTTCGTCGAGCGACGCCTCGACCGCGACCGTCGGGAGCGGCCTGTCCATGACCTCGCCGACCGTCCGCTCGACGATCTCGGGATTGCGGTAGGCCCGATCGAGCAGACCCTGCTCGCTCACCGAACCCACGATCCCCCCGAGGTCGTCGCCCTCGGGCTCCTGGGAGACCGGCAGCTGGCTGATCCCGTAGAGCTGGAGGAGATCGATCGCCGCGCCGACGCGGTCGGTGGTCCGGGCGATGACGACGTCGGGCAGCTCGGCGCCGTGGTGGCGGGCGGCGAGGAGCTCGCCGAGCCGGACGATCGCGCCGGTCGTCGCGAGCAGGCCGTTCGCCCGCATCCACTCGTCGTTGTAGAGCTTCGAGAGATAGTTCCGCCCGCCGTCGGGGAGGATGACGACCAGGACGGCGGTGCGCGCGCCCTCCGGGTCCTGGGCCATGAGGCGCCTCGCCTCGTCGAGGACCGCCACGACCGCGGTGCCGCATGAGCCGCCGCTCAGGATCCCTTCCTCCCGGGTGACCCGGCGGGCCATCGCGAACGCGTCCCGGTCCGAGACGCGGACCCAGCGATCGATGACCGACGCGTCATACGTACCGGGGAAGAAGTCCTCGCCGACGCCCTCCGTGAGGTACGGCCGGGCCGTGTCGCCGGACAGGACGCTGCCCTCGGGGTCGGCGCCGACGACGACGAGATCGGGCTTCCGGGCCTTCAGGTAGCGGGCCGTGCCGCTGATCGTGCCGCCGGTTCCGACGCTTGCGACGAAGTGGGTGATCCGGCCCTCGGTCTGGGTCCAGATCTCGGGCCCGGTGGTCCGCTCGTGGGCCTTCGGGTTCTCCTCGTTCCAGTACTGGTCCGGCTTGAACGCGCCGGGAATGTCGCGGGCGAGGCGGGCCGCCACCGAGTAGTAGGACTCCGGCGATTCCGGCTCGACGTTGGTCGGGCACAGGACGACCTCGGCGCCGTAGGCCCGGAGGAGCGACTGCTTCTCGGTCGACTGCTTGTCCGCCATCACGAAGATGCAGCGGTAGCCCTTCAGGGCCGCCGCGATCGCGAGGCCGTGGCCGGTGTTGCCGGACGTCGGCTCGATGATCGTCCCGCCGGGCTTCAGGAGGCCGGCCCGTTCCGCCGCCTCGATCATCGGCAGGCCGATCCGGTCCTTCACCGACCCGCCGGGGTTCATCGCCTCGAGCTTCGCGAGAATCAGCGGCTGGGCTTCGGCCGGGCCGAGGTCGCGGGTGACGCGGGTCAGGCGGACGAGCGGCGTCCCGCCCACGAGGTCGAGGATCGATTCGGCGTACTGCATCGGGCGGAGGATAGCCCGGCGGGCCCTGCCGGTGCGCCGACCGTCCATCGGAGCCGGCGCCCCCGGCCCGCGGCAGAGACGCGGCAACCCGGCATTCGAGTCAGCCGGTCGGCGTGTCGCCCCGGAGCCTGGCATCGACCGCGCGTTCCGCGGCCCGCCGGCTGTCGCGGTGGCCGGTCAGGGCGAGGAGGAACGAGTCGCGGTTCAGGCTCAGGAACTGGACCTCGGTAAGCGCACGGACCGTGGCGGTCCGGGGAACGTCGCGAAGCAGGGCGATCTCGCCGAATCCCTCGCCGGGTCCCTGGGTCCGGATGAGCCGACCGGCGATCGTGACCTCGACCTTGCCCCGCAAGATCACATGGTAGGCGTCACCCGGGTCGCCCTCCCGGATGACCGCGGTCCGGGCGGGACGGTCGAGGCGGCGGCTCCGGCCGCGAGCTGCTCGATCACGGCCGGCGCCAATGCCCGGAACATGGGCAGCGAGCGGAGGGCTGCGATCCACTCGTCCGGCGCCACGATCCCGGTATCGATCGCCCGGAGTCTGCGCCACGCCAGGAGTGCCACCGCCGGCAGGAACAACCCCGCGGCGATCAGCGCCCCGCGGGGCCCGAACGCGCCGACGAGGAGCGGCGCCGCCACGGACCCGAGGGCCAGCGCCGCCATCTGGAGCCCCTCGAGCACGCCCAGGATTCTGGCCAGGACGTCGTCGGTCGAGACGCGCTGGAGCAGCGTCCGCCCGGCCGCGTCGAGGATCGAGCGCTGCGCCCCGCCGATCGCCACCAACAGGAAGGCAAGCCCGACCGTCGGCAGGAGCCCGACGGCAGCCAGCGGCAGTCCCCACAGGGCCAGACCCATGAGCAGCGGGACCGTGAGCCGCCGGCGTCCCACCAGCGCGAGGCCACCGAATGATCCCAGCAGCCCGCCGGCCCCGATCGCGGCGACGAGGAAGCCCGCCCCGCCCTCGCCGAGCCCCAGGAGGTCCACGGCCAGCATCACCGCGAAGATGTCGATGGCGCCCCAGAGCACCCAGGCCGAGGCGACGACGGCCACGACCAGGCGCGGACCCGGCTGCTCGCGAAGCGTCCGGAAGCCGGCGAGGACGGAGCTCGAGGCACGCTCGCCTGCTGGCGCCGCCTCGGGCTCGAGCTCGGCTTGCGGCTCGGTCGCGCCCAGCTCTCGGAGGCCGACGATGAGAACGGCCGATGCCGCCAGGAGCACCCCGAACGCGAGGAACACGACCCCGGGGTCTGCGACCGCCAGGAGCACCCCGGCGATCGCAGGACCGACGAGGATCGCCAGCGCCTCCACGGTCCCGATGACCACGTTCGCGGCGGTGAGCTCGTCGGGCGTTCGGGCGAGGTGGGGCAGCATTGCCCCCTGGGCCGGGCGGGTGAGCACGATCGACGTCCCGGCCAGCACCGCGGCGGCATAGGTCACGAGGGCCGGCGCACTCGCCACAAGGACGATCCCGGTCGCGCCGATCGTCACGGCCTGGATCACGTAGGCGGCCAGCAGGACCCGATGGCGTGGGTACCGGTCCGCGGCCGTCGAGGCGATCGGTGCCACGGCGACCGCCGGGATGAGCATCGCGAGCGCGATCAGGCCCGCCTCCGTCGCGCCGCCCCGCCCGTACGCGTACACGAGCATTGCGATCCACGTGGCGTGCTCGGCCATCGAGAACACGCCGAAGCCGATGGCGATCCGCCGGAGGCCGGGGCTGCGAAGGACGGCCGACAGGATCCCGAGCCTCATCCGACGCCCTCGCGGCTGTGGGCCGCCGCGGCGTGCCGCGACAGGAACAGCCAGGTGAGACCGCGCAGACGGCGCGGCCGGCCGGGCGGATCGACGGTCTGCGGCGCGAGCTCGGCCACGACCGGGCCGAGGACGTCGGCGAATCGGTCGGTCAGGCGGTGGGCGAGGTCGAGCTCCTCGCGACTGCCGGGTTCCGGCAGCGATCCCGGCCACGCCGCCCCGAGCAGCTCCGGGGCCGAGGTCGCGGGCAGGATGCGCGACGCCATCCGCCTGCCGACGTAGAGCTCAGAGGAGCCGGCGATGGCGATCGGGACGATCGGCGCGCCGACGCGCAGGGCGATGAGCGCGGCGCCGGTCCGGAACGGCGCGAGCCGGTCCGGCGGCCCCGTGACGCCGCCCTCGGGGACGAGGACGAACACGCCGCCATTCGCGAGGACCGCCCGCGCCGACGCCACGTGCTGATCGATGCCGACGCCGCCGCGCCAGACCGGCAGCATCCCGCCGATCCGGTGGAGGAGCCACTCCCGCCAGCGGGCGGAGAACGCCGACGGTCCGCTGCCGAGGAACCATGCCCGCGGCTCGAGCGGCAGGGCGTGGAGGATCAGGAACGGATCCATCCAGCCGCGGTGGACGGCGGCCACGACGAGGTAGCCCCCCTTGGGCGGGAGATGCTCGCGGCCGCTCGTCGTGACCCGGAACCGGAAGACGCCGAAGAGGAGGAACCGGGCGAGGAGGGCGACGAGGCGAACGAGGAGGCCTGCCCGCGATTCCGGGGGCCGGCCGAGCCAGGCGAGTCCTTCACGGACGCCGCCGCGGGCCGCCGCCAGGGCCTCGGGCGAGAGCCGGGCGAGTTGGGCGCCTCGCCGCGCCGGACGCGCCCGCCGCGCCTGCGCCGGCGCCGGCGGCCGCGGGCGCTCCGGCCCGAGGGATGCCTCGTCCCCCACCGCGGATCAGGCCGGTTTCGGGTCGACCGGGGGATCGGCGGGAACGGTATCGTCGCTGTCGAGCACCTCGTCGAAGCCGTCGTCCTCCGAGTCGCCGGCGCCGGTCGTGGCCGCCGGTCGGCGGTGCCGGTACAGCAGCACGAGGAACGCCCCGAGCGCGAACAGGATCGACATGATCTGGGCGGTCGCGATCCCGCCGATGACCCAGTTGCCGCTCCGGAGGTTCTCGAGCGAGAAGCGGACGGCCGCGTACCAGATGAAGAAGATGAGCACCTGGTCGCCCGGCCGGAGCGGGTACGGCCGCCGCCGGGAAAGCCAGATCAGGAACAGCGCCCCGACGACGCCGGAGATCGACTCGTAGAGGAAGAGGGGGTGGAAACCGGTCGTCGCGAGGGGGTACGTGGAACACGGATACGCCGCCACCCGATGGGCGCAATCGATCGCGATGCCCCACGGCAGGTTCGTCGGCGGGCCGTACAGCTCCTGGTTGAAGAAGTTGCCCCAGCGGCCCACCGCCTGCATCGTGAAGAGGGCCGGCGCGGCGATGTCCGCCCAGATCCAGGCATTGACCCGGTGGTACCGGACGAGCGCGACGAAGGCGATGATCCCGGTGACCAGCCCCCCGTACACGCCGAGGCCCGAGAATCCCGAGAAGCGCCACGCGCCGGAGCAGCCCTGCTCGAAGGTGATCGGGACGAGAGCCTTGACCGGGCAGCTGGCGTAGAGGTTCTGCCACTGGTCGACGACGTGATACAGCCGGCCGCCGATCAGGGCCGCGACCGCGATCACGATGATCCCGTTCCCGATCAGCTCCGGGTCCTGCCCGAAGCGGCGCGCCTGGCCCACGAGGACCCAGTAGGCCAGCGCCAGGCCGACGGCATAGGCGATCCCGTACCAGTAGAGCGGCAGCGAGCCGAGCTGGAGGAAGACCGGGTCCGGAGTGATATTGATCATGGCTCGGGAGTGTAGCCGCGGCCCGTCCCACGTTGATTGGGCCCCGGTCCCGTAGACTCCCGGCGATGACGCACGTCGACGGTGGCGGCTGATGGCCGAGTTTCAGTGGTGGCTGCTCCTCGTCGGACTCGTGGCCGGCGGCGGCCTGGTCGCGGTCGTCTACCTCGACGGGGCGCGCCGGGATCAGGACATCGAGGCCGCCGAGCTGCCGGCCGAGGCTCAGTGGATCGCGGAACGTCTGGCGGGCGACCGTCGAGGTCTCGACGCCAGCGTCATCGAGGCCGTCCTCCGCGAACACCGCGAATACCGCCAGCTGCCGCCGCCGGACCGCCTGGAGCCACTGGCTCCGGACTCGGCTGACGAGCGCGAGCGCGGCGGCCCCGAGGCCGCCCGTCCGGAGCCGCGAACCTAGGTCAGGTCGCGCTCCGGGGCCGGATCGGCCGCCGCTCGAAGGCCGTCGAGAAGACGACGTCGGTCTCGGTCGAGAAGACATGCCGCGTCGCCTGGACCGCCCGGATCACGTGCTCGAGGTCGCGCGTGTCGCGGGCCCGCATCTTCAGCAGGTAGTCGGCCTCGCCGGTGATGTGGTGGCACTCCTCGATCTCGGGTATCGCCGCGAAGTCGCCGGTGAGGTCCGTGGCCACCGTCCCCGGAGCCTGGGTCACCCAGGTGAAGGCCAGCACGCCCAGCCCGATGGCCTCGGCCGAGACCCGGGCCGCATATCCGGTGATGATGCCCCGAGCCTCGAGCTTCTTGACCCGCTCGTGGGCTGCCGGGCCGCTGATCCCCACCGCCGCCCCAAGCTCCGCGTAGGGCCGCCGGCCATCCTCCTGGAGCAGCTCCAGCAGCTGGGCGTCGATCCGGTCCAATCCGCTCTTCTCTGCCAATGCACCGATCCCGTAAGCAGAATGACTTGTCAGCCTAACCACGTTAGGCTAGAATGCCAAAACAAGGTTACTTCGGATGTCGAGCCCGTCGAGCGACGACGGGATCAGGACCCTCAGGTCCGATCCACGGCATCCGGCAGACAAGCAGGGTTCATCATGATCGGCTCTTCAGGCTTCGGCATTCTCGCCGTCTTCTCGCTCCTCAGTGTCCTCCTCGGCCGCGGTCGCGCCCCGAGGCTGGACGCGGACGGCCTCACGATGGAATCGCGCTGGATCCGCTGGATCCGGTAGTCGGGCTGCACGACTCGACGCCCGACGGCCCCCGGCGACGGGGGCCGTTTCGATTCCGGCCGGCGCGCGGTCCCCGGGGGTCCGCTCCGGGTCGATGTGGCCATATCGTCGCGGACGGACGCTTGGACCGGGACGCGGCCGCAGATCGACCCCGTCGCGACCGCCGACCGGGAACGCTCACGCACGAGAGCGGAGCGCTCGACCCTCGGCGGAGGCATCGATCGTGCGTTCGAGCCGCCTTGTCGTCTGTGGATGACGACGTGGCCCCAACGGAACCGAGACCGCTCGTGACCATCAGGCGTCCGGGGCTTCGTCCTCCGGGACGCGGTGGACCGGGACCCCGGGCTCGGACGCAACGGGCGTGAACTCGGGGGCCGCGGCGCGCCAGGCGGCGTCCGCGTCTGCACCATCCGAACCGACGGACGTGGTCCCGACGAGCGCCAGGCCGGCCAGCAGGATCGCTGCGCCGCCGCCGATCGCCAGCGGCCAGCGCCACCACAGAACCAGGAACGCGCCGACGCCCAGCCCAACGCCGAGCGCGATGAGCCACCCGCGCAGGCCCGGCATCCTCAGCCCACCACCGACACGCCGATGAGGTTGCCCACCATGTACGTCACGGCGGCCGCGGCCGCGCCGATCCCGACCTGCCGGGCACCGGAGTAGAGCAGGCTTCGGCCGGTCAGGAGGCTGACCGCCGCGCCGACGAGGAACAGGGCGCCAAGGGAGGCGCCGATCGCGATCGTGAACGCGGCGCCGCCCGAGCCGAAGAGATACGGGATCACGGGAATCACCGCGCCGATCCCGAAGGCGATGAGCGAGCCGAAGGCGGCGCTCCAGGGCGAGCCCAGTTCATCGGGGTCCAGGCCGAGTTCCTCGCGGACCAGCGTGTCGAGGGCGTGCTGCGGGTCGGAGAACATGCGGGCGGCGATCGTGTGCGCCTCCTCCGCGGTGAACCCCTTCGCCTGGTAGACCGAGGCCAGCTCCTCCTGCTCCTCGCCCGGCATGGCCTCCAGCTCGGCGCGCTCGAGCGCGATCTGGCGCTCGAAGAGCTCGCGCTGCGACTGCATCGAGATGTACTCGCCGGCCGCCATCGAGAACGCTCCGGCCAGGAGGCCGGCGATCCCCGCGAGGAGCACGAACCTGCCCTGGCCGCCGGCGGCCGCCCCGGCCCCGGCGACGCCCATCACGAGGGCCAGGTTGCTGACCAGCCCGTCGGACACCCCGAAGATGATCGCGCGGAGGGTCCCGGACTGGCCCGCCCGGTGCCAGCCCTCGCGGGCCGCGATGTCCGTCGGGGCCACGAGGCCGCGCGCTGCCGTCGCGTGCCGGGCGGCGCCGGCCTCGACCGTCGTCCGGGCACTCAGCGGGATATCGCTCATGGCGCCGCCACCCACGGCGCTGCTGGCGGCCGCAGCCATGACTCCACCGTTCGCCTTGTCGGCCGAGAGGCGCTTCCAGATCTCGGCGTGCTCGCGCTCGTCGGCGGCGATCGCCTCGACCTCGGGCGCGGCCTGGGCCGTGTAGGCGTCCTCCTCATCGCCCTCGAGGGCCTGGACCAGGTCGCGCACCGCATGTGTCCCGAACAGCCGCGCCAGCGTCACGATCGTGCGGACCCGGAAGCGCGGCCCGGCCGGCGGCGGCACCGTCGCGCCCAGCCCGGCGAGCTTCGTCGCCCAGATGTCCGCGTGCCGCCGCTCGTTGGCGGCGATGGAGCGGAAGGCGCCGGCCCGCCGCGGATCCTTCTCGATCCTCGCGAGCGCGTCGTAGAGATGGATTGCGTCGCGCTCGAGCTTGAGATTCTCGAGGCTCTGCTCGACGTCGATCGGCATGGCCAGATCGTAGCCGCTCGGGTCCGGAGGGACCCGTGCCGGCAGTACACTCCCGGGCATGCCGACGGCCCCTTCCCTGCCCCCGATGCGCTGGCTCTCGGCGGCCGACGTCGAGGCGGCGATGCCCGGGATCCCGGAACGCCTGGAGCTCGCCGAGCGAACGCTCGTCGCCCTCGCGACGCCCGGTCGATCCGAGCTCCCGCCGAAGGTTGCGATCCACCCCCGGCCCGCGGCCTCGTTCGTCCACGCGATGCCGGCCCTCCTCCGCGGTGAGACCCCCGAGGGCGACCTCGTGGGCATGAAGTGGGTCGCGGGCTACGCCACGAACACGGCCCTCGGGTTGGCCGGGATCAGCGCGGTCGTGGTGGTCAACGATCCGCAGACGGGCTTCCCGACCGCGATGCTCGACGGCGGGCCGATCACGGCCCAGCGGACCGCCGCCGTCTCCGGCGTCGCGGTCCGGCACTTCGGACCCGCGATCGCGGGCCGGGCGCCGCAGGCGGCGATCATCGGCGCCGGGGTCCAGGGCCACTCGCACGTTCCGGTGTTCGGGCACGTCATGCCGGGCGTGGAGCTCCGGCTCTTCGACCGGGACGCGCATCGCGCGGGAGCGCTCGCGGCCGCCGCGCGCGCGACCGCGGGGATTGCCGGCGCCACGGTCCATGAGACCGCGAGGAGCGCCACCGAGGGCGCGGACGTCGTCCTCACCGCGGCCTCCTTCGGACCCGCCGAGGAGCGCCAGTCGATGACGAACGCGTGGCTCTCCGAGGGCGCCACGATCATCCCGATCGACTACGCGACGTACTGCGCGGCCGAGGTCGCCCGCGACGCCGCCCTGTTCCTGGTGGACCACCGCGAGCAGTACCTGGCGAACCGCGATGCCGGCAACTTCGACGGCTACCCGGATCCGGCGGCCATGATCGGCGAGGCGATCCTCGCCGGGACGAAGCGGCCGCCGGGACGCGTCGTCGTCACGCACCTCGGCGTCGGGCTCGCGGACGTCGTGTTCGCCGACGCGATCGTGCGCAACGCCGCGGCGCGCGGCCTCGGGGTCGAGCTGCCGCGCTGACGCGGCCCGCACCGGGAGCGGCCGCGCCGCCGGCAGGAGGACGGCTCGTGTGCCGCGACGTCGAGTTCTCGATCGTCAACGGGGTCGAGCTCGACGCGGCTCGCTGACGTCGGGCGTGGCGCGGGCCACGATGCGGTCACGAGCGGCCAGCTGACCCGTCCTGCGGTTCAACGGCACGACAGTCACGCTCGCCACCCAGCCCGATTCGACGATTCGGGCGGGGTGGCAGGCACGAATGCGCCGCGAATGACCCACGAGACGGGTCGCGGGCGCGGAGGAGCGGGTTGGGCGGGTCGCGGGCGCGTTGGGGCGCGTAGGAGCGGGTTGGGGCAAGTTGGGCCGGTTGCGGGCGGGTAGGAGCGGGTTGGGGCGGCTCGCCCGGCGACCCTACTCGTTGACCTGGAGCGGGCCCTCGGGGACCTCGATCAGCACGCGACCGTCCTCGACGACCACGTCGTAGCGGGCCAGCGGAAGCTCCGCGGGCGGATCGAGGGCCTCGCCGTCGGCGAGGTCGAAACGGCTGAGGTGGAGCGCACAGGTGAGCGTCCCGGCCGATCTGCCGTCGGGGCCTGGCGAGCCGCCACCCGTGAGGAAGCCCTTGTCGAGCTCGAAGTACTCGTGCGTGCAGATGCCCTGGAACGCCCGGACCACGCCACCCGTGTGGACGACGACGACCTGGTCGACGCCATCGACGTACGCCATCTTCATCGTGCCCTCGGGCACCTCGTCGAGGGCGAGGAGGTCGATCCGGCGCACGCTCGGCTGCGGCTCGTCGTCGGCGGTGGTCAGGCGGCCGTGCCGCTCGAGGTCGCGTCGGCCGAGGCGCCGCCCTCTGCCCACTTCGCGTCGAGGAGCTCCCGGAGGCGCTCCTGCGCGGCGGCGAGCGGCACCCGGGCCACGACCGGCTCCAGGAACCCGAGGACGATGAACTTCCGGGCGTCGTCCGGCTCGATGCCGCGCGATTCGAGGTAGAAGAGCTGCGTCGCGTCGATCGGCCCGACCGACGACGAGTGCATCGCCCTGCGGCAGTCGGGCTGGTCGATCTCGAGCGACGGGATGGCGACGGACCGCGCCGCCTTCGAGAGGTTCATCCCGAACTCGCCGAGGAAGCTGTCCGTCCCGACCCCCGACTTGTCGATCGTGATGAGGCCCTTCATGTAGGACCGCGCCCGGTCCAGGAGGGCGCCCTTCGAGAGGAGATTGCCGGTCGTGTCGCGGCCGATGTGCCGCGTGTACGAGGTGAGGTCGAAGAGCTGCTCGCCGGAGCCGAAGACGATCTCCGCCTGCTCGACCGAGCTGCGGTTCCCGATGAGCCGGTTGTCGACGCGGGACCGGGTCAGCCGCGACCCGAGCTGAGCGAGGGCCCAGTGGAGCGAGGCGCCCTCGCCGAGCCGCGAGAACCGGTGCTGGAACGCGACCTGGCGCGGCCCCAGGTCCTGGATGGAGGCCACGGCGAGCTTCGCGTCGGTCCCGAGCGAGACCTCGATCGTGCCGTGGAAGAGGCCCTGCGGAACGGTCTCGCCCGCCGCGCGCTCGACATCGGTCCCGGACGGGACCTGCTCCTCGACGAGCGAGGCGCTGGCCCCCGCGCCGAGGCGGACGAGTGTCCGGGTGACGAGCGCGCGGCCGGGGTTGCCGCTCCCCCACCGGACGAGGATGGGATGGCGGAGCTGCGCACCGTCGGGCACCACGAGCCGCACGCCCTGGCTCCAGAAGCCGCGGGCCAGCTGGGCGAGCTTGTCGTCGGCGGGCAGCGTCTGGTCGGCCTCGATGTCGGCGCGGAACCCGGCCTCGTCACGGGCCAGCGCGGCCCCGAACGTCTCGAGCGTCACGCCGGCCGCGGTCGCCGCCGCGGACAGCCCGAGGGCGATGACGCGATCCTCACGCAGCTCGATCAGCCCGTCCACGCCCTCGGGCAGCGGAGCGGCCGCGTCCTCGGCATCGCTGGCCGTCTCGATCCAGGGCCGGACCTCGTCGAGCACGGCACCGCGAAGGTCCACGTACGGCGTGTACAGCTGATTCGATTCCATCGGGAGCGCGGCGAACGCGGCGGCCGCGGCCAGACGGTCGGCGAGCAGCCACTTCGGCTCCCCTCGCTCAGTGGCGAGCGTCCGGGCGAGCGCCTCGTCGGCGAAGGAGAAGGGCAGGTCCGCCGGCGCGCGGCGCGAGGCACGCGCGGCCCGGGCCGGGGCGTTCGTCGAGCTCGAGGCGGAGACGGCCTCGCCCGAGGGGACGGGGGTCGTGGTCACCCGAGCGACCCCTCCATCTCCAGCTTCACGAGGCGGTTGAACTCGATGGCGTATTCCATCGGGAGCTCCTTCGTGAAGACCTCGAGAAATCCCTGGATCACGAGGTTCTGGGCCTCGTTCTCGGTGAGCCCGCGGCTCATCAGGTAGAAGATCTGGTCCGCGGAGATCTTCCCGACGGTCGCCTCGTGGGTCATCGTCGTGTCGTCTTCCTGGATGTCGATATAGGGGTACGTGTCGCTGCGACTGATGTCGTCGAGCATCAGGGCGTCGCAGCGGACGCTCGCGACGACGCCCGTGGCGCCGGCCGCAACCTTGAGCTGGCCGCGGTACGTCGCCCGGCCGCCGTCCTTCGAGACCGACTTCGAGACGATCCGCGACGTCGTGTTCGGAGCGAGGTGGACGGCCTTGGCGCCCGTGTCCTGGTGCTGGCCCTTGCCGGCGACCGCGACGCTGATGATGTCGGCGCTGGCGCCCTCGCCGCGGAGGTAGATCGAGGGGTACTTCACGGTCTTCCGCGAGCCGGTGTTCGCGTCGATCCACTCGACGGTCGCCCGCTCGTGGGCGTGGGCCCGCTTCGTGACGAGGTTGTAGACGTCGTTCGACCAGTTCTGGATCGTCGTGTAGCGGACCTTCGAGTCCTTCAGGGCGACGACCTCGACGACCGCGACGTGGAGGGAATCCGTGGCGTAGATCGGGGCGGTGCAGCCCTCGATGTAGTGGACCTTGGCGCCCTCGTCGACGACGATCAGCGTCCGCTCGAACTGGCCGGTGTTCTCGCCGTTGATCCGGAAGTAGGCCTGGAGCGGGAGCGGGACCTCGACGCCCTTCGGGACGTAGACGAACGAGCCGCCCGACCAGACCGCCGCGTTGAGGGCCGAGAACTTGTTGTCCTCGGCGGGCACGACCGTGCCGAAGTACTTCCGGAAGATCTCGGGGTACTCGATGAGTGCCTGGTCCGTGCCCATGAAGACGACGCCGAGCTTGCTCAGCTCCTCCTTCACGGAGTGGTAGACGACCTCGGAGTCGTACTGGGCGCCGACGCCGGCCAAGAACTTGCGCTCCGCCTCGGGGATGCCGAGCTTCTCGAACGTCGCCTTGATCTGCTCGGGGACGTCGTCCCACGACTTCTCTTCGCGCTCGGACGGCTTGCGGTAGTAGACGATCTTGTCGAAGTCGATCCGGTCGAGGCCGTCGGTCCAGACGGGCATCGGGCGCTTCAGGAAGTGCTCGAACGCGCGGAGGCGGTACTGGAGCATCCAGTCCGGCTCGTTCTTCGTCGCGCTGATCTCCTCGACGGTGGCCCGGCTGAGGCCGCGCTTCGTCTCGTGGAGGTAGACGATGTCGTCGTGAAAGGCGTACTGGTCGCGACTGTCGGCAACGAGCTCGCGAGTGGTGGTCATCAGGTCTCCGGGTGCCTCCGGTGGCGTCCAGGCAGTTCGGCCGGCGCCCTGCGTGGCGTCGCGTCGTAATCCCGAGTCAGATTATCGGGATTAGCGCCGGAAGCGTCAACGAGGCCGCCGCCCCGAGGGACACCGTGTCTCGGCGCGGGCCGTGTCCCCAGGACACACGATCGAAACGAATGAGCGTGGCCCATGCCCGAGTTCGTGCGGATCGCGCTGGATTCGGGGTACGGCGAGTGCTCGTTCATGAGGGGGACGTGTCCTGGAGACACGCGGCACGCCGGCGCCGCCGCCGGACTCGTGGTGGGCGGCCCCAGCCATGTCGGGAGGGGCAGCCGCCGGGGCTCAGGCCGCTCGCCGTGCCGCCGCCAGGGCCCCGGAGGACCGCCCAGTTGCCGCGGCGGCCGCGGATCATCCGTGCGGCGTGCAACGAGGTCGACCGTGGCGGCGATGAGGAGGTCGGCGGAGTCTTCATGTTGCGACGTGCATGAACGCCGGCCGAGACCGCGATGAGGACGCCGGCGAGACCGCGCTTGGACCGCGACGGGACAGGCGGCCGCGAGCCGCGCGGTACCGTGCGAGGGATGCGCATCGCCATCGTCGTGCCGGGGGGCGTGGGCCCGGATGGGGTCCACGCCGGCGGTCGGGCTGGTCGCGGAGCCGGCGGCACTCGAGCCTCCGGCCGCGATCGCCGTTCCTCCCGGTGACGCCGAGGCCCTGGGGCGCGCGATCGTGGACGCGGCCACGGATCCGGAGCCGCGGCAAGCGCTGGGCGCGGCGGCCTGGGCATGGGCCCACGACCACGACGCGGACTGGACCGCGGCCGCGTTCGAGGCGATCTACGCGGAGGTGGCCACGGGTCCGTGAGGCCGGGGCTCAGAAGAAGGTCGAACACCGCGGCAGGTTGGCCGTCCTGAACATGCGCTCCGCCTCGGCCAGCGCCCCGGGCCTGTGCTCCTCAAAGCCGCGCGGCAGCACCGCGTTGCGGAGCGGCGAGCCGCCGAGGTATGCCGCGCCGAGCGCATCGGCGTGGATCGTGAGATCCGGCTTCGCCCGCGTCACGGCGAAGGTTGCCGCGCCGCCCGCTCCGGCTTTGAGCCGGACACGCGTCCGGGTCCCCTTCGGGTCGCCCCCGATCACCTCCAGCACCAGGTCGCCGGGATGCTCGAAGGACCGCGCCGCGAGTGCGGTCGGGATGTCGAGGAGATTCGCCCACAGCCCGTCGGCCATCTCGACGGCCTCGGCCGCCCGTCGATTCGTGAGGAGCCACGGCAGCCGCTCCTCCGTCGAGCGCCGGTCTGCGCGCACGCTCGAGACGAGGTCCACCTCGGCCAGGAAGCGCCACAGCGCGTCGTAGGCAACGTCGTTGAGCGCCACGAGGTCCTGGACCTTGAGTTTCGCTCGCGGCTGGTGGTGCTCCCACTCCGATTTGGCCGTGTAGCGGGCATAGCCGTCGAACTCGCCGTCCGGTCCGCGGTGGCCGACGATCCAGCCTTTCCACGGCCCTTCCCACTCAAGCGCAATGAGCCCGATGTCCATCCGGAACGAGAAGTCCCGGCGCCGGATCTCGCCGGGCCGTTGCCGCCGGGCGCGGTCGAAGAGCGACCGCAGGACGTCGGCGGTCGCCTCCGTTTCGGGGAGGAACTCGATGCCGGTGGCGGGCGGCCCGACGAACGTCGTCCCGTTCGCGTCGAGCACCCACTCGCAGGGCGTGACCGCGACCCCGTAGCCGAAGCGCCCGTAGATCGAGGCCTCGGAGACGTACAGGATGGCGAGCGGCTCCCCGCGCTCCAGCGCCGCCCGATGCTCCGCCGCGATCATCTGGCGGAGGATCCCGCGCCGCCGATGCGTCGGCCGCACGGTGACCGCCGAGATCGCCGTAGCGGGCACCAGCGCGCCGCCCGGGACGGTCACCTCGGTCGCCCAGCTCCGGAGCGTTCCCACGACGGCCTCGCCGTCGAACGTGGCCCAGAGCCGGGTGAAGTCCCAGTAGGGGCCCAGCTGCTCCGCCATCTTGTGGATGTCCGGCCGATCGAGGAAGCCGGTTGTCAGTGCCTCGAGCCAGGCGATGAGCTCCGCCTCGCGGACGGTCCGGGTGTCGTAGGTCATGGCGCGACTGTAGCGCGGCGCCATCGCGGCCATGCCGCTCGTGCGACCATGCGCCCATGCTCGACATCTCGGACCGCCTCTGGCAGCTCGGCGTCCCGCCGTTCGAGCTCGTCGTCCGCAGCGTCGCGGTCTACGCGATCTTCCTCTTCGCCCTTCGGGTGTCCGGCAAGCGCGAGCTCGGCCAGTTCACGATCTTCGACATCGCCGCGGTGCTGCTCGCCGCGAACGCCCTCCAGCCCGCGATCACCGGCCCGGATGCATCGATTCCGGGCGCGATCGTCATCGTGGCGACCCTCTTCGTCCTGAATCACGCCGTGGCCTGGGCACGGAGGCGGTTCAAGGTCGCGCGGCGAATCCTGGAGCCGACCCCGACGACCATCGCCGTCGATGGAGCCTGGATCCCGGCCGCGCTCGACCGCGAGGACCTCGACGATGACGACCTCGACGTGGCCCTCCGCCAGCACGGCCTCGACGACGTCGCCGGCGTGAAGCTCGCGGTCCTCGAGCATGACGGCACGATCAGCGTCGTGCCGAGGAAGGGCCCGTCCGTCCGCCTCGGCACGGCGCGGCGCTACCGGGCGCGCTCCCGGCAGCCGTGAACCGGCAGCGGTCAATGGGCAGCCGCGCCCCGCGGGCATGGGCGGGCAGGCATGCGTCGGCGGTCATGAGCGGGCGCCCATGACCTGCAGGGTCAGCGCCGGGATCCTCCTCTACCGGGTCCGGGCCGGGGCGATCGAGGTCCTGCTCGCGCACCCCGGTGGGCCGTTCTTCACGAACCGCGACCTCGGCAACTGGACGATCCCGAAGGGCGAGCCGGACGACGGCGACGAGCTGCCGGCGGCCGCGGCACGCGAGTTCGAGGAGGAGACGGGGCACGCGCTGGCTGCGGTCGCGCGCGATCCGGCCGCGCCGCTGCTGGACCTCGGGCACGTGATCCAGGCAAGCGGCAAGCGGGTCCACGCCTGGGCGGCGGAGGGCGACCTGGACCCCGCGACGGCCACGTCCAACGCGTTCGAGATGGCCTGGCCGCCGGGCAGCCGATCCATGCGGACGTTTCCGGAGATCGATCGCGTCGCGTGGTTCTCGCTCGAGGACGGTCGGCGGCACGCCAATCCCTCACAGGCCGAATTCCTGGACCGCCTCGCCGCGGCGCTCGTCACGCCGCGGCCGGGTGCGAGCCGCGACTGAGCTGGCCACCGATCCACGAGGTTCGCGACGGGGCCGTCCGGAACCAGCACCGCCGCTACCATCGCTCGATGCCGGTCCCCTCCATGCCATCCAGCCCGGCTCCGGCGCGCGTCCTCGGTGGCGCCGTCGCGCGCCGATTCCTCGTTCTGCGCCACCTCCTCGCGCCGCCGCGCTCCCTGCCCGCGGAGCCGGAGAGCGTGCTGCGGGTCATGGACCGCCTCGGATCTCTCCAGTTCGACCCGCTCGAGGTCGCCGGGCGCAACCACGACCTCGTCCTCCTCTCGCGGATCCGGGGCTACCGGCGGGAGTGGACGGACCACTGGCTGTACGAGGATCGGCGGCTCTACGAGACGTACAACAAGGGCCTCTCGATCGTGCCGGTCGCGGAGATGCCATGGTTCCGCCTCACCTGGGACGGGAGCCACGCCCGTCACACCGGGAGCACGTTCGACGCGCACGCCCCGCTCGTGGAGGAGCTCCTCGGCCGGATCCGTGACGGCGGGCCGCTGCTGCCCGGATCCGTTGGGCCGCGCCGGGCGATCGACTGGTACTGGCGGCCCACGAACCAGGTCCGGGCCGTCCTCGAGGCGCTCGCCGAGGCCGGCATCCTCGGCATCGCCCGCCGGGAGGGCAACCTCCGCGTCTACGATCTCGTGGAGCGGCTGTTCCCCGCCGAGCTCCTCGCGGAGCGGCGTCCCGAGGCGGAGCAGCGAGCGCACCGCCTGCTGTCCCGGTACCGGGGCGGCGGCCTCCTCGGGGCCGGCGGCCAGGCGGAGCTGTGGTATGGGACCGGGCAGTTCGCCGCGGATCGGGCGGCCCTCCGAGACGCGCTCATCGCCGAGGGGAGGCTCCGCCCCGTGACGGTCGAGGGCGTGCGCGGCGAGCGGTTCATGATCGCCTCCGAGGCCGATCTCCTCGCCCAGGCCGAGTCGGAAATCGCGGCCGGCTCGCCGCCGGGCGGCCACGAGCCGGGTGTCGCGTTCCTCGCCCCGCTCGACCCGTTCTGCTGGGATCGCGAGCTGCTGCGCCGCCTCTTTGACTTCGACTACGTCTGGGAGGTGTATGTCCCGGCCGCGAAGCGGCGCTGGGGCTACTACGTCCTCCCGATCCTGTATGGCGACCGGCTGGTCGGCCGCATCGAGCCGCGCCTCGAGCGGCGGGCGCGGTCGCTCCGCGTCGTGGGGCTGTGGTGGGAGGACGGCTTCGATCCCCTTGCCGATCCCGGGTTCGCGACCGCGTTCGCGGCGGCCGTCGCCGCCCATCGTGACTTCGGCGGGGCGACGCGGGTCCTCTTCCCGCGGGCCGCGCGTCATCGGCCGTTCCTCACCGAGGTCCGCGCCATCCTCGCCGGCTGACCGACGTCGCGGCCTGTGGGACGATGCGACCACCACATCGACCTCGACGTCCCGGAGGATCTCCCCATGGCTGAACAGCGCCACGCGCTCGTCACCTGGTCCGGCGACCTGCTGACCGGCAGCGGCACCATCGACTACGTCTCGAGCGGCGTCTTCTCGAGGATGCCCGTCTCGTGGGCGGCCCGGACCGGCCCGCACAACGGCAAGACCTCGCCCGAGGAGCTGCTGGCCGCCGCCCACGGGAGCTGCTTCTCGATGGCCTTTTCCTCCCGGCTCGCCAAGAACGGCACGCCGGCGACGAAGCTCAACGTGCGGGCGGAGGTCACCTTCGACAACGCGAGCGGCGGCTGGAAGGTCACGAAGAGCGTGATCACGGTCGAGGGCGACGTCCCCGGCATCGACCTCGAGACGTTCCGCACGATTGCCGAGGACGCCAAGGACAATTGCCCGATCTCGATCGCGCTGAAGGGCAACGTGGAGCTCGTCGTCGAGGTTTCGCTGGCGGCGACCGGCGGCTGAGCGAGGGCGAAGGCGCGCCCACGATCGCGTGGTCCGTGCGCCACAAGCACGATTTCGAGGCTGAAGACCGGCACGATCGCCGGTCGTCGCGCCAACGGTGACCTTCGGCACGCCATCGTGCGCCGCAGCCACGAACGGCGTGGGATTGGCGGCTCGTGGCGACTCGCTCGCCCGCTCGGTTGCGCTTCGGACGCCTCGGCGGCGTTCGGGCGGCGCTTCGGGCGCCAGAATGTGCCTCCCGGGCACACGCCGAACGACGCCTCGGCCTGGGGGCTTCGTGATGAACGGCGGGCCTTCGTGCGCATCGGCGGCGCTCGCGGGCTGGCCTCGGCTCGAAGTCATCCGATCGGCCCGCCATCGCGTACGCCCGTCAGACGCGCTCGTCCCGGCCCGTGGCAGCCATGCCGCGGCGGATGCACGGAGCGCGGTTGGAGGCTCCCGATGCACCAGCCCTTCTTCGCAAGCCCCGCCCGGCGCCTGGTGGCGTCCCTCGGAGCGGCGTCGCTGGCCCTCTCGCTCGTGGCCGGCGGCGCCCTTGCCGGTTCGCCCGGCGAGGTCCGCCCGGTTTCCGGCGCGACGACCCCCGCCTGGGTCGACGGCAGGACGGTCACCGTGCAGTACCCTCGCCCCTACTTCTGTGACGCCTCGGTCAGCGCCGCGTCGGACAGCGGCTGCGAAGTGGGCGCCGCGGCCAAAGTGGGCCCGACGGGCACCACGAACCTGCCCGAGCTCTACGTCCTCGTGCCCCTGTTCACGCCCACCAAGCCGCTCGAGCTTCATTGCCCGGACGCCGGCGCGTGCATCAACCACCCCGACACGCTGGACCTGACGCGGGTCTTCGGCGCCGGGACCGGGAACGTCGCCCTGCCGCCCCACAGCCACATCCTCGACGAGCCGGCCGGCGGCTGGTGGACGATCGAGGTCGTGGGCGTTCTGAGCCAGGATGCCTGGGATCAGCTCGCCGCCGGGCGCGACGAGGCAACGATGGACCGCGTGATCGCGGACGGCGGCGCCGTCGGCCCGATCCCGTCGAACCTCTTCCTGTTCTTCAACGTCGTCGGTCGCTGACGCGCACTGCTCCGCGGCACGGAGCCCGGCGGGTCGGACCCGTCGGGCTCCGGCTGTGCCTGCGTGGGACGCGCCCGGCCAGAGCGTGGCCGGCGTTCGGACGCCCGGTCGAGTGCCTGGATCCGGTGCATGGGGCCGGCCGATGCCGCCCCGGACGCTTGATCCCGGGAGGCGGGTACCCTGTGCCCATGATCCTCAGCCGCGCCCTGCCCCTGTTCCGTCCTTCGGACCGGTCCCGGTGACACCGCCTCCGTTCCGCGTCCGGGCACTCGTCGGTCTGCTCGTCACGGGCATTCTTGGCGCCGGCTGTGCGACGGCGGGCTCGAGTCCGCTCGCTCCGAGTCAGCCTGTCGCCCCGGCATCGACGGACGCTCAGCGGATCGCAGTCGGCACGGCGAGCTATGTGCGCCTGGCGCCCCAGGCACTCTCGACCCTGCTGCGCACGACAGAGGCGACCGTGATCAACGTCCACGTCCCATACGCGGGCGAGATCGACGGCACGGATCTGTTCATCCCCTTCGACCAGATTGCCGGCCGGACCGCCGATCTGCCCGCGAAGGACAGGCCGATCATCCTCTACTGCCGCACCGGACGGATGAGCGCCATCGCGGCCGCAACGCTCGTGGGCCTCGGCTACACGAATGTCACGGAGCTCGCCGGCGGCATGGAGGCCTGGACCGCAAGCGGCCTGCCACTCCAGACCCGGCCGCCGGGCTGACGCACGATCACGGCGCGGATCCCGTGGGACGCCGAGGCTCCGCCTCGGCCGCGAATCGCCAAGAGCGCCGTCTCGCCGCATTTGTGCGCGGTACGCACGATTCTCGGGGTCGCGGTCTGCTTCGGCAGTGCCTCGAGCGCGGTGCTGCTTGATTCGTGGGCGCCACGCACGCATCTGCTCGCAGGGAGGCTTGTGCCGACACCTGCGGGGCTCGGGGCCGCACGTCTGCCTCGCAATCGTGCCTGCCACGCACGGCGGGAGCCCGCACCTGCGCCTCGCGCATCCGCCCGGCACGCGGCGCCGCGCGGACCCGTCCCAGCGGCAGAGCGTGACGCCGGAATGAACACTCCGGGTGCCTCGCGGCGCCTGAGAGGGTGACAAGCCCCGATTCGGGGCGATCGTGGAGCCGAGATGGACCGAGACCTCGTCCTCGCGGCGAGAGACGGCAACGGAGATGCCTTCGGGCGGCTGGCAGCGGATTCGATCGACCGCTGCTATGCCCTCGCGCATCGCATCCTCCGCGACCCGGAGCTCGCCCGCGACGCCGTCCAGGTCGCGATGCTCGGCGCCTGGGAGGATCTCCCGAAGCTCCGCGATCCGGACCGCTTCCACGCGTGGCTCACGCGTCTCGTCGTCAATGCCTGCTACTCCGAGTCCCGGAGAGAGCGGCGCTGGACGACCAAGCTCCGGCTCGTCACGCCCGCCGGCGATTCCGAAACCGATCCCGACCTCGCGATCTCGGTCGCCGATCGGGACGAGCTCGAACGCGCCTTCCGCCGCCTGCCGATGGACCAGCGTGCCGTGGTGGTCCTCCACCACTACGAGGGCCTGACGCTCGAGGAGGTCGGGCGGACGCTGAACATTCCTGCCGGGACGGCTCGTTCCCGGCTCCACCACGCGACCCGCCAGCTGCGGGCCGCCGTCGAGGCCGACGCCAGGCCGGCGTCGATCTCGGAGGGTCGCTCCGCATGACTCGTCCCGGACCGTTCGAACAGCGGCTCGAGGCCTGGCTCGATGAGGGGCCGGCCACCGCTCCGCCAGATCTCCTCGGCGATGTCCTCGCCGCGGTCCCCGCAACCACGACTCGCCGGCGCCCGAGCGGCGCTGGCAGGAGGTTCACCGTGCTCGCCGGAGTTGCTCGCCTCGCGGCATCGATCGCCGCCATCCTCGTCGTCGGCGTGATCGGGTTCACGTTGATCAACTCGAAGGGTGCCATCGGCCCGGGCTCGGGCCCGAGCCCGACGGCCACCGCGCCCGACCTCGCCCCGACGATCGCCCCGACGATCGGCCCGGCCAGCCCCGGCGCGACGCCGGCCGGGGTCGCCGACTGCGCGCCTGATGTTCTTTCGGCCACGGTCGTCGCCTGGAACGGCGCGGCGGGTTCGCGGATCGCCGAGGTCCGGCTGACGAACACGGGCTCAGCGCCCTGCCTGACGGCGACGCTGGACCGGGTCTCGCTCGTCTCGCTGCCGGCGTTCACCCTGGACAGCTCGACGCTCATTCAGGGCGCCAACCCGACGAACCCGCAGCCGCTGACCCTCGCCGCGGGCGAGACCGTCACGGCCGGCGTCGCGGCGAGCAACTACTGTGGCGAAGCGCCCGCGGCGCCGGTCACGGTCGCGTTCGAGCTGTCGAACGGCGCCGGGATCGTCACGGCGGCGCCGGTGAACCAGACCGACGTGTCGGGCGTGCCGCCGTGCAACGGACCCGGCTCGCCGGGCAGCGTCCAGATGCAGCCCTGGGCGCCTTGAGGTCCTGAGTCCTCCCTCCCGGAGCGGAGCCGATCAGTGCGCGAGCGCCGGTCGGCTCCGCGCCTCGGCGCGCACGCGGCTCCCGGCTCGCGGGCCCCGCCGCCGTCGCGTTCCTGCCGCCGTCGACGAGGCAGCGGATACGCGGCGCGGCCACGCGGATCCTCGCCAGCTGGACTTGGCCCGCGAACCACGAACCAGTGTCGTGGGATGTCCTGCAGCCGCCCGGATGACACCAGCCACGAACCAGTGTCGTGGTACGTCCTGCAGCCCGCCCCGTTGGCCCCAGCTACGAACCAGCGTCGTGGAAGGCGCGGCCGGCGGCCAGGTTGGGTCCCCGCGGCTTTACCCGTCGGCACGGTCACGCACGAATCGCCGGCGCCGAACCCGCCACAGGCCCACCGACGTGACAATTCGGTACCTACCACGACGGTCGTTCGTATCCGGGTCTGCCGCGCGACGGATCGCCGATGCCACCTCGCATCCCGCAAGGCTGGAGAGCCCGTCAGTCGATCGTCAATATCCGCCGCGGGTTGGCGATCGTCATCTGGTCGATGTCCGCCTGCGACACACCACGCTCGCGGAGTCGCGGCAGGAACGTGTCCTGCAGGTACGTGTACCCGTTCCCTTCGTACCGCTTCAGCTGCTGGTCGTGGCAGACGTCCTGGCTCAGCAGCACGCGGTCGGCGTGACCACGTGACAGGAGCTCCAGCAGGAGGTCGATGAGGCGCGGCTCGCCGTGGCGCTCCTGCGGCGTGAACGACATCCCGAGGAAGTCGAACTCGAGGTTCGCGCCGCGCCGGATGATCTCGAGGTAGTGATCCAGCCGTGGATGGGAGTCCGCATGGCCGATGACGACCCGACCCGGGTCGGCGCCCTCCGCCTCGAAGAGCTCGAGCTGGGCGAGGCCCACGGCGCTCATGACGGCATGCGTCGTGATCGCGAGACCGCTCCGCCGGGATGCCCGCCCCACCGCCCGATGGACGCGCTCCTCCATCGCGGAGACCCACGGCTTGTCGGTCCCGATCTCGCCGATGATCCCGGCCCGGACGGGGGCATCGAGGCCCTCGACCACGATCCCCTCCTCCGCCTCGCGGACCATCTCGTCGGCGAGCGAGGCGACGGTCCGCCGGTCCAGGTCCAGCGTCGCCGGGTAATAGGCACCTCGATACCAGCCGGTGCCCATCACGAGGTGCAGGCCGGTCGCGCGCGCCAGGCCCACCAGCCACGCGGGATCCCGCCCGACCCCCGCGGGCGTGACGTCGACGAGCGCCGACCCGCCGGCATCGCGATACCGCGCCAGCTCCTGGGTGATGACGGGCTCGTCGCGGGACAGCTCCCAGTAGTCCCAGCGCCCGGGGATGTGCCACAGGCTGATCGCTGTGTGCTCATGGGGCAGGGTGAAGCCGAGCTCGGAGGGCTCGATGGGACTGAGGACCGTCTGGACCCGGGCTGCCCGCGATGGAGACATCGCGGCCGAGTCTACGCCGCGGAACCCCGCTCCCGGACCCCCGCCCGGGCGACGTCCCGTGACCCCTCGCCCGACTCGACGAGCGAGTACGGGTTGGCCTCGACCGCGGGCAGCAACGGTCGCTGGACTGCCGATCCGGCCCCGAGGACGAGGGTGAGGATCTCCCGGGCCTCGCGTTCCGCGTCGGCACGGCGGAACGCCTCGCCCTGCTCCGCGCGCACGAGGAGCAGCCCGTCGAGGAGCGCGATGTACGCCCGCGCCGCAGCGCCCGCGTCGATCCAGCGCGGCAGCTCGCCGCGGGCGATCCCCTCCTCGAGGAGGAACGTGCCGGCCATGACGAGCTGCTCTCGCCGCCGGCGGAGCATCTCCCGGGCCGCGGGCTCGGCTTCCGCCTGGGCCCATGCCTGGACGAGGAAGTCGGCATTGCCCGGCCCTTCGGCACTCCCCTCGGCGCTGTCGAAGTAGAAGCCGACCGCGATCGCGAGCCGCTCGGCGACCGTCTGGCCCGCCGCGAGTCGCGTCGCGAGCTCCCCGAAGCCACGACCGGACGCGAGGTCGCAGGTCGCGAGGAAGAGCTCCTCCTTGCCCTTGAACCAGGTGTAGATCGCCCCGATCGAGAGGCCGCACTCGCGGACGACGTCCTGCATCGTCGCGCCGTGGAAGCCTCGCTCGCCGAACACGCGAAGCGCCCCGGCGACGATCCGCTCGCGGATCTCCTGCTCGTGGGCGGCGGTCACGCGCGGCATTGTGAGACCAACGACATGGAGAACATGGCTTCCCCATCGTAGCGGCAGCGGACGGCGGTCCGCAAGCGCGGAACGGTTGACAAGGAGAATATCCATTCTCTACTGTGTGTCCGCCACGCCATCGCCGTCGCGCCGCCTGCGGGTAGCCGCTCGCCGCCGAAAGGGAAGGGACTCGAATGTTCAGCCGCTGGGGTGCCTTCGTCTACCGACGGCGCCGGGTCGTCCTCCTCGTCATGGTCCTCGTGGCCGCGGGCGCGATCCCGCTGGCGGCGGGGGCGTCGGCGCAGCTGAGCGCGGGCGGCTGGCTCGACCCGAAGTCGGAATCCGCCAATGTGGCGAATCGAATCCAGGACGAGTTCGGCGGCGGCCGGACGTCGTACGTGGCGCTCTTCCGATCGGCGGCCCCCGGCGCGGACGCAACATCGGCCGAGTTCCAGGCCGCGATCGCGACGACGGTCGCCGCGGTCCGCGACGATCCCCGTGTCAGCGGTGTGACCGGTTACGCCGAGACGGGCGACGACCGGTTCATCTCGACCGAGGGCGATACCGCGTACGTCGTCATCGGGCTCGACATGACCGATGACGAATCCGTCGGCGCCGTGGATGGCATTCGGGCCAAGCTCGCCGTGCCTGCCGGCTACTCCGTGGCGCTGACCGGCTTCGGGCCGATCCAGAAGGATTCCGCCGAGCTCTCCGAGCAGGACCTCCAGCGGGCGGAGACGGTCTCCCTGCCGATCGCGGCGATCGTCCTCATCCTCGTCTTCGCCTCGATCGTCGCGGCCGGCATGCCGCTCCTCGTGGCGGGCCTCGCGATCCCCACCTCGCTCGGGATCATCGGGCTCGTTGCGCAGCAGACCGAGATGAGCATCTACGTCCTCAACATCGCAACGATGCTCGGGCTGGCGCTGGCGATCGACTATTCCCTCTTCATCACCAGCCGGTTCCGCGAGGAGCTGGCCAGGGGCCGGAACGTGGAGCAGGCGGTGACGATCGCGGTGGGCACCGCCGGCAAGGCGGTCCTCTTCTCGGGCATCGCCGTTGCGATCGGCCTGTCCGGCCTCCTCTGGTTCTCGGCCAGCGCGCTGAGCTCGATCGGGCTCGGCGGCGCGATCGTCGTCCTCTCCTCGGTCATCTTCTCGCTGACCTTCCTGCCGGCGGTCCTCGGCATGCTCGGCCCCCGCGTCAATGCGCTGTCGGTCCGCTCGCTGCTGCGGCGCATCGGCATCGTCGGCGATGAGCCGACGGTCCGCCATTCGCGCTGGGAGCAGGTGGCGCACGCGGTCATGCGCCGGCCATTGGCGGTGCTCCTTCCCGTCCTCGCGGTCCTCGCGATCGCCGGCTCGCCGTTCTTCCGGCTCCAGCAGGGCGTGCCGGACGCGACGGTCTTCCCAGCCGGCACCGAGAGCCGCGACGCGTGGGTGGCGCTCCTCGATGAGTTCCGCCCCGGCGAGACGACCCCGATCACGATCCTCCTCGACACGAAGGCCGATGCGACCGACCCGGCGAGCATCGCCGCGGTCATGGCCTACGCGGACAAGGTCGATGCCGTCGACGGGGTCGACCGCGTGGAGGGGCCGTTCACGATCCGGGATCCCCAGACCGGGGCGACGCTCACGGCGAACCAGGTCGCGCAGCTGTACGCCGCGCCGGCGGGGACGCTCCCGCCCCAGCTCGAGGCCGCGGTCGGGGCGCTCAAGGAGGCCTACATCCGGGGCACGACCGTCCGGCTCAATGCGGTGAGCCCCCTCCGCCCGACGACGCCCCAGGGCACCGCGGTGGTGCCGCGGGTCCGCGCCGTCGAAGCCGGCACCGGCATCAGCGGCGTCGAGGTCGGCGGCACCGCGGCGATCTCCGAGGACTTCCTCCAGGCCCAGAACGACCGGCTGCCGATCGCGGTCGGGACGACGCTCCTCGCCTCCGCGCTCATCCTCTTCCTGCTCTTCGGCTCGCTCGCGATCCCGTTGAAGGCGGTCGTGATGACGCTCCTGTCGCTCTCGGCGAGCTTCGGCGCCCTCGTCTGGATCTTCCAGGAGGGCAACCTCCACGAGCTGCTCGGCTTCCAGCCGATCGGGTTCACGATCGCCGGCAACCCGATCATCATGTTCGCGGTGCTCATCGGCCTGTCCATGGACTACGAGGTCCTGCTCCTCTCGAGGATCCAGGAGTCGTACCGCCGGACCGGTGACAACACTGCGGCGGTGGCCGAGGGCCTGGCGAAGACTGCCGGGGTGATCACCGGCGCGGCGATGGTCATGGTCGTGGTCTTCGCGGCATTCGCCCTCGCCGACGTCGTCACGATCAAGAGCATCGGCGTGGGGATGGCGCTCGCCGTCCTCCTCGACGCCACCGTCGTCCGGATCCTCCTCGTGCCCGCGACGATGCGGCTCCTGGGCGAGTGGAACTGGTGGGCGCCCGGTATCCTCGGCCGCGTGGCGGACAGGCTGGGCTTCAGCCATGTCGAGGACGAGGGCGAGAGCGGCGCGGCGATCGACGGGCCCGCGGCGGATGCGCCCGGGGTCGCCTGAGGATCGAAGCCGGGAGGAGAGGACGATGTCGGTGGATGAGGAGCGCGGCTCGTCCGTGCCCGCGGACGGCCAGCCGGTCGTCCACGTCAATGGTTGGCAGTGGGGTCGCGACGAGGATCGCCGGCCGGGATTGCCGTGGATCGGGATCTTCCTCGTCGTCTTCGGCGGGTTGCTGATCCTCGAGAACTCGCTGCCCGCCTACCGGAACCTGGGCAACATCCTCGTCCTCGCGATCGGCGTCGCGACGCTGCTCGCGTGGGCGCTCCGGCGCGGCTCGGCCGCCCTGTACATCGGGGCGTTCCTGACGGCCGCGGCCCTGCCGGTGGCCATCGAGGGCGCCACGGGAACGGATCTCGGGCCGGGCTGGGGGACGCTGTTCTTCGGGATCGCGCTGCTGTTCATCGCCCTTGTCCGCGCCTCGAGCCGCGGCGGCTGGGGCTGGCAGGCCACGGCGGGCGCGGTCCTCGTGTTCCTCGCCTCGACCGAGATCGCGATCCCGGAAGTCGGCAACCTCGTGCTGCCGGCGCTGCTCGTCGTCCTGGGGCTGCTCCTGCTGGTGCGGGGCGCGCGGCGGTAGCCCGCGCTCGCGGCAGGGGTCAGGTCGCCGCGGCCGCGACCGGGCTCGTGACCCGGTCGATCGCCTCGCCGAGGACCTCGGTGATCCGGGCCAGCTCGTCGGCCGTGACGACGAACGGCGGTCCCAGGAGGATCGAGTCGCCGTCCGTCCCGTCGGCAAGGCCGGTGCCGGAGTAGAGCAGGACGCCGTTCGACTTCGCGTCGCGGACGATCGCCTCGGTGACCCTCGCGGCCCTTGGAAAGGCCGCCCGGGACTCGCGGTCCGCGACCAGCTCCACGCCGACCATCAGCCCCCGGCCCCGGACCTCGCCCACGTTCTGGTGGCTCGCGAGGCGCTCGCGGAGTCGATCTGCAAGCTGCTCGCCACGCGCGGCGCTCGCCGCGACCAGGTCCTCGGCCTCGAGGATGCGGAGGACCTCGCCCGCGACCGCGGCGCCCACGGCATGGTGCGAATAGGTGAACCCGTGGACGAAGCCGCCGGCCTCGATGACCGTGTCGTGGACCGTGCCGCTGGCCGCGACGAATCCGAACGGCCAGTAGCCCGACGTCGCCCCCTTCGCGGCGACGAGGATGTCGGGCCGGATGCCCCAATGGTCGACGCCGAACCAGCGACCCGTCCGCCCGAAGCCGGTCATGACCTCGTCGGCGATGAGGAGCACGCCGTGGCGGCGGCAGACCTCGGCGATCGCCGGCCAGTAGCCGTCGGGTGGCGTCGCCGCAGCGAGCGTCGCACCGACAATGGGTTCGGCGATGAACGCGGCCACGGTCCCCGGGCCGGCACCGACGATGGCGCGCTCGAGCTCGTCGGCGAGCTCAGCGGGATCGCCGAGCGCGCTGGCACCCGGGTAGCCGGCGCGGTACGGATACGCCGCGCTGACGTGGCGGAACCGGCCGAGCCAGCTCTCGTACGGGCGTCGGAGCGGCTTGCGGCCGCTCAGGTCCAGCGCACCGAGCGTGTTGCCGTGGTAGCTCCCCCACCGCGCGATGACGATCCAGCGATCCTTCTCGCCCCGCGCGAGGTGGAACGCCCGCGCCAGCTTGAGCGCTGTCTCGATCGCCTCGCTTCCGCCGCTGACCGGGTACAACCTTGGGTCATCGAGGGGCAGGTGCGGCGCGATCGCCGACGCGTACGACTCGAGCGGCTCGTTCGTGAAGGCACTGCCGTGGGCGTAGCTGAGGGCCGCGGCCTGGCGCGCCATGACATCCGCGACGGCCTGCCGCCCGTGGCCAACGTTCACGACGATTGCGCCACCCGCGGCGTCGAGATAGGCCTTGCCGTCCGCGTCCCAGATCCTGCTGCCCTCGGCCCGCACCGCCGTCGGCAGGGCAGCATCAGGCGATCGGCGAAATACGTGGCTGGTCACCCGGTGATTGTAGGCGCCGGACCGCGCTCCACCGGCCGCGCCGGCCGGCTCCACCGGCTGCGCAGGTCTCAGTCGTCGCGGCAATCCAGGCAGCGCCATTCGTATTCCCGTTTTCGGGCGCCCAAGATGACCTTCCCAGAATCGTGATGCCCATCTACGTCATACGAACGGCTCGGATCGGGGTCGGCCGGCGCGGAAGGGCGTCCAACGCCGTGGCCAGGCGCCCGAGGCGGGGCGGCCGCAGGGCGGACGCGCCCGAGGCGGGGCGGCCGCAGGGCGGACGCGCCCGAGGCGGGGCGGCCGCAGGTTGGAAAGGCGCCCGAGGCGGGGCGGCCCGCACGTCGACGATCGTCGCCGGGTGGTACTCGAGCGCGCCGGCGTCGAGGGTCGGGAGCGGGGCCGGGCTCGGCCGGGGCTCGGAAGGGATGACGGGCGGCGACGCGGCCGCGACGGGATAGGCGAAGGTCCGCTGGGCACCGGGGCCGGCGGGCAGGCGCTCGAGGCGGGCGCGGCCGGGGGCGGTCCGGAGTGTCCAGCCCTGAGGCAGCGAAGCGGCCGTGGCCACGTCGGCGAAGACGATCGCCCCGTCCGCGACGACCGGCCCCACGACGCGCCGACCATTCGCCGCGAGGGCGGCGAGGAGGTCATCGAACCGGGCCCGGGGCAGGAACCGCCTCGAGCCCTCGGCCAACCCGGTGGCCTCGTCCGCGACCGGGGGAAGCCGCGCGCGCCCGGGCAGCGGGACCGGCATCACCATGGTTCGACGCCCTCGGCGTGGAAGAGGTCGAGGAGCTGGTCGCGCGTCCCGGCGAGCCGGTCGGCGATGGTCTCGAGGATCCGCGGGAGGAGCGCGGCGGCCAGCGCCTGGTCCTCGGCGATCAGCGATCGCAGCGTCTCGGCGTCGATGATCGCCAGGCGGGTCGGCTCCAGGGTCGTCGCGTTCGTGGTGGCGCGGTACGGCGGCACGATCACGGACCAGCCGACGATGTCGTTGGCCTCGAGCGTCAGGATCGTGATCGCCCCCCGGTCCGGGATGCGCATCCGGAGCGCCACCCGGCCCGAGATCAGGATCGCCAGGAAGGCTGCCGGATCGCCCTCGTGCATGAAGGTGACGCCGGCATCGAGGTCCAGCTGGGCGACCAGTGGCGCGAGCCTGTCGCGGGCAACCACTGGCAGGCTCTCGAACCAGGCGATCGCGGGCGGCGCCGCCTCCGGGCGCGATGCGGTCCCCTGCGTCCTCATTCCGGGGCTGCTGGCCATCTCGTGAACCTCCACGCCGGAGGCTACGGGTGGGGGCCCCTCGACAGCAGCGCCATCGGTCCCGAATGGACGTCCTCCGCGGCCCGCGCGGGCCGGGACCCCGGCGGCGAGGTCACGGGCAACTCGGGACCTTCGGCCCTATCGCGCGCTTCCGTCCGGATCGAGGATTCGGGCGCGGTGGATGCCGGAGGGGACGCCCGGTATCCACCCTTTCGATTCCCGGCAACCGCCAAGCGAACCCGTTCAGGCGAGGCGGGTCCCGGCTCGCGGGCCCGCAGAGGCGTCACGAAGCGGGTCGCGATTCCCGCCCAGGCCCAGCTGAACGGCGACCGGATCGAGATCGTCGGGTCGCTGACCTTCCCGTTCTCGGACTTCGCGATGACCCCTCCGGACATCGCCAACTTCGTGCAGGTCGAGGACGATGCCACGCTCGAGGTGCTGCTCAGCCTCGTGAAGGCCTGAGCCGGGGACGACGTCCCGGCGAATGCGAGACGCCCTCAGAGCAGGTTGAGGCGGCGGGCCTCCGACCGGAGCTGGTCGCGGAACACCGGGTCGGCAATGCCGATCAGCGCCTCGGCCCGCTCGTGGAGCGATCGACCCCAGAGCTCGGCGACGCCCCACTCGGTCACGATCGTCCGGGCGTGGGCACGGGTCGTCACGACGCCGGCGCCACCCTTGAGCGCGGACACGATCCGGGACGTGGTCCCTCCCGCCGCGGACGCGGGGAGGGCGATGATCGCCCGGCCCTCCTCGGCCAGCGACGCGCCCCGGACGAAGTCCATCTGCCCGCCGACGCCCGAGTACATCCGGTGGCCGATGCTGTCGGCCACGACCTGGCCGGTGAGGTCGACCTCGATCGCCGAGTTGATCGCGGTCATCCGGCTGAATGAGCGGATGACGTGGGTGTCGTTCGTGAAGTCGACCGAGCGCATCTCGACCATCGGGTTGTCCCGAACGAAGTCGTAGAGGCGGGCCGTGCCCATCATGAACGCGGCCACGATCTTGCCGCGGTTGCGCTCCTTGCGGCTGCCGTTGATGACGCCCTTCTCGACGAGGTCCACGACGACGTCGGTGAACATCTCGGTGTGGACGCCGAGATCGCGCTTGTCGGCCAGGGCGACCCCCACGGCGGAGGGGATGCCGCCGATGCCCATCTGGATCGTGGCCCCATCGGGGACGAGATCGGCCACGAACTGGCCGATCCGGTTCTCCACCTCGCCGAGCTCACCGACGCGATGCTCGTATGGCGGAACGTCGCACGCGACGGCAAGGTCGATGTCGTTGACGTGGATGAAGCTCTCGCCGAGCGTGCGCGGAACGGCCTCGTTGAACTGGACGATGACCGTCTTCGCGGCGCGGATCGCGGCGTGCATCGCCTCGACGCTCGTGCCCAGGGAGCAGAAGCCGTGGGCATCGGGCGGGGTCGCGTTGACGAAGACGGCATCAAGCGGCAGGAGGCCCCGGTCGAAGAGCCGAGGAACATCGGAGAGGAACGCGGGAATGTACTCGGCGCGACCCTCGTTGATCGCCGCCCGGGCGTTCGGGCCGATGAAGAGCGCCCGGTGGCGGAAGTGTGGCGCCATCTCGGGGGCGAGATGCGGGCCGGGTCCCTCGCAGTGGAGGTGGAGGACCCCGACGTCCTCGAGCTCGGCGGCCCGGGCGACGAGGGCGTCGAGGAGGACAGACGGCGTCGCCGCCGCGCAGTGCAGGTAGACCTGCTCCCCGGAACGGATCCCGGCGACGGCTTCTTCGGCAGTGACGATCCGCATGCCTCGAGGATAGGCGCCCGAGGTGCCGGAACCCGGGGTCCGGACGGCCCATGCTGCGGGGCCGAATGTCGGCGGCTCGTCGGGACCGCGATGCGAATGGGCGGGACCGTCGCCACGGGCCGAGGTGGGGCCGGACGGGTTCCCGGCGGCGATCAGCCGCCGCCACCTCGATCGAAGCGGTGCTTGGCGACGAACGCGGCGGCCTGGGCCCGTCGCTCCAGGTTGAGCTTCGAGAGGATCGAGCTCACGTAGTTCTTGACCGTCTTGTCGGACAGGAAGACCTCCGACGCGATCTCCTTGTTCGTCTTGCCCTCGGCGACGAGCAGCAGGATCTTCTGCTCCTGCGACGTGAGCTGGGCGAGCTCGTCCGTGTACGTGCCGGTGGCGATTCGGCGGACCCGCTCGAGGACCTTCTCGGTCACGGCCGGATCGAGGAGCGATTCGCCCCGGCCGACCGCCTCGAGCGCCGACACGAGATCCCGGGCCCGAATCTGCTTCAGCAGGTAGCCCGCCGCGCCGGCGACGATCGCGGACAGCACAGCCTCCTCGTCCGGGAACGAGGTCAGCATGACGACGCGCGTCGCGGGAAGCTCGGCGCGGATCTCGCGGCAGGCCTCGATGCCGGAGCCGTCCGGGAGCCGGACGTCCATGACGACGATGTCCGGCTCGAGCCGGAGTGCCTGCTCGACGGCCTCGGCGACGGAGCCCGCCTCCGCGACGACCTGGAACCCTTCCCGCCGGTCGAGCAGGGCGACGAGCCCCTGCCGGACCACCTCGTGATCGTCGACGACCAGGAGGCGCATCGGTCGTGGCTGGGTGTCGGTCACGGGGCAACGGTCTCCGGTCGGAGCAGCGGTATCCGGACGATGATACGGGTCCCGGCCCCCGACCGGCTGTCGATCTCGAGGCTGCCGCCGATCGAGACGGCGCGATCCCGCAGGTTCGCCAGGCCGAAGTGCCCGGCGCCCCGCGTCGCGTCCGGGTCGAAGCCGGTCCCGTCGTCCTCGATCGAGAGAATCGCCGTCTCCTCGTGCACCCGGATGGAGAGGCGCGTCTGCGTCCCGTGGCTGTGGCGGAGGGCATTGCTGAGCGCCTCGCGGGCGATCTGGAGCACCTGGGTCGCCGCCTCGGCCGAGACGACTTCGTCGAGCTCGGCCGCGTCGCCGATGTCGAGGTCGAGGGCCATGCCCGTTCGCGAGGTGAGGAGCAACTCGTCGGTCAGCCCCGCGAGGCGGGCCCCGAGCGAGATGTCGGCGTCCTCCGCTCCGAGGCCCATGATGAAGGTCCGGACCTCGCCGATCGTGGAGTTCAGTCGGTCGATCGCCCGGTCCACGCGCGCGGCCGCCTCGGCCGGTGTCTCCGTCATGCGCTCGGCCACGTCCTCGAGGGACAGGGCCACCGCATAGAGGCTCTGAATGATCCCGTCGTGGAGGTCGCGCCCGATCCGGAGGCGCTCGTCCACGAGCGCCAGTCGCTGGACGCGGGCGTGGAGGCGCGCGTTCTGGATCGCGATCCCGGCATGCAGGGCAAACATCTCGACGAGCCGCTGGTCCGATTCGCTGAACTCCGCGGAGCCCTGCTTGTCCGTGAGGTAGAAGTTGCCGATCGCGGGTCCGCCCGTCCGGATCGGCAGGCCGAGGAACGAGCCCATCGGCGGGTGATTGACGGGGAAGCCGTACGAGTCCGGGTGTCGTGCGATGTCCGGGATGCGGTAGGCCCGCGCCTCGCGGATGATCAGGCCGAGGAGGCCGTGGCCACGCGGCGGCGGCCCGATCGCGGCCCGGTCCTCCGCGCTGATGCCGCTCGTGATGAAGCGCTCGATGCGGCCGGCGGCGTCGACGATGCCGAGCGCTGCGTACCGGGCGTGGACGAGCTCCCGGACGCTGTCGACGATGAGCTGGAGCACGCGATCCAGGTCGAGCTCGCCGGCGATGGCACGCGTCGCGGCGTCGAGCGCGTCGATCGCGGCGACGACGGAGAAGTCGCCAGCCATCGTGTCGGCGAGGGGGCGCGAGGTGGGACGATCGGGCACGTTGCGGAGCGTACAGGACGGGCCGGGCGGCGACCGCCGAGGGAATGTCGGCCCGCCGATATGGGCCGCTCGTCACTTACGGGGTGCCGGTGGGGTCCCGACCATGCGGGCATGGCTCCCCACGCCGGCTCCCGGCCATGACCGCGTTCCCGAGGTCCGCCAACGCGCTCGGCGGACGGCCGATGCCCGTCGGCGGCGTGAAGCGGATCCTCCTCGCGACCGACCTGTCCCCGGCCTCGGAGGGAGCTGCGCTGCAGGCCCTGGACCTTGCACACGACCTGGGCGCGGCGTTGCTCATCGTGAGCGTCATCGATCCGGGCTCCCTGCGCCTGCCCGGCGGGCGCTTCGGCCAACGGGTGGACCAGGTGCGAACCGGCCGCGAGGCGGCCGCGCAGGAGCTCGTGTCGCGCGGCCGGGCGAACGGCGTCCAGGTCAGCTTCCTGATCTGGGAGGGCGACCCCGGAGAATCCATCGTCGACGCCGCGGGCAGCGAGCAGGTGGATCTCGTCGTCGTCGGCAGCCATGGCCGCGGCGGGGTGGGGCGCTTCTTCATCGGCAGCGTCTCGGATCACGTGGTCCGCCACGCGCCCTGTCCGGTGCTCGTCGTCCGGGCGCGCGCCTCGGCGGCCCGGGCGGAGCCCTGAGCCGGCACCCGCCGGCGCCCTGAGCCGGCACCCGCCGGCGCCCTGAGCCGACGTGACCGAGCCTGACCCCGCCTCCTACCTGGTGTAGGCGCCCTCGGGGTCCAGCTCCTGGCGAATGAGCCGGAGCTCCTCGTCGGTCGGCGCCGGCGTCGTCGCGAGGACATCCGAGATCCGCGGTTCCCAGCCGATCGTCGCCCGGATGTCGTCCAGGGTCGCGCCGGGGTGCAGCGAGTCGAGACGCATCTGGCCCTCCTCGTCGAAGTGCCAGATCCCGAGGTCGGTGACGACGACCGACGGACCACGTCCGAGCCAGCCGCCCTCGCGCCGGATCCGCTCCGCCTGCTCGGCGCCGCCGAGGTTGCCGGGCGAGGTCCGGAAGTCGATCTTGTCCACGAAGGAGCGGGCGCCTTGGCGCATGATCACGAAGATCCGGCGGGCGTTGACCGCGATCTCGGCCGCTCCGCCGCTGCCCGGCAGGCGCGTCTTCGGATGGTCGTAGGGGCCGATGACGGTCGTGTTGATGTTCCCCCACCGATCGATCTGGGCGGCGCCGAGGAACCCCACGTCGATCAGCCCGCCCTGGAGGTAGAAGCTGAAGAGCTCGAACATCGAGACGACCGCGGTCGCGCCGGTCACGATCGTCGGATCGCCGATGGACAGGGGCAGGCGCGCCGGACGGGCGCCGAAGACGCCCGCCTCGTAGACGAGCTCGAGCTCGGGTGCCACCGTCCGCTTCGCGAGGTTGACCGCGATGTTCGGCAGGCCCACGCCCACGAAACACACACGCTGACCCGCGAGCTCCCGGGCGGCGGCCACGATCATCATCTCGGACTTCGTGAACGCAGGTGCCTCGGTCATCGCCGCGCCTCGAACAGCTCAATCGGGTTGCCGTCAGGGTCCTGGACGAGGATCTGCTTCCCGCCGGGTCCAGAGACGATTGCGTTCCGGAACGACACGGCTCCGGCTCGCAGGCGCTCGACCGTCGCCGCCAGATCGTCGACTTCGATGACGAACCGGTTCCAGCCGCCGGGCTCGGGAGCGCTTCCGTCGGGCATCGGGCGCGCCGCCGAGGACGCCGGTCCGGCCAACCACAGGGTCAGGTCGCCGGACCGGACCCGGGCGAACGCCGGCAGCATCTCCTGCTCGACCTCGAACCCGAGGTGGTCGCGATAGAACGCCACGCTCCGCGCGACATCGCGTACCAGGTAGCGAACGGTCGCCATCAGCGGTACTCGCCGTAATCGACGGAACCGGAGGGCGCCGAACCGGGCTTGAGCGCCGCGATGCGCTCCGGCCCGAGCTTGTCGACGTAGGCCGCACGGCCGTCGAGGTCGTAGACCCAGTCCCGGAGCCACGCCTGGAGCGCGTCCTCGTCCTTCGTGATGGCGTCCCAGTCGAGGTAGAAGCGGTTGTCGCGGTCGTACGCGCCCTGGACGTAGCTCGGGTGGGCGCCGAACGGCTCGACGACGACGGCATCGACGATGAGGCCGGGGATGATCGTCCGGTTCGGGTCGGCCCGGATCACCGCCTCGTCCACGAGGTCCTCGACGACGACGATGACGCGCTCGGCGGCGAACGCGGCTTCCTTCTGGCAGCCGAGGAGACCCCAGACCTGGGTGTTGCCGGCCGCGTCGGCGCGCTGGGCGTGGACGATCGAGACGTCCGGCTTGAGCGGTGGGACGGCGAAGACCCTGCCGTCTCCGTACGGCGATTCGATCTCTCGGATCAGCGGATTGGCGACCGGGAGGTCGGTCTCGAAGTAGCTCCGGATCGGGTAGAAGGGCAGGTTCGCGGCGCCCGCCGTGTACCGCCCGACCATCCCGAAGTGGCTGTACTCCTCCACCTCGAGGGGTGCCGGATCCGCCGTCTCGATCCGCCGCCGGATCGCGCCCAGCCCGCCCACCCCGGGGTTGCCGAGCCAGCTGAAGATCAGCTTCCGGGCGACGCCGCCGGCGATCATCTGGTCGTAGATGAGATCGGGGGTCAGGCGGGCGAGCGTGAGGTCGCGCTTGCGCTGGCGGATGATCTCGTGGCCGGCGGCGAACGAGATGAGGTGGGTGAACCCCTCGATCGCGACCGTGTCGCCGTCACGCACGAGATCGGCGACGGCGTCGCGCATCGAGGCGACCTTCGAGGTGGGCATCGGGCGAAGTATCCGTCACGCGTGGCGCGCCGCGCTTGAGGGGGTGATTCGCGGCCCGCAAGGGTCTAGGATGCCGGCGAGGGAAGGCCCGGGCTCGACTGCGGGCCGAGTGGAGGGAGACGCACGATGATGGCTTCGATGACGGGCGCGTCCGGCTGGGCCGCCCAGGTTCGCCGCTTGTTCTTCGTGGCGATGGCCGTGTTCCTCGTCACGATCGTGATCGGCATTCTCAACGGCCTCGACGTCGTCGAGTTCAACCGTGACCAGCTGCTCACCCACGTCCACTCGGGGACGCTCGGCTGGATCACCCTGTCGCTCATCGCGGCGAGCGCCTGGTTCCTGCGCGGCATCGACGGCCGGCTCGCCGCGGGCATGGCGATCCTCGTGCCGGTGTACGTGGCCGCGTTCTACCTCGCGATCCCGGCGCTGCGGGCGGTGGCCGGGGCGGCCCTCCTCATCATGGTCCTCTGGCTCGTCGTCTGGGCCTGGGGCGTGTACCGCGAGCATCGGACCCTGCCGACGCTCGCCATCGCCCTCGGTTTCACGACGTTCACGTACGGCGCCGTCATCGGCGTCCTGCGGCAGGTGCAGCTCGCGGGCGGGCCGACGTTCTTCCCGCCGACCGCGGATGTCGTGGGCGCCCACGCCTCGGCGATGGTCTTTTCGTACCTGATCCTCGTGGCGATGGGCCTGCTCGAGTGGCGGATCCTCGGGACGAAGGGCCTGCCGAAGCTGGCCGTGATCCAGGTCGGCGCGCTCTTCGCCGGCGGGATGATCCTGTCGTTCACCCTCCTGTTCCTGAGCGGCGATGCGCTCCAGGCCGCGGGCGGCGTCGACCTGCTGGTCAACGTCGTCGCCGTCGCGCTCTTTGCGATCCGGGTCCTGCCCAGCGCCTTCCGGGGCGGGGTCGGGCGGCATTTCGCGATGTCGGCGGCATTCGTGATCGTGGCGGTCGCGCTGGTCCTCTACGTCGTCTCGAAGTTCATCAGCGACCCGTCGCTGGCGACCGACCCCACGCCGATCACCGGGATCCTGATCGCGAGCGACCACTCGGCGTTCATCGGGGTCATCACGAACCTCGTCCTCGGGGTGCTCCTGGCCGCGACGGCGGACCGGGCATCCCGCTGGCCGTGGGCCGACCAGGTTGCGCTCTGGGGCACGAACCTCGGGTTGATCGTGTTCGTCGCCGGGCTCATCACGGCCACGACGATCCTCAAGCAGATCGGCGCACCGGTGATGGGGGTCAGCCTGCTCGTCGCCCTTGCCGCGCTCGCGATGCGGCTCCGAGACTCCGAGGTCGTGCCGGCCGCCTGAGGGTCACCCGCGCAGGTCGGTCAGATCGACACGTGGCGAGGGTTCGTCAATGGGTGAAGGCGCGCGCCGGCCAGATCGACACGTGGCGAGGGTTCGTCCCTGCTTGACGCCACGCGCCGGTCAGATTGACACGTGGCGAGGGTTCGTCCCTGCTTGACGCCGCGCGCCGGCCAGATCGACACGTGGCGAGGGTTCGTCACTGCTTGACGCCGCACACCCGTCAAGTGACGCAAGCGTGGCGCGTCCCTGCCAGATCGACACGTCACGAGGCTTCGTCACCAGCGCGGCGGGTCCGAGCACGGTCCGAGCACGGTCCGCGGGGATATTCGTGACGGATCCAGGCCCTCGTGTCGATCTGACCGCGACGCTCTGCCGAAGCCTCGCTGGATGTCGATCTGTCCCAGAGCGGGCGGCGCGAGCCCGCCGACGGCACCGGGTGCGCGCCCTCGGCGCGGCGCGGTGATCCGGCGGACCGCTCGGTCGCCTCGCGGCGCGACCCCCGGCGCCGTGCGCGCCCTCGGCGCGGCGCGGTGATCAGGCGGACCGCTCAGTCGCCTCGCGGGGCGAGCCCGCCGACGGCGCCAAGTGCGCGCCTTCGGCGCGGCGCGGCGCGCTGATCAGACGGCCCGCTCAGTCGCCTCGCGCCGCAACCTCGGCGACGGACTCGCCGAAGATCCGGAGCGCCGTCGCCATCTCGTCCTTCCTGACCGTGAGGGCCGGCGACATCCGCACCGTCGTCTTCCCGCACTCCAGCACGAGCAGTCCGCGCTGGAAGGCGGCCCGCTGGACCGCCTCGGCGTGGGCGGCGGTGTCGAACTCGACGCCGATCATGAGCCCCCGGCCGCGCGCGTCGCGGACAAGCCCGGGATGACGGGCCGCGAGTTCGCGGAGGCCGGCCATCGCCTGTTCGCCGCGAACTCGGGCGTTGTCGACGAGCCCGGATTCGATGAGGTCGAGCGTGGCCATCGCGGCGGCGCACGCCACCGGGTTGCCGCCGTACGTCGAGCCATGCGCCCCGGCACCCCAGGCCTCGAGGAGGTCAGCTCTGGCGACCATCGCGCCGAGCGGCATGCCCGACGCGATCCCCTTCGCCGTGAGGAGGATGTCCGGCTTCACGTCCCAGAGATCCACCGCCCACATCTCACCCGTCCGCCCGACGCCGGACTGGATCTCGTCGGCGATGAGCAGGATCCCGTGCCGGTCGCAGAGCTCGCGGAGGCCGGGCATGAAGCCGTCCTCGGGGACCAGGTAGCCGCCCTCGCCCTGGATCGGCTCGACGATGATCGCGGCGACCTCGCTGGCCGGGACCAGCTTGTCGAAGAGGACCTCATCGAACCACTTCAGGTCTTCGACCGTGCCGTACGGCGCGTGGTAGATGCCCGGCAGGAGCGGCCCGAAATGAGCGTGGTACTTGGCCTTGGAGGCCGTGAGGCTCACCGCTCCGTACGTCCGGCCGTGGAACGCGCCGAGGAATGCGACGACGTTCTGGCGCCCCGTCGCATGGCGGGCCAGCTTGATCGACGCCTCCACGACCTCCGCCCCGGAGTTGCCGAGGTACGTCCGGGCACGGCCGCCCTTGATCGGGGCGACCCCCGCCAGGCGTTCGCAGACCTGGGCGTAGATCGGCAGGTAGAAGTCGCTCGCGGAGAAGTGGATGAGCTCGGCGGCCTGCTCCTTGATCGCGGCCACGACCTGCGGGTGGCTGTGGCCCGTGGAGGTCACGGCGATGCCCGCCGCGAAGTCGAGGAAGAGGTTGCCGTCAATGTCCTCGACCGTCAGGCCCTCGCCGCGGACGGGCACGATCGGGTAGGCGCGCGGCAGGCTCGGTGAGGTCCAGGTCTCGTCGTACGCGACGTGGGCGCGGGCCTTGGGGCCGGGGATCTCGGAGACGATGTGCGGGACGGGGCGCGCATGCGCGAGCCGCGACGGAGCCTGGGCCACGGGGCACCTCTGGGCATGGGTGGACGCATACGGTTTATGCAGACTGGATATTCCGAGTCTAGCAGCCGGAGTCGTCTGCCTGCCTGACCTGTCCTTGCCCGACCACCCCCGGGCTCGACGCCCGTTTCAGTCGACGACCGTGTGGCTCTGCTCCCGCATGAACTGCGCGACGTAGTACATCGAGAGGCCGGCCTTGCCGGTGGAGCCGCTGCCCTTCCAGCCGCCGAACGCCTGGACGCCCGGCCACGCACCCGTGGTCGCTCCAGCACGCCGGTTCACGTACAGCACACCGGCGTGGATCTCGTCGAGGAACTGCGCGACCTCGGCCGGGTCCTCGCTGTAGACGCCGGCCGTCAGCCCGTACGTCGAATCGTTCGCGAGCGAGAGCGCCTCGCCCAGCGAATCGACCGCGGCTACCGCGGTGAACGGCGCGAACAGCTCATCCTGGAACAGCCGGTGTGACGCGGGCAGGCCCACGACCGTCGGCTCGACGTAGAAGCCGCGGGCGAAGTCCCCGTCGGAGAGATGCTCGCCGCCCGTGAAGACGGTGCCGTCGCGCCGCGCCTCGGCGACGGCGGCCTGGTGGCGCGCCACGGCCTTGGCGTCGACGACCGGCCCCAGCCAGTTCTGGCGCGGGATCGGGTTGCCGATCGAGATCTTCTCGGTCTTCTCGACGAGAAGGCGGATCAGCTCGTCGTGGACGGGCTTCTCGACGTAGACCCGCGAGTTCGCCGAGCACTTCTGGCCGCCGAAGCCGAAGGCCGAGCGCATGATCCCCTCGGCGGCCTCCTCGAGGTCTGCATTGCGCGAGACGATCGCCGGATTCTTGCCGCCCATCTCGACGATGCACGGCCGCGGCCACGTCGTCGAGAAGGACTTGAAGAGCCGGAATCCGACCTCGAACGAGCCGGTGAAGACGATTCCGTCGATGCCGGGGTTGGTCTGGAGTTCCTCGCCAACGGTGTCACCGGGGCCCATGACGAGGTTCACGACGCCCTCCGGCAGGCCGGCATCCACGAACGCCTGGATGAGGTTGACGCCGGACAGCGGCGAGGCGGACGCGGGCTTGAAGACCGCGGTGTTGCCGGCCATGAGTGCGGCGGAGATGGGGCCGACGGCCAGCGCCATCGGGAAGTTGAAGGGGCTGATCACCGCGAAGACGCCGTGGGGCCGGAGGATCGTCCGGGTGTGGACGGCCATGTCCCCGAGGTTGTCCATCGGGTGGTCGTAGCCGTTGTTGTCCTCCATCGTCTGGGCGTAGTAGCGGATGAGGTCGGCCGCCTCCTCGACCTCGCCGAGGGCCTCCAGACGGTTCTTTCCGACCTCGTACGCCATGTCCGCGCCGTACTTCATCTGGCGCTCGCTGATGAGCTCGGCGGCCCGCCGGAGGATCTCGAGGCGCTCGCGCCACGGGGTCCGGCGCCACCCGGGCTGCGCCTTGCGTGCGGCCGCGATCGCGTCCACCACGTCCCGGCGGTCGCCCTTCGCGAAGGTCCCGAGGAAGATGCTCGAATCGATCGGCGAGCGGGCCTCGAAGGTTCCCGCCCGGCCCTCGACCCAGCGTCCGCCGACGTAGTTCCGATGGTCCGCCCCGAGGCCGGCTTCGGATGCCTTGACCCCCGCCTCGTAGAGCTCGTGGAGCTCCTCGTTGTCGTTGCGGAGCGTGGCGTAGGTGATCTTGATCCGGGGCCGGGACTCGGTGGTCATCGAAGGTCTCCCGTGACGGAGGACGAGGGGGCGGCGCCCGGACGCAGCGGTCCGATCGGCGCGGCAATCGGTTCGTTGCGGCCAGTCTAGCAAGCCGCGGGTCGCGCCTCGACGAGGGCGATCACGACGTCGAGGATGCCGTCGGCGACGCCGTCGGGTTGCGCACGCCGACGCCCGCTTCCGGAGGCCCGCTCGAGCCCCGCACGATCCGTCTTGCCGCTCAGCACGAGGATGCCGCGCAGCCCCACCCGCTTCGCCCCACCGACATCGGCTGCGAGGTCGTCCCCGACCATGGCGATCTCGGCCAGCCGGAGCCGCCGCGCACCCGAGGTCGCCACCTCCACCGCGAGCTCGCGGACCGCCTGGCGGAAGACGACCGGCGACGGCTTGCCCGCGACGGTCGCGGTCCGCCCGAGGGCAAACTCGAGGCCGGCCACGAGCGCACCCGAATCGAGGGTCGGCCCCTTCGGCGTGATCCACCACGGGTTGCGGTGCATCGCCACGAGTTCCGCCCCGCGTCGGGCGAGGCCGTAGGCGATGTCCAGGTTCCGGTACGACAGCTCGTCGCCGCCGTCGCCGATCACGACGGCCGCGACGGAGGCCTCCGGGGCTGCCGCGGCCTCGAGGTCCAGGAGCCGCTGGCCGGCCCACTCGCGGCGGGCGTCGTCCGAGGCGAGGACGAACAGCGGCGCCCCGGGATGGCGTGCCAGCGTGTAGGCGGCGGCGGCCGATGCCGCCGTGATCAGGCGCTCGGGCCGGACCGGGCGACCGAACGTCCGCGAGACGGCGGCCGCAAGCGACGTCCGGTGGGCGCCCGAGAAGTTGGTGACCACGCGGTACGGGACGCCGGCCGCCTCGAGCCTGTCGAGGGCCTCGACCGCGCCCGGGAGCGCGCTGCCCGCGAGCAGGAGCACGCCGTCCGCGTCGAGGACCAGCGCCCGGACCCCGCGGAGGGCACTCGCGAGACGATCGCCCTCGCCGGAACGCGTCGTGCCGCTCATCGGCCCGATGGTAGTCTGCCCCGCGGGACGACGATGGAGGCGAGGCATGGGACTCCTTGACGGAAAGAAGGCGCTGATCTTCGGCGTCGCGAACGACCATTCGATCGCGTGGGGGATCGCCGAGGCCCTCCACGTGGCGGGGGCGACGGTCGGCTTCTCGTCCGTCGAGAGCCTCATCGAGCGACGCGTCAGGCCGCTCGCGGCGTCGATCGGCTCGACGTTCGTGGAGCCCTGCGACGTCCAGTCGGACGAGCAGATCCGGGGCGTCATGGCGAAGTGGCAGGCCGCCCACGGCCAGGTCGACATCCTCGTCCACGCGCTGGCATTCGCCCGCCGCGAGGACCTCGACGGGTCCTTCGTGGACACCTCCCGGGACGGCTTCGCGCTGGCCATGGACGTCTCCGCCTATTCCCTCGTCGCGCTCGTCAGAGAGGCCCGCCCGCTCCTCCACCCCGGCTCGGCGGTCCTCACGCTGAGCTACTACGGCGCCGAGAAGGTCGTCGCCCACTACAACGTCATGGGCGTCGCGAAGGCCGCCCTCGAGGCGTGCGTGCGCTACCTCGCCGCCGACCTGGGCCCGTCCGGTGTCCGGGTCAACGCGATCAGCGCCGGCCCCGTCCGGACGCTGGCGGCCGCCGGCATCGCGGGCTTCAAGAAGCTGTACGGCTCCTTCGCCGACGTCGCCCCGCTGCGGGCCAACATCACCCCCGAGGACGTCGGCCGGACCGCCCTCTGGCTCTGCTCCGACCTCTCCTCGGCGGTCACGGGCGAGGTCGTCTACGTCGACGGCGGCTTCAACGTCATGGGGGTCCCGCTCGGCGACGCCTGAGGTCACCGGACGGGTCGGTGCCGCGGGGCACCGCGGATGCACGCGCCGGGCGGCCGAGGGTCTGGACATCGTCCGTCGGGGGGGTACCATGGTCGGGCCGACGTGCTCCGTCGGGGGAATGATCCGGCCCGGGACGAGGTATCTCGTTCCGGGCCGCTCTGTGTCAGGCGGCCACGACCTGGTCCCGGCCGCCCGACTTGGCCATCGCCAGCCCGACGTCGGCCGTCTCGATCATCGAGGCGAGATCGGCGACCGCCGGGTCGAGCGCCGCGCAGCCCGCGGAGACCGTGGCCCGCACGGCCGTTCCGCCAGGTCCGGCCACCTCCACGGCGCGGAAGGCGAGCCGGACGTCCTCCGCGGCCCGAACGGCGTCGTCGCGCGAGGCCCCCTCCAGCACCACGAGGAACTCCTCGCCGCCGTAGCGGGCCACGAGGTCGGAGCTGCGGAAGCGCTGGCGCAACACGTCCGAGAACGCCCGCAGCACGGAATCGCCGACCTGGTGCCCGAACTGCTTGTTGAGCGCCCCGAAGTGGTCGAGGTCGAAGAGGATCGCCGCGACCGGGCGCCGCTGGTCGGGCTTCTCGCGTCCGCGTCCGGCGCTCGCGCGGGCCACGGTGGCGTCGAGGAATCGCCGGTTGTGCAGTCCCGTGAGCGGGTCGCGGACCGCGGCCTCGGTCGCCGCCGCGTGGAGCGTCGCGTTCCCGAGTGCCAGCGAGGTGTGGGCGGCCATGAGCTGGCCGATCTCGCGCTCCTGCTCGCTGAACCCGTCGCCCGATCGCCGCAGCATCGTGATCGCCCCGATGACGATGTCGTCGCGGGCGATCGGCAGGCCCATGACCCGGATTGACAGGTCGGCGAGGACTTCCTGCCCGACCTTCGGGAACTGGGACCGGTCGAAGTCATCGTCGATGACGACCTTGCCGCTGGCGATCGCCCGGCCCGCGGCGCCTTCGCCGGGGAGGATGGCGCGGCCGACGATCGTCTCGGCGAGGCCCTGGACCGCCGCGATCCGGAAGGCGCCGTCGATATCGGACAGGACGAGGATCGCGGCATCGCAGCCGACGACGTACCGGGCGGCGTCCACGATCCGCGTCGCCACCTCGGCGGTGTCCAGCGAGGCGCTGAGGCGGCCGGCCGACTCGATCAGCCGGTCGAGCAGGTCGGTGCGCTCGGTGAGCTTCCGGCGCTCGCGACCGAGGGCGATGGCCACGGCGAGCCGGTCGGCGATCGTCCGCATCGAGGCCAGGTCGTCCCGGTCGAGGGGCTGGACGCCGCTGGATTCGACGTTCAGGACGCCGAGCAGGTCGCCATCGTGGAGGAGCGGCACGCTGATCTCCGAGACGACGTCCGGGTTCGCCCCCATGTAGTCGGCGTCGCGGGTGACGTCGGGCACGAACATCGGCTCGCGGGTGCGCGCGACCCGGCCGATGATGCCGGCCCCTGCGTCGAACTCCTCGATCGGATGCGCGTAGCCGCGCTGCGCGCCGAGCCGCAGGGTCGCGCCCGTCCAGAGGTAGACCGATGGGTAGTGGTAGCCGAAGGTGCCGACCAGGATGTCCATGATCGCCTCGAGGGCCGCGGGGCTCGGGCCGTCCTGGGCGAGGAGGTAGCCGACCTGCTCGATCGCCTGCATCCGCCGCGCCCGTCGGCGTTCCGCGGCGACCGCGTCCCGGAACCGCTCGACGGAGCGCTCGAGCGAGGCGACGATGTGGCGCGTCCCGACCGCGATGAACGCCACGACCACGATCGGGACGATGCTCTGCTCGATGGCGGCGCTCGGGCCGGCCTCGACGGCGATCGCCAGGCGGGCGGTGGCCGCCGCGACGATGGCGACGATGATCCCCGTCCGGGCGCCCATGGCCGCGGCGAGGGTGATCGTGGGGACGTAGAGGACCGGCAGGGTGGCCTCGGTGCGCGGCTCGACGAGCGTCAGGAGCCCCACGTAGGCGACCGCCAGGATGAGCCGAAGCGCTCGCCGGACCCCCCGGTCGCGACCGGGGGTGACGAGCCCCAGGACGACCTGCGAGCCCAGGAACCAGGCTGACAGGGCGATCGGGGGCCCCGAGCCGGCAAAAGCATGGACCGCCTCGCCGATGAGCACGGGGACGACGAGCGCGATCGCCAGCGCCGCGTGGACGTCGGCCACGACCCAGCGACGCAACCGGGCGGCGAGCGCGGGTCGGCGAAGGACGCGGGTCGGAGTGGCGGCGACTGCGGAAATGATTGGTGCCTCGAGCGGCCGGACGCGGACGCGGACGGAACCGGCAGCCGACATCGTCCGGCCCGGTGTCCTGACGCACCATCACGCATCCGTACCACCCCGGACCGCCATCCGGGGGATCGGCGCCGGAGCGCGGTCAGCCGGTCGCGGTTGCCAGCTCCCGCTCGATCTCCTCGGGCAGCCAGAACCAGCGCAGCGACTCGAAGTCGTCGCCGACCTCGAGGGGCGCCGCCGGCGCAGCCGGCCGGCGACGGGCGACGATCTCGCGCGCCGCCGCGAGGTACCCGGCGAGGGCGGAATCCGGGGCCTGGTGGCGGTGGGCCGTGTAGCCCATCGAGCCGCCGGCGTACGAGACGTCGTGCAGCGACAGCGGTGGCTCCACGACGCCGCCGCGGTGGTGCCAGAGGCCCGTCGCCGGGTCGAACCGGTAGTCGGGCATGAGTCGCCAGCCCTCGCTCGCGACGAAGTCCACGGCGTCGAGGATGAACGCGAAGACCGCCTCGCTGATGAAGTAGTTGAAGTTCACCCGGACCCAGCCCGGCTTGATCCCCTCGCAGCCGCGCGAGATCTCGCGCTCGAACTCGTGGGACGTCGCGATGTCGATGCCGAGGAGCCGGTGGCCGTATGGACCCGCGCACGAGCAGCCGCCCCGCGACTGGATCCCGAAGAGGTCGTTGAGGAGGGCCACGACGAGGTTGTGATGGAGGTAGCGACCCGCGTGGCGAACGACGAACGAGACGATCGAGAGGCGCGGCAGCGTGTGCGAGCCGAGGACCTGGATCGCGGGGTTCTCCTCCCAGCGGTGCATCGCCCGATGGATGAAGTCGTGCTCACGCTCCCGGATCGCGGCCTCGCCGACCGCATCCTTGAGCTGGAAGACGAGCCCGGCCCGGATCGATTCGACGATCGCCGGCGTGCCGCCCTCCTCGCGATGCTCGGGGTCCCGAAGGTAGACGTGCTCCTCCGGGTTCACGTACGCCACGGTCCCGCCCCCGGGCGACGTGGGGACCCGGTTGCGGAAGAGCTCCCGGCGGGCGGCGAGGACGCCGGGCGTCCCCGGGCCGCCGATGAACTTGTGGGGGCTGATGAACACGGCGTCGAGGTAGTCGAGGGCCTGATCCGGCCCCTCGCGGTGGGGCGAGAGGTCGATGTCCACGTAGGGGGCGGCCGCCCCGAAGTCCCAGAAGGACAGCGCGCCGTGGCGGTGGAGGAGGATCGAGATCGCCTGCGTGTCGCTCAGGATGCCGGTGACGTTGGAGGCGGCCGAGAAGCTGCCAATCTTCAGGCCGCGGTCCCCGTGCGCCACGAGCGCCCGCTCGAGCGCCGCGAGGTCGATCCGGCCGTCAAGGTCCTCCGGGATCGTCACGAGGTCGGCGATCGATTCGCGCCACGGCAGCTCGTTCGAGTGGTGCTCGTACGGCCCGATGAAGACGACCGGGCGCTCCGCGGCAGGGATCGAGGCCCGGAACCCGTAGCGATCGTCGAGGTCAGCGGGCAGGCGGAGGTTCAGGACGTCGACGAGCTTGTTGATCGCGGCCGTGGACCCGGAGCCGCAGAAGATGACGACGTGATCCGCTGGATTGCCGCCGACGGCCGTCCGGATGATCGCCCGGGCATCCTCGCGGAAGCGCGTCGTCTGGAGCCCGGTGCCCGACGATTCGGTATGCGTGTTCGCGTAGAGCGGCAGGACTGCCTCGCGGACGTAGTCCTCGATGAACGACAGGGAGCGGCCGGAGGCCGTGTAGTCGGCGTAGGTGACGCGGCGGAGCCCGTACGGGCCCATGACCGCCTCGTCGTCCCCGATGACGGCGCCGCGAATCAGCTCGATCAGGGGGTCCGGGCCGTTCATGTCGGCCATCCTACGCGCCCGGCCGTCAGCCGCCGCGCGCGAACAGCTCGCCCTGGCCGTTCGCGAAGATGGGCGTGTAGCCGGCCGCGAGGATGCGGTCGCGCAGGTCGGGCGGGAGCTCCCCCGGGCTCGGCTCGAGGAGTACGTAGGGGTAGGCGCCACCGGAGAGGAGCGCGCCGAGCTCCGCCATCGGGCGCAGCCGGCCACCGACGGTGTGGATGCTCACGACGGCGTCGTTCGTGACGTCCGTCTCGGTGACGCCGTCGAAGACGCCGAGCGGCACGGCGCGCCACTGCTGGAAGCTCGCCGCGACGTGGAGGATCGGCGTGTCGGGCCCGATCCGGCCCGCCTCGATCTCCGCCCGGACGGCATCGAGGATCTCCTGCCGCGGCCCGTCGACCACGTAGCGGCTGTCTGGAAAGCCCTTCCAGAATCCCGTCTGGACCCAGCGCATGGCGATCGAGAACGTCTCGCTGAGGCGGTGCTCGCCGAGGTAGAAGGCGTCGATCGGCGTGGAGCGGAGGGGCAGGGCAGCCGTCCCGACGAACGCGGCGAGCCCCACGCCGCGCACGACGACCGGCAGCCGGTCCGCCCGGAGCAGCGCCTCGAGCCCGCCCGCGGCCAGCAGGGCCGCGAAGACGGGGACCCAGTAGTGGAGCGTCTTCGGCAGCTCGAAGCGGAGGGCTTCGCCGAGCAGGCCGCTCCCCTCCTCGGGCACGAGCTGGGTGAGCGCGGCTACGCCGAACCCCGCGCCGAGGGCAGCCCAGAGGACGAGCGAACGCGCCGCGGACGCGCGCAGGACACCGGCCACGACCGCCGCGACGATCGTCACCTCGATGGTGCCGAGCAGCGGAGCCGCCCCCGCGACCGCGGCGCGGATGATCGGCCCCGCGGCAAGGACGGCCAGCAGCGCCAGGACCACGGCCGCAGCGCGGCCGGCGAGCACCGCCGTGGCCCGGATCGCGGGGAACGCCTCGACCGCGAGCCCTGCCGCGACCCCGAGGACGACGGACACGACGAGCGCCCCGGGCGGCAGCGAAAGCCCGATCATCGTCGCCGCCTGGGGCAGGGCGACCAGCGCGCCGGTCACGAGGCCGGGGACGCCGATGTCGCGGGCGCGCGCCGGCACGGCCAGCACGCAGCCCAGGACCGTCAGCGCGGCGAGGAACCCGATGACCGGATGGAGCAGCATCGCGGCGCCGAGTCCGAGCCCCAGGACCACGCCGTCCGGCAGGAGCTGGCGGCCGGACCGCCGCACGGGCGGCAGCGGTTCCGCGGCCATCCGCTCGGCGAGCACCGCGAGGCTCCAGGCCACGAGCGGCAGCACCACGACGGTGGCGCGCGCGTCGCCGAGCCGCGCCATCGACGTCGTCATCGCGAACGTCAGCAGGGCCCACGGTGCCATGCCGCGTCCACCGAGCGCGGTCGCCAGCCGCCAGATCGCGATGGCGGTGAGGAGCGTGGACGGCAGGATGAAGGCGGAGAGCGCCTGGCCCGCCGGCAGTCCGGCACCGGTCGTGATCGTGCCCAGGAGCGCCGTGTAGCCGAGGAAGATCCGCGACGGGCCGTAGATCGGCGATTGCGTGTCGGTCAGGGAGCCGAGCGAACCGAAGGTCCGGAGGTGCTCGGCCGGCGCGACATGGTTCGGGAGGACGTCGAGGAAGGGCACGACCGGTGAGGCGATCATCAGGAGGACCGGCGCCGCCCAGGCAGCGACGAGCAGGGCCCCGAACGGCGTCCCGGCGTCGATGGCGGGGATCGCCCCGGGTCCCAGGATGGGGCGGAACCCGAAGGCCCCCAGGACGAGGATGCCGACGTCGATGCCGATGAGGACCGGCTGGCTGAACTGCCCGAACCCCGCGAGGAGCCCCAGGGCCAGGACGTCCTTGACCACGAGCAGGACGAACCCGCCGAGGATCGCCTCGTCCAGCCCATCGAAGGGCCGGCCGCGGATCGCCCGGGCCAGGACCACGCCGGCGGCGAGCTCGACCGCGGCCCAGACCAGGACGAGGGCGACGCCAGGCAGCGTCACGGGCAGCCACGCGAACAGGGCGGTGATCGCCGCGACCCGGTCGAACCCGAGGTCGCCGGAACCGAGGAGCACCGTTCCGAGGGCGATGCCGGCAAGGCCGAGGATGCCGACGAGATCGGTCAGGCGCGTCGCCGAGCCGTCGTCGTGCGGTCGTTCCACGGTCGGGATGGTACGCGCCCGTGGCGGGCCGCCGGACGCCCTTCCGTCAGTGTCAGTCGGGATCGGCCGTCCGATCAGCGCGGTAGGCGATCACCTCCACGGCCTCGATCGTGATGAGGCCGCCCGCCACCATGGCATCGAGTTCCGGCAGGACGGCCCGGATCCGCTCCTCCGCGTCGACGACCTCGATGAGGATGGGCAGGTCCCCCGAGAGGCGGAGGATGCGGGTCGTGTGGAGGTGGTGCTTCGCGCCGAAGCCCTCGATGCCGCGAAGGACCGTCGCCCCGGCAAGGCCGCGATCCCGAAGGCGATGGACGATCGCCTCGTAGAGCGGGCGCCCCTCGAAGGTGTCCGACTCGCCGATGTAGATGCGGGCGAGGAGCCCTGCGCCTTCGAGCTTCACGCGAGTGCCCTCCCGAGGGTGAGGCCGACGAAGACGGCGGCGAGCCCCAGCACGACCGAGCCGAAGGCGTTGGCGACGGCGAGCCCGGCCGCGCCGTCCTCCCAGAGCCGCCAGCTCTCGAGCATGAGCGTCGAGAACGTCGTGTAGGCCCCCAGGAAGCCGATCATCAGGGGTCCCCGGATGTTCGACGGCAGAACGCCCCGCTCGATCGCCAGGGCGAAGACCAGCCCGAGCGCCAGCGATCCCGACAGGTTGATGACGAGGGTTCCCCAGGGAAAGGCGCCGCCGGCACGCTCCGCGACGACGCCGTCCACGAGGTAGCGGGTCACGGCGCCGGCGGCACCGCCGAGCGCGACGAGGAAGAGCGGCATGCGCGGATGGTCGCGGGGGCGGTGTGCCCCGTCAAGTCACCGGAAGCTGGGGTCCGAGCAGCCCCGACGAGGCGCGGAACGGTGACGGGCGGGGCATCCTGGTCTCGAGGGGGGTGCGACACCTGGTCGACACGGGGTCCGGTCGAGAGGTGTTCGAGACGAGAGCGGGTTGTGCGCGATTTCGGCGCCCATCCCCGGTCATTGCTATGGTGGCGAGGCGCCGGACGGCCTCAACGATCGTCCCGGCCCCCGGCGCCGGCACGGAGAGCTTCAGATGCGACGCCTTCGACATCTCCTGGTCAGCCTGTCCATCACGGGGGTCCTGACCCTGACGATGGTCGCGACTGCGGTCGGCCACGTCCACGGGATCACCCCTCTTCGCTGCGTCGGTGTCGCCGGCGACGGCGCCAACGCGACGAACTCGACACCCGCCGCCGCCGCGAACGGCGGCCCGATCCGCGGCCTGATCCCGCGCGACGTCGGCAACGCGCCGATCACCGTCGGCGACGGTGGGTTCGACACGCCGGCCTGCCCGGCCTGAAGTCCCGGTTTGGGAGACGGCGGCGCCGCAATGGGTCGGCGCCGCTCTCCCGTCAGCCGGAGGACGATGCCTCGTCGTCCTCCTCGGCGATGTCGTCGATCCTTTCGGTGCCGGTCGGGATCGCGTCAGCTTCGTCCGCCTCGTCGCGCGCCATGCGGAAGACCTCGCGGCTCCGGGCCGTGATGTCGTCGGCGAGGCGGTGGAAGCCGGGCGTCGAGATGGGCAGGCGACGCTTCTCCGACTCCATCCCGTGCAGGTCGTCGATGGCGGCCAGCATCTCGTTCGAATGGCGCGTCAATTCGCGTTTCCTGGTGCCCGGGTCCTTGTCCGCGCCTCGGGGCCGTTCCATGAGCGCGATCGTGGCATGGCCGATCCCGGACGTGGACTTCGAGGATGCGGGGGCAGGTTTCGGTACCGTTGCAAGGCGTCCGCGGGGTCGTGGTAGCGTTCGCCCACGCCCAGCGAGCGTCCGGGCGGGAGTAGCTCAGTTGGCAGAGCGTCAGCCTTCCAAGCTGAATGTCGCGGGTTCGACCCCCGTCTCCCGCTCCACCATTCACCGCGAGCGGGCGCCTCGTGAACCTGCCCGACGTGGCCGGACCCTGCGGCTGGCGTGACAATCCAGCTGGCAAGGGCTTCTGGCGTCCCCGCTGGCGTCCGATGCCAACCGTTGACGCGAAGGCCGACTGCCCGAGTGCGTGGTCGCCTCGCCGCCGGCTTGCCAGTCCAGTAGCGCCCGCATCAGCTGGCCCGGAGTGGACGGCCAGTCCCGCGCTCGGAGACTCGGCCCGCAGCACGGTCGCGAGGTTCCTGAGAGCCCGACGGGCCGAACCTTGCCGCGAACGTCGCCTCGTTCGGGGCACCCTCGATGCGACCGTCCGGGACCCCGGACGCGCCAGCAAGAGGCTGAACTCCATGAACGAACTCGACCGCGGCACCATGTCCGCGACCAACCCGTCCCGTCCGACGTGGCGGCGTGCCGGCACGATGATCGCCGTCCTGGCGTTCGCGGCCCTCGGCGTCGGTGCCTGCTCGTCGAGCGCGAGCACCGTCCCGAGCATCGCGATCCCGAGCGACATCCTGCCCGGGGCGAGCGGCTCGCCGGTCGCCGGGTGCGTCGACGCGACCACGATGGCCGTCATCGACCAGCTCCGGGCGCCGGGCGCCGACGTTCCCGCGCTCCTTGCCTCCAACAAGGACGTTCTGATCACGGGGCTGACCACCCTCCAGCCCGCGGATGCCGCCACCACGACGTGGCGCGATACGCTCGTCAAGGCGCTCCAGGACGGGGACATGACGACCGCGGCCACGCAGGTCGATGCACTCGTCAGTGGCGGGGTGAGCCTCAGCGCCTGCTGATCCGGCGGGGCCGCCGGCCGGTGACGTCGATCCAGGTCAGCGCGCCGACGGCGGCTCCCCCCCGCCACGCTGCGACGAGCGAAGCCTCGAAGAAACCCATGGTGACTGGAAATCGCCAGGCCCGCAGCGACGAGCGTCGCGGCGGCCGGACGCCGCAGCATCGAGGCCCCCGGCCAGCGTCGAGGGCCGGTCAGGCCTTCCGTTCGAGGATCGGCTTCGCCACGTCCGGCTTGTCGACGACGAACGCGAACATGGCCCGGTCGCCCCAGCGGCCGAGGAAGAGGTGGCCGTAGATGTTCACGCCGGCATCCGCGAGGGCTCGCGAGATCCGGGCCATGCCACCCGGCCGGTCGTCCACCTCGGCGAGGATGGACTCGCCCTCGACGTAGGTATAGCCGCCCGCATCGAGGACCCGCCGCGTCCCGTCGTCGTCCGCCGTCGTCATGATCACGTGGCCGGAATCGCCGATCCCCCCGCCACCGATCGCCCGCAGGTCCACGCCCGCCGCGGCGAGCGTCTCGGCGAGGATCGCCATGGAGCCCGGCTCGTTCTTCAGCTGCACGACGAACTGGTTGGCCATGGGGACCCTCCGCGATCCGGCCCGGGGTGCCCGGCGCCGAGCTCCCATCCTACCCGCTACGATCGCCGCGATGGAGGCCACGACCCGACCCACCAGCGACCCGGCGGCCGGCACTCCCCTCCCCCCGCCGCTTCGCGCAACTGCCGCGGACCTGCCGCCGGCCGTGGCCGCGGCCCTCGCCGGGGCACAGCCGGACCTTCGGGACGCGCGCCGCGCGACCGTCGAGAGCGGCGGGCTGCCGTGGGCGACCTGGTCCTGGGGCGAACCCTCCACGCCGCCGCTCCTCCTCCTGCATGGCGTGACGTCGAACGCGGACACGTTCTGGCGGGTCGGGCCGGCCGTCGCCGCGGCGGGCCGCCACGTCGTGGCGGTGGAGCTGCCCGGCCACGGCCGGACGAGCCAGTGGCAGGGCCGCCACCGGTTCGCCGAGACCGCCGCGGACGTGGCCGCGCTCATCGGCGCCGCGCGGCTGGACCAGCCCGGCCTCGCGGTGGCCGGGCATTCCTGGGGCGCCATGGTCGCGGCTGCGCTGCCGTCGGCCGGCCTCTCCCCCAGCCGCCTGCTGCTCATGGACCCGCCCGCACTCCCCGTCCAGGCCATGGAGCTGATGACCCACGATCCGCTGGAGCGGAAGTACGACAGCTTCGACGAGGCCCTGGCCGCCATCGAGGGCGCGAATCCCGGCTGGTCCGAGGGTGACGTGCGCGCCAAGGCGCTCGGGCTCACCCAGTTCGACGTGGCGGCGGTTCGAGCCATCCTCCTCGAGAACGGCGACTGGGACGGCGGCCTCGGGGCGCTCGCCGATCCGGCTGCGGCCGGCGTCCCGACCTGGGCCATCCTCGGCGAGTTCCGGGCCGGCTGCATGGTGCCGGACGCCGTGCTGCCGCTCCTCGCGGCCCGCCTCGGTGCGGAGCACGTCCTGCGGATCGCCGACGGACCGCACTCGCCGCAGCGCACTCACCCCGAGGCGACGGTCCTCGCGATCCTGCGCGCGCTCGAGCTCGACTAGGGCCTCGTCCTCCGAACCGGGGGCGTCGGCGATGGTGCCGAGGCCCCCGCCCGGAGCGCCATCGCCCGCCGGTAGGCTTCGATGTAGGCGGGCGCGGAGTGCGTCCGCCAGTCGAAGTCGACGGCCATGCCTCGGTCGAGCAGCGACTCCCAGGCCGAACCACCGGCCTCGAACATGGTCCGGAAGGTTTCACAGGCCCAGCGGAGGCCGACCGCCGTCGGGTGCCGGAACACGAACCCGGTCCCGTCACCCGGCTGGTCGTGCTCGTCGCGGACCGTGTCACGGAGTCCGCCCGTGGCGTGGACGATCGGCGGCGTCCCGTATCGGAGCGCGACCATCTGGCCCGTCCCGCACGGCTCGAAGCGGGACGGCATGAGGAAGCCGTCGGCGCCGGCGTAGATCCGGCGAGCCATGTCGCGATCGAAGCGCTCGATGAGGGCGACCCGATCCGGCCGGTCCACCGCGAGCCCCCGGAGGGAGCCCACGAGCTCGGCAGGGCCGGAGCCCTGCACGATGAGCCGGAACCCGTCCGCGAGGAGCGCCGGCGCGGCCTCGGCCAGGAGGTCGAAGCCCTTCTGCGGGTCGAGGCGCCCGATCATGCCGACCACCGGCCCCTCATCGACCGGGTCGAATCCCACCCGCGCCAGGAGGTCGGCCCGGCACGCGCGCTTGCCCGTCCGGTCAGCGGCCGAGAACGTCGCCGCAAGGACGGGGTCCGTGGCGGGATCCCAGAGATCCGTGTCGAGCCCGTTGAGGATGCCGAAGAAGGCATCGCCGCGTGCCCGGAGCCGCGCGTCCAGGCCCATCCCGAACTCGGGCGTGAGGGCCTCCCGGGCGAACCCGGGGCTCACCGTATTGACGAGGTCGGCGCGATCGATCGCCTCGCCGAGGAGGTCGATGCCCGCCGCCCGCCGGCCGAGCCCGGCCGTCCACTCCGGACCGAGCTGCCCGACGGCTGCCCGCGGGGTCCAGCCGTGATACGCGAGGTTGTGGACGGTGAGCAGGATGGCCGGCGGGGCGGCCCGGCCCAGCTCGCGGTAGCGGACGGCCGGCGCGGCGTGCCAGTCGTGAAGGTGGAGGACGTCGGGCGGCCGGCCCTCCGCCTCGAGGACCGCGAGCGCCGCCCGGCAGAACAGTGCGAAGCGCGCGGCATTGTCGGGAAAGTCGCCGGTCGCGTCGCCGTAGTAGCCGCCTTCGCGATCGAACGAAGCCGGGTGGTCCACGAGGCGCAGCCGGTAGCCGTCGGCGGCCACGTCCACGATTCGGACCCGCGTCATGCCGGTCCCGCCCGCGCCCCCGCCCCCGGGCACCTCCACGAACCGCTCGCCCGTCAGCGAGCCCACCGGCACGACGACGCTGCGATAGCGCGGCAGGAAGACATCGATCGGGAGCTCGAGCTCCCCTGCGGCCACCTCGCCGAGCGCGCGGGCCAGCGCATCGACGACATCGGCCAGCCCGCCCGTCTTGGCCCAGGGCTCACACTCGGCCGCCAGGAAGGCCACTCGCATCGGCACGACGGCATGGTAGACCCCGGGCCCGCGCTGCATCGCCATCGATCCCGGCAGCCGGATCGCCCGCTTCCGGCCGTGGCTGAACCGGTACAATGCCGCGCGCATGGATCCCGTCGTCCGCGTCCCGTCGGTCGCTCCGAACGTCGTCCGCGTCCCGCCCAGCCTCGAAGGCCTGCACCGCCTGGCCTACAACCTGTGGTGGACGTGGCATCCCGAGGCGAAGGCGCTCTTCGCCCGCCTCGACCCCGTGGCCTGGGGCCGCGACCGCAACCCGATCCCCGTCCTCGCGGGCCCCGTCCGCTGGCCGGAGATCCTCGACAGCTCCGACTACCGGGCCGTCTACGACGACGTCATCTCGGACTTCGATCGCTACATGGCGAACGGCCGCGACCACTGGTTCCACCAGCAGCACGCGGCGGACCTGCCCGGGCCGATCGCCTACTTCTGCGCCGAGTACGGCCTCCACGAGTCGCTCGGCATCTACTCCGGCGGCCTGGGCGTGCTCGCGGGCGATCACCTCAAGACGGCCAGCGACATGGCCCTGCCGCTCGTGGGCGTGGGTCTCCTCTACCGCCGCGGCTACTTCCGCCAGACCATCGACGCGGACGGCCACCAGGAGCACGCCTACCCGAACTACGACCTTTCGCGCCTGCCGCTCTCGCGCGTGCTCGACCGGGAGGGCAACGACCTGACGGTCAGTGTGGAGCTCCCGGGCCGGGACGTGAAGGCGGACGTCTGGACGGCCCAGGTCGGGCGCGTCCCGGTGCTCCTCCTCGACACCGACACGCCCGAGAACGACGAGGGCGACCGACCGATCACCCACATCCTCTACGTCCGGGGCCGCGAGATGCGCCTCCACCAGGAGCTCGTCCTGGGGGTCGGCGGGGTCCGGGCCATCCGGGCGCTGGGCCTCAGCCCCGCCGTCTGGCACCTCAACGAGGGCCACTCCGCGTTCCTCCTCGCCGAGCGCGCGCGCGAGCTCGTCGCCGCGGGTGCGACGCTGGACGACGCACTCGCCCGGATCCGCCGCGACAGCGTCTTCACGATCCACACCCCGGTGTCCGCCGGGAACGAGCGCTTCGAGTCCGGCCTCGTGCGGCGGGTGGCCGGCCCGCTGCTCGACGGTGACGAGCGACCCGGCACGGGCGGGGTGCCGGTGGACCGGGTCCTCGATATCGGGCTCGGTGCGGACGGCGACGCCTCGCAGTTCGACATGACCGCGTTCAGCCTCCGCCTCACGAACGGCGCGAATGCCGTCAGCCAGCTCCACGCCGAGACGGCAAACGGGACCTGGCGCGAGGTCGTCCCGCACCAGATCCTGGGCATCACGAACGGGGTCCACACGCCGACCTGGGTCGGCCGGCCGATTCGCGACCTGCTCGCCCGCTACCTCGACGCCGACCTGGACCATCTCGACCCCGGGACGCCGGCCGGCCGCTGGTGGGAGCGGATCGAGCAGCTTCCGGCGGCGGAGCTCTGGGAGGCCCACCAGCGCCAGAAGGGCGAGTTCGCCCACTTCGCCACCCACCGGCTCCGGATGCAGTTCGCCCGCCACGGCGAACCGCCGAGCCGCCTCGAACGGCTCGAGCACGTCCTGGACCCCGACGCCCTCACGATCGGCTTCGCCCGGCGCTTCGCGACCTACAAGCGGGCCTCGATGATCTTCACGGACATGGATCGCCTGGCGCGCCTCGTCCACGACGCGGACCGACCGGTCCAGATCGTCTTCGCCGGCAAGGCCCACCCCGCCGACCGGCCCGGCCAGTCCGTGATCCAGGAAATCTTCGGGCGGACCCGGAGCGAGGAGCTCCGCGGGAAGGTCTTCATCCTCGAGGACTACGACATGCGGATCGCCCGGTTCCTCGTCCAGGGCGTCGACGTCTGGCTGAACAACCCGCGCCGCCCGCTCGAGGCATCCGGGACGTCCGGCATGAAGGCGGCCGCGAACGGCGTCGTCAACGTGTCGGTCCTCGACGGCTGGTGGGACGAGGGCTTCGCCGGCGGCAACGGCTGGGCGATCGGCGGCCGCGAGAGCAACCCGGACGAGGCCGCCCAGGACTGGGCCGACGCCCAGGACCTCTACCGGGTCCTCGAAGCGGAAGTCGTGCCCGCCTACTACGAGCGCGACGCGGACGGACTGCCGGCCACCTGGCTCGGCTGGATGCGCCGCTCGATGGCGGCCGACATCTGGCGGTTCTCGACGACGCGGATGCTCCACGAGTACACGGAGCGGCTCTACCTGCCCGCAGCCGGCGTCCCGGTGGTGGCCGGCGAACGGTAATCCGGATCCGTCGATCGGTTCTCGGTCACCGGGAGGGCCTCGGCTCGCAGGATCGCGGCGGATCGAGGCGGGACGGTCACCGTTGCCCGCCCGTCGCGGACCTCGACGCCGCCGGCGGGGATGGCGGCAAGGCCGGGCGATTCGACCCCGTGCAGCCGGTGGCCGGCGAGCTCGGGCACGTCCAGCTCCAGCGGGATCTCGGCGTCGCCGGCATTGATCACGACCACCAGCGCCGGGCCCGCGGCCCCCTCGACCGGGGCGCGGAGGAAGGCCATCGCGCCGCCCCACGCGGCGACCGTCCGGTAGGCGCCGCGGCGAAGGACCGGGTAGCGCCTGCGAATCGCGATCGTCCCGCGGACGAGGTCCAGCACGCTCCGATCCCAGTACTGCGGCCAGTCCCACGGGAACGCCGCCCGGCTGCCCGGATCCTGCTCCCCGGCCATCGCGATCTCGTCGCCGTAGTAGATCGACGGCGCCCCGGGCAGCGTCATCTGGAGGACCGTCGCCAGCCGCAGCGAGGCGACATCGCCGCTGCACATCGTCACGAAGCGGGGCGTGTCGTGGGTCCCCAGGAGGTTGAGCTGGACGGCGACGACCGCCGGGTCGTAGAGCTCGAAGAGGCCGCGCTCGACGCGCCGGGCGAACTCGGCGGCGTCGATCGGCGAGATGGTGGCGTCGAGTCCGAAGTGCTGGCGGAGCACGCGCCGGTCGAGGTGGTCGGCGCCGGTGAACGAGGTGATCGCCGCGGCCAGCGGGTAGTTCATGTACGCGTCGTACTGGTCGCCCTGGAGGTAGCGCGGCTCCTCGTGCCAGACCTCGGCCACGATGTAGGCCTCCGGGTTGACCGCCTTGACCCGCCGCCGGAACTCCTGCCAGAACGTCTCGTCGGTGATCTCGAGGGCCACGTCCAGGCGCCAGCCGTCCGCCCCGAACCGGATCCAGTGCTCGGCGACGCCGAAGAGGTACTCGCGGACCTCCGGGTTGTCCGTGTTCAGCTTGGGCAGAGCCGGCAGGTCCCACCAGGCCCGGTAGCCGTAGGCGTGCAGGGACGCCGTCCCCCGGCGCTGCTCGTCGGGCACGGCCGCCGTGTCCAGCGGGCGGAGGTCCTCGGGGAACGCCCGGACCGGGCGGCCGGCTTCGAGGGCCTCCTGGTCGAAGTAGAACCACTCCCGGTAGGGACTGGCGGCGCCCGTCTCCATGACGTGGTTGAACGGCCAGAAGCCGCGGCTGGCGTGGTTGAAGACGCCGTCGAGGACGACCCGCAGCCCGCGCGCGTGCGCCGCGTCGAGGAGCTCCCGGAGCGCCGCGTCTCCGCCGAGGAGCGGATCGACGGCCAGGTAGTCGTAGGTGTGGTAGCGGTGGTTCGAGGCGGACTGGAAGATCGGGTTGAAGTAGAGCGCCGTGACGCCGAGGTCCACGAGGTAGTCGAGGTGCTCGGCAACGCCCAGGAGGTCCCCGCCCTTGAAGCCGTGGACGGTGGGCGGACTGTCCCACGGCTCCAGGTGGCCGGGCTTGCGGACCCGCTCGCTCCGCGCGAACCGGTCCGGGAAGATCTGGTAGAAGACCGCGTCGCGGACCCAGTCGGGTGTCTCGATCGTCATGTCGAGATCAATCTTGCACGGTGCCGCCTGGGCGAGTGGTCGAGCCCCGGACGACGAGCCGGGTCTCGAGGTGCTGCTGCTCCAAGCCGCCTTCATCCCGAAGGCGCCCGCCGCCGAGGAGCAGGCGCACGGCCTCCTCCCCTTTCCGGCGGATCGGCTGGTGAACCGTGGTGAGTGGCGGGTCCGTGTACTGGGCGACGTCGACGTCGTCGTAGCCGACGATCGAGAGGTCGCCCGGGACCCGCAGGCCGAGCTCGCGCGCGGCGCGCATCGTGCCGATGGCCATCGCGTCGCTCATCGCCAGGACGGCGGTCGGGCGGCGGCCGGATGCCCACGCCCGGCGGAAGGCCACGATGCCGCCCTCCATGCTGGCCGGCCCGACGACGAGGGCGCCATCGGCCAGCTCGACCCCGGCCGCCCGGAGGGCGGCCCGGTAGCCGGCCAGGCGGCGGGCGGTGACGCCACCCGGCTCCATCGTCGTCGCCACGGACGGCGGCTCGATGCCGATGACGAGGAAGTCCCGGTGGCCAAGGGCGAGCAGGTGCTCGGCGGCGACGGCCGCGCCGGCCTCGTCGTCCACCTCGACCCCCGGCGCGTCGGGGAGAGCGGTCGAATCCACGACCACGAACGGGATCCCGGATCGGCGGATCTGGCCGACCTCCGGGTGGTCCGCCCCGAGGCCGACGGCAATGATCCCGTCCACGCTCGCCCGGTCGACCGCCCGCGTCAGCGAGCCGTGGAGCGGCGAGATGAACTGGATGGCCAGCCCCGCGGCCTCGGCCGCGGTCGCGACCCCGGCGCTGAACTCCCCGAAGTAGGGGTTCGTGAAGATGACGTCGAGGCCCTGGGGCGTCAGGATTCCGATCGTCCAGGTCCGGCGCTGGGCCAGCATCCGGGCGACGGGGTCCGGGCGGTAGTCGAGGGTCGTCGCGATCGACCGGATGCGAGTGACGGTGTCCGCGCTCAGCCGCTCCGGCGTGTTGAACGCGAAGGACACGGCCGCCTTCGAGACGCCCGCCGCGCGCGCGACGTCGGCAATCGTCGTCCGTCGAGTTGCCTGCTCCAACGACGCCTCCAGAGGAGCCATCCGGGCCCGGTCGATGCGCCGCGGGGATGGCGCGGCATGTATGATCGAAGGGGATGCGAAAAACGGTTTAGCAAACCGGTTTAGTGGAACCTAGCAGCGGGCGCCGCCGGTGTCAAGATTCATGATTGGGAGCCGTTGTTGTCGCGTCGCATCGCCCTGGCGCTGACCCTCCACAACCATCAGCCCGTGGGGAACTTCGGCTGGGTCATCGAGGAGACGCACCGGCACGCCTACCGCCCGATGGTCGAGGCCCTGGAGCGCCACGCCGGCGTCCGGCTCGCCCTCCACTACACGGGCCCCCTCCTCGAATGGATCGCGGCCGAGCATCCCGAATTCCTCGATCGCCTCCGGGCGCTCGTCGCCCGCGGCCAGGTCGAGATCCTGGGCGGCGGCTACTTCGAGCCGGTGCTCGCGTCGCTCCCGGAGCGCGATCGACTCAGCCAGCTGACCCGGATGGCGGCGGAGGTCGAGCGCCTCTTCGGTCGGCGGCCCACCACCGCCTGGCTCGCCGAGCGGGTCTGGGAGCCGGACCTGCCCACGTCGCTGGCCGGGGCGGGCTACCGGAGCACGATTGTCGACGATGCCCACTTCCGGGCCGCGGCGATCCCCGAGGATGCGATGTGGGGCCCCTACACGACCGAGGACCAGGGCCGGCTTCTCACGGTCTTCGGGACGGAACAGGGCCTCCGGTACCGGATCCCGTTCCGCCAGGTGGACGAGGTCATCGACTACCTCCGCGACCACGCCACCGACGACGGGACGCGCCTCGGGACGATGGGCGACGACGGCGAGAAGTTCGGCGCCTGGCCGTCGACGTGGAAGCACTGCTGGGGCGAGGGGCGCTGGGTGGACCGCTTCTTCGAGGCCCTCGAGGCGAACCGCGACTGGCTGACGACGACGACGCCCTCGGACTGGCTGGCCGCGAACCCGCCGCTGGGCCGGGTCTACATGCCCGTCGGCTCCTACGCCGAGATGGGCGAGTGGGCCCTCCCGCCCGACGAGTCCCGGGCCTTCCACGAGACCCTCGAGCACGCGCGCAGCGAGGGCCGTCCGGAGGCGCGCTGGATCCGCGGCGCCTCATGGCGCAACTTCCAGGTGAAGTATCGCGAGATCAACGACCTCCACAAGCGGATGCTCCGCGTGTCCGAGAAGGTCGCGGCGGTGCCCGCCGGCGTGGACCACGACCGGGCCCTCGACGACCTTCTCCGCGGCCAGTCCAACGACGTCTACTGGCACGGCCTGTTCGGCGGCATCTACCTCCCCCACCTCCGGCTGGCGACGCTCGCCCACCTCATCGCGGCGGAGGATGCCGCCGACTCGCTGCTCGGGATCGCCACCGCGGCGGACGTCGCGGACCTGGACCTCGACGGCCGCGACGAGGTCCGCCTCGCGACGGACGGCCAGGTCGTGACCGTGGACCTCGACGATGGCGCCGGCATCGGCGACTGGGACATCCGGCCGGCCCGGCACGGCATCGGGTCCGTGCTCCGGCGCCGGCCCGAGGCCTACCACGAGGCGATCCGGCGGGGCGCCGACGGCGCCGGTGGCGGCGACCCGGCCACGTCCGGGAACGAGGGCGGCGCGCTGTCATCGATCCACGACATCGTCCGGTCCAAGGAGGCCGGCCTCGTGGACCGGCTCCGCTATGACCACCACGAGCGCCGCTCCGGGCTCGTCCGCTTCCTGCCCCGCCACGCGACGCCGGCGACGTACGGGGCGGGCGAGGTCGAGGACCTCGGCACGATCCTCGGCGCGGCCCACGAGATCGTCGAGCTGGTGCCCGGGCGGCTGGTGACCCGGGCCGCCGGCACGGTCCGGATGGGCGACGCCTGGCAGGCGGTCGAGGTCCGCAAGGCAATTCGCCTCGGCGGGTCGCGGCTCGCGCCCACGCTCGTCGTCGAGGTCACCGTCACGAACGCCTCCGATGGGCCGGTCCAGGCGCGGCTCGGGCTCGAGTGGGCGATGACGATGCTCGGCGGCGGCGGCAACCCGTCGGCCTGGTACGACCTCGGCGGGACGCGGACGGCCCACGACCGTTCGGGAGAAGCGGCGGGGATCGACTCGATCGGCCTGGGCAACGACTGGGTGGGCGTGGCGATCGACAGCCGGCCGAGCCCGGCCGCCGACGCGTGGTGGGCGCCGATCGAGACCGTCTCGAACTCCGAGGACGGCTTCGAGCGCGTCTACCAGGGCAGCTCCCTGCTCCTGTCGTGGCCGCTGGACCTCGCGCCGCGCGCCTCGATGACGGTCGCGGTGGAGCACCGGATCACGGTGGATCGGGATCGCGCGGCAGGCTGAGCTGATGGCGGGCCACGTCCGGCCCAGTTGGGCCCGCGAATCCGTCAGCCCGCGGCCTGCGCGCCACGGGCTGACGAGGATCGACGTCGGGCGGGACGCCGAGGAATATTCGAAGTTGGTGCCGCGGTCGCGGCGCCGGGTCAGCGGATCGCGAGCGCGCCCGTGGGCGCGCGTCCGTCCTCGAAGCCGACGCGGGAATCGACGCCCCATCGAAGGGCTGCGTAGTCGAGCGCGGCGAGGACCGCGATGACGAGACCACCGAACAGGAGGCCGATCATCGGGAACCCCTTTCTGAGCTGCTGGCTTTCGGGACGCCTGCTTGGTACAGTGAACTAGGCCAAGTCGAACATTACTTGGACTAGTGAACTATGTCAACAGTCGAAACCGACCCTCGATCCGTGCCGAACGGACCCGCCGGCCCAGAGCTGGACGTCGCCCGTGATTCGGACGTCCCGATCTCCACCCAGATCTTCTGGCAGCTCGTCTACCAGGTCGATTCCGGGCGCCTGATGCCCGGCATGCGGCTGCTGCCCGTTCGAGAGCTGGGCGCCGCCCTGCGCGTCAATCCGAACACGATCCGGGCCGTCTACCGCCGCCTCGCCGACGCGGGCTACGTGGTCAGCCGCCACGGCGCCGGGACCGTGGTCGCGGACCGGCCGCCGACCCGCCGCCGGCCGGAGGCCCTCGCCGGGATCGTCTCGGAGATGCTCCGCCGCGCCGCCCAGGCCGGCTTCACCGCGGACGAGGTCGCCTCGGCCACCTTCGCGGCGTCCTCGGAGCGGCGGCGACCGGGCGCCGTGGTCCGGGTCCTCTTCGCCGAATGCACCACGGCCGACGCCGGCTACGACGCGGAGCGCCTGAACGACGAGTTCCAGGGGCTCATCGAGGCGGAGGGCACGCTCCTCGACGAGCTGCCCGAGCGGCTGGACAAGTTCCACTACGACCTCGTCGCGACGTCGACGTTCCATGCCGACGAGGCCCAGGCCCTCGCGGGCGGGCGGGTGCCGGTGGTCGCCATGCTCGTCGGCCCGGCGTACGTGGAGCTCGTCCACGAGATCGCCGGCCTGCCGGCCGGGACCCGGATCGGCCTGATCTGCGCCTCGGCGCGCGGCGCGGACAACATCGCCGAGACGCTCGCGATCTCCGGGACGAAGGGCCTCGAGCTCGTCTCGATCACGATCGACGACGACGCGGGCCTGGCCGAGCTGGACCGGACCGCCGACATCATCCTCATGTCCCGCGAGGCGCTCAGCCACGGCCTCGAGGCGAGGCTCTCGCGGCCCGAGCGGATCCGGCCCTGGACGTACGAGTTCGACCCGGCCGGCCTGGAGCACCTGCGCCGGGCCATCGACCACGTGGTTGCGCTCCGGGCGTGACATCCTTCGCTCCATGCGGGCGATCCACCTCTCGAAAGCAGCGCGCCGACAGCACGGCCTCGACCCCGCCGCCGATCCGCGCTGCGCCCTGTCCGTCGCCGACGTCGCGGCCGCCCGGCTCGCCGCGCACGGGATCAACGCCGACCGGATCGCGGGCCGCGCTCCGGGCCCGGCCACGGTCACGGCCGGGGAGCTGATCGCCGCCGGGGTCCTCCACGAGGTCTTCCATCGCCTCGTCGACGTCTACGACTCGGACATCGAGCCGGGCGCCGTCTCGGCGGCGGTGGCGGCCCTCGAGGCCGACGGCGAGCCCGCCGTGGAGCGCTTCGTCGAGGCGCTGGCCGACGCCTTCGGTCGCGAATCCCTGCCGCCGGGCCACGCCGCGACGCTCCCCGACGAGCCGGCCGCCCTCCGGTCCGAGGCGCTGGTCGAGGGCCTTCTCCTCGCGGTCCTCAACGACGATCCGGCCGCGGCGGCCGTCCGGGACCTCGTCGACGACCGGGCGCTCCGCCGTCAGCGCGGCTACGCGTCGGTGCTCGACGCCCTGGAGGCGAACCTGGAGGCTGCCGCCGGGACCACCCCGGCGGCCCGCCGGGCTGCCCTCGCGGCCAGGGTGGCCCGGGAGCGGCGCCGGCGTGCGATCCCGCCCGGTGAGCCCGCCCGGCGGCGGCGGGGCCGGTCACCGCTGGCCGGCCGCTCGCTTCCCGAGCTGCTCCGCGCCCCGTCCGCCGCGTCGCCGCACTCGCTCGCCGGCCAGCTCCGCTGGATCCGCGACCACTGGGGCGAGCTCATCGCCGGCGTGGAGGGCCTCGAGGACCGGATCCTCCTCGCCTCCGACCTCGTCATCGAGGAGCAGCGGGCCCTCCCCCGCCACTTCGGCGGCGCGGCGGGACCCACGGAGCGACCGGACCTCGGCGGGCTCGATGCGGAGCCGGAGCGGTTCTCCGCGGACACCGACTGGATGCCGAACGTCGTGCTCCAGGCGAAGTCGACGTACGTCTGGCTGGACCAGCTGAGCCGCCGCTTCGGGCGGGACGTGCGGACGCTGGACACGATTCCGGACGAGGCGCTCGACGAGCTCGCCGGCTGGGGCGTGACCGGCCTCTGGCTGATCGGGCTCTGGCAGCGCAGCCGCGCGTCGGAGCAGATCAAGCGGCTCCGCGGCAACCCCGACGCGGCGGCGTCGGCCTACTCGCTGGACGACTACCGGATCGCGGACGACCTGGGCGGGGAGGCGGCCTACGCGACGCTCCGGGATCGGGCGGCCGCTCGCGGGATCCGGCTCGCGTCGGACATGGTCCCGAACCACATGGGCATCGACTCGTCCTGGGTGGTCGAACACCCGGACCGCTTCCTGTCGGTTCCGCAGCCGCCCTTCCCCGCCTATACCTTCACCGGCCCAAACCTCTCCGCGGACGGCCGGGTGGAGCTCCGGCTGGAGGACCACTACTGGGATTCCTCCGACGCGGCCGTGGTCTTCGAGCGCCGCGACAGCGCCTCGGGGGAGCGCCGCTACATCTACCACGGCAACGACGGGACCTCGTTCCCCTGGAATGACACCGCCCAGCTGGACTACCTCCGGGCGGAGGTCCGCGAGGCAGTCATCCAGACGATCCTGGCCGTGGCCCGGCGCTTCCCGATCATCCGCTTCGACGCGGCGATGGTCCTCGCCCGGCGCCATGTCCGGCGCCTGTGGTGGCCGGAGCCCGGGACGGGCGGCGGGATCCCCTCGCGGGCCGAGCACGCGATGTCGAACGCGGCGTTCAACCGGCTGATGCCGGTGGAGTTCTGGCGCGACGTCGTGGACCGGGTCGCCGCCGAGGTCCCCGGGACGCTCCTCCTCGCCGAGGCGTTCTGGCTCATGGAGGGCTACTTCGTCCGGACCCTCGGCATGCACCGCGTCTACAACAGCGCCTTCATGCACATGCTCCGCGACGAGAACGGCGCCGGCTACCGGAAGGTCATCTCGGACACCCTGGAGTTCGACCCGGCGATCCTGGAGCGCTACGTCAACTTCCTGAGCAACCCGGATGAGGAATCGGCGCGAGAGCAGTTCGGGACCGGCGACAAGTACATCGGCGCGGCGACGGTCCTGGCGACCCTGCCCGGCCTGCCGATGCTCGCCCACGGCCAGCTCGAGGGGCTCCGGGAGCGGTACGGCATGGAGTTCCGCCGGGCCACGTTCGACGAGGGCCGCGACGAGGGTCTCCTCGCCCGCCACGAGCAGGCGATCGTGCCCCTCCTCCGCGCCCGGCGGCGATTCGCCGGCTCGCGGGACTTCCGCCTCTACGACCTGGTGACGGATGCCGGCGTCGACGAGCACGTCTACGCCTACACGAACGGCTCCGGCATCGATCGCTCGCTCGTCGTCCATCACGACCGCTTCGCCGCGACGCGCGGCCGGATCCGGCTCAGCGGGCCGTTCGCCGTCCGCGATGCGCTCGGCGGCCGGCGCCTCGATCGGACGCCGATCGCCGACGCGCTGGGCCTGTCCGGCGACGCCGAGGCGCTGGTGTCCTTCCTGGACCCACGAACCGGATTCGGCCTCGTCACCGGCGTCGGCGAGATCCGCGAGCAGGGCCTGGCCCTGGAGCTCGGCGCCTACGAGAGCCGGGCATTCACCGTGATCGAGGAGCACCCGTCCCACGATCGCGCCTGGCGCGAGCTTGCCGCCGAACTCGGCGGTCGCGGCAGCCCGGCGCTGCTCGAGGCACACGCCGAGCGCGTGCGCGTGCTCGAGGCCGAGGGCGCGGCGGCGGCCCGGGCCGAGGCCGCGGCGGCGGCCCTCGCCGATCCCGCCGCGCGGCGGGCGGCGCTGGAGGCGAGGGCTGCGGATCCGGAGCGGCCGCGGGCCTCGCACGAGCCCGGCGCGGACCGGCGGATCGAGCTCCCCGACGGCCGGCATCTCGCCGTTGCCGAGTGGGGCGACCCGGACGGCACCCCCGTCCTGCTGCTCCATGGCCGGCCCGGCTCCCGTCTCCTTGCCCCGGACCCGGCGGTGACGGAGGCCCGCGGCATCCGGCTCCTGACGATGGACCGGCCGGGCTACGGGGAGTCCACCCCGCACCCGGGACGGAGCCTCGAGGACGATGCGGGGGACGTGGCGGCGGTGGCCCGGAGCCTCGGCATCGACGCCCTGTCGATCGTCGGCTGGTCCAGCGGCGGCGCCTTCGCGCTCACGGCGGCAGCCCACTTGCCGAACCTCGTCCGGGCCGTGGCCGTCGTCGCGGGCGATGCGCCGATCGATGCCACGCCGGACGTCCTCGCGGCCTTCTCCGACCCGGCGCGCGACCTCCTCCGCGAGGTGCGCGCGGGCGATGGGACCGCGCGCGACCGCGTCGCCGCCCGCTTCGCCTGGTACGCGCACGATCCCACGGGCTTCCTGGAGGCCGCCCAGGCCACGGCCGCCGAGGACGATCCCGATGCCATCCTCCGCCGCCGGCCCGAGGTCCGGGACGCCCTGCAGGCGATGTTCATGGAGGGCGCGCGCCAGGGCACGGCCGGGGTCGCCGACGACTGGGTCGCGGAGATGCGCCCATGGGATGTCGACCTCGCGGCGATCCGGGCCCGCGTCGACCTGTGGTGGGGCGAGCGCGACGGCCTCACCCCGCGGGCCCAGGTGGAGGCGCTCGCCCGGCTCATGCCCCGGGCGACCGTCCACGTGATCCCCGACGCCGGGCACTCGCTGCCGATGGCCCGCTGGGGCGAGATCCTCGACCCGCTGCTCGCGCGCGCCCAGGTCAGGCCCCGAGGACGATCCGGCGCAGCAGCGGGAGCGGCAGCTCCCCGTGGCCGATCACGCCCTCGAGGTGCGGGCGGTAGGTGAACCCCGGCGTTGCCGGGTAGCCGCCGACGACCGCCGGCACGGGCACCGCGTCGGCGCCCCGTGGATCGCCCGAGGCCGCCGCCGCGCGCCGCCGGACCTCGTGCTCGATCTCCCAGAGCCCCAGCGAGCCGACGAAGTAGGTGCACAGCTGGGTGGATGTCAGCCGCGCCCGGTCGTACTTCGCGCGGGCCTCCGCCTCCTCCTGGAAGCCGCCCGTGATCATGAGGTCGAGAGCCTCCGCCTCGGTCATCCCGAAGGCATGGATGCGGATGTCGATGATCGCGTTGACGACGCAGCGGAGGTAGTACTTCCAATGCGTCAGCGCCAGCGCCGGGTCGTCGGCCCCGAAGCCGGCGTCGATCATGACCTGCGTGACGTAGACGGCCCAGCCCTCCGCGAACGTGGCATCGCCGTAGACCGCCCGGACGATCGAGGACGCCCGGTTGCCGTAGACGCCCTGGAGGTAGTGGCCCGGGACCGCCTCGTGGATCGTGATCACCTCCAGCTGCCGGCGGTTCATCTCCCGCAGCCAGGATTCCTGCATCTCCGGCTCCCACGTCTCGGGGACGGGGGTGATGTGGAAGTACGCCTTCTGGCCGACGTCGAACGGGCCGGGGGACGTGAGCATCGCCTGGGCCCAGCCGCGGAGGAAGAGGGGTGTCCACTGGATCTCGAGGGGCTCCTGGGACAGGCCGATGAGATCGCGCTCACGACAGAACGCCTCGATCCGGGCCAGGGCGCCGCGGCTGACCTCGAGCAGCGCATCGGCGGGCGCGTGGTCGTCGGCGATCCGGTCGAGGACGCCACGAACCAGCTCGGCGGGATCCTCCGGCGCGGGCTCGCCGGGGCGCAGCGACGACCAGAGCCCGGCCGCGAGGGAGGCCATCTCCGACCGCACGGCATCGAACTGACGCTCCGCCGCGCCGAGCACGTGCTCGATCGTCATCGTCGCGTCGCCGAGGGCGTGGGGCAGCTTCGCGGCGAATCGTTCGCGGCCCAGCCGACCATCACCGACCGATGCCGGCAGCACGACCTCGCGGAGGTGCCGCTCGTAGCGGTCGAGGGCGGCGACGGCCGTCGCGGCGCTCGCCTCCAGGCGTTCCCGGAGCGCCCCGATCCCGGGCTCGTCGCCGAGCGACGCACCGAGCTCGAGGGCCTCGGCGACGAGGTCGGGGATGCCCGGCAGGTCCAGGAGTGCCCGCTCGGTGTGGAGGCGGGCGACCGGCATGTCCGGGTGCGACCCGAGGGCGGCAACCGCGGCGTCGATGAGCGCAGGCATGCCGTCGAGGCGGGCGGCGATCGACGCGAGTCGCTCCGGAGCGGGCGCGAACTCCCGGGCGAGAAGGCCGAAGAGCCCGTCGCCGAGCAGGTAGATCCAGGAGAGCGGGTCCCAGGCGTGGTCCGCGAGGTCGGCGAGGCCGTGGCGCTGGGCGGCGAGGACGAGCAGGAGCCGGTCGCGGTCGACCGCCTCGTCCGGCGTGAGGCCCGCGGGATCCACCGTCCGGAGGCGCTCCGTCCACGTGTCGATCCACGCAACGCGCCGGGCGATGCCCGCCGCTGAGCAGTCCGGCCAGCGGTCATCGTGGGCGTGGACCCCGGCCGCGGTCGCGGACAGCGGATCCAGCTCGAAGGCCTCCTCGAGATGGAGGAGGACGAGGTCGGCAAAGGCCTGGGTTCGGGGTCGGGTCTGCATCACGGGTGGGCCGAGAGTGTAGCGGCGCGCTAGCATCGGCCGGTGGATGCCCAGCCGAACCTCGAGCCCGCCGCGGCGCCGTGGGCGGTCCCCGTCACCCTGGCGGGCCGCCGGGTCCGCCTCGAACCGCTGGCCGCGGGCCACCTCGACGACCTGGCTGCGGTTGCCCTGGAGCCCGCGATCTGGCGCTGGACGATCGCCCGGCCGGTCGACCGGGACGGCCTTGCTGCGTGGCTTCGTGCCGCGCTCGCGAACGCCGCCGCGGGAACGGAGGTGCCATTCGCCACGATCGACGCCGCGAGCGGCCGGGCGATCGGGAGCAGCCGCTTCCTCAACATCGTGCCCGAGCATCGCCGGCTCGAGATCGGCTGGACGTGGGTCGGGACCGCGTTCCAGCGGACGGGGGCGAATCGCGAGGCGAAGCTCCTCCAGCTGCGGCACGCCTTCGAGACGCTCCGCGCGAACCGGGTCGAGTTCAAGACGGATTCGCGGAACGAACCGTCGCGGAGGGCCCTCCTCGGGATCGGCGCCACGTTCGAGGGAATCTTCCGGAACCACATGGTCATGCCCGCCGGTCCGCTCCGGCATTCCGCCTACTACAGCGTGGTCGTCGAGGAGTGGCCCGCCCTCGAGGCCCGGCTCGAGGCGCTCCTCGCCCGGCCATGAGCGGACCGGCCGCAGCCCGCGGCGTCATCGAGACGCTCGACTACCACACCGGCGGCGAACCGTTCCGGATCGTCACCGGCGGCGCGCCGGCGCTCGAGGGCGGGACCGTGCTGGAGCGCCGTCGCTGGGCGATGGAGCATGCGGACGACATCCGGCGGATCCTCATCGACGAGCCCCGCGGTCATGCCGACATGTACGGCGCCTTCGTCACGCCGCCGAACGATCCGGGGGCCGACCTGGGCGTCGTCTTCTTCCACAACGAGGGCTACTCGACCGCCTGCGGCCACGGCACGATCGCGCTCGTGACCTGGGCCATCGACGAGGGGATCGTGGCCGCGCAGGCGGGAGCCGAGGAGGTCCGGGTGACCGTGGACGTGCCCTCCGGCCGGCTCGCCTGCCGGGCGCGGCTCGAGGACGGGCGGGTGAAGGCGGTCTCGTTGCGGAACGTCCCGGCATTCGTCGTGGCTCGGGACCTCCGGGTCAGCACGTCGCGCGCGGAGGTCGTCGTCGACGTGGCGTACGGCGGTGCGTTCTATGCCTCGGTCGACGCCCGAGGCCTCGGGCTGGAGGTTTCGCCCGCGCACCTGCCGGCGCTCATCGCCCTCCAGCGGGCGCTGCGTCCGGCCATCGACGCCAGCCTCTCCCCCGTCCATCCGGACGAGCCCGAGCTGGCCGGGATCTACGGGGTCGTCTTCTGGCAGGCGGAGCCGGACGAGCCCGGCGCGGACCTCGTCCAGCGGAACGTGACGGTCTTCGCCGACGGCGAGGTCGATCGCTCGCCGTGCGGCAGCGGGACGTCGGCCCGGCTGGCGCTCCTCGACGCGGCGGGCGGCGGCCCGCTGAGCCGGGGGGCGACGCTCCGCCATCGCTCGATCGTCGATTCCGTCTTCCTGGGCCGGATCACGGGCGACGGCCCGAAGGTCGGCGGCGTGCCCACGGTGATCACCGAGGTCGAGGGGTCGGCCTTTCGGACCGGGCGCCATGCCTTCGAGCTCGATCCGCGCGATCCGCTCGGGACCGGATTTCTCCTCCGTTGAGCCGCGTGCGATGATCGAGGCCGGCCGACCGGCCCCACGCCGCGGTCAAACTCGGGAGGCACCGTCATGATCGATCTCGCCGTCAAGGTCCTCATCAATGCCGTCGGCGTCTACGCGGCCATCCAGCTCGTGCCGCAGATCGACTTCGCCTTCGGCAACGACTGGTGGAAGCTGCTCGCCGTCGCCCTCATCCTCGCCCTCGTCAACACGTACCTGAAGCCGATCCTCAAGGCCCTGTCCTTCCCGATCACCCTGCTCTCGATGGGCCTCTTCGCCTTCGTCCTCAACGCCGCCCTCCTCCTGCTCGTCGCGTTCCTGTCCGACAAGCTCAGCCTCGGCTTCACGATCGGCGGCTTCCCGCCCGGATTCAGCGCCGATTCCTTCGTCGGGGCGCTCCTCGGCTCGATCGTGATCAGCGTCGTGGGCATCCTCCTCGGGATGGTCAACGCGGGCCGCCGCATCGTCGCCTGATGCGGTGACGGACCGCGTCGTCGAGATCGCGGCAGCGCTGCGCCTTGCGGCGCGGCGGTTCGGAACGCCGGTCGCCGTCACCGACGTCCGGGAGCTCGTCGCCGCCGCCGCCGCGGTCCGGGCCGCGTTCCCGGACCCGTGGCTCCGGGCCTACTCCGTCAAGGCGAATGACGTCGCCGCGATCGTCGCCCGGGTGGCGGACCTCGGATTCGACGCCAACGTCGTGTCCCGCGGCGAATGGGCCATCGCCCGCCGGGCCGGCGTGGCGACGGGGCGGACCTCGATCGAGGGGGTCGGCAAGTCGGACGGGGATCTCCGCGCGGTCGTCCGGGCCGCGCGGGACGGCGATCCGCCCCGCTGGCTGGCCATCGAGTCGCTCGACGAGGCCGCGGCCCTGGTCCGGATCGCGCGCGAGGGCATCGGTGGCGGCTCGCTGGCCGTGCTCTTCCGGCTCAACCCGGAGGTCGCCCCCGAGACCCACCACGGCCTCGCGGTCGGGAGCGGCGGCTCCAAGTTCGGGATGACCGCCGATGAGGTCACGGCGGCGGTCGAGGTCGTCGCCGGCGCGCCCGGCCTGGCGCCACGCGGGATCCACCTCCACGTCGGCTCGCAGCTCCGGGCGATCGACGCCTGGCGTGACGGCGCCAGGCGCGCGCTCGCCCTCCTGGCGCTGGTCCGCGGCTCCCGCCCGGGCTTCGACACCCTGGACCTCGGCGGCGGCTTCCCGGTCCTGCCCGCGACCGAGAGCGGACCAGATGTGGCGCGCTTCGCCGCTCTGCTGCCCGCGATGCTGGAGGCCATCCCCGCCGACCGCCGGCCGGCGCGCCTGGCGATCGAGCCGGGCCGGGCGCTCGTCGCCCGCGCCGGCTACCTCGTGGCCAGGGTCCTCCACGTCCGCGACCGCGACGGGCGGCAGGTGATCGTGGACGCCGGGATGACCGAGCTGATCCGGCCGGCGCTCTACGGCGCCCACCATGCGGTCGAGGCCCTCACGTCCCTCGGCCGGCCCGTCGCCACGGTCGGCCCCGCCGCGCTCAGCCCGGCGCGCGTCGAGGGGCCGATCTGCGAATCCACGGACCATCTCGGCGAGCACGGCCTCCCGGCCCTCCGACGGGGCGACCTCGTCGCGATCCGGGACGCGGGTGCGTATGCCGCGTCGCTCGCCTCGACCTACAACGGCCGCCCGCGACCCGCCCAGCTCCTGCTCGAGCCGGACGGCCGGCTCACCGTGGGGCGGCGGCGGGGGACGCTCGCCGGGCTCGGCTGAGGGGTACGCTGGGCCCATGCGCGTGAGGCCTGCCCCGCTTCGATCGCCCTCCTCGCGGCCGGGACCAGCCTCGCGGGCGGTCTCGCCGGCGGTGGCGGCGGCCTCTTCTCGAGCTCGGGCGTGCCGGACATCGGGGGCATGGCGGCCGCCCTCGGCACGATCGGCAACGCGCCGCCGTCGTCCGGCTCGGGCGGATCCGGTGGGGGCGGCGGTGGGTTCGGCGGTGGGGGTGGCGGCGGCGGCGGGGGCGCGGGCGGTGGCTTCTGACCGCGCGCCGGTACACTGCGGCCCATGGGTGCCGTCGACACGATGGAAGTCTTCTTCGAGAAGCTCAACACGGGTGACCGTGCCGGCGCCGTCGCGCTCATGGACGAGAAGGTCGAGATGCGGATCCACGTCGGCGACAACGCCCGGACGCTGCGCGGCGTCGAGCAGGTCGGCGGCTGGTTCCTCCGCGCCGAGAGCGGGCTGAAGATGATCCCCGGCGAGGTCCGCGACCTCGGGATCACCTACCAGGCCGACGTCCTGACGGTGCGGCCGGGCGCCCTCTCCCAGCACCTCGACGCATCGTTTCGCGTCGAAGCCGGGAAGATCACCTCGATCAACCTCGCGCCCAGGTAGCCGCAGGCCCGGACGCTACGGGCTGATCGGCGTCGCGGTGGCGCCCGCGTCGGGCAGCGACGTGGCGGCCACGGTCGGGATGATGACCTCCTGGCCGATCTCGAGGACGTCGGGGTTCGGGATGTTGCCCTGGTTCGCGTCGATCAGCGCCTGGAGGGTGACCCCGAACCGATTCGCGATCCGGGACATGGTGTCGCCCGCCTGGACGACATACACCTGCTGCGTCGGCGCGGGTGTCGCCGTCGGCGGGGCGAGGGTGCCCGAGCCCGCCACGGACGTGCCGGGCGTCGCCGAGGGGTTGCCACCGGTCCCGGGCGGATTGCCGACGCCGAGGAGCGCCGGCAGGAAGAAGAGCACCACGGCCGCGAGGACGAGCGCCACGAGGCCGACCGCGACCCGCGGCAGCGTGATCGACGGCAGGCCGATTCGGGTCTTCAGCGTCGGGTAGGCCTCCATCCGTTTCGGGCGCTCCCAGGAGGGACCGCCCAGGGCCCCCGGCAGGGACCGGCGGGCATCGCGGCCGGCCGCGCGCGCAGCGGGGCGGTCAGGCTCGCCCCGCTCCCGCCCCGCCGGGGCGCCACCCGGTGTCCGGGGCGGCGGCGACCAGGGTCCACGTTCTTCGCCGGGCTCCTCGAGGCCGCCGGGCTCGTCCAGATCCGCGGTGCTGGCCTCGAGCTCGTCCCAGCGCGGGGGCGGCGCGGCGCCCGGGCCACGAGCCACGTCCGGTGTGGAGCCGGCGCCGGGGCCCGCGAGGCGATCCGCGTACGAGCCGGACAGGCCGCCGCCGCGGATCGGCGGCAGGGGCATGACGTCCGGCTCGTCATCGTCCTGTGGACCCGTTCCGCCGAGCCAGGGCGGCGGCGCGGCCCAGTTCCGCGGCGGATTGCGCCGGCTGTCGGAGGGATCGGACGGGATGGGCGTGCCCGGCTCGGCCCACGCCTCGGCGGCCGGCGTCGGCGTCCCGCCATGCCCGGCAGCCGGCCCGGGCGCCCCGAATCCCGCGGCCGTGGGCGACGCCGAGGCCGGCCCGGCCCCGGTCGCCGCGGAGCCGGGCAGGGCCCTCGCGGATTCGCGCCGCGCCCAGTCCTGGAACGTGGGGCAGACCGGAAACGCCGAGGCGAGGCAGTACGCCTCCTGGTGGGCCAGGGCGCGCGGTGCGGGGCGCACCTCGGCGTAGCACCGGTGCCGGTGGTCGGGACTCGTCGCGCGCGCGTCGCGATCATCCTCAAAGGCCACGAACGGGCACGCCGGTGCACCGTCGACGATGGGCAGCCCGCGGTCCGTCATCGGGAGGATCATACCCACGGATCGACCGGAGGAACCGGCGACCGACGAGAGCCGTCACCGGGCCGTGCCAGCACTGCCGCTCGCGAGCCGCTCCGCGTTCCGTGCTGCAGCGATCCAGACCGCCCCCGTCGGCCTTGCCCTCGCCGTCGGGCTCGCCGGCTGCGGGCTCCTCGCGAGCCCGGTCCCGAGCAGCCTCGTCCTGCCGAAGCCGACCTGCGGCGGGGCCAAGATCGCGATCCCCGGTGCCCTGACCTGTGAGCGGCTCGTGGTCGTGGCCATCGAGGTGCTCGGTCGCGAGACGCCGGCCCAGCTCGACCGCGGGATCCTCGCCATCGGCGTCAATCTCCAGGGCTGCCCGCGCAACGAGGTGCCGCCCCAGATCGACTGCACGGGGGAGGACTGGGCCCAGCTCGTCACGATCACGTTCGGCCCGGCCCGCGGCGGTGGCCCGGTGGAGCCGAGCCTCACCGTCGCCCTGGCGCCCGTCAGCGGTCGCCTGCTCGGGATCGCGAACCCGCTGATCCGCTGATCCCGCCGTGCGTTCCTTCCCGTTCGCGGGCCCGGACCCGACCGGGGGCCAACCCGGCGAGCCGTCACCGCCGGCGGGTACCCGGTGAATTCGACAGCCACCGAGGCCGGCATCCGGGGCCCCGTCGCCGCTCCCCGAGGCGGACGTTTGACAGGTCGGGCGGGCGTTCCGACACTCACGGTGGCACCACCAAAGCGACCGAGAGCGTCCGAAGGAGTCCCATGTCCCTGAAGCGCGCGCTGACCAGCGTTTTCGCCCCGACCACCATCGCCCGTGCCCATTGCGACCTGCCCTGCGGCGTCTATGACCCGGAGCAGGCCCGCATCGAGGCCGAGTCCTGCTATCGCATCGTGGAGAAGTACGCGGCCAACGAGGACGCGACCTTCCGGACGCGGGCGATCGGGATCAAGGAGAAGCAGGCGGACCTCGTCAAGCATCACCTCGACGTCCTCTGGCACGACTACTTCAAGCCGGAGCATCTCGAGACGGTCCCGAACCTGCACGACCTGTTCTGGCAGGCGAACAAGCAGGTTTCGAAGGTGAAGGCGTCCACCGATCTCGCCGACGCGAAGCGCCTCCTCGAGCTCGTCGACCAGGTCGACGCGGCCTGGAAGGCCACCGGAGGCCCCGGCAAGACCCGCGTCTCCGGCCGCCCCGGCTGAACGAACGGCCGGCTGATCCGCGGCTGAGCTGGCCGATGGATCGCGTCGCCCTGCGTTCGGGATCGCTCCGGGAGCGGCTGCGCGGGCCGTGGCGGGTGACCGTCGCCGAGGGCTCCATGCTGCCGGGCGTCGCGCCGGGCGACTGGCTCCTCGTCGACCCCACCATCCGGCGCTGGCCACGGCGCGGGACCCTCGTCCTCTTCCGCGAGCCGGAGACCGGCGAGCTCGCGATCAAGCGCGTGGCCGGCCTGGGCGGCGATCGCATCCCGTTCGCGGACGGCTTCCTCGTCCTCGCGGCTGACGAGGCCTGGCTCGAATCGGACGCCTCGCCCGAGGTCGCGGGCGCGGCCGGCCATGGGCCGCCGGTCGATTCGCACCGCTACGGGCCGGTGCCCGTGGAGCTGCTCGTCGGCCGACCGTGGTTCCGCTACGGCCCGCCCCGCCGGATCGGCCGCCTGGCGGGACCGGCAGGGTCGCGGGACGCTCGCCGGATATCCTCACCGGATGTCGAACCACCTGGCTGACGCCCCGCTTCCCGGCCCGCCCGACCCGTGGGCGAGCACCGACAGGCCGTCGCCTCGTGACGGTCCGCCCTGGCACATGACCGAGATGGTGGCCGCCGAGCCCGGCCTCGCGCGGCGCCTCCTCCGGAACCTCGCGGATCCGGCCGGTCCTGCGACCGTGCTCGCATCGCGGCTTCGGGAGACCGCCGCCGGCGGCCGGCCGATCGTCGTGACCGGCTGCGGCACGAGCGAGCACGGAGCGCTGGCCGTGGCCGAGGTCCTCCGCGATGGGTTCCGGGGCGCCGGGCTGCCATCGGCCCTCGGCGCGGGCGGGGCACCCGTTGCGGTCCAGGCGTTCGAGGCCGCGCTGGATGCCGGTCTCGCGGGAGCCGGAAGCCTCGTGATCGCCGTCAGCCACGAAGGCGCGACGTGGGCCACGAACCGGGCGCTTGACGCCGCGCAGACCGCCGGCGCGACCACGGCGCTCATCACCGTCAGCAGCGCATCGCCGGGCGCGGCCCTCGCCGACATCGTCATCGCCACCGACGAGCTCGACCAGAGCTGGTGCCACACGATCGGCTACCTCGCGCCGATCCTGGCCGCGGCGGCGGTTGCCGGCCACGTCACCGGCAGCCCTCCCGACGGCGACGCGGCCCATGACCTCCTTGCGGCGGGCACGGGAGGGGCCGCGCAGATCGCGGCGGAGAAGATCGCTCCAGCCTTGTCGGGCATCGATCGCCTGATCGTGCTCGGCACCGGGATCGACCGGATCGCCGCCCGCGAGCTCACGCTCAAGGTCGAGGAGGGCGCCCACCTGCCGGCCGCGATGCGCGACCTCGAGACGATGCTGCATGGCCATCTCGCCGGCGTGGACGAGCGCACGGGCGTCGTGCTGGTCCTGACCGAGCGCGGACACCGGGGCGCCCGGACCGCCCGCGCCATCGGGGCCCTGAAGGCCTGCCGGGAACTCGGAATGCCGGTCGCCGCGATCATCGCGGACGTCGTGGACGAGGCGATCGACGCCTTGCTGACGCCCGCGGGCAGGATCGTGCTTCCCGATCCCGTGGCCCTGACGAGCCCGGTCGCCTCCCTGCTCGGGACCGCGGCCGCGCTCCAGGTCCTGACCCTCGCGCTCGCCCTCGACCGCGGCGTCGATCCGGACCCGATCCGTCGCGACGACCCGCGATACCTCGCGGCAGCCGACGCGGCGGGCTGAGCCGATGACGACCGTGCGCTGGGGCATCCTCTCCACCGCGAACATCGCCCGCCGGAAGGCCATCCCCGGGATCCGCGCCGCGGACCGCTGCGAGGTCGTGGCGATCGCCTCGCGAGACGGGGGGCAGGCCCGCGCGGTCGCCGGGGAGCTCGGGATCCCGACGGCCCACGATTCGTACGAGGCGCTGCTCGCCGACCCGGGGGTGGACGCGGTCTACATTCCCCTGCCCAACCACCTCCACGCGGAGTGGACGATCGCTGCCGCCCGCGCCGGCAAGCACGTCCTGTGCGAGAAGCCGCTGGCGATGACGGCCGCGGACGCGGAGCGGATGGTCGCCGCGGCCGCCGACGCGGGTGTCCTCCTCATGGAGGCGTTCATGTACCGCCTCCACCCGACGTGGGTGGCCGTTCGCGAGCTCATCGCCGCCGGGCGGATCGGGCGGCTCGTCGCGGTCCAGAGCTGGTTCTCGTACTTCAACGACGACCCGGCGAACATCCGGAACATCCGCGACTACGGCGGCGGGGCGCTGTTCGACATCGGCTGCTACAACGTCAACCTGTCGCGAATGCTGTTCGGCGGCGAGCCGAGGCGCGTGGAGGCCTCCATCCTCCGCGACCCCGCCGGCGGCGTCGATGTCGTGACGGCCGGCATCCTCGAGTTCGAGACGGGCATCGCGAGCTTCACCTGCACGACCCGCGCCGAGAACGACCAGCGGGTCGACATCTACGGCACGGATGGCCGGATCTCCATCGAGATCCCGTTCAACATCCCGCCGGACCGGCCGACCCGCATTGCGGTGATCCACGGCGGCGAGCCGCCGGTCGCGCCGGCCACGGAGCGGCTGACCTTCGACACGATGGACCCGTACGCCGCCGAGGCCGCCGCCTTCGCCGCTGCCGTGCTCGACGGCGGTCCCGTCCCCGTCGATCCCGCGGACGCGGTCGCGAACCTTCGCGTCATCGAGGCGCTGTTCGCTTCGGCCGAGCACAGCGCCGGCACGTTCGCCTGAGGCAGGCCGGCGCGCGCCTGCGGCGGCCCCGCACCAGAGCCGGTCCGGGTCGGCGGTGCTCAGGCCTGGTCGATGAGCGCCTCGGCCAGCAGGTCGATCATGTCGAGGTCCCACGGCAGGAAGTCCTGGAGCATGATCCGCTCGACCCCCGCCTCGGCGAAGCGCCGGACCATCGCCCGGGCCTCGTCCGGCGTGCCCAGGATCCAGCGCGCCTTCCGCGCCTCGTACCAGGCCGAGCCGCCGGCCGCATCCACGCCGAGCGCCTCGAGGAGCACCGTTCGCCGCCGCCCGACGTCCGACGCGTCCCGGCCGAGCATGACGCCGGCCATCGTCGAGTGGGTGATCGTGGCTGGCGGCCGGCCGATCGCGCGGCAGGCCTCGTCCAGGAGCTCGTAGCGCTCCGCCGCCCGATCGGGCGAGGACGAGGTGAGGTTGAACTCGTCCGCATACTTCGCCGCCATCCGGTACGACCGCGGCGAGCCCTCGCCGCCGACGATGATCCGCGGCCGGACCGCGCCCGTATCGGCTCGCGGGCGGCCCGGCACATCGATGGGCTTCGGTCGCAGGAAGCCCCCCTCGACCGTGACCTGGTGACCCTGGTAGCGCCAGCCGTCGGGCTCCGTCCAGAGCTTGTGGAGCAGCTCCAGCTGGTCCTCCATGAGGTCGGCCCGCTCCCTGATCTCGGGAAAGGCCAGCCCGAGCGGCCCGTGGTCGGCCTCGTTCCAGCCCGCGCCGACGCCGACCTCGATCCGGCCGCCGCTCATCTCGTCGACCGTCGTGACGACCTTCACGAAGCTGCCCGGGTGGCGGAACGTGACGGGACTGACGAGGACGCCGAGCGAGATCCGCCGGGTCTCGCGGGCCAGGCCGGCCAGCACGGTCCAGGCATCGGTGGTTGCTCCGTCAGCCGGCCCGGGGAAGCTCGCGTAGTGATCGCTCCGGAAGAACGACTCGAAGCCGGCCGCCTCCGCTCGAAGGACGATCGCGAGCTGGTCCTCGTACGAGAGGCCCTGCTGGGCCTCGATCATCAGCGCGAATCGCATCGGCGGTGCTCCGGCTTGACCAGATGGTTCAGATCGGTAGAATGCTTCGTGTGACACGAAGCACTACGGCAGCGCCGGCCGCCGGCGACCTCATCGATGCCATCGTGACAGAACTCCAGGCATCGATCCGCGACATGCGCTGCGGCTCCACCGAACGCCTCGTCCGGCGCAACCTGAGCATGACCCATGTCCACGTCCTGTGGCTGCTGGAGCACCACGGGGCGATGGCCATGAGCCGGCTCGCGGAGCTCCTCGACGTCTCGCTGTCGAACGCGACGGGGCTCATCGACCGGATGGAGGAGCGCGGGCTCGTCGAGCGGGTCCGCGTCCCCGATGACCGGCGCATCGTCCTCGTCCGTCCCGCGGCCGGGGGCCGCCTCGCCCTCGAGGAGAACGAGCTCGTGCGCCGGGAGCAGATGCGGGCCGTGCTCAGCCAGCTGGACCCGCGTCAGCTGGAACGCGCCCTGGCCGCGTTCCGCGACATCCGCGCCGCCATCGAGGCTGCTTCGGGGATCGCGGGCCAGGAACACCGTCACCACTTCGTCGACAGCCCGGACTGATCGACCCCACCGCTCACAGGAAGAGGTCCATGGAGACGTCCCGACCCGACGCGCCTGTCAGCGCGCCCACCCTCGCCGAGGATCCGGCGCTCGGCCTCGATCGCCGGGCGAAGATGGAGATCCTCTTCGCCATCATGCTCGGGCTCTTCCTCGGGGCCCTGGACCAGACGATCGTCAGCGTCGCCCTGCCGACCATCGTCACCGATCTCGGCGGACAGTCCCTGCTCACCTGGACGATCACGATCTACCTGCTGACCTCCACGATCACGGTCCCGTTCTACGGCAAGCTCTCCGACCTCTATGGCCGGAAGCCGCTGCTCATGATCGGGATCACCCTGTTCCTCATCGGGTCGGCGCTCTCCGGCCTGAGCCAGAACATGACCCAGCTCATCATCTTCCGGGGCATCCAGGGTCTCGGTGCCGGCGCACTCTTCCCGATCTCCCTCGCCGTCATCGGCGACCTCTTCACGCCGGCCGAGCGGGGCAAGTACCAGGGCCTCTTCGGAGCCGTGTTCGGGCTCAGCTCGATCGTCGGTCCGCTGCTCGGTGGGTTCCTCACGGAGCGCGCGAGCTGGCACTGGATCTTCTACGTCAACCTGCCGATCGGCCTCATCGCCCTCTACGTCATCTGGCACCTGCTGCCGACGATCAAGCGCCCCGACGCGAGCCGCAACCTCGACTTCCTGGGCGCGGGCGTGTTCACGGTCGCCGTGGGCTCGCTCCTCGTGGGCCTGACGAACAAGCAGACCGCGGACTGGGGCACGTTCGGCGTCGGTGGCCTGATCGCCATCGGGCTCGTCCTCGGCGCGGTCTTCCTGTGGGTCGAGTCGCGGGCCAAGGAACCGATCGTCCCGCTGGACCTGTGGCGGAACCGGACGTACGCCGCCTCGATCGCGTCCACGTTCTTCATCAGCTTCGGGTTCTTCGGCGCGGCGGTCTTCCTGCCCCAGTGGTTCCAGTTCGTGGAGGGCGTCAGCCCCACGAACTCCGGGCTGCAGTCCCTGCCGCTCCTCGCCGGCCTGATCATCAGCTCGATCGCGGCGGGCATCCTCGTCTCGAGGACCGGTCGCTACAAGGCGATCATCATCGGCGGCCTGGCGATCATGGCCGTCGGCATCTACCTGATGACCGGCCTCCGGGCCGACACGCCGATCGAGACCCTCTGGATCTGGATGTTCATCACGGGCATGGGGATCGGGCCGACCCTCTCTGTCTTCACGATCGTCGTCCAGAACGCCGTGCCGTTCCAGAAGCTGGGCGTCGCGACGAGCAACCTGACCTTCTTCCGCCAGATCGGCGGCTCGGTCGGCCTCGCCGTCCTGGGCACGATCTTCGGGACGAAGCTCACCGAGGAGATCCCGATCCAGCTCGTCGCCGCCGGGGTCCCGTCGGCCTTCGTGGACCAGTTCCAGGGCTCCGGGCAGCAGGGCACGAGCCTCGTCGTCGTCGGCGAGGACCTCGGCCAGGCGATCCTGAAGGGCGTGCCGGAGCAGTTCCGAGCGCTCGTTGAGCCGCTGATCGGCGGCATCGTCAACGGCATCCACGAGGCGTTCTCGATCGCCGTCGCGAACGTCTTCACGATCGGCGTCGGCACCACCATCGTCGCGCTGGTCCTCGCGTTCGCGATGAAGGAGATCCCGCTCCGGGATTCGCACGGCCCGGCCCCGATGGCGGAGATGTGACCGGGACGAACGGCCGCGCGGCCGACTGACCCAGCGCTCCTCGCCACCCTCGCCGGCCCGCGGACCACTCCCGGGCCGGCGGTCGATTCTGGGCTAGGATCGGGCGCGTGGACGACCGCTCGGCACTCCGGCCCGCCCCGATCCCCGACGGGCTGCTCGCGATCGGCGCGGCTGCCGCCGCGTTCCGGTTCGCGCTCCCCGTCGCGGACCTGCCGGCGGCCGCGTTGCGTCGGGTGACGTATGGCGACCTGGACGTGCTGATCGCCCACACGAGCGCCGGGATCGTGGCCGTCGACGATCGCTGCCCGCACATGTCGGCGCCGCTGAGCATCGGCGAGCTCGACGGCTGCGTGGTCACGTGCCCGCTGCACGAAGGCCGGTTCGACCTCGCCTCGGGCGACCCGGTCCAGATGCCGACCACCGGCTGCCTCGCGCCCGACGGCACGGCCGTGGCCCCTTGGACGCCGGGCGGCCGCGAGCCGAAGCCGGACGTGCCGGGTCGCAAGGCGGAGGCGCGCCGGCTCACCCGCGTCCGGCGCTTCCGCTACTACCCGGTCCGGATCGTGGCCGGAATCGTCGAGGTCGCCGTCCCCGAGGCGTAGCTGAGCCTCGCCCGCGTCGCCGAGGTTCGTCGACAGTCGCGGACGACGACTTGCGCACCAGTCCGGTTGGAGTCGGCCGCTGCCTCGGGCGCTGGCCCAACGGTCCACAGGCATGGCCCGGACATGCCCCACGCGCCCATCGGCCGGCCTCCACTGGCCTTCGACTCCAGTCGCTGGCCAATCGATCGGCGCTGACTGGACCTGGAATCCAGCGAGCCTGGGCTGGTCGCGATTTCGTTCGGCGAACGGCTGCGGTCAGCCGTGACGGCTGCGGTCAGCCGCGACGGCTGCGGTCAGCGGCGGGTGTCGGGCGCCGATGCCTGCTTCTCGACGGCCTCGTCACGCCGGCTCTGGGCGCGCTTCACGATCTCGATGACCTCCGCCGGATCGTCGGTCACCTGGATCAGGTCGAGGTCGCCCGCCTCGATCATGCCGTCCGCAAGGAGTCTCCCCCTCAACCAGTCCACGAGGCCGCCGAAGAAGGCCGAGCCGACGAGGATGATCGGGAAGTGGCGGACCTTGCCGGTCTGGATGAGCGTCAGGGATTCGAACAGCTCGTCCATCGTCCCGAAGCCCCCGGGCAGGATGACGAAGCCGTCGGCGTACTTCACGAACATGACCTTGCGGGCGAAGAAATACCGGAACTCGACCCCGAGGTCCACGTAGGCGTTGATCGACTGCTCGTGGGGCAGCTCGATGTTGCAGCCGACCGACATCCCGCCGCCTTCCTGGCAGCCCCGGTTCGCAGCCTCCATGACCCCCGGTCCCCCGCCGGTGATCACGGCGTAGCCCTCGACGGCGAGCCGGCGGCCGATCTCCCGCGCCGTCTCGTAGACCGGCGAGTCCTCGGCGACGCGGGCCGAGCCGAAGACGGTGATCGCGCGGCCAAGGCCGGCGAGCGCATCGAAACCCTCGACGAACTCGGCGAGGATCCGGAGGGCCCGCCAGGGATCCGTGTCCAGGAACGCCGGCCGGCCGCTCGGCTCGAGGAGCTTGCGGTCCTCGGTCATCGTGGGGTCGCCGGCCATCCGGCTGGCGGCGCGCGGCCCGATGACGAGGCGGCCGCTCCGCCGCTTGTCGCTGATGGGCTCGCCCGGGTGATCCTCGCCTGCCACGCTGGAACCTCCATGCTCGGGGCCGACCGAGTGTCGATGGCGCATGCTATCGCGATGCAGGATCCCGCCCCGAAGCCGCGCTCGTCGCTGCGCATCTGGCTCGCCGTCGCCGTCGCCCTCGCCGGGGGCGTCTGGATGCTCCAGGGCCTCGGGATCCTGACCGGGCGGAGCTTCATGGTCGGCGACCCGCTGTGGGTCGTCATCGGGGCGCTGACGGTGGTGGCCGGCGGGGCGGTCCTCGCTCGGGAGCTCAGGCGCCGCTGAGCAGCCGCTTCCAGGCGGCCTCGTCACGACCGGCCGCGAACCCGTTGCCGACCCGGACGAGCGGGAGGAGCAGGAGCCCCTGGTTCGCGAGCAGGCGCTCGGCGAGCTCGGCGTCGTCCATGCGCAGGTAGCCGAGGCCGGCATCGGTCCAGGCCCGGCCGCCCGTGTCCGCGAGCGCGGCGGCGCCGAGGCGCTCCACGAACCGGCGCAGCTCCCCGGCGGCGATCGGCTTGCGCCGGAGGTCGATGAACTGGATCGCGAGGCGGCGCTCCTTGAAGAAGCGCTCGGCGGCGCGCGTGGCAGCCGAATCGTCACGGCCGAAGACCTGGATGAGCGGCCCGGCCGGCGGGGCGGGCGGGCTCACCGCCTGTCCTCGGCCGTCGCCTGTCCCTCGGCCGTCGCGCCGGCGCGGGCCGCCGGGCCGCCCCCCGGCTCGATGACCACGATGGGACGGTGGGGCGGCGACTCCCCTCGGTAGGGGCGGTGCCTGATGGGCCGGTAGAGCCAAGGGTGGCGGCGGCGGTCGAAGCGGCTGACGGAGAACCGGCCGGTGGGCCGGCAGACGAGGGTCGGGAGGGCCACAGGCGAAGGGTAGCCGGTCGGCTACCATCGACCGGACAGGAGGTGCCCGGTGTCCGTCTGGTTCACGGTCCAGCTCGACGACAAGCCCGGCTCGCTTGCGCGCGTCGCCACGGCGCTCGCGGAGCGCGGCGTGAACATCACCGGGATCGTGGGCGTCGCCGAGGACACCGACGGAGCCCTGATGCTCATCACCTCGGACGCGGCCGCGACACGCGCAGCCTTCCAGTCGCTCGGCCTCGCCTTCGAGGAGCACGACGCATCCGGCGGGATGGACCCGGACCGGATGAGCCTGTCCGACCTCCGCGGCCGCTGACCGGCGCGATCTGGTGGCACGTCGTTCCGCCCTGCCCCAGACCGTCGCGGTTCGTCTCGTCCTCGACGATGCCCCCGAGGCCCTCGCCGGCCTGGTCGCCGGCATCGCGGCCGGCGGTGGATCGGTCCGCACGCTCTCCACCGTCCGGCGGATGACGCCGCCGGTCGCGGGGCCGAAGCCCGGCGATCCTCTCGCCGATCCCGAGGGGGCCGCTGCGGCCGGCGCTGTGGCGACGGGCGGCACCGGAGCGGAGACCGGGCGCATCGAGGTCGAGATCGAGGTCGAAGGGCTCGAGGAGGAGCGCCTCGTCCGGACGATCCACGCCACGCCCCGGGTCCGCGCCCACCGCCTCACCCGCTCCCTCGACCGCATCTTCGGCAAGCGGGTCATCGTCATCGGCGGCGGAGCGCAGGTGGCGCAGGTGGCGCTCGGCGCGGTGAGTGAGGCGGACCGCCACAACCTCCGGGGCGAGCGGATCTCCGTCGACACGATCGCGCTCGTCGGGGAGCAGGAGATCGCGAACGCCGTCCGGGCCGTCGCGGACCTGCCCCGGGCGCGGCTCCTCGTCCTCGCCGGATCGATCATGGGCGGCGAGATCACGACGGCCGCCCGCGAGCTCCGCGACCAGGGCATCCCCATCATCTGCCTGAACATGGCCGGCTCCATCACCGACGTCGCGGACCTCGTGGTCTCGGATCCGGTCCAGGCCGGGACGATGGCGGTCATGGCGATCGCCGACACCGCGACGTTCGACCTCGCGCGGCAGCGCGGCCGCCGATTCTGAGGGCCCCTCGGTGCGGATCGCGACGTGGAACGTCAACTCGCTCAAGGCCCGGATGGAAGCCGTCGAGATCTGGCTTGCCCGCGTCCAGCCGGACGTGCTGCTGATCCAGGAGACGAAGCTCGCCGACCCCGACGCCCCCGTCATGCCGTTCGCGATGCTCGGCTACGAGCTGGCGCACCACGGCGAGGGTCGCTGGAACGGCGTCGCGATCGCGAGCCGCATCGGGATCGAGGATGTGGTCACGAACTTCGGGGATGGACCGGTCCGCGACAGCTCCCCGGGCGCGACGGTCTCGGTGTCCGAGGAGGACTTCAATCCGCTGGACGAGGCCCGGATGGTCTCGGCGACCTGCGGCGGGATCCGCATGGCCTCGCTGTACGCCCCGAACGGGCGCGTGGTGGGATCGCCGTTCTTCGAGGGCAAGCTCCGCTGGTTCGAGCGGCTCTCGCGCTGGCTCGCGGAGAGTTGCTCGCCCGGCGAGCTGCTGCTGCTCGCCGGCGACTACAACGTGACGCCAGCCGATGTCGACGTCTGGAGTCCCGCCCGGGCGCACGGAGGGACCCATGTCTCCGAGCCCGAGCGGGCGGCGCTCGCTCGCCTGCGCGAGTGGGGGCTCGCGGACGCGTACCGGGCGGTCAATGCTTCGCCCGGGCGGTTCTCGTGGTGGGACTACCGGGCCGGGATGTTCCATCGGAACGAGGGGATGCGGATCGACCTGCTGTACGGGACGGTGCCGGTGGTCGAGCGGGTCGTCTGGGCCGAGATCGACCGCCAGGCGCGGAAGGGCCCGCCCGTGCCCTCGGATCACGCGCCCGTGGTCATCGACCTCGATGAGCGCGGCGCGGCGTTCGATCCTGGCTGGGACGGCGCGCTGGAGCGAATCGCCGCGCGAACTCGACCACGGCGGTAACGTCGGCGCCGCTCCCGTTCCGCACGCGGCGCCGCTCCCGTTTAGCACGCGGCGACGCTCCCGTTCCGCACGCGGCGCCGCTCCCATTCGGCGCGGGGGCCCGCTCCCGTTCGGCGTGTGGGCCCGCTCCCGTTCGGCGTGTGGGCCGCCGCCCGCCCGGCCCGCGTGTGGGCCGCCGCCCGCCCCGGCCCGCGTGTGGGCCGCCGCCCGCCCCGGCCCGCACGACTGCCGCCTGCCGCGGCGACCTTCTGCCACGCTTCGAACTTGCCGCCGCCTGCTCCCCCCGGTGGTGATGGGAGCGGCTGCGGTCTGATGCGGGCCCCCGCGGTGCCCGGGAGGCCTCGCTCCATGCACGGATCCTGGCTGCCAAGGAGGGCCGAGCGCCCAGGAACGCGGATTTCGCCCACCACCACTCGCCCGGAACGTACGTGGAGGATATGGACGGGGGCCGGCGGCGCGGCACCGGTCTGCGGGCCCCGGGAGCGCTGGTCAGTGGTGTCCTTATGGCCAGGAGGCTTATCAATCCGCATTCCAGGCTCCCTGGCCAGCCCGGAGCCCGGATCCGCGCCGGAATCCGCCGCCTCTCGTTCCGCCGCGCACCCGTCGATCACGAGAAGGAGTAACTGGGCGCGCAGAGAGGCCGGAGATCACCGGGAGCCGCACCGCTAAGCGTTCTTGCGATAGCCGGCTCGGCAACGGGACGGGGGCCTCGCGTGGCGCACCCGTTCATCACGAGAAGGCGTGCCGCGGCGCCCGGGCAG
>JACPOU010000048.1 GCA_016191345.1 Chloroflexota bacterium
CCCGTGCAGCCTAGAGCGGCTCGAACGTCGCGGTGAAGTGCCGCAGCTGCGGGGGCTCCGCCTTGATGCGGTAGCCCCGCAGCTGCGAGGCGCGTGCGGCGACCTGCTGCACGACCTCGGTCACGTAGTCGATGTGGCTCTGCGTGTAGGTCCGGCGGGGGATGGCCATCCGGACGAGGTCCATCGCGGCGGCCGACTCGCTCCCGTCCGGATGGCGCCCGAACATGACGGTCCCGATCTCCACGCTCCGGATCCCTCCCGCCTCGTACAACGCGACCGAGAGGGACTGACCCGGGTACTGGAGCGGCGGGATGTCCGGGAGCATCGCGCGCGCGTCGATGTACACCGCGTGTCCGCCGGGCGGGAGCACGAGCGGGATGCCGGACCGGTCGAGCGCCTCCGCGAGGTATGCGGTCGAGCGGATCCGGTAGCGCAGGTAGTCCTCCTCGACCACTTCCGCCAGCCCCTGGGCGATCGCCTCGAGGTCGCGCCCGGCGAGCCCGCCGTACGTGGGGAAGCCCTCGGTGAGGATCAGCAAGTTGCGGCAACGCTCGGCCAGCGCGTCGTCGTTCATCGCGAGCCACCCGCCGATGTTCGCGAGGCCGTCCTTCTTCGCGCTCATGGTCATGCCGTCGATGAGCCCGGCCATCTCGCGGACGATCTCCTTGACGGGGCGGTCGGCGTAGCCGGGCTCGCGCATCCGGATGAACCAGGCGTTCTCCGCGAACCGGCAGGCGTCGAGGAAGAACGCGACGGCGTACGTGTCGCAGAGGCGCCGGACGCCGCGCAGGTTCTCGAGGGAGACCGGCTGCCCGCCGCCGGAGTTGTTGGTCACGGTGACCATGACGAGCGGGATGTCCGCGCGGCGCTCGCGCAGGCACGCCTCGAGCGCGCGCAGGTCCATGTTCCCCTTGAACGGGTGGATCGTCCGCGGCTCGCGTCCCTCGGGGATGACGAAGTCCAGCGCCTCCGCGCCCGTGGCCTCCACGTTCGCGCGCGTCGTGTCGAAGTGCGTGTTGTTGGGGATGACCTTGCCCGGGCCGCCGACGGCGCTGAAGAGGATCCGCTCCGCGGCCCGCCCCTGGTGCGTCGGGATGACGTGCTTCAGCGGGAAGAGCTCCTGGACCGCCGCGAGGAAGCGGAACCACGACGGCGAGCCCGAGTAGCTCTCATCGCCGTGCTGGATGGCCGCCCACTGATCGCGCGACATCGCACCGGTACCGGAGTCGGTGAGCAGGTCGATGAGGACGTCGTTCGCGTGGAGCCCGAAGAGGTTGTAGCCGGCCTCGCGGATC
>JACPOU010000049.1 GCA_016191345.1 Chloroflexota bacterium
CAGCAACAACATCGACAGCTGCAACCGCACCTGACACGCCCCGTCTGTCGCCGGTCTGGCGACCGTCTTCGGCGCTGGTGGCGGAACCAGCTCATATCGTGAGGTCGAGGAGACGGACCTGATCGTCCTCTGGGGCAGCAATGCCCGGGAGACGCATCCGATCTTCTTCCACCACCTCCTGCGCGGCGTCCGGAACGGGGCCCGCCTCTTTGCCGTGGACCCCCGCCGGACCAGCTCCGCCGAGTGGGCGGATACCTGGCTCGGCATCGACGTCGGGAGCGACATCGCCCTCGCCAACGCGATCGGCCGCGAGATCATCCACGCCGGCCTCGCGAACCGCGAGTTCATCGATCGGGCGACGAGCGGCTTCGAGGCCTACAAGGCCGGCGTGGAGCCGTACACACTCGAGGTCGCCGAGCGCGAAACGGGCGTCCCCAGGGCCGCCATCCGCGAGCTGGCCCACGCCTACGCCACCGCGCCACGGGCGATGATCTGCTGGACCCTCGGGATCACCGAGCACCACAACGCCGTGGACAACGTGCTCGCGCTGATCTCCCTGAGCCTCCTCACCGGGCACGTCGGGCGCTACGGCAGCGGCCTCAACCCGCTCCGTGGCCAGAACAATGTCCAGGGCGGCGGCGACATGGGCGCGCTCCCGGATCGGCTGCCCGGCTTCCAGCACGTCGAGAACGCCGCGCTGCGCGAGAAGTTCGAGGCGGCGTGGGGCGTGAAGATCCCCGCGAGGAAAGGCTGGCACCTCAGCCAGATGTTCGATGCGATCGAGCACGGCGACCTTCGAGCCGCCTACGTCATCGGGGAGAACCCCGTCCAGTCGGAGGCGGACCAGAAGCGGGCGAAGGCCCTCCTGCAGAGCCTCGACTTCATGGTCGTCCAGGACCTCTTCCTCACGGCGACCGCGGAACTCGCCGACGTCGTCCTGCCAGCCGCGGCCGCCTGGGCAGAGTCCGAGGGCACGGTCACGAACTCGGAACGCCGCGTCCAGCGAGTCCGGAAGGCGCTCGACCCGCCCGGCGAGGCCCGCGACGACCTCTGGATCATCTACGAGCTCGCCCGACGGATGGGCCGCGACTGGGGCGAGGCCTCGGCCGAGGCGGCCTGGAACGAGCTCCGGACCGTCTCGCCGGTCCACGCCGGCATGAGCTACGAGCGCCTCCAGGCGATGGGCGGAATCCAGTGGCCGTGCTGGGATGACCAGCACCCGGGCGAGCTCTTCCTCCACTCGCGGCTCTGGGAGGACCCCGTCCCGGGCTCGAGGGCGCCGTTCGTGCCGGTCGAGCATGACCCACCGGTCGACCGGCTGACCGAGGACTTCCCGATCCGCCTGACGACGGGGCGCCGCCTCGATTCGTACAACACGGGCGTCCAGACGGGCGCGTTCACCTCGCCGCTCCGGCGCGGCGAGTCACTGGACATGTCGCCCGAGGACCTGGCCCGCTTCGACCTCGCCGAGGGCGTGCGGGTCCGGGTCGTGTCGAGGCGCGGGCAGATCGAGGTCCCGGTGCGCGTCGACGACGGCCTCCGGCCGGGCCTCACCTTCATGACCTTCCACTTCCAGGACGACGTGGCGGTGAACCTCCTGACGATCGATGCCACCGACCCGAAGTCGGGCACGGCCGAGTTCAAGGCGACCGCGATCCGGATCGAGAAGCTCGCCGCCCCGGTCGCCGCCGGCTGATCGACGGGCGGTCCGGGTGCGGGCGGCGACCCGCCCGAGCGGCGAGTCGCTGTCGAGCGGCCGCAGCCTGGCCTTTCCGATCGCCGTCTCCTCCGGCACGGGATCGTGCTCGCGGTGCTGCCCGCCTGACGCACCGGGCCTGGGTTCGATTGACCTTCCCGGGGCCGGGGCCCACCATGGCGCTTCGCGGGCGCACGGGCGCCCGCCCAGGTCGAGGAGGGTCGCGATGGCGCATGTCATGTTCCGTGCCCGGTATACGCAATCCGGGATCCAGGGTCTCCTCAAGGAGGGCGCCGAGGGCCGGGTCAAGGCCCTCTCCGACGTGACCGCGAGCGTAGGCGGCCGCCTCGAGACCTGCTACTGGAGCTTCGGCGACGACGACTTCCTCATGATCGCCGAGGTCCCCAGCAACGCGGCAGCGGCCGCGCTTGCGACGCGGGTCTCCGCGAGCGGCGCGGCCAGCGTCTCCACGACCGTGCTCCTCACCGCGGCCGAGGTGGACGAGGCCCGCGGCATCGGCGTGAACTACCGCGCGCCCGGCTCCTGACCGTCGCGGCCCACCGAATCCGGATCGGGCGTACCCTAGCGGGGTCGATGCAGTGTGCATCGGTGCTCCGCGTGGTCGACCTGCTTTCTCGAACAGGCCGTGCGCCTGCTGACAGGTTCGAGAAACAGGAAGGGGTCACTGTGGCCACCGGTACCATCAAGAAGGTCGTCGCCGATCGCGGCTTCGGGTTCATCACCGCGGAGGATGGGAAGGACTACTTCTTCCACCGCGACAGCATCCAGTCACCGCTCAGCTTCGACCGCCTCAACGGCGGCGAGGCGGTCGCCTTCGACGTCCAGTCGAGCCCCAAGGGCCCGCGGGCGGCGAACGTTCGATCGGCGGACGAGGCGTAAGCCGCTTCTCCTGACGACGAAGAACGGCCCCCGGCTTGCCGGGGGCCGTTTGATTCCGGTCCCGAACGCGCGGACCGTCGATGAGCGGCGTCCGGCGTCGCGGCTCCCGAGGCGGGGGTGCACGGCTACACTCCGGGCGATGGATCTCCACGTCGTCGGGCCGCTCGCGTCCCCGGTCGAGCGCGCTGCCGTGGACGCGATCCTCGGCCCCGCAACATCCGGCTGGAGCGGCGGGGCCCGCGATTCCGACCTCGACGGCCACGTCGCTCGAGGTGGGCACGAGGCACGCAGCCGCCGCGACCTCCTGCTGCCCGCCCTCCACGCGCTCCAGGATCGGGTCGGGCGGATCACCCAACCGGGCCTGAACTATGTCTGCCGGCGGCTGTCCGTGCCGCCGGCCGAGGCCTACGGCGTCGCCACCTTCTATGCGCTCTACGCGACGACGCCGCGGGCACCGTCCGTTGCGCACCTCTGCGACGACATCGCCTGCCGGCTCGCGGGGGCGGAGGACGTGGCGGCGGACCTGACGCGGGCCCTCGGTCCGGCCGGCGCTGCAGCCCGGGACGGCCGCGCCGCGTGGCTCCGAAGCCCATGCCTGGGGCTGTGCGAGCGGGCCCCGGCGGCGCTCTTCACGATTGCCGGGGAGCAGCCGGTCCGGGCGGCGGTCGCGCCCATCGACGCGGCCGGCGTCCTGGCGCGGCTCGAGCAGGCCGTGACCGAGCCGACCGGCAGCGCGGCGACGACCATCGAGCCGGATCTCGACACCGCAGCGTCCGTGCCTCAGGCCGGCGATCCAGCCCTCCGCATCCTCGCCCGGATCGGGCGGGTGGATCCCACGTCCCTCGACGACTACCGTGCCCAGGGCGGGTACCGCGCGCTGGCGAACGCGATGGCAATGGGCGCCGAGGCGACGATCCGAGAGGTCTCGGAATCAAAGCTGATGGGTCGCGGCGGGGCCGCATTCCCGACGGGCCGCAAATGGGCGGCGGTCGCCGCCCAGGTGGCGCTCCCGCATTACGTCGTGTGCAACGCGGACGAATCCGAGCCCGGCACGTTCAAGGACCGGGTGCTGCTGGAGGCGGACCCGTTCGCGGTCATCGAGGCGATGACGATCGAGGGATTCGCGACCGGCGCGTCGCGCGGCTACCTCTACGTCCGCGGCGAGTACCCGCTCGCGGAGCGGCGACTGCTCGGCGCGCTCGGGGCGGCGCGGGCCGCCGGGTTCCTCGGCACGAACGTCGCCGGATCGGACTGGGCCTTCGACATCGAGCTCCGGCGCGGCGCCGGTGCCTACATCTGCGGCGAGGAGACGGCGCTCTTCGAGTCGATCGAGGGCAAGCGCGGTGAGCCGCGCAACAAGCCGCCCTTCCCGGTCGAGGTCGGGCTGTTCGGCAAGCCGACGGCGATCAACAACGTCGAGACGCTCGTCAACGTGCTGCTCATCCTCGGCGAGGGCGACGGGGTCGGCGGCGGGGCGCGCTACGCGGCGACGGGCACCGAGGGCTCCACCGGCCCGAAGCTGTTCTGCCTCTCGGGCCATGTCACGCGGCCGGGCGTCTATGAGGTCCCGTTCGGGACGACACTGCGAGCGCTCCTCGAGCTCGGCGGCGGCGTGCCGGGCGGACGCGAGATCCGGGCGATCCTCCTCGGCGGCGCCGCGGGCGTCTTCGTGGGGCCGGAGGCGCTGGACGTGCCGCTCACATTCGAGGGGACGCGCGCGATCAACGCGACGCTCGGATCCGGGGTCGTGATGGTCTTCGACGAGACGGCCGACCTCGTGGGCACGCTCCGCCGGATCGCGGCGTTCTTCCGCGACGAGTCGTGCGGGCAGTGCGTGCCGTGCCGGGTCGGGTCGGTCCGGCAGGAGGAGATCCTGGCGCGACTCGCGGATGGGTCGACGGTCCGGACACGGAGCGAAGAGCTGGCACTCCTCGCGGACGTCGGACGGGCGATGCGCGACGCCAGCATCTGCGGGCTCGGGCAGACCGCGAGCTCGGCGATCGAATCGGCATTCCGGCAACCGGCGATGATGGCCCGATGAGCGCGTCTCCTGCCCGCCCGAATCCGGGGGCTTGGCGGTGACGGTGGAGCATCGTCCCGCGCCGTACGTGATGCCGCCGGATCTCGAGGCGGTCTTCACGACGCCGCCCGCGCGTGCCACCCGGACGCCGGTCGCGCCGGTCGTCGAGGTACCGCCCGCCGTCACCGTCACGATCGACGGCGTCGAGGTCACGGTGCCCTTCGGGACGACGATCCTCGAGGCCGCCCGCGCCCAGGGCCTGGACCTGCCGACCCTCTGCTACCTGGAGAACCTGGCCCCGGTCAACGTCTGCCGGGTCTGCGTGGTCGAGGTCACCGGGTCCCGGGTGCTGGTGCCGGCGTGCTCGCGGAAGGTCGAGCCGGGGATGGAGATCCAGACGGAATCGGAGCGAGTACGGCACTCGCGAAAGCTCGTGCTGGAGTTCCTCGGCTCGTCCGTGGACCTCTCGCTCGCCGGGCCGAGGGAGCCAGACGGCGACCTCGCTCGCTGGGCTTCCCGGTACGGCGCGGATGCGACGCGGTTCGGGGCGCCGGGTGACGCGGCCGAGGCTGGGTCACGGGACGCTCGCGAGGCGGGCCACCATCACGAACCGGCGGGCGCGGAGGCGGAGCGCGCGGCGACGGTCGCGCAGCCGGTCAAGGTGGACAACAACCTCTACGTCCGGGACTACTCGAAGTGCATCCTCTGCTACAAGTGCGTCGAGGCGTGCGGCGAGGACGCCCAGAACACGTTCGCGATCGCGGTCGCGGGGCGCGGCTTCGATGCCCGGATCTCCACGGAATGGGCCGTGCCGCTCCCGGATTCCGCGTGCGTGTACTGCGGCAACTGCATCGGCGTCTGCCCGACCGGGGCGCTCATGTTCCGCTCCGAGCACGAGATGCGCGAAACCGGGACCTGGGACGAGGCCGCGCAGACGGTGACCTCGACGATCTGCCCCTACTGCGGCGTGGGCTGCGCCCTCGACCTCCACGTCCAGGACAACACGATCGTGAAGGTGACCTCGCCGATGGATTCGTCGGTCACCGAGGGCCACCTCTGCATCAAGGGCCGCTTCGGGTTCGAGTTCACGAACGAGCGCCGCCGCGGCTGACGGCTCTGGGCGGGCCGCTGCCAGGGTCAGCGCGATGTGCCCGCCACGCACGATTTCACGGAGGGAGTGACCTCGGTTGAACCCGTGAGTCGCTCACGCCAACCAAGTCGTGCCCCTCACGCACCGACCCGGCCGCTGGGAGGGGACCGGGCAGCGGTGAGGCGCGCACGTGCGCCCGTCCTGGCGTCACGCCCTCAGAATCGTGCGTGCCAGCCACGGACCGACCTTCCGGACGACCGCTTGCGACCCGGCCGAGGCGAACGCCCCGCGGCGGCGCGTCGAGGATCGTCGCGGTTCCTCGCTCCACTCGAGCCCACAGGACCCCCGATCCCGGCCAGGGGCGGGCGGAGTCGCGAAGGGCGCCCACGACGTCGGTCGTCGGCGCCGGGTACGCGGCTTCGAGCGTCGCCTGGAACTGGTTGGCGAGCGCGCGCGTGTCCCGCGTCGATCGCAGGACGAGCAGTCGCGCGCCGCGGTCCCCCGGCGAGCGCTCGAACAGCGCGTCGGCCTTCTCGCCGGCCCGGCGCAGCGTCTCCTCGAGTCGGCGGAGCTCAGACTGGACCTCGCAGGCAACCACGATTCCGTGCCCTGGATCACGGATCACGAGGTCGATCACGCCGCGGATCCGGCCGTTGATCGCGACCTCCGGGCGCGCGATGAAGGCTCGATCGAGGAGGCGGATCAGGGCCTCGACGATCGGCGCCTGGAAGCGATCGTGGAGTCGCGGCCCCGATCCCGGATAGAAGCGGACGCTCAGGTCCGAGCCGAGCGCGGCGCCCACGGCGATGAGTGCCTCCAGACTCGGGTTGGCGATTCCGGCCTCGAGGCGCGACAGGTGGCTCCGATCCACGCCCGACGCCCGCCCAACGGCCGTTTGTGTCACGCCGGCGTCCAGGCGGAGCTGCCGAATCTGCGTTCCAAGGGCACGTCGGAGGTCGCGGGTCGCGGCGGCGATGGCGCGAGGTCCGAGGACCATGCTCGTGGGCATGCCCGGATTGAACGACTGAGCGCTTATCTGCCACTTCACTGACGCGCAGGTCGCTCTGCGCCGCTGTGCGCAGGAGACACAATCTCACGGACGAAGCGGCCGCCTACGAGCGCGCAGGCGAGTCGGGGCGGCGGCCGAGTGGGTGGCGACCACGTTTCAAGCCACTCGGTGGCGTACAGGCACACATGAGTCGTGAGCGACGCGAGCTGGCGCTGGGATCGGGACCGGCGCCGCGACAGGCCATCGGAATTGTGCGCAGCAGGCACGGCGCTCGGGTGGGGGCGCGCTCGGGTGGGGGCGCGCGCTCGGGTTGGGACGGGCGCTCGGGTGGGGGCGCGCGCTCGGGTTGGGACGGGCGCTCGGGTGGGGGCCCTCCGCCCCACCCCGACTCCGACCCGGACTCGGTCAGCCCATGAGGTCGCGCAGGTCCACGCGACCATCATGCGTATAGACGTTGAACCCGTCGCCGCGCAGGAAGCCGACGAGCGTCACGCCCAACCGCTCGGCCAGCCGGATCGCGAGGTCGGACGGCGCGGAAACCGCGCAGAGGATCGGCACGCCCGCCACCGCGGCCTTCTGGACGATCTCGAACGACACCCGCCCGGACACCATCAGCACCCGGTCCCAGAGCGGCAGCTCCCGGGCGAGCGCCCGCGATCCGATCAGCTTGTCGAGAGCGTTGTGTCGCCCGACGTCCTCGCGGATCGCCACGAGCTCGCCGTCGGTCGTGAACAGGCCCGCGGCATGCAGCCCGCCCGTCCGCTCGAACGCCGGCTGCGCGGCGCGCAACCGGTCCGGCAGCAACAGGAGCACCGTGCGCGAGACCACCGGCAGGCCCTTGGGCAGCGGCTCGCAGCGAACGGCGATCTCGTCGATCGAGGCCTTGCCGCAGATCCCGCACGAGGCGGTCGCCACGAAGTGGCGCGCCGCCGCGATCGATGGATCGACCTTCCGTGACAGGCGCACGAGGACTGCGTCATCGGGCTCCGCCATGAAGCCCGGGTCGCCGACGTCCACGCCGAGGATCTCGGCGTCGCCGAGAAGCCCCTCGGTCGTGAGGAACCCGACCGCGAGCTCCTTCTCATATCCGGGCGTCCGCATCGTGACCGCGATGTCGATCGGGTTCTGGCGCGGCCCCGCGGCCCGGATCTGGAGCGGCTCCTCGCCCACGACGAGGTCGTCGCGGAGCTCCAGCTCGGCGCCCCGCACGGCGACGACCTTGACGCTCGTGACGTGGCGGACGGGCAGGGCCGGATCGAGAGAGGTGCTCACCTCGCGAGTGTAGTCTGCGGCCATGCGCGAACCCATCCTCACCGGGCCGGAGCACGCCTTCGTGGCCGCCGCCCGCCGGGCGGTCCTGGCGACGATCCGCCCTGACGGCGAGCCGCGGCTGGTGCCGGTCTGCTTCGTGCTCGCCGAGGAGCCGGACGACCATGGCCGGCCGATCCTCCACTCCCCGATCGACGACAAGCCGAAGCGCTCGGCTGAGCCGCGGGACCTCGGCCGGGTCCGGGACCTCCTCGTGCTGCCGAACGTGACGCTCCTCGTCGATCGCTGGGACGAGGACTGGACGCGGCTCGGCTGGCTTCGACTGTCCGGCCGTGGCCTGCTGCTGGAGCCGGAGCCGGCCGAGGTCGAGGAGCATGCGACCGCCATCGAGGCGCTCCGGGCCAAGTATCCGCAATACGCCACGCACGACCTGGAGCACCGTCCGATCGTCCGGATGGCGATCGATCGCGTCCAGCGCTGGGGCAACCTCTGGCCCGACTGAGGGGCGGAGGGGCGGAGGGGCGGAGGGGCGGGGCGCGGGGGCGCGGGGGCGCCCCGGGGCAGAAGTCAGGCCCGCTCGCGGCCGATCCGCCCGAGGTGCGTGTCCTGGAACGCGGTCGGGTACTTCAGCCCGTAACCCGCGAGCCTGTCCATGCCGGTGTGCGCGACGAGGATCGCGCCGGCCATCGCGAGCGGCGAGACGGTGAGGATGAGGCCGAGACCGAGCACGAGCCCGCCGACGGCCCAGTTGTGGACGACGTTGTAGGCGATCGCCCCGGTGTGCGGCCCGCGCAGGTAGCCCGCCATCGAGATGTCCGGGACGAGGAGCAGCGGCACGAACAGGAGCGGCGCGCCGCCGAGCCAGACCCACAGGGCATAGCCGGCGACGAGGCCGGCGATGCCTTCGGCCCTCAGCCAGCGACGAACCCAGGCCGTGGTGTCCTCGAGATGGACGTGGTCGGCGCCGCTGGGCGCAGCGCCACTGGGCGCAGCGCCACTCGGCGCAGCGCCACTCGGCGCGCCGCCGGTCGCCGTCACGCCGGGGCGCGCCCGGCGCCCGACGGCGTCCAGCGATCCGGGCCGTCCTCGACCGCCACGGCCATCGATTCCAGGAGCCGGCGCGAGGCCCGGGCAACCTCCTCGATCGCGGCGTCGAACGCTGCCTGGTTCCTCGCCGACGGCGCGCGGTAGCCGCTCACCTTCCGGACGAACTGGCGGGCCGCGGCTTCGATCTCGCCGGTCGTGGCCGCGGTCCCGGCTCGGCGAAGAGTCTTGATGCTTCTGCACATCGCGCGAGGGTACCGCCTCGGCGGCCGGTCCGGTCGGGTACGCTCAGGCGCCAGCGGGTTGGTTCGAGGAGGTGGCGCGGCATGGATCCGGAGCGACTCGTCCGGCTGGCCGCGGGCCTGCTCGGCGCGGCGATCGCGGCGCGGGCCATCCTCGCCGCCATCCGGACCGTCATCCTGCCCCGGAGCGAGAACGATGCCGTCACCCGGATCGCGTTCCAGCTCGTCCGGCGCGTGCTCAACGCGATCGCGCCGCCCAGCCGCCCGTTCGCGTTCCGGGACCGCGTCTTCGCCTATTTCGGGCCGGTCGGCCTCCTCGCCGCCGCCGTCACGTGGCTGCTCCTGGTCTTCGTGGGCTTCATGCTCATCTACTGGGGCGTCGGCACGCCGACCCTGACCGCGGCGGCCCGCGAGAGCGGCTCCGCGCTCCTGACTCTCGGCTTCTACGCCCCCAGCGGCGCGTTCCAGACCGCGTTGACGTTCGCCGAGGCGACGCTCGGACTGGCCCTCGCCGCCCTCCTCATCGCCTACCTGCCCACGATCCATGCCGCGTTCTCGCGGCGCGAGGTCGCCGTCAACCTGCTCGAGGTCCGCGCCGACAGCCCGCCGTCGGCCGTGGCGATGCTGGAGCGCTACCAGCGGCTGGGTCGCTGGGATGCCCTCCACCTCGAGTGGGAGCGCTGGGAGATCTGGTTCGCCGAGCTGGAGGAGAGCCATACCTCGATCGCGGCCCTCGCGTTCTACCGCTCGCCGAAGCCGATGAACTCGTGGATCACCGCCGCCGGGACGGTCATGGACGCCGCCGCCCTGTCGCGATCGCTCCTCGACATCCCCAAGGACATCCAGGCTGACCTCTCGATCCGGGCCGGGTTCGTGGCGCTTCGCTCCATCGCCGACTTCTACGGCATCGAATACGACCCGCGGCCGAAGCAGGACGACCCGACCAGCGTCACGCGCGAGAAGTTCGATGCGGCCGCCGCCGAGCTCGAGCGCGCCGGGCTGCCCCTGCGCGCGGATCGCGACCAGGCCTTCCGCGACTTCAACGGCTGGCGCGTCAACTACGACCGGACCCTGCTCGCGATCTCACGACTCATCGTCGCGCCGCCGGCGTTCTGGAACGGGCCCGAGGAACGCGAGACGCTCGGACGAACGCAGCTGGGTACGCCCTACGACCTCGGCTGAGCGCGGCGAGGCGACCGCGCGGCGGCGACGCGTGGCGGCGACGCGCCGCGGTCACGCGAGTGCGTCCCGGGGACTGCCCGAGCGATTGTCCGGTGGCCCGCGACGTACCATCGACACATGGACCGCTGGACGACGATCATCGAGCCGTTCCGCATCCATTCCGTCGAGCCCGTGCGGATGACGACCGTCGCTGAACGCGCTGCCGCCCTCGACGCCGCCGGCCACAACCTCTTCAACCTCCACGCCGACGACGTCCTCATCGACCTCCTGACCGACAGCGGGACCGGGGCGATGTCGCGCGACCAGTGGGCGGCGATCCAGCACGGCGACGAGAGCTACGCCGGCAGCCCGTCCTGGTTCGCCTTCCTCGCGAGCGTCCAGGAGCTCTTCCCGTTCAGGCACATCATCCCGACCCACCAGGGCCGGGCGGCCGAGAAGATCCTCTTCTCCGTCATCGGCGGGCCCGGGAAGGTCATCCCGAACAACACCCACTTCGACACGACGCGGGCGAACGTCGAAGCCACCGGCGCCGAGGCGGTGGACCTCGTGATCGCCGCGGGCCGCGATCCGGCGGCGATCCACCCGTTCAAGGGCAACATGGACGTCGAGGCGCTCGATGCCCTCCTCGCGGCGCACGCCGGGAACGTGCCCGTCGTCTTCGTCACGATCACGAACAACTCGGGCGGCGGGCAGCCCGTGTCGCTCGAGAACCTGCGGGCGGTCCGCGCGGCCTGCGATCGCCATCGCGTGCCGCTCTTCCTCGACGGCTGCCGGTTCGCCGAGAACGCCTGGTTCATCAAGCTCCGCGAGCCCGGCCAGGGCGACCGCTCGATCCCGGACATCGTCCGCGAGATCGCCTCGCTTGCCGACGGCATGACGATGAGCGCGAAGAAGGACGGACTCGCGAACATCGGCGGTTGGCTCGCGATGCACGACGACGCGCTCGCCGAGCAGTGCCGGAACCTCCTGATCCTCACCGAAGGCTTCGTGACCTACGGCGGCCTCGCCGGCCGCGACCTCGAGGCCATCGCCCAGGGCCTCCGCGAGGTCGTCGACGAGGATTACCTGCGCTACCGCATCCAGTCGACCGCGTACCTCGGCTCTGCGCTCGATGCGGCGGGGGTGCCGCTCGTCAAGCCCTTCGGCGGCCACGCGATCTACCTCGACGCGCGGGCGCTGCTGCCGCACATCGCACCGCTCGAGTACCCGGGCCAGGCCCTCGCGGTCGCGCTCTATCGCGAGGGCGGCATCCGCGGCTGCGAGATCGGGACCGTGATGTTCGGACTCCATCCCGACGGCACGGAGGCGCCCGCGGCGATGGACCTGGTCCGCCTCGCGATCCCCCGCCGGACCTACACCCAGAGCCACATCGACTACGTGATCGAGGTCGTCCGCCACGTGGCGGAGCGCGCCGCCGACCTGCGCGGCTTCCGGATCGCCGCCGCGCCCCCGGCCCTCCGCCACTTCACGGCCCGGTTCGCACCGCTCGACCAGGGCTGAGTCGAGAGCCTCAGCCCGCGCCGATGGCGCGCTTCACGAGCTCCGCGATCCGGGCCTCGTCGTCGGCGGTCAGCTTCGTCAGGGCGAATGAGGACGGCCACATCGTGCCGTCGTCGAGCTTCGCCTCGTCGCTGAAGCCGAGGGTCGCGTAGCGGGCCTTGAACTTGGCCGCGTCCTGGAAGAAGCAGAGGACCTTGCCGTCCTTGGCGTAGGCCGGCATCCCGTACCAGAGCCGCGGCCAGAGATCGGGCGCGGCGGCGGTGATGACAGCGTGGATCCGCTCCGCCAGCTCGCGGTCGGAGCCGCCCATCGCGGCGATCTTCTCGACGACGTCCCGCTCGCCGGCCTCGCGGTCCGCACCCCGGCGGGCGGCCGCCTTCAGCTCGTTGGTCCGCTCCTTCATCGCGGCCCGCTCTTCCGCGGTGAACGTCGATGCCTCGGCGGACTTCCTGCTCGTGGTCATGATTCTCGTTCCCTTCCCGGACGGCTGTATCAGGCCGATGCTAGAGCGTCGCCGCGACGGTGGCTTCGCCAAGCCTGCTCGAGATCCGCCGCCCGACGGCTGTGGTCACTCGCCGGGCTGAACTCGGCCGAGCCGGTCCCGTGGAACCCTGCGCCACGGCGCGATCCGTCAAGGAGCCTCGCGCGCGGGTCCGCGCTGGTGCTACGGTCCGCACATGACACGACCACTGCTCGCCGACGCCTTCGACCACCACATCTGGGCCTCGCTCCGGCTCATCGACGCGTGCCTGCCGCTCGAGGAAGAGCAGCTCTCGACGTCCCTGCCGGGGACGTACGGGTCCATCCTCGACACCTGGCGGCACCTCGCCGGCGGCGACGCCGGCTACCTCTTCGCCCTGACCTCCGGGCGGGTCGCCGAGATCGACGAGGCCACGATGGACCTCCCGGCCCTGCGCGCGGTCCTGGAAGCGCACCGGGGCGAGTGGGCCACCGTCGTCGCCGCGAGCACGGACCCCGACCTCGATGTCGCCCGCCCGCGTCCTGACGGTTCCGTGAGCCATGCCCCGCTCGGCATCCGCCTCGCCCAGGCGCTCGACCACGGGACCGACCATCGAAGCCAGATCTGCACCGCCCTGACCTCGCTCGGCATCGAGCCGCCCGAGATCGACGCGTGGGCCTTCGCCTGGGAGCAGAAGCGGCTCTGGGAAACGGCTCCCTCGACGTGATCGACGTCGAGGCCTATCTCGACGCCCTGCCCGACGAGCGGCGGGCGGTCCTGCAGCACCTGCGCGAAGTGATCCGGGCCGCCGCCCCGGAAGCGACCGAGGCGATCGCCTATGAGAGCCGGCCTTCCGGTCCAATGACCGGTTCCTCGTCTCGTACGCCGCGTACCGCAGGCACTTCAGCCTCTTCCCGGCGAGCCCGTCGGTGAAGGCGCACCTGGGCAACGAGATCCGGCCGTTCGTCGCCGGGGCTGGCACCCTCCAGTTCACGGCCGCCAGACCCCTGCCCGACGCGCTGGTCGCACGGATCGTCCGGCTCCGGCTCGAGGAGGTCGCGGCGGGGCAGCGCTGAAGTCCCGGCACCCGAAGGTTCGCGGCCGTCCGGACTCCATCCCGACGCGGCCCGACCGGGTCCGTACGCGATCCCGAACCGGCCCGAGGCGGTCCGTACGCGAGCCCGAACCGGCCCGTACGCGGTCCAGGCGCGAAATCTCTGCCGCTTACTCATGGGGCGCGTGGTAGTTGCTCTCCGCCGGGGCTCGGCCGTTGCGATGCCCGGGGCGTCGGCCGCGCCACGCACGAATCAGTGTCGCTCAGCGGTTTCGGCGGCCGCCGGCTACGCCGTTCGGCTCCCACCACTCGCCGGGCGAGTAGGTGGCGGAATCTCTGGAACCGCGACGCTGCACGACGCTGCGCGACGCCGCCTACCTGGCGCTGACGCGCGAGGGCGAGTGGTGGATGCGTCCGGGCGGCGCTGGCTCTCCCGAGGCGCTGCGCGCGCGCCGGCCCCGGTCAGGCGCGTTCCGCCAGCCGTGAACCGGCTACTTCAGCTTCCAGAGGATCGTGCCGGTGTAGCAATGGTCGAGCGCGAGGCAGAGCCCGCCCGTGAGGTCCCACTGCCGGCCGTCCACGTACGGCCCCCGATCGATGACCGGCGCCGTGACGACCCGGCCGTTGGCGGGATTCTTGAACGTCACGAGCGTGCCGCACGGGAGCGTCCGGTTGGCCACGCCGATGACGGTCGTCGTCAGCGCCACGCCGCACGCGGTCCGGTTGCCGTAGAAGCCCGGGCCGTAAAAGGACACGTTGGTGTCGCGGCGCCACGTGTTCAGGACGACCACCGAGGCCCTGGCCTCGGGCTGGTCCGTGGCCGGGCGTGGCGCCGGATTGCTGGCGACCATGGGGTCGCCGAGCACGGAGGCATCGCCGAGGAAGCCATCGGACCGGCCGTTGACATCGAGGCTGAGCGGGGTCATCGCCGATCCCGACGAATCACCGACTTGCACCGTCTGAAACGCGGCTGGGTCGATGGGCGACGCACCGCTGGGGAGGCGGGAAAGCGTCAGCGCCGGGACGGCGACCGAGGTCATCGCAGCGATGAGCGCCGCGACCACGACTCCGCGTGGAGATCGCACGTCGGCGGCCAGCCTACCCCGGATCGCGCTTCAGCGCGCTGGCGGCCACCCCGCGTCGACCTGGCAGGCAGGTGACAATCCCGTCGAAATGGCGCGCCGCACCCTCTCCCTGAGCCGTCCGCTGGACCTCGTCCGGACGCTCCGACCGCTGTACCGCGGGCGGGGCGATCCCGCGATGCAGCTGACCTCGAGGTCGGCGATCCGGGCGACCCGGACGGCCGCCGGGCCGGCCACGATCCTGCTCGAGCTGCGCGGCACGATGATCGAGGCAGAGGCCTGGGGCCCCGGCGCCGACATCCTCCTCGAGCGACTCCCGGCCTTCCTCGGCGAGGACGATGACGACACGGCCTTCGACCCTGGCCGTCACCCGGTCGTTGCCGGACTGGCCCGGCGGCTGCCAGGCGTCCGGATCGGGCGGACCGGCGCGGTCCTCGAGGCGCTGCTCCCCGCGATCTTCGAGCAGAAGGTCACCGGGACCGAGGCGGCCCGAGCCTTCCGGTCGATGATCCGGGCCGTCGGCGAGCCGGCGCCGGGCCCGATCGCGTCTCGGTTCGCGTTGCGCGTCCTGCCGCCGCCCGCGGCCCTCGCGGCGCTCCCCTACCACGCCTTCCACCCGTTCGGCATCGAGCAGCGCCGAGCGGAGCTCGTCCGGCGGGTATGCCGGGACGCCGTGCGCCTCGAGGCGCTGGCGGAGCTGGGCGGGCCGCGGGTCGAGATCGGCGTGACGGCGGCGGCGCGCCTGCGCTCGTTCCCCGGCATCGGGCCGTGGACCGCGGCCGAGGTCACGCTTCGCGCGCTCGGCGATCCGGACGCGGTGAGCGTCGGGGACGTCCACCTGCCGAACCTCGTGGCGTTCGCGCTGGCCGGTGAGCCACGCGGCGACGACGCGCGGATGCTCGAGCTCCTGGAGCCGTGGCGGGGCCACCGGGCGCGGGTCATGCGCCTGCTCGAATCGAGCGGGATCGAGGCCCCGAAATACGGGCCGCGGCCCGCGCCGCGCGACATCCGCGCGATCTGACGCGCGGCGGGCCCGGCCCCGACCGGCCGCCGCATCCCCGGCCCGGCGGGCCCGGCCCGGCGCCTCCCCGCTCCCCCTACCTCGTGCCGAGTGCCTCGGCCATGGCCGCGAGATGGGCCGGCGTGGACCCGCAGCACGCACCGATGATCGTCGCACCCGCGTCCCGGAGGTGGAGCGCGTACTCGGCCATCATCGCCGGCTCCGCCTTGTAGACCGCCTGCATGTCCACGAGCTCGGGCATCCCCGCGTTCGACTTGCCGACGAGGACGACGCCCGGGGCGACCGCCCGCATCTTCTCGACGACCGGGATGAGCTCGTCCGGGCCGTTGCCGCAGTTGCCGCCGATCGCGTCGGCGCCCCACTCGACGAGGGCCTCGACCGCCTGCTCCGGCTTGATCCCCATCATCGTCCGGCCGCGCGTATCAAAGGTCATCGTCGTGATGAGGGGCACCCGCGGCGCGACCCGGCGGACGCCGTCGATCGCGGCGTGGATCTCCTCGAGCGCCGACATCGTCTCGATCCAGATCAGGTCCACGCCGCCGGCGATGAGGGCCCCCGCCTGCTCCGCGAAGATGTCGACCGCCTCGTCGTACTCGAGCGTCCCGATCGGTGCCATGATCGCCCCCGAGGGTCCGATGTCGCCGGCCACGAGCGCCCCCGTCCCCGCCGCCTCGACCTCGGCCCGGGCGAGGACGGCGGCCATTCGGTTGACCTCGCCGACGTGCCGCTCGTTCGAGTGCAGGCTGAGCCGCATGCCGTTGCCGCCGAACGTGTTCGTGAGGATGATCCGCGCCCCGGCCTGGAGGTAGCCGCGGTGGATCTGCCGGACGATCGAGCTCTGGGGCAGGGCGAGGTTCCACATCTCCGGCGGGTCGCCGAACTGGAGCCCCGCCCCGAAGAGCATCGTGCCCATCGCGCCATCGGCGAGGACCGGACCGCCGCCCGCGAGGAGCGTGTTCCAGCGATCGCGCTGGACGTCGGGCGGCACGGGGCCCGGGGCGGATGGGGCGGGGTCGAAGTCGGGGGACCGCGGCATGGTCCGCGCAGCGTACCGGCATTGGCCGCCCGGCGACAGGCGTTGACCCGTGCTGCCTCGAGTCGGCGCGGGCTAGGATCCTCGGATGCCGCTTCGCGTTGACCAGCGGAACCTCGAATGCCTCGGCGCCCGCTGGCGCATCACCAGCTGACCCTTCCATCGTCAGAGGAGCTCGCGATGCCGACGTTCACGAAGACCTCGCCCCGGGTCGTGGAGCGATTCCGGGCGGCGATCGACCGCCACGCCGCACCGGACCTCGTGGTCAAGCCGATGTTCGGCTATCAATGCGCGTGGATCGGCGGAAACATGTGCACCGGCCTCTTCGCCGACGAGTGGTGGGTCCGCCTCTCCGAGCCGGACCGGCAGGCGCTGCTCGGGCTGCCGGGCGCCCATCCCTTCGAGCCGATGCCGGGCCGGGCGATGGGCCGCTACGTGGTCATGCCGGAGGACGTGGCCGCTGACGACGCCGCACTCGATGCCTGGCTCGACAGGGCGATCGAAGCGACGCGCGCGATGCCCCCGAAGAAGGGCCGCTGACCGGCGCGCCTGCGCGCCCGACGCGGCGCGTGCCGCGGGGCCGACGCGGGGCCGACGCGGCTCCTCGCTCCCGGCGGTGACGGCTGGCCTCCCGGGCCAGTCCGGAGCGGGCGATGGCTCGGCGGCTGGACCGGGGAGCCATCCCGGACGCCCGGTCGAGCCCTGACCTCGGGCTCGGGCCATGCCTTTGGACTCCGCGTCCAGCAGGATCGGCAGATGGCGCGGCCAACTGGACTGCCAGGCCGCTGGTGATCGCGCTGCGGACGCGGCCGTTCAGCATCGACGCCGCGCCGCAGCGGTACCGCCGCGACGCCCGCCGCTCCGTTACAGGCTCGACGCGCTGAACGTGTCGCAGGCCTCGAGCCTGCCCCGCTCGAAGCCGGCCCGGAACCATCGCATGCGCATCTCTGATGAGCCGTGCGTCCACGTTTCGGCATTGACCTGGCCGGACGATTGCTGCTGGATGCGGTCGTCGCCGACGGCCGAGGCGGCCGCGAGGCCCTCCTCGATGTCCTGGTCGGTGATCGACTCGACGTTGGCCGTGTCAGGTTCGTTCCTGACCGAGTTGGCCCACATGCCGGCGAGGCAGTCCGCCTGGAGCTCGAGCCGCACCGAGAGCTCGTTCGCCGCCCCGGGATTCGACGCCTGCTGCCGGGCGACGGCATCGAGCGTCCCGAGCTCGTCCTGGACGTGGTGGCCGAATTCGTGCGCGATCACGTAGGCCTGGGCGAAGTCGCCCGGGGCCCCGAACCGGTTCGCGAGCTCGTCGAAGAAGCCGGCATCGAGGTAGACGTGCGCATCGACCGGGCAGTAGAAGGGGCCCGTCTGGGCTGAGGCCGTCCCGCAGCCCGTGCTCGTCGCGTCGGTGAAGAGGACGAGGGTGACCTCGCGGTAGTCCCGGCCCGCCGCCCGGAACTCGCCCTCCCAGTATGTCTGGATATCGACCGTGACCGCGTTCACGAACTGGGCCATCTCGTCATTGGGGTCAAGGGACGAGGCGCCGTCGCCGGCCCCGGCGCCACTTCCGCCGCCGAGACCGCCCGCGCCGCCCAGCACGTTGATCAGGACGAAGAGGACGAGGATGACGATGCCCCCGAGGCCACCGCCGAGCGGGATCGGGATGCCGCCGCCGCCCAGGCCGCCGCCGCCGCCGAGGCCGCCGAATCCCCCACCGCCGAGACCGCCGAATCCGCCACGGCGATCCGTGACCTGGGAGGTGGAAGATGGTCGCCAACGCATCGCCCCACGGTACGGGCGGGGAGGTGTCACGGCCGTCATCATGGCCCGCCGCGGCATGTCGGCCGCGGTCGGATCTGCCCGCAGCTGTGCAGGGGCCGTGCCGGGCGTCAGCCGGCGGTGGGCCTCGTCATCGCCGCCGGGTCGATCGCGGCATCGAAGGCCTCGCCGCTGAGGTAGCCGAGCGCCAGCGCCGCCTCGCGGAGCGTCGTGCCCTCGTGATGGGCCTTCTTCGCGATCTCGGCTGCCCTGTCGTAGCCGATCGATGGGGCAAGCGCCGTGACGAGCATCAGCGAGCCGTCGACGTGCTCGCGGATCCGCCCGAGGTCGGGCTCCAGGCCCTCCACGCAGAACTCCCGGAATGACCGGCAGCCATCGGTCAGGAGCTCGATCCCGTGGAGCAGATCGTGGGCGATGATCGGCTTGAAGACGTTGAGCTCGAAGTTGCCCTGCGAGCCGGCGATCGTGATCGCGGTGTCGTAGCCGAAGACCTGGACGCAGACCATCGTCAGCATCTCGGACTGCGTCGGGTTCACCTTGCCGGGCATGATCGAGGAGCCCGGCTCGTTCTCGGGCAGGCGCAGCTCGCCGAGGCCGGCCCGCGGCCCGGACCCCAGCCAGCGGATGTCGTTGGCGATCTTCATCAGGCTCGTCGCGAGCGTCTTCAGCGCGGACGAGGCGAAGACCGTGGCCTCCTGCCCGGCGAGCGCCTGGAACTTGTTCGGAGCGGTCACGAAGGGGAGGTCCGTGAGCGCCGCGATCCGGGCGGCCACGCGCTGGGCGAACGCCGGATGGGCATTCAGGCCCGTCCCGACGGCTGTGCCCCCGAGGGCCAGCTCGTACAGCCCGGGCAGCGCGGCCTCCAGCCGGGCGATCCCGCCGTCCAGCTGGGCGACGTAGCCGCTGAACTCCTGGCCCAGGGTCAGCGGCACGGCGTCCTGGAGGTGGGTGCGGCCGATCTTCACGATCGTCTCGTACTCGGCCCGCTTGACATCCAGGGCGTCCCGGAGCGCCCGGACGCTTGGGACGAGGTCGCGGACGATGGCCGTCGCGACGGCCATGTGGAGCGCGGTGGGGAAGGTGTCGTTGCTCGACTGGCTGCGGTTGACGTCGTCGTTCGGGTGGATCGGCGACTTGCCGCCACGGGTCCCGGTGGCAAACTCGTTGGCCAGACTGGCGATGACTTCGTTGACGTTCATGTTCGACTGGGTCCCGGAGCCGGTCTGCCAGACGCGGAGCGGGAACTCCGCCATGAGCGCTCCGCTCGCGACCTCGTCCGCGGCCCGGACGATCAGGTCGCGCTTGTCCGCGGGGAGCAGGCCCAGCTCGCCGTTGACCTCCGCCGCGGCGCGCTTCAGCGTCCCGAAGGCGCGGACGATCCCTGGCGGCATCGTGTCGTGGCTGATCGCGAAGTGGTGGAGGCTGCGCTGGGTCTGGGCGCCCCAGTGGTGCTCGGCGGGGACGGCGATCGTGCCCATGGAATCGGATTCGGCCCGGGTCGCGCCGGCGTCGGCGGCATCGTGATGGCTCACTCGAGGAGTATGGCGCGCCGCTCGCCCGGCCGCGACTCAGACGACATGCGATTCCCCGATGAGCTCGCCGCGGGCAAAGCGCTCGACCCGGAGCGAGGAGACGTCGACCGTCGGCGGCCGGCCGGTCACGAGCTCCGCGATGACCGTCCCGACGATCGGGGCGTGCTGGAAGCCGTGCCCGGAGAAGCCGCACGCGAGGACGAGGCCGGGGACCGCTTCCACCGGGCCCAGGATCGCGTGGTGGTCCGGGGTCATCTCGTAGAGCCCGCCCCACGAGCTCGCGAGCCCGGCGTCGCCGATGCCGGGCAGGACCGCGACGGCCGCCGGCAGGAGCTCCTCGGCGATCCAGCGATGGTCGACGGCGGTCTCATGGGACACCACCGGCTCGCCGCGGGGCGGCATGCCCATGAGGACGCCCGACCCCTCCCGATGGAAGTAGAACATCGTCGCCGTGTCGATGACGAGCGTCCGGCGGTCCGGCCGGCCCGGGAAGTCACTCGTCACGACGACGTGGCGGAGCTCCGGGCGAACCGGGAGGTCCAGGCCGCAGGTGGCGGCGAGGGGCCCGGCCCAGACGCCGGCCGCGTTCACGACGACCGGCGCCTCGATGAAGCCTGCCGCCGTCTCGACGCCGAGCACGCGGCTGCCACCGGCGTTGGTACGGATGGAGGTTGCCGCGGTCCGCAGGCGGATGTCGACGCCGGCCCGGCGAGCCAGTGTGGCGTAGCCGTTGGTGAGCCCCGACGGGTCGGCGATGCCGTCGTCGGGCCCGAAGGTCGCCCCGACCACGCCTCCGATCTCGAGCCCGGGGATCAGCCCCGCCGCGTCCGCCGGGCCGAGCTCGTCGACGCGGGCGCCGAGTGCCCGCTGCATGGCCGCCGCCTCCCGGTGGCGCGCCCAGGCGTCGAGGTCGCGGACAAGGAAGAGATACCCCTCGACGTGGACGTCGAGGGGCAGGCCATGGGTCGCGCTGAACTCGCGGATCATCGGGACGCTCGCGAGCGACAGGCGAACGTTGATCTCGCTCGTGAACTGGATCCGGAAGCCGCCGGCGCAGCGGCCGGTGGATTCCATGCCGAGGGCGCCATTTCGCTCGAGGAGGACGATGCGACCGGCACCGCCCGCCGCCAGGTGCCAGGCGATGCTCACACCCATCGCGCCGCCGCCAACGACGACGACATCGGCCGTGTCGGTCATGGCCGGTCGTGACGGCGGGCGCGGTTCACCCGCACATGGTGCCAGCCACGCGCGGCGCCGGCGCGCTCCCGGTGGGCCGGGGCGGTCGTGCGGCGGGCGGCGAGGTCCCAATGGGGCCAGGCCCGCGGTCCCGCGGCGCCGGCTCGTGCTGGGGGCCGGGCCCGCGGTCCCGAGGCGCCGGCTCGCGCGGGATCCGGCGGGGTCCCGCGGCGGGCCGGCGCGGTCCCGCGGCGAGCGTGCGCGTCGCTCAGCCTGCGCCGGGACTCCGGAACCCGACGCGCGGCTGCGGGGGCACGCGCAGGACCAGCCGGTCGAACAGCTCCGGCAGGAACCAGTGCAGGCCATAGAGCTTGCAGCCGAGGCAGTACCCGGACGCGGCGAGGAGCGTCTGGAGACCCGCGACCGCGGCGATCGGCAGCCACGACCACGCGCCGGCACCGGCGGCAAAGGCCAGGAACCCGATCGTGATGAAGATGGCGCCCAGCGCCTGGGCGAACCGCGGTCCGAGCTCCGGCTCGGGGTCGCGCGGCGGGCCGAGCTCCAGGCTGCGGCGGATGACCGGCCACGGCCGGCCGAAGAGGAACCACTGCGTCCCGAGCGCGGCGCTCACCGCGAGCGCGATGCCGACGATCGCGGCGACGAGCGGCAGGTCCAGGGCGATGGCGAGAATGAGGGTGATGGCCGAGAAGCCGGCGCCGAAGCGCTGGCCGCGGGGATCGATGGCCCGAACGGGAATGACGGATGACACGGGATGACCTCTGTGCTGGGCGAGGGAAGGCCGGCATGGCGGCCGCGCCGCAACCTCGCGATGACGCGGGGCGGCGCGGGGCGCGACGCCGGGGGGACGCTGGAAGCGGACCGAAGGACGGCCGGGATGGCCGCCGGGCTCAGGCCCGCCCGATACAGGAGCAGCGGCCCGGAATCACCGTGGGCTGCGTGGTCGGCGCCGAGCCCGACGCAGGCCGCTGGACGACGCGGCTGCGAGCCACCCACCAGGAATCGCCCCACGGGATGGATGACGGACGCATCGGTTGCGAGGCACACTGACCGGGGGCGGTCTGCGCAGCGGAACGGGCCGTTTGAGCGTGTGTGGACCCCGCGGCGCCCTCCCGAGTGCCTGTGCCGGCCATCATCGATGCCGCCCAGCGATTCGTGACAGGACCGCGCCCGCGGATGGGATGGGGGGTTCGTGCACGGTCGGCGCGAGCACCCTCACGATCCCAGGCCCGCCCGGACGAACGCGGCGTAGGACGGCTCGATGGCCGGGACGAGGCCGCCGCCGCGAGTGAGGCCGCTCCCCTGCCCGGCTCCGGCCCTGGCCTCGTCCAGGCCGAACCACTTCGCGTCCGGGGTCTTCACGCCGTTGCCGGTGATGAGCGCGACGACCTCGTCGTCCGGGCCGATCTGCCCGCTTGCCACGGCCTGCTCCAACCCCGCGATCGTGACCCCGCCTGCGGTTTCGGCAAAGACGCCCTCGGTGCGCCCGAGGCGGCGGATCGCGGCCGCCGTCGCGCGGTCCGGCACGGCCAGGACGGCGCCTCCCGAGCGGCGAGCCAGGGCCACGGCGTAGGCCCCGTCGGCCGGCGATCCGATGGCGAGCGACCGGACGATCGTCTCCGGTCGGCGGACCGGGGTGATCGTCTCCGAGCCGGCGGCGAACGCCGCCGCGACGGGCGAGCAGCCCTCGGCCTGCGCCCCGATGAACCGGACCGGCTTCGCGGCGACGAGCCCGGCATCGACCAGGAGGTCGAAGCCCTTCGCGACTTTCGTGAACAGCGACCCCGAGGCCATGGGCGCGACGATGACGTCCGGGAGCCGCCAGCCGAGCTGTTCCGCGACCTCGAAGGCGAGCGTCCGGCTGCCCTCGGAGTAGTAGGGCCGGAGGTTGACGTTCACGAATGCCCAGCCCTCCTCGTCCGCGATCTCGAGGCTGAGGCGGTTGATGTCGTCGTACGTGCCGTCCACCGGCACGACCGTTGCCCCGTAGCTGAGCGCGTGGTCGATCTTCGCCGGCTCCAGGTCGGACGGCACGAAGACCACCGCGCGGAGGCCCAGGTTGGCCGCCGCCGCGGCCGTCGCGCCCGCCAGGTTCCCCGTCGACGCGCAGGCCAGCGTGTCGAACCCGAACTCGACGGCCCGGGCCGCGGCGATCGCCACGACGCGGTCCTTGAACGAGAGCGTCGGGTTGCGCGTGTCGTCCTTCAACCGGACGTTCCCGGCCCGGAGGCCCAGCTCCGCGCCCAGACGATCCGCGCGCAGGAGCGGCGTTGATCCCACCGCGAGGCCGCGCTCCGGGCGGGCCGCGACCGGCAGCAGCTCGAGATAGCGCCAGATGCCGGGCTCGCGCGCCTCGATCCGCGCCCGGCTGGCCTGGGCCCGGATCGCCTCGAGGTCGTAGACGACTTCCAGCGGCCCGAAGCAGGCCGGGCAGACGTAGCTGGGACCGGCCGCCTCGGGCCGCTCGCAGCGCCGGCAGCGAAGGCCCAGGACGCGCGGTCGCCGCGCCGGATCCGGCTCGGCGGCGCCATGGCCGCTCGCGTGGCCGCTCGCGTGGCCGTTCGTGGCATCGCCCACGATCGTGCCGCCGGCGAGGATCGCGGCGGACGGCAGCGCGGAACCGCCGTTCCCGTTCCGGCCGGCCTCGACCGGCGCGGACATCGCCGACCACGCCCGGTGGCGGGAGTCGGTGGTGCTCGTCCTGGTCGTCATGGCGGTCTCCTCGGGTCGAGCGCGCCTCTCAGGACGCGCCATCGGCGGAACGCCGCTCGAGAGCCCGGGAAACGGAAGACCCTTCCTGCGGAGGAAGGGTCAGGTGGATCCCTATCTCGCAGGTGGTTGTCCTGCCCGGAATTGGCACCTTGCCCGGCGTCACCGCCGGCAGGTTGTCGTGGCTTCAACGGGCCGGTCCCTCCACCACTCTCGATAGGCTCTTCAGTTGTCGGCGCAGTCTACGGGGCGAGCGTCCGCGACGCAAGCAGCCGGGTCTAGACTCCCGTACATGCCGCGCTACGTGCCCGAGGACTCCCTCGCCAGCCCGCGCTTCACCGGGCCCACGACCTTTGCCCGGCTGCCCCACGTCCGGACGCTCGAGGACGTGGATGTCGCGGTCGTCGGGGTCCCCTTCGACACGGGCGTCACGTACCGGGTCGGCGGCCGGTTCGGGCCGGCGGCCGTGCGGACGGCGAGCGTGATGCTCCGGCCGTACAACAGCAATCTCGACGTGTCGCCGTTCGAGATCCTGTCCTGCGTCGACTACGGCGACGTGGCGATCGTGCCCGGCTACACGGAGCGCAGCTATGCGGCGATCGAGGCGGCCATCGCCCCGATCGTCGAGGCCGGGTCGTGCCGCTGCTCATCGGCGGCGACCATGCGTGCACGCTCCCCCACCTGCGGGCGACCCGCTCGCGCGGTCCCGTCGCGGTCATCGACTTCGATTCCCATACCGATGCCTGGGACAGCTACTTCGGCGAGAAGCACAACCACGGGACGTGGATGCGCCGCGCGATCGAGGAGGGGCTCGTGGACACGGCCCACTCCATCGAGGTGGGGCTCCGCGGCTCGCTCTACGGCGCCGAGGACTGGACCGGCCTCCGGACCGAGCTGGGGCTCGACTACCTCACGACGGAGGACGTCTTCGCGCTCGGGCCCGCCGCGGTCGCGGAGCGGATCCGGGCCAGGGTCGGCGACCGGCCCTCGTACATCAGCTTCGACATCGACGTCGTGGACCCGGCCTTCGCGCCGGGGACCGGCACGCCCGAGGCAGGCGGGCCCTCCGCCCACGACCTCCTCGCGATCCTGCGGCTGCTGACGGGCATCGACTTCGTGGGCTTCGACGTCGTCGAGGTCATCCCGGCCTACGACCCCGCCGGCCAGACCGCGACGCTCGCCGCGAACCTGGCCTACGAGATGCTCTCGCTGGTCGCCGTCCGGCACCGCGCTCGATGAGCCATCACGAGGCCTGGCGTCCGACGCTCCCGCCCGGCTTCCGCTGGCCCGACGGGATCCGGGCGGCGGCGTGCTTCACCTTCGACCTCGACGCCGAGAGCGGGATCCTCTTCGAGCATCCGGAGGCCGCGGCCTGGCTCGATGTCATGAGCCACCAGGCGTACGGGCCCCGGACGGCGGTCCCGCGGATCCTGCGGCTCCTGGACCGCCAGGGCATCCGGGCCTCGTTCTTCATCCCCGGCTTTTCGGCGGAACGCTGGCCGGACGCGGTCCGCTCGATCCGCGATGCGGGCCACGAGATCGCCCACCACGGCTACCAGCACGAGGGCTCCCGGTCGGCGGCGGATGCCGCCACCGAGGAGGCGTGGCTCCTGCGCGGACTCGAGGCGCTGGACACGGCTGCCGGCGTCCGGCCCGTGGGCTACCGGGCCCCGAACTGGGAGCTGTCGTACCGGCTGCCGGCCATCCTCGCCAAGCATGGCTTCCTGTACGACAGCGGCCTCATGGATGCGGACCACCCGTACCGGCTCGCAACGTCCCCGGAACCCGGCGCGACATCGATCGTGGAGCTGCCCGCCCACTGGAGCCTGGACGACTGGGAGCCGTACAACTACCTGCCGGGCATCACCGGATCCGGCGTCATCGCCAGCCCGGCCGACGTCATCGCCCGCTGGACCCTCGAGCTGGAGGCGCTCGTCGAGGAAGGGGGCCTGTTCATGCTCACGAACCACCCGTTCGTCACTGGCCGTGCCTCCCGCGCCGCCGGCCTGGAGCGGCTGATCGCCCGCGCCCGCGAGATCGAGGGCCTGTGGATCGCGACGGCCGCCGAGATCGCCGCCCACGTCGCGGGCCTGGACCTCGTGCCGGTGGTCCACGATCCGGTGGTCCGCGATCCGGTGGTCCGCGAGTCGCCCCCGGTGCCCCGATGAGCCGGACGCCGAGCCTTGCATCACCCATCCGCAGCCTCCTCCGCGGCGACGAGCGGCTCCTCTGGGAGGGCCGGCCCGATACCCGGGCGTTCGCGCTGCGGGGCGCGTGGTTCCTGATCCCCTTCTCGCTCCTCTGGGGCGGCTTCGCGATCTTCTGGGAGTACACCGCGATCCGGGGCGGCGCCCCGCTCTTCTTCGCCCTGTGGGGCATCCCGTTCGTCGCCATCGGGCTCTACATGATCGTCGGGCGGCCGCTCGTCGCGAGGCGCGAGGCGCGGCGGACCGTCTACGGCCTGACCGATCGGCGGATCCTGATCGCCGGTGGCGCGTTCGGGCGGTCGATCGTGGAGCTCGACCTGCGCGATTTGCCGCCGGCCCAGCTCGACGAGCGCGGGGACGGCATCGGGACGATCACGTTCGGCGGGGTCATGGGCACGTTCCGGGCACCCCCCGGCTGGCCCACGATGGGCATGTACGGCCGACCGCCTGCCTTCGTCGCGATCCCCGACGCCCGACGCGTCTACGGGTTGCTCCAGGATGCCCGGGAGGCCGCTCGAAGCCAGCGCTGATGCGGCCCCGGCCTCGCCGGTCGTGTCCCGGCCCGCCGGCGATGCGGCGGTGAATCGAGCGGCCCCGCCGGCGGGGCCGGCGGGGCCGCGGTTCGGGGCGAGGTCTGGGGCGAGCCCTCAGGCGCGCGATGCCGACCCCCGGGCGAGGACCCAGTACAGCCCGAACGCCACCACGAACCCGACGAGATAGGCGATGTCGGCGTAGCGGAGCGCCGGGGCGAACGCGTTGATCGGCAGGCCCGTGGCCTTGGCGAGCTCCTCGCCGAAGACTGAGGTGCCGAACGGCAGCGAGACCACGAAGCCCACGACGAGCGCCGCCAGCCCGGCGAAGCCGGACGGGAGGCTCGCGAAGTCCGCGAGGCGAGAGACGTCCGCCCGGCGGCCGCGAAGCCACCAGTCGGCGAGGACGACGCCGGCCCACGGCGTGACCCAGTAGATGATGAAGAGCAGGTAGCCCTCGAACTTCGCGACGAGGTCGCCCGAGTTCAGGTAGAGCGTGAAGAGGAAGCCGAGCACCGCCACCGCGCCGGCGGACCAGACGCGCGGGATGCGGAGGCCGGCCGCCTGGAGCGACAGCGATCCCGTGTAGTCGTTCATCGCGTTCACCGCGATCGTGCCGATGGCGATGGCGAGCATCGCGAGCGGCGCGAGGATGGTCCCGGCCAGGATCCCGTTGATCGTGTCCACGGCGCCGCCGCCGGCCGCCTTGTCGGCGACGAGGAGGCCCAGCGTCTCGATCCAGCCGGCCGACAGGGTCAGGCCGAGGACCGTCAGCCAGAAGACCCTGGACCGCGGCGCGCTCGACGGCAGGTAGCGGCTGTAGTCGGAAGCGTAGAGGGCCCACGCGACGACGAAGCTGGCCGCGATGGAGGCGTACAGGACGAAGGCGCCCACGCCGTCGAGCCCGGTCATGCCGTCGGTCCGGGCCATGCCGCTCGAGGCCTGCCCGGCGATCGCCACGGTGAGAACCGCGAACATCACGGCGAGCACGATCGCCATCCACTTCTGGAAGAGGTGGATCGCCTCGTGGCCCACGATCGACAGGCCGGCCTGGATGACGACGAGGATCAGCAGCGAGGCGACGAACGGCAGCCCCGTCAGGATCGACAGTGCGGCAGCCCCGAAGACGGCGTTGATGCCATCCCAGCCGATGCAGGACAGCCAGTTGAGGATCCCGGGCACCACGATCGACTTGCCGTAGGCCAGGCGCGAGAGCGGCACCTGGGCCATCCCCGTCGCCGGGCCCATCTGGCTCATGAGGCCGACGAGGGTCGCCCCGACGAGATTGCCGACGATGATGGCGAGCAGCCCCGACACGAAGCCGATCTGCAGGAACCCGGCGGAGGCGAGCAGGCCGATGAAGAATGCGGCCGGCACGAGGTTCGGCGTGAACCAGACCGTGAAGACGCGGTTGACCGAGCCGTAGCGGGCATCCTCCGGGATCGGCTCGATGCCGCGGCCCTCGATGGAGAGATCGCCCTCGTGGGTGGGCATGTTTCCCAGGCGCATCGATTCGGTAGCCATCCAGACCCTCCTCCTCCCGTCGGCGATCCGCACCAGCGTCCCGCCCGACACTCAATCGCGCGATCGTCCCCTCTGTCAGCCGGCTCCTCCTGGCTTGATGAACGAGACCGGTGTCGTGGACCCGGCGCGATGGATCACGCTCCGGGCCGGCTCCGTCTCGGCCACGATCCGTCCTCCGCGGACGACCCAGCGCGCCGCCGGCCGCAGCCGGACGGCCTCCGCCTCATCCGCGCAATCGAAGACCACGAAGTTCGCCGGCAATCCCTCCTTCACCCCCCAGGGCACCTCGGCCGCCCGGGCCGGATTCGTCGTCACCATCTCGTAGGCGCGGAAGAGCTCGGCCCGGCCGGTCATCTGGGCCACGTGGACGAGCATCGAGAGGGCATCGAGCATGGAGCCGCGGCCCAGCGGGTACCAGGGATCCATGATCGAGTCGTGGCCGCAGGCGACGTTGATCCCGGCGGCGTCGAGCTCCTTGACCCGGGTCATCCCGCGCCGCTTCGGGTACGTGTCGAAGCGGCCCTGGAGGACGATGTTGTCGAGCGGGTTGGCGACGATCGTGACCCCCGCCCGCCGCAGGATCTGGATGAGCTTGAAGGCGTAGTTGTCGTTGTAGGAGCCCATGGCGGTGGTGTGGCCCGCGACCACCCGGCCTTCCATCCCGTCGCGCATGGTCCGGGCGGCGACGACCTCCAGGAAGCGGCTCTGCTCGTCGTCCGTCTCGTCGCAGTGAAGGTCGATTGGGGCGCCGGTCTCCCGCGCCAGGTCGAACAGGAAGTGGACCTCCTCGACCCCGTCGTCGCGGGTCCATTCGTAGTGGGGAATGCCGCCGATCACGTCGCAGCCGAGGCGCATCGCTTCGCGCATGAGCTCCTTGCCGTTCGGGAAGGAGAGGATGCCGTCCTGGGGGAACGCGATGAGCCGCAGGTCGACGATGTCGCGGACCTCCTCGCGGAGCTCGAGGAGCGCCTTCAGCGCGACGAGGTTCGGGTCGCAGACGTCGACATGCGAGCGGATGAGGCCGGTCCCCTGGGCGACCTCCCAGCGGATCGCCTCGAGGGCCCGGGCCTTGACGTCCGCATGGGTGAGGGATGGCTTGCGCTCCGCCCAGGTGAAGATGCCCTCGATGAGGGTTCCCGATTCGTTGTAGCGCGGCTCGCCGACGGTCAGGACGGCATCCATGTGGACGTGCGGGTCCACGAGCGGCGGGGAGAGGAGGCAGCCCGCGGCGTCCAGCTCGGGCCGGCCGTCGGGGGGGAGTGCCCCCGCGGGCGCGATCGCGGCGATCGTGTCGCCGTCGACGGCGAGATCGGACAGCGCCTCGCCAGTGGACGTCGTCGGATGGATTCGCGCGTTGCGGACGAACAGACCTGCAGGTGCCACCTGGGCTCCTCGATGGAGTGGCGACCGGCCGGAGCACGAGGACGGGCCGGGCGGTGTCCGACCCGGCAGTGAGTGTGGTCCGCGGAATGTGGCCGCGTCAAGGCGCGGAACCGGCGCGACCGGCCGGCCCGTGCCATGTGTGGCGCCCGCGCATGCGCTGCGCGCAGGAATGGCCATCACGCCCTAGCCTGTGGCCCATGCGAAGCCTCCTGCTCTGGATGGCCCGGAACACCTGGCTCCGGCGAAACCTGCCTCGGCTGTGGTTCGCCCGGCGGGCCGTCCGGCGGTTCATGCCCGGCGAGGACGCCGGGAGCGCGCTCGCGGCGGGGGTCCAGTTCCAGATCGAGGGCATCGGGCAGCTGTACACCCGGCTCGGCGAGAACCTGACCCGGATCGACGAGGCGGACGAGGTCGCCGCCCACTACCGCGGTGTCCTGGACGAGATCCGGGAGCGCCACCTCGACGGCGAGATCAGCGTCAAGCTGACCCAGCTCGGCTTCGATCTCGACGTCGAGCGCACCTTCCAGCACGCCTCGTCGCTCGCTGCGCAGGCGGCCGAGTCCGGGAAGACCTTCTGGATCGACATGGAGGGCAGCGACTACACCGAATCGACGATCGCCTTCTACGAGCGGATGAAGGCGAGCCAGCCGAACGTGGGGATCTGCCTCCAGGCGTACCTCCGGCGGACCGCCGCGGACATCCAGCGGCTCCTGCCGCTCATGCCCGAGATCCGGCTCGTGAAGGGCGCCTATGCCGAGCCGGCCACGATCGCCTACCGCAGCCGGCACGACGTCGATTCGAACTACGTGGCGCTGTGCGTCTCGATGCTCGAGGCGGTCCGGAATGGCGGGACCGTCCGGATCGGGCTGGGGACCCATGACGTCCGGATCATCGAGCAGGTCGCCGAGCACGCCACCGCGCTCGGGCTGCCACGGACGAGCTTCGAGGTCCAGATGCTGTACGGGATCCGGATGGACCAGCAGCGCCGCCTCGCCGGCGCGGGCTACGTGGTCCGCGACCTCATTGCCTACGGCGAGGCCTGGTACCCGTGGTACATGCGCCGCCTCGCCGAGCGGCCCGCGAACGTCCTGTTCGCCCTGCGCCAGATCGTCGGCTGAAGCGCACGACCCCCGCCGGTCGCCGGCGGGGGTCGATGTGTCACGCGGAGCCGCGGGCCGGTCGCCCGCCGATCGTTCAGCGCTCAGCGGGCCCAGAGCACGTGGGTGAGCTCCAGGTTGCCGTTCCCGAAGTCGCGGACGAACCAGGCGCCGTTCCCTCCATCCGTGACCTTGACGAGACGGCCCCACGCGGCGTCGGCAGCCCGGCCAGCGGCGGACGCCGCGCTCGGGAGGGCCGGAGCCGAGGCGATGGTCGTGGTGCTGTCGAGGTGGGCGTAGATCAGCGCGAGTTCGTTGTAGTCATGCGCGTTCGGACTCTGGTTCGATGACGGAGTGTTGGTGTAGTCCATGCACGTCCCGAGGTTCGCGTTGTTGAAGTCGGTGTCCTGGTGGTCGAGACCGAGCGCGTGACCGACCTCCTGGCACATCACGAGGTTGCGCCAGGCCGGGGAGTTGTAGGACGCGGTGTTGAAGTAGGTGTCGTTGACCTTCACGTAGGCCTTGGTGATATGCGTGCCGCCGGTGATGCTGATGCCGGCGACGCCGAGCCAACCAGTATTGCCGTAGGTGTTGTTGCAGACCTGGACCATGCCCGTCGTGGACTTGCAGTTCCGTGCGTTCGTCGTGCCGGCCACGACCGTCGTGTCCAGGACGGCCGACTGTGACCAGTCGCCCGAGGTGGTGGCGAGATAGCTGTCCCAGGCCGATGAGACGTTATCGGCGAGCTTGATCGTGAAGGGGTTGGCCGTTCGCGCCCAGTGATAGCCGCCCCACGAGTTCGTGGCGCTGACCGAGGCCGGCAGGAGCATAACGAGGGACATGCCCAGCCCCAGGATTGCGGCGCGGCGAGAGGATCGGTGCATGCGGTGAGTCCTCCAGGACGGCAGATCAACCCAACGGAGTTCGGCGAAGGATACGCCCGTCCGGGGGGCCGCGGAAGGCCCCGGACCGTCGATTTTCGCGCGCGATGGTGACCTCGCGCACCGCGCGGCTGTGTCGGGCGTCCGTTGACTTGCAACTTCGCGCCCAGAACGATGCATCAAGTCGGCGCTCATTGATGTACGATCGCGACGCGGATGGCGATCGGACGGGCGCTGCGTGTCACGTGCCGCGACGCGATCCTGGAGGAGCCCCCAGCAATGAAGATCCGAGACGCGAAGCCGGAAGAGCTCGCCCCGAAAGTCCGCAGGGCACGGGCGCTGAGCCCTCGCCAGCTCGCGATCCAGAAGCGTGACCAGTCGATCATGAAACTGCTCAACGAGATTGCCGTGGGACCCACCTCGTCGATCAAGAAGATCGAGCTCGAGGACGGGGAGAAGCTGGTCACGATTCGGGCGGCGGTGTCGCGCCAGTTGAAGGCCCATCCAGCTGACATCAACATGGGCGTGCGATCCGGCGCCATCTTCCTGAGCCGCGGAAAGATTCCCGGCGGACGCGGCGGCCGGCCCCGCAAGAAGATCGCCTAGCTTCTCGATCCGGTACCGGCAACCTCGTCCGGCGCCGACTCCAGGAGCGGCATCCCGGCAGCGTGCCGGTAGAACGGCCGCGGATCCGGCGGCAGCGGCGTGCTGCCCGCGATGAGGTCCGCGGCCTTCTCGGCGACCATGATCACCGGCGCGTAGATGTTCGCGTTCGTGACGTAGGGGAAGACCGAGGCGTCCACGACGCGCAAGCCCTCGAGGCCGTGGACCTTCATCGTCAGCGGATCGACGACCGACATCGAATCCGTGCCCATCTTGGCGGTGCACGAAGGATGGAGGGCCGTCTCGCCGTCGCGAGCCACCCAGTCCAGGATCTCGGCCGGGGCCTGCACGTCGGGACCGGGTGAGACCTCGCCGCCGTTGACCGTGGCCATTCCCGGCTGGTTGAGGATCCGGCGGGCGACCTGGACCGCCTCCACCCATTCGCGGCGGTCCTGGTCCGTGGACAGGTAGTTGAATCGAAGGGCGGGGTGGACCGTCGGATCTGTGGACGTGATCTTGACGGTTCCACGCGCGTCGGAGTACATCGGGCCGACGTGGACCTGGTACCCGTGGCCGCCGGCCGGCGCGGTTCCGTCATATCTGATCGCGAGCGGCAGGAAGTGGAACATGAGGTTCGGATACGTCACGTCCTCGTTGCTCCGGACGAAGCCGCCAGCCTCGAAGTGGTTCGTCGCGCCGGGGCCCCGTCGCAGGAAGAGCCAGGCCGCCCCGATGAACGGCCGTCGCCATGTCTGGAGCGCTGGCTGCATGGAGACCGGCTGCAGTGACCGGTACTGGACGTAGACCTCGAGGTGGTCCTGGAGGTTCGCCCCGACGCCCGGCAGGTCCGCCACGACGGGGATCCCGAGCGGCGCCAGGTCCGCGGCCGCGCCGATGCCGGCGAGCTGGAGGAGCTGGGGCGTGTTGATGGAGCCGCCGCAGAGGATCACGTCGCCGGCATGGATCGTCTCCGTCCCGCCGCCCATCCGGAGAATCTCCACCCCCGTCGCCCGCCGGCCCTCGACGTGGATCCGGGTGACGAGGGTGCTCGTCCGGACCGTCAGGTTGCGGCGCCGCTTCACGGGGTGGAGATAGGCCCGGGCGGCGGATATCCGGCGTCCGCGCCGGATGTTCCGGTCGAACGGGGCGAAGCCCTCCTGGCGGTAGCCGTTGACATCGGCCGTCAGCGGATAGCCCGCGTCCTGGACCGCCTGGAAGAAGGCTCCGAAGAGCGGGTTCGTGGCCGGGCCACGCTCCAGGGGCAGCGGGCCGCCGTGACCGCGCCACGGGTCGTCGGCGTCCGCTGCGAGGGTGTCCTCCATCCGCCGGAAGTAGGGCAGGCAGTGGGCGAAGTCCCAGGTGGACATCCCGGGGTCCGCCGCCCAGCGCTCGAAGTCCAGCGGGTTCCCGCGCTGGAAGATCATCCCGTTGATGCTGGAGCTGCCGCCGAGCAATCTGCCCCGGGCGTGATAGATGCGACGCCCGCCCATGAACGGCTCCGGCTCGGATTCGTAGCGCCAGTCGTAGAACGGGCTGCCGATCGGAAAGGCGAGCGCGGCGGGCATGTGGATGAATGGATCCACCCGCCAGTCGGAGCGGCCGGCCTCGATGACGAGGACGCGCGTCGAGGGATCGGCGGAGAGCCGGTTCGCGAGCACGCTGCCCGCGGAGCCGCCGCCGACGATGACGACGTCGTAGCGATCGCGGGCCATGGATCGATCCTAGCGCGCGGCGGTCATGCCCTGCGGTGTGTTTCGCGGAGCAGGTCGGAGATCGTCGGGGGTCGAGGCCGGAGCCGGAGCCGGAGCCGGAGCCGGCGCCGGCGCCGGCGCCGGGCTTGGAGCGTTGGTCCTCGATGGGCGGCGCCGCGGGTCGTGCGGCGTCCTCACCCTCCCTTCGCCGGCGAGGGGTCCCCGGATTGCGAAACCGGGGCTCAGGCCCCCAGCGGCGCCACCGCGAACTGGACGGCGAACTGCTTGCACCAGATGACGACGCTCGCCGCACCGGACGGGACTGCGCCCGCCGGCAGGTCCATGTTGAAGTTCCCGTCGGTCGCCTTGAGCCGGCCGACCTCGATCGCATCGCTCGAGTAGCCGGTCGCGTCGGGCGAGACGTACACGTACAGGTCCGGCCCGTTCCGGACCGAGAAGGCCTCGAACCGGACCGTCCAGATGCCGGGAGCGGTCTCGATCAGCGTCGCCGTGCCGCTGCCGAAGTGGAACTCGTCGGCACCCTGGAACGTGCCGCTCCGTGCGGCGGCGAGAACGCCCGTCGAAGCCGGGGACGGGGTGACGGCGGTGAACGTGGCGCCCGGCGCGGTGTCGGGGCCGGTCGGAGCCGGCGAGGGCAGCCCCGTGGACGTCGCCGTCGGCCCCGGCTCGTCGAGGGCCGTCCGGATGAAGAGTGGCGAGCCGAGGTACCACGCGCTGGGCCCGCCGATCGCGAGGGCGAGGGCGAGGGCGGCCAAGCTCCGGCCGGGGTGCCGGCGGGCCGCCGCGTACCAGCCCCGCCTCCGGGCGACGACGAGCAGGACGATGATCGCGACGGCAGCGCCGAGCGCGATCGGGACGCGGTTCGGGTAGAGATTCGTGGCCAGGAAGCGCTCGAGGTCGCCGATGGGGTTCATGGCTCGGAGGTTGGCGTCCGTCCGTGACGCCCCGATGACGGATGCGTCGCGGGGCGATCAGGTCCTCGCGGGGAGCTGGAACCAGAACGTCGTCCAGGCATCGTCGGACGCCGCGCCGACCCGGCCCCCGGCATCCTCGACGAGGCGCTTCACGATGGCGAGGCCGATGCCCGCGCCCCCGCGCGCCCGGTCGCGTGACTTCTCGACGCGGTAGAACCGCTCCCAGACGCGGGGGAGGTCCTCCGACGGAATCCGCGCGCCGCTGTTCTTCACCCACACGACGGCGCCGTCCGGCGTCCGGGCGGCGGCCACGCGCACGCTGCCCCCGGGTGGCGTATAGCGGATCGCGTTCTGGAGCAGGTTCGACATCACCTGCACGAGCTCGTCCGGGCGGGCCTCGACCCAGAGGCCGTCCTCGGCCGTGACCGCGAGGGTCACGGAGCGCCGGGCCAGCGCGGGACCGGCCAGCTCGGCCGCGCTCCGCACGAGGCTCGCGAGATCGACCGCCTGGGGACGGGGGCGCTCCCCCTCCGCGCCGGCGAGGACGTCCAGGGAGGCGGCGAGGCGTCCCAGCCGGTCCACCTCCTCGCGGAGCGAATCGAAGGTTGCCGGGTCCGGCGGCAGGACGCCGTCGCGGAGCGCCTCGAGGTAGCCCTGGAGGTTGGTGAGCGGCGTCCGGATCTCATGCGCGGCGTTCACGACGAACTCGCGCCGCATCATCTCCTGCTCCTCGAGCCGGCCGGCCATCGTGTTGTAGGCGGTGGCGAGGGCGCGGACCTCGGCCGGGCCGTCCTCGGGAACCCGGGTCGTGAGGTCGCCGGCCGCGACGCGCTCCGCGGCGCCCGCGAGCCGCTGGAGGGGCCGGGCAAGCATCCGCGCGAACACGGCGGCGAGCACGAGGGCAACGAGGGCCGCGATGCCCAGCGCCAGCCCGAAGACGAGGGTGACGCTCTCGTCGAACATCGCCCGGGCGCGCTCCGCGGATTCGCCCGCGGCCATCATCAGCGCCTCGAACGATTCGCCGCCCACGCGCAGCACGCCGACCGCGACGACCCCGAGGGCAATCGCGGCCACGGCCAGCGACGCCAGCGCGATCCGCGCGGCGATGCCCGGCGCTCTGCGCGCCATCAGGCCGTGGCCTCGCGGGTCACCGACCCCGCAGCGCGGTAGCCCGCGCCTCGAACGGTCGCCACGTAGCGCGGCGCGGCCGGGTCGTCACCGAGCTTCTCGCGAAGCCGCTTGACGTAGACGTCGATCGCCCGGTCCGTGACGTCGCCCTCGCCCTCGCCGTGGATGGCGTCGAGGAGCTGGTCCCGGCTCAGGATCCGCCCGTCGGCGGCCAGCAGGGCCGCGAGCAGGCGCAGCTCCAGGACGCTGAGCGCCACCTCCGCGCCGGCCACGCGCGCCGTGTGCCGGGCGACGTCGAGCTCCAGGTCCCCGAGGCGGTAGCGGACCGCGAGACCCAGGTCGATCGCGTCGCGCTCCGTGCGCCGGAGGATCGTCCGGACCCGCGCGACGAGCTCGGCCGGCGAGAAGGGCTTCGGGAGGTAGTCGTCCGCGCCCTCGGTCAGGCCCTGGATCCGGTCGCCGGTCGAGGCACGCGCAGACAGGACGAGGATCGGCACGTCGCCCATCGCCCGCGTCCGCCGGATGACCGCGATGCCGTCGACCTCGGGCAGCATCAGGTCCAGGACGACGAGCCGCGGGCTGTGCTCGTCGATCGCGCGGAGCGCGGCCCGGCCGTCGCCCGCCGTCACGACGCGGAAGCGCTCCCGCTCCAGGTAGGCCTTCACGAGCGCGACGATCTTCGGGTCATCGTCGACGACGAGGATCGGTGCGGATTCGGGGCGGGCCATCAGGTCGATCATCGCCCGTTGAACCCTCGCCGACAACCGTGACGGTCGCGTGACGGCGCGTCATCGAGCCGTCGCCCCCGATCGCGAGTCTCCGCGTCGACCCCGCTGGATCGGGGCGGTCGGCCGACGGCCTCCACCAGTCGGCACCGGAGGTACTCCAGATGTTCCGACGCCTCGCCGCGGCTGCCACCAGCGCCGCCCTCCTCCTCTCCGTCGCCGCGTCCACCGTCGCCGCCGGCGGCCCGCCGAGCCTGGCCTTCTACGTCGACGACGTCCGCTACCGGACGGTCGGCACGCCGACCGACTTCACGAACACCGGGGCACCCGACTTCACCTACGACAGGATCTACGCGCTGGGCAGCGGCCTCATCAACGTCGCCGAGGCCAAGCCCGGCGATCGCGACTTCAACGGCGGCCGCTGGGCGGTCTACCCCGTGCGGTGGGCGGCGGGCGTCACGCCGGTCCAGTTCACGAACGACCGCGACATCCTGGCGGCCCGTGACGCCGGGCTCCTCACGATCGCGTCCACACCGGTGAAGCTCTTCTTCTGCTCGGTCAACCCGGTCCCGCCGTCCTGGCAGTGATCCGCTGAGGGACCGGCCCGCGCGACGCGGTTCGGTTTCTCTCCACCCGGCCGCCGCCCGCACGGGCGGCGGTCACTCGATTCGCGGCGCGCCAGCGCACGACGATCTGCAGGGCCCCACCCAGTCGGCTGATCAGCCGCGGCCGGAGTCCAGGCGGGCAAGGATCGACGTCTCGAGCTGGAGGATCCGCTGCTCGAGGGCCTCGACCCGCTTGAGGATCTCGGTGTTGCCGGCCAGCAGCCGTTCGTTCTGCTGCTCCTCGATGTCGGCCTCGGAGGCCGCGTGCTCCAGCGTCATCCGGTCCCGGATCGACGCCCGGTTGGTCGCGAGGAGGATGAGCGGGGCCGCGTAGGCCGCCTGGGTCGAGAAGGCCAGGTTGAGGAAGATGAACGGGTACGGGTCGAAGTTGAAGACCAGGTAGATGTTCCCGATGACCCAGATCGCGACGATCACCGTCTGGATGGCGATGAACGTCCAGCTGCCCATGAAGTTCGTGACGCGGTCGGCGATCCGGGCCGCCAGCGGCGCCTCGTCGAGCATCTCCCGGTTGACGGCATGGCGAAAGCGGGGTTGCCGGTGGACAGCCATTCCTGACGACTCCTGATCGCGGCGTTGATGCCCTGGACGATACGCTCAGCGGGCGGCCGGGCGCCGCGCGTCGAACCCGACCGCCAGGCGGCGCCGGTGTTCGGGAGCGACGGGCGCGCTGGCGAGGTCGGGGTATCCTCTGGACGGCAGCCGCCCGACCGCGAGACCGGGCGGCGACCACGGCAAAGTCAGCACCCACCCGGGGGCGGGCGGAAGCCTGAGGGAGGTCCCGTCATGTCGTTGAGCCAGCGAGTCGAGAGGGCTCAGCGGGCGGCCGGGCAGGCCGCCGAGCCTGCGCCGGAAGGCCAGCCGGCAGCCGGTGGCCCTCCTCCGCCTGGCGGCCCGGCGGGCACCGACAGCGGCGTCGCCGGCGTCCCGACGCCGGTCGCGCCGCGAGTTCCCCGGGCGCCCGCCCGCGAGGCGCTGCTGGCGCAGATCCGGGGCCTCGTCCAGGTCGAGGTCATCGGGTCGTTCGAGGCATTGATCCAGGCGGAGGCGGGCGACGTTCGCGCGACGCTGGCCTCGATGATCGACCGCATCGTGGAGCGGCACGCCTTCGCGGTGACCCGCGACGAGCGGATCAGCCTCATCGAGGAGGTCGTCCACGAGGTCACGGGCCTCGGGCCGCTGGAACCGCTGCTCGCCGATCCGACCATCACCGAGGTCATGGTCAACGGCCCCAAGAGCGTCTTCATCGAGCGGGGCGGCAGGCTCCAGCGCGTCGACGTCGAGTTCGTCAACGACGAGCACGTCAGCCGGATCATCGACCGGATCATCGCCCCGCTCGGCCGGCGGATCGACGAATCGAGCCCGCGGGTGGACGCCCGCCTCCCGGATGGGTCCCGCGTCAACGCGATCATCGCCCCGCTCTCGCTGGTGGGGCCGGTGATCACGATCCGGAAGTTCTCGGCCACGCCGTTCACCGTCGCGGACCTCGTCCGGTTCGGCACGGCGAGCGCGGAGATCTTCGATTTCCTGCGGCACTGCATCTGGGCCCGCCTGAACGTGTTCGTCTCGGGCGGGACGGGCTCCGGGAAGACCACCTTCCTCAACGTCCTCTCCTCGTTCATCCCGACCGACGAGCGCATCGTCACAGTTGAGGACGCCGCGGAGCTGCAGCTCCGCCAGGAGCACGTGGTCACCCTGGAGGCGCGGCCGGCCAACGCCGAGGGGACCGGCGAGATCACGATCCGCGACCTGCTCCGCAACGCGATGCACATGCGGCCCGACCGGATCATCGTCGGCGAGTGTCGATCGGCGGAGGCCCTCGACATGATCCAGGCGATGATGACCGGCCACGACGGCTCGCTCTCCACGGGCCACGCGAACACGACCCAGGACATGCTTCGGCGCCTGGAGACGATGATCCTGATGAGCGGCTACGAGCTCCCGCTCCGGGCCATCCGCGAGCAGATCTCGTCCGCCGTGGACCTCATCGTCCACACCGCGCGTCTGAAGGACGGCACGCGCAAGATCGTCAACATCACCGAGGTCTACGGGATGGAGGACGACGAGGTCCTGACCCAGGACATCTTCGCCTTCGAGCAGACCGGCGTGGACGAGAACGGCAAGGTCCTCGGCGAGCTGAAGCCGACCGGCGTCCGGCCGACGTTCATGGGGATCTTCAAGTCCGCCGGCCTCGAGCTTCCGGCCGGCGAGTTCGGCATCCCGCCCCAGGACCCGTCGAGGCCGACGCCGCGGGGCAAGGCGCGCTGGTCGATCGGGAGCTCCAGCGCGGTCGACGAGCCGAAGCGCTCGCCGATCGGCCGGGGCAAGGCCGTGAAGGCCGGCGGTATGGTCTACATCTCCGCTGTCGGGCCGGTCGACCCGAAGACCGGGGACGTGGTCAGCGTCGACATCAAGGAACAGACCCGCCAGTGCATGAAGAACCTCAAGGCGAAGCTCGAGGCCGAGGGCACCTCGCTCGAGAAGGTCGTCTGGGCGAACTGGTCCCTCCGGGAGTCGACCGAGTTCGACGTCTTCAACGACGAGTGGGTCCGCTGGTTCCCCGAGGACCCGCCGGTCGGGCAGGGCACGCTGATGCCGGCCTCCCAGCGGCGCGCCGGATTCCGGGTCTCGATCGGGGTCATCGCCGAGGCCTGACGGATCGGGTCACCCGGCAGCGGACCCCCTCGCCCGGCCCGCCGATCTCCGGAGCCGCCTGATCTCCACCATCCCGCCTGACTGGAGGATTCGCTCATGCCCAACCCGCTCTACCCGGCGCCCCTCGCCCTCGATCCGGGCTGGTCCGCGGAGACCGTGGCGGTCCAGGCCGGCCGGCCGCCCCGCGAGCCCGGCGCTCCGATGAACCGGCCGATCAGCATGAGCGCGACCTATGTCCAGGACGCCGCGCTCGAGTACGGACGTGACGGCAGCGCAACGTACGGGGCGCTCGAGGCCGCGCTCGGCGCGCTCGAGGGCGGCACCGCCGTCACGTTCGCCACGGGTCTCGCCGCCGTGACCGCGATCGCGGACCTCGTGCCCCCGGGCGGCACGGTCGTGCTGTCCACGGTCACGTACCACGGCGTGCGGCGGATCTTCGAGCGGCTCGAGGAAGCGGGTCGCCTCCACCTGCGCCCGGCGCCCGCGGACGATGCTGCGGCGATGCTCGCCGCAGCCGATGGCGCCGACGTGGTCTGGGTGGAGTCGATCGCCAATCCCCTGCTCATCGTGGCCGACGTCCCGGCGATCACCGCGGGCGCCCGGGAGCGCGGCGCGCTGAGCGTGGTCGATGCCACGTTCGCCACGCCGCTGCGGCAGCGGCCGCTCGAGCTTGGGGCGGACATCGTCATGCAGTCGGCGACGAAGTTCATCGGCGGGCACTCGGACCTCCTGCTCGGCGCCGTTGTCTGCAAAGCCGAGGCGCATGCCGAGGCCGTGGCGGCGTTCCGGCACGACCACGGGTCGATCCCGGGTGCGCTGGAGTCGTTCCTCGCACTCCGCGGCCTGCGGACGCTCGCGGTGCGCCTGGACCGTGCGGAGTCCACGGCCATGGAGCTCGCCCGGCGGCTGGTTGCGCATCCGCTGGTCTCGGCCGTGCATTACCCGGGCCTGCCGGGCGATTCGCAGGCCGAGCTCGCCGCCCGCGTCCTGCCGAACGGCTGCGGGCCGATGCTCTCGTTCGAGGTCGCGGGGTCCGTGGAGCAGACGGACGCGTTCCTCGGGCGGCTGCGGCTGTTCGCCCACGCGACGAGCCTCGGCGGCGTGGAGTCGCTGATCGAGCGCCGGGCCCGCTACGCCGGCGATGCCGCGATCGTCGGGCCGACCCTCTGCCGCGCGTCGATCGGCCTCGAGAGCGTGGAGGATCTCTGGGCGGATCTCGACGCCGCGTTGCGGGCGGCAGTTCGCTGACCTGCATGACGTGCCGGGTGCGTCCCGCGTTCGGATCGAGGCCTCTGCCGGATCGCGGCCCCGTCGAGTTCCAGTTCCACTTCGCCGCCGCCTCCGAGCCCGATCCGGTCGCGGAGCAGGCGCGGGATGACCAGGCGTCCTGCCTTGTCGATGGTCGTCTTCATGGTAAAGAGATTGCCACGAGCGTGGCAGGACGGTCCGCGCATCTGAGCGCTGAGGGCCGATGCTGCCTCGCGGCCTCGACGGAACGGCGCGAAGCACCATCGGGCCGGATCGTGTACGAGGGCCCGGAGGCCGATCGCGTTCCGGGCCAATCAGCCAACGAGAAACCGAGGACCTGGGCCGCCACCCTCGGCTCGAGGCCTCTGCCGTCTGGCGGGGCGTGAGGTGACTGTCCGCCGCGCCGTCTGGTCAGGCAATCGTCGATTCGCGATCAGTGGATCCCATCCCAGGCCCGCGCGGTCGTCGCGTCGCGATACTGGCGGAGCGGTTCAGTAGGACCAGTCAACAGCGCGTAGAGTGACGCGCAGGGGTCTGGTCATCGTGCGCCGCGGGGGTGTCCACGGCAAGGCGCCGCCTCGCCTTTGATGACGTAGGGAGAGGTCATGTGGAAGTCCGATGGTGCGGTGGTCAAGGCCGACTACCTGATCCAGGGGGGCGGCGCCGTTGGGATGGCCTTCGCGGATCAGTTGTTCAGCGACACCGAAGCGACGATGGTGATCGTCGATCGGCATGATCGACCAGGTGGCCACTGGAACGACGCCTACCCGTTCGTGAGGCTGCACCAGCCCGCCAGCTCCTACGGGGTGAGCTCGTGGCCGCTCGGCACCGGTGCGATCGACCAGACCGGGCTCAACGCCGGGTTCCACGAATTGGCGTCGGGTCATGAGGTCGTGGCGCATTTCGACGCCGTGATGCGGCACCGGTTCTTGCCGTCGGGGCGGGTCACATTCCTGTCGTCGAGCGAAGTCAACGACGACGGGGTGGTGACATCGCTGTTGTCCGGAGCCCAGCGTCGGGTGGAGTACCGGCGGTTCGTCGACGCGACGCACTCCAGGATGCAGGTGCCGGCCACGACGCCGCCGCCGTACGCCGTGGCCGACGACGTGACCTGCATTCCGGTCGGTCGGCTGCCCGCGGTCGCTGCGCGGTTTGATCACTTCACGGTTGTGGGTGCGGGCAAGACCGGGATGGACGCCTGCATCTGGCTACTCCAGCAGGGGGCGGATCCAGACCAGATCCGCTGGATCGTGCCGCGCGACTCGTGGGTGCTGCGCCGAGGCAACTTCCAGCCCGGCGCCGAGCACTTCGCCCGCTTCGCCAAGAGTCTCGCGGACCAGGTGACGGCCGTCGTCGAGTGCGACGGGATCGACGACCTGTTCCTGCGGCTGGAAGCGGCCCACGAGCTCGCCCGCGTCGACCCCTCAGTCACGCCCGGCGCGTATCACTGCGCCATCCTCAGCGACGGCGAGCTCGCCGAGCTGCGCCGCATCACCGACGTGGTTCGACTGGGACGCGTGCGCTCCATCGAACGCGACCAGCTCGAGCTCGAGCAGGGCAGCATCGCGGCCCGAGCCGACAGCTGCTACGTCGACTGCTCGGCGGCAGGCATCCCGAGCCGGCCATCGAAGCCGATCTTCGATGGCCCGCGGATCACCCTCCAGTGGATGCGCACCTGCCAACCCACATTCAGCGCGGCGTTCATCGCGCACGTCGAGGCGACCTTCCGCGACGAGGACGAGAAGAACGGCGTCTGCCGCCCGATCGCGCCGGCGACCGTGCCGCTCGACTGGCTCCGGATGCTCGCGGTCCAGCTCGACAACCGACGGGCTATTGGCACCTACCCACAGCTCCAGGCATGGCTGACCGGGACCCGGCTCGACCCCTTCTGGAAGACGGCGAGCGAGCGCATCGGAGTCGACAAGGAAGCCACCGCACACTTCCAGCGCTACCTGGCCAACGCGGGGCCCGCGAGGACCCGGATCGATGAGCTCCTTGCAGCACCGGTTGGCTAAGCGCGAGGTGCACGCCACGGAGGAGCGGTTCGTCGACAACGGGGACGTGCGCCTGCGGGTCGAGGTCACCGGTGATGGGCCGACGATCCTGTGCGTCCACGGTTGGCCGGAGCTGGCCTTCTCCTGGCGCCACCAGGTGGCGTACTTCTCGCAGCGTGGGTGGCGTGTCGCGGCCCTCGATGTGCGCGGATATGGCGGGTCAAGTGCGCCGCCCGAGGTCGAGCGATACACGCGTCGCGAGCTCGCCGGTGATGTGGCTGCGGTGGCAGCGGCGCTCGACGACGACCCGGTGGTGCTGTTCGGCCACGATTGGGGCGCACCGATCGCATCGCACGCCGCGATCCGCCACCCCGACCGGGTCCGGGCCGTGGCCAACCTCAGCGTTCCACACCGGCCGCCCAGCTCCGCTGACGTGGTCGCCACCTTCGATCTGGCCTGGGCCGACCGGTTCTTCTACATCCTCCGCTTCCAGGAGCCCGGCGTGATCGAAGCGGAGTTCGGCGCCAACATGCGCGACGCGCTCCAGCGTGTCTACTTCGCCGGATCCGGCGCCGCACCTGGCGCCATGCTGCCTTCCGGCCCCCGGAACGCTGCCTATCTCCCCCTCCTGCCCGATCCTCCGGAGGGAGGGCTCGGATTCATGTCCAACGAAGATCTCGACGTCTACGTGTCGACGTTCCGGCGGATGGGGATGGTCGGCGCCTTCAATCGGTACCGGGCGATGCGGCTCGACGGCGCCGCCGACGCCGACATCGTCGGTGCCTCGCTCGACCAGCCCTCGTGCTTCATCGCAGGCGAGCACGATTTCGTCAGGGACATGCTTCCAGGAGTCGACCTGTTCAAGTCGCCCGACGTAACCTGCTCCGACTTCCGCGGCTCGACCATCGTGCGGGGGGCCGGCCACTGGGTCCAGCAGGAAGCCCCTGCCACCGTCAACCAGGCGCTCGACGCCTTCCTCGCCGGACTCTGAGCGGACCGCCCAGCACGCCAAGCTCGCCGATGTGCGCGCGCGCGCTGCCTCGGAGCGGGTCGCCAAGCTGCACACCGAACTGTGTGCCGGCTGGGGCTCGAAGGCCCGCATCGTCGGCCTGCGTCTCACAACAGCGGCCTACCGGCACGGAATGGCGCTCGCGCTCCAGAGGCTGCTATGGCGCGCCCACGGATCCGTCCAGGTCGCGGCCCAGTTCGTGGGCATCCGATCCAGCACCGTGAAGTGCCACCTCGCCGACCTGCCGGCCCGGTCGGGCCTCACCACCGAGCAATTGATCTACCGGGGACGGGCGAGGAGCTCGGAGACTTTTCCCTGGATCTCGATGATCCGTTCGGCGGTCGCCAGGCGCCGCTCGAGCTGGGCGTTCCGGCGCCGCAGCTGCTCGTTCTCGGCGGCCAGGGGGTGGGGCTTCGGTCGGCCCCGCGGCCGAGCAAGGCTGCTGAGTGCGCCGAGGCGGTATCGCCGGCGCCAATCGACGAGGTGGCTGCTGTACAGCCCCTCGCGGCGGAGGAACGCGCCGACCTGCCCGGGCTCGGTCGCCGCGTTCGCCTCCTCGACGATGCGCAGCTTGTACTCCGCGCTGAAGCGCCGGCGGGCCGGGCGCTCGGGGACTTCCGGGTCGGGCATGGGCTCAGGATGGCCCAGCCTCCGGCCGGCTGCCAAAGGTTCCAACATCTGCGGGGTGATCCTCTCCCCGCCCACGGTCTGGTCGGCTATTCACAGACGGGAGGGCGTCTCACCTAATGTTGGCAGAGAGCGTCTCGGCCAGGTGGACGAGGGCGGTCTGCTCGAACGCGTCTGAGCCTGTTGGCCTCAGAAGTCCTCCCCGAGCCGATCCAGGTCGGCGACGCTGAGGATTTCGGAGTACAGGACGCTCTGCCGGTCGCCGGACAGAGGGAGGCCGAAGTACAGCACGCCGATGTCTCGGGTCACCATCTTGCGGAGTCGGGACGCCGCGATGCTGGCGCCGAAGAGGCCCGTCGCGTGCATACGCGCTGTCGAGACCACGGCGAGATGGCCCTCGGCGCGGTTGCCGAACGCCCACCGCCACTCGGGAATGCCCCGGACGTACATGTCTGTCGGCAGCACGCCGATCAGGACGTTGCTCGGGTCGGTCGCTTCCGGGTAGATGGTCGGCAGCAGCCCGATGATGTCCTCGGCGGCCACCTGGCTCCGCGCCGAGTCCTCCAGGCCCGCCGGGACGGGCGCGGGCGGCAGGATGCCGACGTCGAGGTCGTAGCGGACCGCGTAGAAGTCGGCCAGGTCCTGGAGCTCCGCTGCGGAGATGCCGCCGAGCGGGGCGAGGTAGACGGATCTGCCGGGCGGATGGACCGGGACAATCGTCGCGCGACCCTCGGGTGCCCGACTCGCGAGGCCTGTCGGGACACCAGCGAAGCCGATCAGGAGCCACACCGCAGCGGCGGTGATGCCGACCCTGAACGCGCCCCTGACCATCGCCGCACGGTTCCGTCGGCGATCAGCAACTGGCCCACGGAGCGCGTCCCAGTCGGCCGAGAGCTGCGCGGTCCGTGTCTGCCAGGGCAGCCAGTCCTCGGCCGCAGCCCCAGCTCGATGGCGGTCAACCCACTCGACATCGCCTTCCTCGAGCCCGTCGGCCAGGGAGGCCCAGTCGCTGGTCGGAGCCGGGACCGTGATCGTGTGTCGCCAGTGTGCCTTGCCGGCCGCAGACTCGTCGCCGGCCTGGGCGGCAGCCACGAATGGCTGACGCGCCCGGATGACGGCCTGATCGAAGGCCCACGCCGGCAGCCGGTCGCCAAGGAGCAGGCGATCCTCCAGCGACGTCGGGAGACCCAGTCCGAGCGCCACCACGCCGGCCATGAGGAACGCACCGAAAACGACGGCCAGGTCGTCGGCGTCCCTGACAATTGTCGGATCGATGCCGGATCTCGCGACGCCCAAGGCGAGGAAGACCACGAGCACTCCGGCCATGGCCGCCCAGAAGGCGTCGCGCCGGCGCACGGCCGCGGCCGCGAAGGCCCCGGCAAGCGCCAGGATTCCACCGATGCCACCGATTGTCATGAGCACGTCCCCACGCGCTCAATCTACCGCGGGCCACGCACCGCGCCGGTGCCCGCGTGCACAGGAACCTTTCAGAGCCTGGCACTGCGCGGCTCGTGTGTCCCCGTTGCGGTGATCCGACCCGAAACCATGGCCGAATCGGCCAACGAGGCACCGGAGCCCAACCCGCCACGCTTGTCCCATGGCCGCGCGCTGGTCCGATCCAGACCGACTCCCGGTCCCCCGACCGGGTACGGATGAAGATGTCAACCCTTCCGTCTACCGATGAGCGGGGTCGAGCTCGTCGCGGCGTTCATCACTCAGCAGCGCTGGGCGCTCCAGTCGATGGAGTCCGTCTGTGCGGGTTATCAACTTGCCATCCTGCATTGTGCAGGTTAGTATCCTGCACATGGCTGGCCAGGCGGCACCCTCGCAGTCGTCCCTCTTCCGCACACCCGAGCTCAGTGCGGAAGAGCTCGAGATCGTCTCGCGGATCGAGGAGCTTCGGGCTGCGCTCCGATACCAGGTCGTCCAGGCGCCTCGCCGCTGGACCGGATCGCTGCGACGCGTGATGTTCGCCCGGGCCATCCAGGGCTCGAACACCATCGAGGGCTACAACGTCACGCTCGCCGATGCGATGGCGGTCGCCGAGGGCGAGAAGCCCCTCGATGCGGCCGAGGAGACTGCGCAGGCCGTCGCGGGCTACCGGAACGCCATGACCTACGTGCTGCAGCTCGCTGGCTCGCCCCACTTCCGGTACAGCGAGGGCCTCCTGAACAGCCTCCACTTCATGATGCTCAACAACGACATGACGAAGGGTCCGGGCCTGCTGCGCCCCGGGCCGGTGTTCGTGCAGCACGAGCCATCGGGCCGGATCGTGTACGAGGGCCCGGAGGCCGATCGCCTTCCGGGCCTCATGGACGACCTGATGGTCAGTTTGAACCAGCCCGGTTCGACGCCGGTCATGGTTCGGGCCGCGATGGCCCACCTCAACCTGGTGATGATCCACCCGTACCGGGACGGGAACGGCCGGATGGCGAGGATCCTGCAGTCCCTCGTGCTCTCGCAGGATGGGATCCTCGCGGCCGAGTTCTCGAGCATCGAGGAGTACCTCGGCAAGAACACGCAGGATTACTACGACGTCCTCGCCGAGGTCGGCGCGGGAGCGTGGCACCCCGAGCGGGACGCGAGGCCGTGGGTTCGGTTCTCCCTGACCGCGCACTTCCGCCAGGCGCAGCGGCTCCTCCGTCGCGTCCGCCAGACCGAGCGCCTCTGGGCGCTCCTCGAGGCGGAGGTCCAGCGATTGGGGATCCCGGATCGGGCGGTCCTGGCCCTCTTCGATGCGGCCCAGCGCTTCCGCGTGAGCAACCGCGTCTACCAGGAGCACGCCGAGCTCTCGGAGCACGCCGGCGGGCGGGACCTCAAGCGGATGGTCGACGCTCAGCTCCTGGAGCCCAGGGGAGAGAAGCGGGGCCGCTACTACATCGCGACGCCGCGGCTCCTCTCGCTGGCGGAGGCCTCCTGGGAAAAGGAGCGGGGCGCCGAGCAGGGCGACCCGTTTGCCGAGGTCCAGCTCTCGCTCTTCCCAGGCCGCTGACGCGCTCCGCTTGTGTTCCCTGGGCCGGGTTTCCGGATTCTTGGCGCTTTTTCGCCAGGAGGCGATACGTGATCGCGGACCTTCTCGAGGCGCTTGCCGCGTGCGCGACGTTGGCCCTCCGCGCGAGCCTCGCCCCGTCGCGCCGCTGCCAGGCCTGCGGTGCTGCGCTCCCGTACCTCGCCGGTCGAGGCAGGCCGCGCCGGTGGTGCAACGCCCACCATCCGCGTCCCTCGCGTCTTCGTCCGCGGGCGCGACAGGGGCACTCGAAGGAGCTGTTGACGCTGCAAGGCTTTGCCGACCTCTCGAACGAGCGCAAGAAGGGCCGAGGCGGGCTTCCGCCGGCCTGAGTTCGGGATCCGCCCGCGCCTTGCGCAAATAGCTGGACCGCAGCCACCCTGGAGGCCCACCCGGCCGCCTGCGAGCGTCGTGTGCCAGCCAAGTGCCGATCAGAGGTCCGTGCGCGTATCCCTTTGCTCCAGCAGGCCGGCAAGGTTGCGCACGGGGTCGAAGACGTACCGCTTGCCGACGAGGCGCCGGGTGAGCATGCCCCGCTCTAGCAGGTCTTGGAGGTCGTTCCGCGCTGATTGCTCCGTCACTCGATGGCTGCGCGAGTGTGAGACCGCGGTGTACTCGGCATCGGGGTGCTTGAGCGCGTGAGAGATCAGGGCGACCTGGCGGTGGTTGAGCGTGCTTGCCCGCAGCAGGGCCGTGGTCTCACGGGCCTCCGTCATCTTCGTTCGAAGATGGGACAGCAACTCGTCAATCGCCTGCCGCAGGACGCCCTGCTGGTGCAGGACGAAGTAGGTGGCGTCCAGTTCGTCCGTCTCGCTGTAGAGGAAGGCTCGGGCGTACTTGGCCGGACCCGCATAGATGATCCGAGAGATCGAGATGTACTCGAACATCCAGTAGCCGGCCGACAGCATGGACCAGTAGAACAGCGCCCGCGCCGTTCGGCCATTCCCATCCTCGTATGGATGGTCGTATGCAAGCCACAGGTGCAGCAGGATGGCGCGGATCACCGGATGAACGAAGCCGTCGTTCGAACGGCCGTTGGCGAAGTCGCAGAGGGCCTGCATGCGTTCGGGCAGTTCATCTGCGGGCGGTGGCACATGGAGGACCGTGCCATCTGGGGCAAACACCTTGACGCGATCATCGCCTGGGCGCTGCGGACGGCCAGCCCCATCAGGATCATCGAGCGTTCCCTCGGTCAGGATCCTGTGGAGCTCGTTGACGAGCTCTGGAGTGAGCGGCTGACGCGCGAACCGCGAGATCTCCGTCATGGCTCGGTAGTTGTTCACGATCATCCGCTCGCTCTTGTCGCGCGGCCGACGCCCCGTACGGAGCATCTCCTTCGCGACGCGGCGAGTGGCGACAGCGCCCTCAATCAGGCTTGAGGTGATCGCCTCCTCGATGAGCGCGTTGACGATGTATCGGCCGCGGTCGGCGTTCGTGATCACGCCTTCGCTGATCAGGACCTGTCCGCCGCCCTCCTGATCGATCCAGTGGAGCATCTCGAGGCATTCGTCGGTCAGGAGGTAGCGGAACTCCTCGCCGGTCACACCATGCAGCGGGATCGCGCGCATTCCGTTCGACCGAGCGAGCTTGATGCCCAGCCAGCACTCCTCGCGGGTAAGGCCGGACGGCGGTGACTTGCGGCCAACTTCGTCCCAGTGAACGTACTTGCCGTCGACTGTCGCTCCAACTCGCGCCGTGAAGATGTCCGGCATACGAGCGTTGAGGTCAATCTGAGCAAGAAGCTCAAACATCGTGGGCGCGCGCGCGGGCAGCCGAGCTGGTCGGCGGTCGGCGACGACGGGCTCGACGGACGTGGTCGCCCTGCCGTCACTCACGCTCGATCACCTCATGCTTCGTCTCGAGCCCCAGCGGCCGGCTGGCTGGAGCAGGCCAAGAGATCCCCAAGAGATCCCCAAGTTTGGCGTCAGGGCTTCCGCGCATCCTACACCAAGGAACCGCCAAGGGATCCCAAAGTTTTGCGGTCTGGCTTGTCCGCGCCGAAGCGTCCACGCTGGCGATGGGTGATGGCAGGGGCGTCACCGGCAAAGGCCCACGGATGGGATGCAGCCTTCGCGGCTGGCGACCACTACGGTGGTGCGACGCCCACCATCCGCGTCCCGTGCGTCTTCGCCCACGGGCGCCACAGGGCGCCGGAGTTGCGCTTTGACCCCGGCCTGGCCACGTCCTTGACCGAGTACAGGAAAGGCCCGGGCTGGCGCCCTGGGCCTCAGAGTCGGCAGGCGGCGGCGCTCCTCGGCGTGCCTGAAGGGTCTCACCCGCAGCGTTCTGCGATCCAGTCCCGGAACTCCGCCTCGCCGAGCTCACCGCCCGCGATACCCCGGATCACCTGGTCGGTCTCATCGGGATCGCCGGGAGCGGGGATCCAGCTTCGGCCGTTGCGCTCGATGAACTCGACCGTGACCAGGAATGCGCAGCGCTTGTTGCCATCGGGCAGCGGGTTGTTCTTGACGAGGTGCCAGCAGAGCACCGCCGCCTTGGTCGCGAAGTCCGGGTAGGCCTCGACACCGCCGAAGCCTGCTTGCGGCGCGGCCAGCGCGGAGTCGGCCAGCCCGATCCGGTTGAAGTCGGCGATGAGCTCGGCCGGCACACCAAGCACGGCCTCGGCGATGAGCAGGTAGTCGGCCAGCTCGAGGTAGCGGGTCACCGAGCCAGGCGTTCGAGGATCTCGCGGTTGCGTTCGATGCTGGCCTTCAGGCGCTGTCGGAAGTCAGGGTCGGACCGACGGGCCTCGATGTGGGCGATGATCGCCAGTTGGATCTCCTCGTTGACCGAGACCTCGTCGACGCCCGCGATTGCTTCGAGGGCTTCGGCCTGATCGGCAGGCAGCCGCAGGGTGCGGGACTTGATCGTCATTGGCGGCCTCCAATCGCGGCACGGTAGCCCCACAATACCACGGTACCGCGGTGCACCTGCCTCAGCCCATCAATCACCGGGAGACCGTGATGATCGCCGCCGGCGGTCGGCCACCATGGCACGCCTCGACGCCGAGGCCGCTGCGGCGGTCGTCCGTCCATCGCGAATCCCGACGGCGGCCGAGGCTCGCGCCTACCTCGAGTCGCTGCCGGAGCTGTGGGCGAAGACGTCGGATGCCGGACGGCACGCGATCACGGAGGCCGTGTTCGAACGGATTGACGTCCTGGGAGCGAACGACTTCACGTTCAAGCTGACCGCCGCGGCAAAAACGCGGCGCTGGGACGCGGCCTTCGGGCCTGGCGTCGTCCGCGTGAAACAAGGTCAGTCTGGTCGGGGCGAGAGGATTTGAACCTCCGACCTCATCGTCCCGAACGATGCGCGCTACCAAGCTGCGCCACGCCCCGACCGAGGGAGCCCGTTTGACAGGGCTCGGGGATGATAGCAGGGGTCGGCGGACGGCTCCTCAGACGACCTCGACGGGCTCGATCACGGCGGACCCGAGGCGATCGTCCGCGCCTCCGCCCGCGCCCGCGGCGCCCGCGCCCGAGCCCGCGACGACGTCCCGGATCGGCCACATGACCATGGCCGCGGCCACGAACGAGGCGGCCATCGCCCAGAACACGACGGGCAGCCCGGCCGCCTCCCCCATCACCGCGATGATCGTCCCGTAGAGCGCCGTCCAGAGCGACCCGACGCCAAAGGCGAGGGTGAAGTAGATCGCAAAGGTCGTGTCGCGGATCGCCGCCGGGGCGGCGTCGGCGAGGAGGGCCTGGAGTTGCGGGCTCTCCGCGAAGGAGAAGAGGCCCATCACGGCGAGCCCGGCCCAGAGCCCTGCGATCGAGGACCCGACGGAGATGAAGATGAGGAATCCCAGCGCGCCGCCCAGGTACGCGCCGACGATGATCGGCCGTCGCCCCAGTCGATCGGACAGCCACCCGGCGACGAGCGGCATCGGCACCGAGAGGACGATGAGCGCCCCGTACATGAGGTCGGTGGTCCCCGGCGGCAGTCCGAGGACCTTGGTGAGGTAGATCAGCCCGAAGAGGTTCGCCACGCCAAGGCCTCGACCACCACCACCGAGCACCGAGGCGAGGTAGACGTGGCGGAGGGTCCGGTCCCGGAGGATGACGCTGACCGCCTGGCGGACCGTGCCCTCGGCGCGGGCGGCCGCGCGATCCGTGCCGCGCTCGCGCACCCAGCGGACGATCGCGATCGCGATGAGCGCGGCCGGGATCCCGAAGATCACCGAGACGCCGCGCCAGCCGACCTGCGCGAGCAGGAAGGGGCCGGCGAGCGCGACGACCACCGTCCCGACGTTGCCGCCCGAGATGTGAGCGCTGATCGCGAACCCGCGACGCTCGGGCGGGAACTGCTCCGCGAGCAGCCCGTTGCCGACCGGGTGCTGCGGCGAGCCGCCGATCCGCGAGAGGATGTTCGTGGCCGCGAACGCGCCGAAGCTGGTCGCCAGCCCCTGGGCCGCGAACCCGAGCCCGAACAGCATCCCGCCGATCCCCATCAGCCAGCGCCGTGGGACGTGGCGAGTGATCACCGCGAAGCTCGCCTGGACGAGCCCGGAGCCGATCGCCCCGGCCGCAGCCACGAACGTGACCGACTGCACGCTGACGTGGAACTCGTCGATGATCGCGAGGAACAGCATCGGCAGGATCACGGCCTGCGCGTGATTCACCGCGTGCGCGATCGAGAGCAGCCAGAGCGTCCGGTCGGGGTGGATCTCGGAGCCGGCGGCGTTCGGGGGGTCGAGGAGCTCGACGGCGGCCACGGACATCCGCCGCAGCATAGCGGCGGGATTGGCCTCGCGGCACGGAGCGGCGGAGCGCGGGCGGCGGAGCG
>JACPOU010000050.1 GCA_016191345.1 Chloroflexota bacterium
GCAGACGCCGGCCGAGCGTTTCGACGGGACGCCGTTCACCGACCGCGGCTTCTCGAGCGTCCCGTCCTTGGCTGGCGTGGCCGACCTGCTCGATGCGATGCTCCCGGTGTGAGTCTCATCTTCACCGGGGAACTTCACTTATCCGGTGCTACGCTGACGGCCGTTCGTTCAGGAACACGCCGCGGAGTCGCGAAGCCGGTGCGAATCCGGCACAGTCCCGCTACGGTGAACCGTCGTTCGACGACGGCAGTCCGGTCGCCGACTCGCGGTGGATGCACGACCTTCGAGAGAAAGGCAGGCACCGCCTTGCAGCCGGCTCCCGCTCGGCGCGCGATCCAACCCTCCAGCCGGCGACCCTGCGCGCCCGCGCGGGCCGGCACGCGCGCGGGGCGCGGCGCTCCCGCCCGTCCCGCGGGGCCGGGCTGAGCATGGCGCCCGCATCCGCGGCCGCCTTCCCGCGTCGCGGGGCGGCGCACGGCCTGGCCCTGACCCGTCGCCCGGTCGCCGTCGCGGTCGCCGGGCTCGTCCTGCTCACGGTGGCGCTCGTCTCGGGCATCGCCGCGGGCACGGTCGCCATCGCGCCGGGCGACACGCTCGGGATCCTCGGGCGGAACCTCCTCGGCCTCGACATCCCACGCACGTGGAGCGCCTCGTCCGAGACCATCGTCATGGACCTCCGCCTGCCGCGCGTGCTGACCTCGATGGTCGTCGGCTCGGGGCTGGCGGTGGCCGGCGCCGCGTTCCAGGGCCTGCTCCGGAACCCCCTCGCGGACCCATACGTGCTCGGGACCGCTTCCGGGGCCGCGCTCGGGGCGGCGGTCGCGGTCCTCATCCCGGTCCGGGCGCTCTTCCTCGAGTTCGGCCTCGTGCACGCCCTCGCGTTCGTGGGGGCGCTGGGCGCGGTGGTCGTCGTCTACCGCCTCTCACGGGTCGGCGCCGCCTCGCCGATGACGAGCCTCCTGCTCACCGGCTACGCGATCAGCTCGCTCCTCGCGGCCGGCCTGGCCATCGCCATGTACCTGTCGGGCGCCGCCCTGCGGCAGATCTTCGCCTACCTCCTCGGCGGCTTCGACGGCTCGTCGTGGGGCAAGCTCGCGGTCGCGGCACCGCTCATCGCGCTCGCCTCGATCGGGATCGGGCTCCGGGCGCGCTCGCTCAACGGGATGCTCCTCGGCGAGGAGGCGGCGACGCACCTCGGCATCGACGTCCGTCGCGAGCGGGCAATCCTCCTCGCGCTGGCGTCCCTCGCAACCGCCGCGGCCGTGGCTGTCTCGGGACTCATCGGGTTCGTCGGGCTCGTCGCGCCGCACGTGGTGCGGCTGCTGGTGGGGCCGAACGCGCGGGTCGTCCTGCCGCTCGCCGCGCTGCTCGGCGCGAGCCTCCTCGCGGGCGCCGACCTCGCGGCCCGGCTCCTCGGCGAGATCCCGGTCGGTGTCGTCACCGCGATCATCGGGGCGCCCTTCTTCCTGGCCCTGCTCCGGCGCACGCGAACGGGCTACGAGCTGTGATCCGCCTCGATGCCGTCACCGTGCTGTACCGGGAGCGGGCTGCGCTGCACGACGTCCACCTCCACGTCGAGGCGGGGGAGCGCGTGGCCATCGTGGGGCCGAACGGGGCGGGCAAGTCGACCCTGCTGCGCGTCGTGGCGGGCCTGCTGCGGCCGGCGTCCGGCACGGCCGAGCTGGCCGGCGAGCGGGTGGAGCGGCTGGACCGGCTGGCGGTGGCCCGCCGCCTGGCCGTCGTCCCGCAGCTCCCGACGCTGCCCTTCGCGACGACGGTCGAGGAGGTTGTCGCCCTTGGCCGGCTCCCGCACGAGCATCCGATCCGGGGCATGCGTCCCGGCGATCGCGCGGCGGTCGCGGCCGCGATCGAGCGGGTCGGCGTGGGGCACCTGCTCGGACGCGACGCGCGCGAGCTCTCGCTGGGCGAGCGGCAGCTCGTGCTCCTCGCGATGGCCGTTGCCCAGGCGGCGCCGGTCCTCGTCCTCGACGAGCCGACGGTCCACCTCGACCTTCGCCACCAGGTCGAGGTCATGGAGCTCCTCGCCGACCTCAACGCCCGCGACGGAACCACGATCCTGGCCGTCCTCCACGACCTCGGGCTCGCCGCGCACTTCTTCCCGCGGCTGGTCCTCATCGACCGGGGCAGGATCGTCGCCGACGGCCCCCCGGCCGACGTGCTGAGCGAGGAGCGGATCCGCGAGGTCTTCGGGGTGGACCCCGTCTTCGTCCGGCTGGCGGCGCCGCCCATCCCCATCTCCCGACCCATGGCTGCGTCTGCTGCGTCCTCGGGACGCGACGGCCGCCAGAGCGAAGGCCCCCAGGGCCGATAGACCGCCCGCGGCGGGTCCGGCCGGGCATGGCCCGTGCTACGCTCGGATCGTGTTCCGAGCGCGCGCGGACCATCGACCGGTGCGACCGGCGACGTGGCTCCTGCTCTCCGCCCTTTCCGTCCTCGTGGCGTGCCAGCCGGCGCCCCAGGGCGATCCCACGACGCCCGCCACCGGGTCGTCGCCGCCGGTGGGGACCGGGACCTCGACTCCGGACGGACTGGCCAGCGATACCCCGCCCACGGCCGCCGCGAGCGATCCGCTGCCCACGGCCAGGCCACCCGGCGGGAGCGGCGAGCCCACGGCCACCGAGGCACCGGCGGCCGCCTGCAGCCAGAGCGACGCCAACCGCGCCTTCTTCGCCCAGGCCGCCCGCGCGATGAGCTGGCCTGTCTACTGCGCCGTGCTGCCCGACGGGTGGTTCGTGCAGTCCGGCTCCTTCCACCTCGCGAACGGCGGCGGCCTGGAGGTCACGTATCGCGGGCCCGCCGACGCCCGCCTCGCGATCGTGGAGGGGAACGTCTGCCAGGGCGGCGACGTCGAGGCCTGCGCGCCGCGGGACGCGGTGATCGGGCCGGCCGCGTTCGGCGATCTCCAGGGCGAGCTCGGGCGGCTGTCCACCGGGCTCACGCTCGACGTCGACCGCGGCGCGCAGCCGTCGTGGCGGGCAACCGGCCTGGGCCTGACCGAGGACGCCTTCCGGGCGCTGAGCGCCGCGTTCCTGCTCGTCGAGGGCTGAACCGCCGACGATCAGCCGGGAGCGGTCGCCGCGTGGCCCGCCGCGCGAGCCCCGTCGCGCAGCGCCGCCGCGGCCAGCCGGGCCGCCGCGTCCACCGTCCGCTCCGGGTCGCCGCCACGCCCGATGAGGATCGCGGTCGCCCCGAAACCCGCCACGGGGCCCGCGGCCGCGATCGTCCGGACCGCCTCGATCGCCGTCGCGAGCGAGAGGCCGTTCGGCTCCGGCATCGCGAAGGCCCAGTCGCCCGCGGCGTCGAGGGCGTCCATGTCGAACGCGAGATAGAACGCGTCGACCCGCTCGGCCACGACGCGGGCCCACGCCCCGAGCGCGGCCATCCCGGCATCGGTGCCGAGCATGCCCGCGCCGAAGTGGGCAACCCGGCTCGCGGCGAGCATCCGGGACTCCGTCTCGTCCAGGACCTGGCCGCCGAGCAGCGCCGCGTCCCCGGCGTCGGCCGTCGGCGCATCGCAGGCGGCGAGGAGGTCCGGGTCGCCGTGCCCGACGATCATCGCGAAGGGCATCCCCCAGACGTTGCCCGACGGCGTCGTGGCGGGCGTGTTGAAGTCCCCGTGGGCATCGAACCAGGCGATCCCGAGGCGCTGCCCGGGATGGGCGCGCCGGAGGCCGGCCATCGCCCCCGCGTGGGACGTGCAGTCGCCGCCAAGCACGAGCAGGCGGGCGTCCGGCCCCTCGGCGATCAGCGCATCGGCGACGTGCCGGGCCAGCGTGGGCAGGTACGTGCAGATCCGTGTCCGGTTCTTCGCCCGCCGGTCCGGGTCCGCCGCCCAGCCCGGGTCGTTCGGGGCGTCCCCGGCATCGACGATCCGGAGATCGGCATCGCCGGCGAGGGCCCGGAACCGGTCCGTGAAGCCGAGCGCGCGGAGCTCGGCCGGCGTGCGCTCCATGCCGTCGAAGTGGCCGCCGAGGGCCGTCGGCGACCCGGCGAGGACGACGGGGTCGGTCATCCCCGGAGGATACCGGCCGCGCCGCCGCCCGCGGCGTGACGACACGCGCCATGATGCTGGCATGCGCATCGCGGACTTCGAGCTGGAGCGGTACTTCGCGCGGTGGGAGTTCGCCGTCCGGCACCTCCTCTGCGCCAGCGATGTCGAGGGCTGGCGGATGGCCGAGCTCCTCGGCCTCGCCGACGACGAGACCGCCGGGCTCTGGCGCGACCTCCGCCTCGGCTACACCGAATCGACCGGGCACCCGCTGCTCCGGCGCGCGATCGCCGGCCTCTACGACACCGCCGATCCCGAGGATGTCCTCGTCGTCTCGGGGGCGGAGGAAGGGATCTTCGCGGTCGTGAACGTGCTCATCGGGGAGGGCGACCACGCGATCGTGACCTGGCCCGGCTACCAGAGTCTCTACGAGATCGCGCGCGCCGCCGGCGCGGACGTGACGCTCCACGAGCTTCGCGAGGCGGACGGCTGGGCGATCGACCTCGAGGCGATCCGGGCGGCCGTGACGCCGCGGACGCGGCTCATCGTCATCAACGCGCCGCACAACCCGACCGGCATGCTCCCGGAGCGGGCGACGTTCGACGGCCTCGTCGAGATCGCGGCGGCGGCCGGGGCGCACCTGCTCGTCGACGAGGTCTACCGCTACCTCGAATTCGATGAGGCGGACCGCCTGCCGGCGGGGGTCGATGCCGGGCGGCACGTCATCTCGCTCGGGGTCATGTCGAAGTCGTTCGCGATGGCCGGCCTGCGGATCGGCTGGATCGCGTCGCGGGACCGCGACCTCCTCCATCGGGTCGCCTCGTTCAAGGACTACACGACCATCTGCGCGTCCGCGCCGTCCGAGATCCTCGCCCTCATCGGCCTGCGGGCGCGCGACACGGTCCTCGGGCGGTCGCGGGCGCTCGTCCTCGACAACCTCGCGACCCTCGACGACCTCTTCGAGCGCTGGCCGGGCGTCCTGTCCTGGGTCCGGCCAAGGGGCGGCTCGATCGGCTTCCCGCGGCTCCGAGCCGGCCTCGATGCCGACGCCTTCGCCGCGGAGCTCGTGGAGCGCGAGGGCGTGCTCCTCCTGCCGGGCTCGAGGTTCGGCCATCCGGGCAACCACGTCCGGATCGGCTTCGGGCGGACGGACCTCCCCGAGGCGGTCGCCGGGCTGGAGCGGCAGCTCGCGAGGGTCGCGGCGGGCTGAACCCGCACCGGCGCTCGCGGGTACCTTCAACCGATGCATCCCTTCCACTTCCTCGCCGACGCACGGGAGATCGTCGACGGCCGGGAGCTTGCCGACCGCGCCCGCCGCGCCGAGGCGATCGGCTATCACGGCCTCGTCATTCCGGACCACCTCATCGAGCAGCTCGCGCCCGTGCCGGCGATGGCGGTCATCGCCGCGGCGACGGAGCGCCTCCGCGTCGCGGCGTTCGTCTTCAACAACGACCTCCGCCACCCGGCGGTGCTTGCCCAGGACCTCGCCTCGATCGACGTGCTGTCCGGCGGGCGGCTCGACGTCGCGATCGGGGCGGGCTGGAACAAGCCCGAATACGACGCGATCGGGCTGGCGTTCGACCGCACCCCGGTCCGGCAGGCCCGGCTCGTCGAGGCGATCACTGTGTTGAAGGGCGCGTTCGGGCCGGGACCGTTCAGCTTCCAGGGCGAGCACTACGCGATCACGGACCTCGACGGCCACCCGAAGCCCGTCCAGCTGCCGCACCCGCCGTTCCTCATCGGCGGCGGCGGGCGGCGGACCCTCGAGCTCGCCGCTCGCGAGGCACAGATCGTAGGGCTGGCGCCCCGGATCCTCGCCTCGGGCCGATCCGACCCGCAGTCGCTCACCGTCGCCGGCACGGCCGAGAAGATCGAGTGGGTCCGGGCCGTCGCCGGCGACCGGTTCGCGAGCCTGGAGCTGAACGTCTACCCGAGCGGGATCCCGATGTCGGTCACGGACCACGCCCGGAGCGAGGCGAAGGACGCGGCCGCATACCTTGCCGGCCGGACGGCGATCGACCTGACCCCGGATGACGTGCTCGAGTCGCCGCACGTGTTCGTCGGCTCGCTCGCCGAGCTCGAGGCCAAGTTCATCCGGCTTCGCGAACAGCTCGGCATCAGTTCGTTCATGGTCGGCGAGATGGGGCCGCTCGATGCCGTGGTGGAGCGCCTCGCGGGGACCTGACCAGGTCCACCGAGGCTGCGCCCGGCTCGCCCGCTACCCGGGCAGCACGTTGCCGGCGTTGCCGTCGACCGTCACCCGCATCCCGGTCCGGAGCTTCGACGTCGCGTCGCCGCAGCCCACGACCGCCGGAATGCCGTACTCCCGGGCAATGACCGAGGCATGGGCGGCGACGCTTCCGACGTCGGTGACCACGGCGGCCGCGAGGGTGAACAACGGGGTCCATGCCGGGGCGGTGACCGGGGCGACGAGGATCTCGCCGGCCTTCAGCTCGCCGAACTCCGCTGGGCCCCGGATCACGCGGACCAGGCCCGTCACCCGTCCGGCCGAGGCGGGGGATCCGGAAACCAGGGCATCGTCCGATCGCCTCGCCCCCACCATCCTCGGGTATCTCTCCCAGAGCGATCGCATCGCCGGGTTGAGCGTCCCGACCAGCAGGGGCGGCGACAGCCGAGCCTGGGCGGCCAGTCGAGTGCGTCGCGCGGTCACGTCGACCGGCTGCCGGGTCGGCCCGGCGAGCGCCCCCAGGACCTCGGCGTGCGTCAGGAAGAAGACGTCGTCTGGTTCGCTGATCACGCCACGCCCCGCGAGCGCCTCGCCGATCCTGAGCACCGCCCGACGCATGACGGGCCAGGCGATCGTGAATTCCCGGACCTGCTCCTCGCGAACGAGGTTCATGTGCTGGGTATCCGCGAGCAGCCGTCGGAACGTGCGCAGCGCGGCGGGCGACGACGCCAGGGCTGCGGTCGCGGCAGCCTCCGCCGACTGCCGCGCCGTGACCAGTCGACTGTGGCGCTCGTCCGTGGTCGAGGCGGAGGCTGCCGGCCGGATCGGTTCGAACCAATCGAGCGACGTGACCGCGTGGCGGGCGGGATCGGTCGGAGGCGCAAGGCCGGCAACGAGCGGGAAATGGCTCCCTCCAAGCGTCGGGGCGAGGCGGCGTTCGTGGAACGCGGCCAGGTTCATCTCGAGCTTGTAGGCCGCGCCCGCGAGGGCCGCGATCGAGGCGAAGGACTCACCCGCGAGGTCGGCCAGCTCATCGACCAGCCGCGGCAGGTCCGCCACGGCCGTCGACTCGACGCGGGCCTCGGCCGATGCCACGGCGGCCCGATAGCGCGGCTGGAGGTCCGCCCGCCACTCCCGTTCCATGAGCGGGAAGCTGTGCCGGACCGTCGCCGGGATCACGCCGGCGACGCGGCGCGGCGACCGGACGAGATGCGACAGGATCCCGGGCAGGCTCCGGAGCATTGAGCCCCCGCCCAACCAGTTGAGCGAGTAGAAGTACCAGCCATTGACGATCACGTGGTGGGGCAGCGGCGCGCGCTGGCCGATCTGGTCGAGGAACCAGCGGTGCATCCGGACTTCGAGGGCGGTGAGCAGCCACGACTCGAACAAGGGGGTGACGGGAGCGCCGATCCATTCGCCCAGCCGCAGCTGGCGGGTGTAGGCCCCCTTCGCCTCGATCGCCCACGACACCTCCGCAGGGTCGTCCGCGGTCTCGTTGACCAGGGCGGGTGTCGTCATCGCCGGGTCCTCCGCGGAACCTTGGCTGGCCGGCATTCGGGGTCCCAACAGGCCTCAGGTCCGCTTGCGCTCCAGGTCGAGGAAGGGGAGCGGGACGACGGTCGCGTCCACCCGGCCGTGGCGGCCCTCGACCGTCCATTCGGCCTGGAGCCTCGTACCCGGCGCCTCGTAGGACGGCGGGACGGACGCGAGGCCGATCGCCTGCTTCAGGATCGGGCTCCAGCCGAGGCTCGTGACCTTGCCGATCTGCCCGCCGCGCGGCGCGTAGACCGGTCCGGCCGAGCGATCGACCGAGGCCGAGATCGAAGGCGGAAGGTCCTGCGCCGAGTAGAGGCCTTCGATCCCGTACCAGTCAAGGGCCAGGCCCACCAGCCGGCGGGCCGGACCGCCGCGTGCCGCCTCGCGACGGAGCGCGAGCTTGCCGACGAAGTCGCCCTTTCCGAGGTCCACGAGTTTGCCGAGTCCGATCTCGGCGGGGGAGTAGTTCTGCTCCGGATTGAGCGCATGGCGAGCGGACGTGTAGTCGACCTCGAGGAGGATGAGCCCGGCCTCGAGCCGGACGACGTCGAGCGCGAGCATGCCGGCCGGCCGGATGCCGTACGCCGCGCCGGCATCCATGAGGGCATCCCAGGCATCGACCGCGCGCTCGGCCGGGATCCAGACCTCGTAGCCGAGGTCGCCGGTGTAGCCGGTCCGCGAGACGTCGACGTCGATGCCCGCGAGCGTCGCGGGTCGGCGGCGGAAGTAGCGGAGGTCCGCGAAGGACTCGCCCGTGGCCGCCTCGAGGACCGCCCGCGAGAAGGGCCCCTGGAGCGCGACCGCGGCCGTGGCCTCGCTCTCGTCCTCGACGTGGACGTCGAGGCCCCGGGCGTTCATCGACAGCCAGCGGTACTGGGGGTCCGCGGCGGTCCAGCGGTACGTCGTCTCGTCGAGTCGGTGGACCGTGCCGTCGTCGATGACCTTGCCGTGCTCGTCGCACCAGGGCGTGTAGAAGACCTGGCCGACCTTGAGCTTCGTGGCGTAACGGGTGATCACCAGATCGACCAGGCGTGGCGCGTCCGGCCCGGTCACGCGGTACTTGTAGAGCGGCGAGACGTCGATCATCGCGGCGGCCTCGCGGACCGCGTTGTACTCGATGTCGTGGGCGTCGGCGTAGACGGAGGAGGCGTAGTAGCCCGACCACTCGCGCCACTGCATCTTCCGGTTGAGGGGCGCGGTCCGGGGGTGGAACGCGGTGCCGACGCTCACTGGATCACGGTCCTCCGAGGGTTCACGGGCGGCCAGTATGCATCGAATCCATGCAGGCTGGATGCCAGGGGCGGGGCACCGGCGCCCCCGCTCGGGCGTGTCTGTGAGACACGCAATCCGAACGAATGAGCGTGGCCCAGGCCCCAAACCTGCCGTCTGTTCATGAGCACGCCAACGCCGCGTGCCCAGTCCTGCGATTCGTCAGAGCAGGGTCGGCCCGGGGCGGCCCGCGGACCCGCGCCGGCGCTTGCGTCGTTCGGCCAGGGACAGCGACACGATCATCAGCTCGTTGACCTTTCGTTCGAATTCCGGCACGGTCGCCTCGGGGATCGTGACGCAGACTTCCCGGAGGGCCGTTTCCAGCTGGTACCACAGGTCGCCCTTGCGGACCTCGTAGAGCGGATACCGCGAGTTGATGACAACGCGACGCAGGCCGTCCTCGGTGACCATCGCGCTCCGGAGCCGCGGATCCAGCGACCGGATCACCACCTCGCCGATCCCCGTCCGCCGTCCCGGCCCCCCGCCGGTGTTCCGGACCGGTTCGGGTACCCGCGCACCCGGCTCGGCACCCTCATCCGGGGATCCCTCCGGAACCGTTTCCCCCTCGGCGCCGGCATCGGCCGGCGGGTCGTGGGGCGGCGTGTCCAGCGTGAGCTGGCCGCCCGGCCCATCCCCGCCCGCACCGAGGTCGCTCTCGAAGAGCTTCCCGGACTCCAGCATCCGGAGTGCCCGGGCCAGGATCCTCCGGACCTGATCCGCCGTTCGGAGCGCCGATGGACTCGGCGCGCTCGCCGCATCCCGGGTCAGCCGACGGATCACTGGAGCCAGGACCCGGTGGAGGCGGGCCTCGACTTCGGCCCACGCGTCGCTGCCGCGGTCCACGTCGCTCTTGTTCATGGTCACCGGCACGTGCGGCAGCTCCACTTCCCCGACCAGCCGGTTGAGCGCCGGGTGCTGCGCCGGACCCGGGTGACCGAACCAGTCCGGGGGCCCGACGAGTCGGCCGAGGTGATAGAGCCGGATGCCGGGGTCCGGCATCGAGGGCGGGAGCGGGTCCGGAAACAGGCCCCACCAGCCGTGAACAACCCGGCCAGCCGCGCGCACCGCGATGGGATGTCGATCGTCGACCGGCCAGGCGACCAGGCTCGGCGGCACCCGCTCCACGCGGAGGGCCAGCTCGCCGCTCTCGAGCAGCGGCCGGTACGTTTCCGCGAGGCGAAGCCGCAGGCGGCGCGCATCCAGCTTCCGATCGACCTCGCCGATTTCGATTCGCACATAACCCAGAGCCGGCTCGACCGGCTTTGGACGCTCGGACAGCTCGTACGTCCGAAGCCGGCTCCTGTCCCGGTACGCGTCGTCGGCAAACGCGTGGGCGGTCGTCTCACCCTCCCGGCTGGCCACGACCTCGAATCGACTTCCGAGGTGCCCGATCGCGGCCTTCCCGCCCTGGCCATACTGGCCGATGGTGTCGCCCGCGCGCTTGCGCGACCCGCCCCAGCGCAGGTACTCGCGCTCGAGCTCGCGGGCACCCATCCCGGTGCCGCCGATCACTGTGAGCACGATCGTGCCGGGGCGGATTGCCAGGTCCACCTCCAGCGGCCGGCCGCGGACCCGGGAGTCCACCGCGTTGTCGACCAGCTCGAGGACCGCGTCCAGCGGGGTCCGGTAGTTCGCGAAGAGTGCCGCCGTCAGGCGGGGATCGATGCGCTCCCGGACGACGCGCCGATGACCCGGGCCGAGTGGCTGGAGTTCGGTGCGGTCGCTCATCCGCGGAGGGTAGCGCGCCCGCGGCGTGGGACGCCCGGAGCGACGCCCCAGGCGGCGGCCCGGCAGGCTCCGGCGGGTCCCCGACGAAACCGGGCGACCCCAGCGCGTGTCTGTGTGACACCCAATTCGAATGAACGAGCGTGACCCAGGAGGAGTGTCCCCCCGAGTGGTGGGATTTGAGCGAGGCTCCTGACGCCGGCTGAGCCGGACGGTCAGGGGCCACCGGTGTGATGCTCAGCGTGTTCCGACCAAGGATCACGTCGAGGAGATCAACCGATGGCCCTCTCCCA
>JACPOU010000056.1 GCA_016191345.1 Chloroflexota bacterium
ATCGGTTGATCTCCTCGACGTGATCCTTGGTCGGAACACGCTGAGCATCACACCGGTGGCCCCTGACCGTCCGGCTCAGCCGGCGTCAGGAGCCTCGCTCAAATCCCACCACTCGGGGGGACACTCCTGCAGTCCGGCCGGCGCGCGACCACGTAAGGGACACCGTCCGAACCCGAGCGACGCATATGCACATGGTATGGTCTGCACATGCGTTCCGAACGCACGCAGGTCCTCCTGACGCCCGCGCAGCGGGCACGCCTCGAGCGCATCGCCACCCGCGAGGGTCGCTCCCTCGGCGCTGTCGTCCGCGACGCGATCGATGCATACACGCTGCCGCGAGCGCGCCCCCGACGCGAAGCGGTCCAGTCCTTGTTCGCCCAGAACGCGCCCGTCGCGGAATGGGACGTCATGAAGGCCGAGATCGAGCGGGGGGCCCTGGGACGCGACACGGACGTGTCGGAGCGATGACGACGGTCTTCATCGACACCGCCGTGGTCATGTACGCCGCCGGGGCGGACCACGAGTTGAGGGAGCCTTGCCAGCGAATCCTCACCCGAGTCGCGGATGGCGAGCTGGACGCGGTGGTCTCCGTCGAAGTCGTCCAGGAGATCTTCCATCGCTTCATGGCATTGCGGCGACTGGAACAGGGCGCTTCGATCGCGGCCGACACCCTGGACCTCTTCGCCCCGGTCCTGCCGGTCACGCACGCCGTCATGCGGCGGATGCCCGAGCTGGTCGAGGCGCACCCGACACTCGCCGCTCGAGACCTCGTCCACCTCGCGACCTGCCTCCAGGAAGGCATCACCGACATCGTCAGCCCGGACCGCGGCTTCGACATGGTCCCCGGCATCCGCAGGATCGACCCGGCCAACGCCACCGAAACCTGACCTACGAGGCGGCCTGGGCGTGCCGCTCGGCGAGGCGCCCGCCGGGGAGCTCGGCGGACTCCAGGGTGACCTCCTGCACGAGGCGGGCGCGGCAGGTTGCGCCCAGCAGTCTGCTGTCACGGCGGCCAGGCTCCTTGGCGCCGCGATGGCTCCCTGACCCGGCCGCGGCGCTGGTCCTCCCGGCCATCTGGCCGGCAGCGACGTCTGCCCATTCTGTGTGGCTGAGAGGCACAATCCGGCGATCGTGCACGCCGAATCCGGGAGCCGTGGATCCACGACGGCGAGTTCGGGTCTGGTTCGTGTCTGGCACGCACCGGCCGTGCGGGTTCGAGGCGGACGGCGCCCTGCGTCGGGCGCCACGTGACCCTCGGCCTCGGAATTGTGTCTGGGGGACACGCCCGGCCGGGACCCGTGAGCCGTGCGCCGTTGCCTGACTCGTCCTGACCCAGATCGGAGCCCGCCCGGGCGACCTCGAATTGCCCCCGAGCCCGTCATCCGGTAGCATGAGAAAAACCCCCGGAGGATCAGGCCCGTGGCGAAGTATGTCTTTGTGACCGGAGGCGTCACCTCCTCCCTGGGGAAGGGCATCACCGCCGCCAGCATCGGTCGATTGCTGAAGGCGCGTGGCCTCAAGGTCTCCATCCTGAAGCTGGATCCCTACATCAACGTGGATCCGGGGACCATGTCCCCGTACCAGCATGGAGAGGTCTTCGTGACCGACGACGGCGCGGAGACGGACCTGGACCTCGGACACTACGAGCGGTTCATCGACGAAAACCTCTCGCAGCTCTCGAACGTGACGACGGGCCGGATCTACCAGGCCGTGATCGCCAAGGAGCGCCGCGGCGACTACCTCGGCGGCACGGTCCAGGTCATCCCGCACATCACGAACGAGATCAAGGAGCGGATCGGGCGGGTCGCCAAGGACGGCGAGCCGGACTGCGTCATCGTCGAGGTCGGGGGCACGGTCGGCGACATCGAGTCGCTGCCCTTCCTCGAGGCCATCCGCCAGATGCGCAAGGACGTCGGACGGGCGAACGTCCTGTACGTCCATGTCACGCTGCTGCCGGCGCTCGCCGCGACCGGCGAGCTCAAGACGAAGCCGACCCAGCACTCCGTCAAGGAGCTCCGCGGGATCGGCATCCAGCCGGATGTCATCGTCCTCCGCTCCGACCACGAGGTCCCCGACGAGATCCGCGAGAAGATCGCGCTCTTCACGGACGTCGCGACGGACGCGGTCATCCCGGCGCCCACGGCGGAGACGATCTACGAGGTCCCGCTCCAGTTCGAGGCCTTCGGGCTGGGGCGCCTGGTCGTCCGCGAGCTGGGTCTCGGCGATCCCGACGTGGAGCCGAACCTCGACACCTGGCGAGCGCTCGTGGAGCGGATCAAGCGGCCGAAGCCGGTCCTCGAGATCGCGCTCGTCGGCAAGTACATCGAGCTGCCGGACGCGTACCTCTCCGTCACCGAGGCCCTCCGCCATGCGGCCTGGGCGCACGAGGTGGACGCCAAGGTCCGCTGGGTCGATTCCGAGGCCCTGACGAAGGAGAACCTCCACGAGCGCCTCGACGGCGCGGCCGGGATCCTCGTCCCGGGCGGGTTCGGGCATCGCGGCATCGAGGGCAAGGTCCTCGCCGCCCACTTCGCCCGCGATCACCGCGTGCCGTACCTCGGGCTGTGCCTGGGCCTCCAGTGCGCGGTCATCGAGTTCGCCCGCGAGGTGATCGGGACGAAGGACGTCAACTCCACCGAGTTCGACATGTTCACCGACAACCCGGTCATCGACTTCATGCCGGACCAGCGGGAGCTCGAGGACAAGGGCGGCACGATGCGGCTCGGGATCTACCCGGCCAAGCTGACCCCCGGCTCGAAGGCCGCCGCGGTCTACGGCCAGGAGGTCATCTACGAGCGGCACCGCCACCGCTTCGAGGTCAACAACCGCTACCGCCAGACGCTGGAAGCGTCCGGGATGCTCCTGTCCGGCCAATCCCCCGACGGCCGGCTCGTGGAGATCGTCGAGCTGAAGGACCACCCGTGGTTCGTGGCCTCGCAGTTTCACCCCGAGTTCAAGTCGCGGCCGGAACGGCCGCATCCGCTGTTCGACGGGTTCGTGGCCGCATCGCTCGCCGTGCGCGACGGCCGCGAGCCGGTCTTCGCGGCACGATCCCAGGCGGAGCCGCTCGCCGCGGGCGCGGCGGGCACGGGCGCGGTCGAGGAGCAGACGCCGGTCGCCTGATCGCTTCGGGCGCGGGCATCTCGCGCGCCGCCGGGCCTGCCACGTCGCGGCCTCGGGCCGGAGGACGGATGCCGTAGCGAGGGTAGAATCGGCCGACTGACTCTGAACAGAGACGACCCGCCCCGTGGAGTGCCCCCATGAAGCTGTTCCTCGACACCGCCGACATCGATGAGATCCGGATCGTGGAGCGGTGGGGCGTCCTCGACGGCGTCACGACGAACCCGACCCTCTTCGCGAAGACCAGCGGCAGGACCTACGACGAGGTCCTCAAGGAGATCTGCGGGATCACCTCCGGGCCGGTCTCCGCCGAGGTCGTGGCCGAGGACGTCGACGGCATGCTCAAGGAGGGCCGCCACTTCGCGAAGATCGCGGACAACATCGTGGTGAAGGTGCCGATGTCGGAGACCGGGCTCGAGGCCATCAGCCGCTTCGCCGCCGAGGGCATCGCGACGAACTGCACCCTGATCTTCTCCGCGAACCAGGGCCTGCTCGCGGCGAAGGCCGGCGCCTCGCTGCTCTCGCCGTTCGTCGGCCGCCTCGACGACATCAACGAGGAGGGGATGACGGTCATCCGCGAGCTGTCGGACATCATCCGCTTCCACGAGATCGACTCGGAGGTCCTGTCCGCCTCGATCCGCCACCCGCGGCACGTGACCGACTCCGCGCTCGCGGGTGCGCACGTGGCCACCTTGCCCTTCAAGATCGTCCAGCAGATGGTCCACCACCCCCTCACGGACAAGGGCATCGCCCAGTTCCGCTCCGACTGGGATGCCGCCCGAAAGGCGCTCGCGGCGAAGGCCTAGCGTCCCGGGGCTGAGCTTGCCCGGCTCTCACGCAGGGGGCGCCCGGCGGGTCGGCTCGTCGCGCTTCGGACCCGACCCTGCCGTGAGTCCTTGCCGGACCACGATGGTCCGCGTTAGGCTGCTCGCCTCGCGGCCCAGACCGGCGAGATCAAACCCGGCGGAGGAGCCAACCAATGAACAAGTCACGCGTCCTCGGCATCATGGCGACGGCAACCGTGGTCGTCGCCGGCTGTGCCACGAGCGGGGGCGCCACCACTGTGCCCACGAGCACGCCCAGCCAGCCCCCGGACTCGAGCGCACCCACGGCCGCGCCGACACCGCGCTACGTCGTACCGGCCGCCATCACGAGCGCCGGCCGGATCGTGTGGTGCACGGACGTGAGCTACCCGCCGGAGGAGTTCTATGCCGCCGACGGCACGACGGCCCAGGGCTCGGACATCGACATCGCGAACGAGATCGGCAAGCGTTTCGGCGTCACGACCCAGATCGACAACACCGGCTTCGATGGGATCATCCCCGCCCTCCTCGCCAAGAAGTGCGACATGATCATCAGCGGCCTCAGCAACACGCCGGAGCGTGCCGCCCAGGTCGACTTCGTCGACTATCTCAGCATCGGCGAGGGGATCATGGTCCCGGCGGGCAATCCGAAGGCGATCAAGACCACCGATGACCTTTCCGGCAAGTCTGTCGCCGTCCAGCTCGGGACCACGAACAAGGCGGCCCTGGACACGATCAACGCTGGCTTCAAGGCGGCCGGCAAGCCTCCGATGGACATCCAGACCTTCCAGGCTGATACCGATGCGTTCCAGCAGCTCAACATCGGGCGGGTGGACGCGTATGCGACCGACGCGCCGGTCCTCGTCTACTACGTGACCCAGAATCCGGGCAAGTTCGAACTGGTGGGCGCCCTGATCGAACCCGGCCCGGTGGGCATCGCCATTCGCAAGGAAGACACCGAGCTCAAGGCGGCCGTCACCCAGGTCATCGATGACATGTACACCGAGGGCCTGATGAAGCAGATCGTGGACAAATGGGGCATGACCAACGCGGTCATCCTGCTCAAGTGATCTGACCGCGAAGCGGCGGCGCCGACCTGTCGTCGGCGCCGCCCAGCGGTGCCTCGCCGGCTGGCCGGGACCCCGGCGAGCCCCTCGCCACCAGCACCATCATTCCCCGAGGCCGACGTGTCACCCGACATCATCTTCGCCGTGAACGCAGGGCCGACGCTCAAGTTCGACGTCGGCTTCTTCCTGCGCTTCGTCTTCCAGCCCTCGCCGGCCCTCCTCAACGGACTGGCCATCACGATCTACGTCGCGATCTTCGCGCAGGTCGCCGGAACGATGCTCGGGACGCTCTCGGCCCTCGCCGGCATGTCCCGGCGCCGGGTGCTTCGCGCGATCAGCGCTGTCTACGTCTGGTTCTTCCGCGGCACGCCGCTCCTCGTCCAGCTCTTCCTCGTGTACTTCGGCACGCCGTACCTGCTGGGCGGTCTCGATCTCTTCCCGCGCGATGTCAGCATCGGCTTCCTGGACATCCGCGGCGCGGTTCTCGCGGGGCTCGTGGCGCTCTCGATCAACGAGGGTGCCTACATGAGCGAGATCGTGCGCGCCGGGATCCTGTCGGTCGATCCGGGCCAGACCGAGGCCGCCAAGTCGCTGGGCATGACGTACGGGCTCACGATGCGCCGCATCGTCCTCCCCCAGGCGCTCCGGGTCATCGTCCCGCCACTCGGCAACGAGTTCAACAACATGCTCAAGACGACCTCCCTCATGAGCGTCATCGCCGTCGAGGAGCTGTTCCGCATCGCCCAGGCGGCGAACAGCGCGACGTTCAAGACGTTCGAGGCGTATCTCGGGGTCGCCCTCTATTACCTGGCCCTCACGACGATCTGGAGCACGATCCAGGGCCGCATCGAGCGACGGCTCGGGGCGAGTTCCGGCCGCGAGACCGCGCCTGGCATCCGGGCGAGGATGTTGTCATTCTCGCGGCCGCGCATGGGGGGACCGGGTTGAACGGCGTCTCCCGCGACATCCTCGACGCCATCGGCGGCGTGCCCAGCCCCGAGACGGATATCGTCGTCGAGGCCCGTGATGTGCACAAGCATTTCGGTCGCCTCCACGTCCTCAAGGGCGTTTCCCTGACCGTCAGGCGGGCCGAGGTCGTGGTCATCATCGGGGCGTCCGGGTCGGGCAAGACCACCTTCATCCGCTGCATCAATCACCTCGAGAAGATCCAGTCCGGCCGGATCCTGGTGAACGGCCACCTGATCGGATATCGCGAGACCGGCGGCAGGCTGGTGGAGGACCGGGAGCGCAACATCGCCCGCCAGCGCCAGGAGATCGGGATGGTCTTCCAGCGCTTCAACCTCTTCCCGCACATGACGGCACTCGGCAACATCGCGGAGGCGCCGATCCGCGTGCGCGGGATCCCCGAGAGCCAGGCGCTCGAAACGGCCCGGGCGCTCCTCGCCCGGGTCGGCCTGTCGGCCAAGGAGAACGCCTTTCCAGCGCAGCTCTCCGGTGGCCAGCAGCAGCGCGTGGCGATCGCGCGGGCGCTCGCCATGCGGCCGGCCCTGATGCTGGTCGACGAGCCGACGAGCGCCCTCGACCCGGAGATGATCGGCGAGGTCCTCGAGGTCATGAAGGAGCTCGCGCGGGAGGGCATGACGATGATCGTCGTGACCCACGAGATGGGCTTCGCCCGCGAGGTCGCGGACCGGGTCCTGATGATGGATGACGGCGTGATCATCGAGGAGGGCACCCCGGAGCACTTCTTCACGGCTCCGGAGAAGGAACGGACGAAGGCCTTCCTGTCCAAGATCCTGTGACGGTCGCGGCGGTCGAGATCTTCGAGGACGACGGCGCCCGCCGGTCGGGGCCGCGGGACGTCTCGAACAGCCCAGCCCCGGCTCCCGCCACGCTCCGCATGGGACCTCAGTCCGCCGGGCGCGTCCCCACGTGGAGGGTGACCATGCCCGCGGTCAGCGGGACCCAGGAGACATCGGCCAGGCCGGCGGCGGCCATGTGGCCGGCGATCACCTCGGGGGCGGGATAGGCGCGGACGCTCGCCACCAGGTAGCGGTACGCCTCGCCTTGCCCGGCCAGCCGACCCAGCAGCGGTACGGCCCGTTCGAACCAGATCCGCCCGACGCGCCCGACCATCGACCGCGGCCGCGCGATCTCGAGGCAGACCACGCGCCCACCCGGCCGGACGACGCGCGTCATCTCGACGAAGCCCCGGCGGTAGTCCGGCAGGTTCCGCATCCCGAAGGCGATCGTGGCCGCATCGAACGTCGCATCCTCGAAGGGCAGGTCGAGCGCGTCGCCGACAACGAACTCCAGCCACGGCACGCTGGTGGCGCCGGCCCGCGCCCGCTCGATCATGCCCGCCGAGACATCGAGCCCGACCACCCGCCCGAACGGTCCCACGCGATCCGCGAGGCTCGCCGCGAGCCTGCCCGTTCCGGTCGCCACGTCGAGGGCCGCCATCCCGGGCCGCAACCCCGTCGCAGCCACGACCCGCCGCCGCCAGCGCGGCTCCTGGAAGCCGGAGATGAGCACATTCATGCCGTCGTAGACGGGGGCGATGCGGTCGAACATCGCCCCGACCTCGCGCGGTCCCGCCGCATTGCCGCGCTCCGTCGCGGATCCACTCGGTACGGCGGGCGCGCCGAGTGCGCGGGAGGCGTCCCTCCCTGCCGCTCCGGAACCATCGTCCGGCGGCGGAGCGTCAGATGCGGGCGCGGACGATCGGATCGACGGCATCGGGCAGATTCGATGCTACACCCCGATTGACGTGCGTCCGATCGCGCCCCATACTCCCGACATCCCCTTCCGTCCGCGCCGCGGACCCTTTCCCGCGCGGCCGAAGACCTCCTCCTCGCACGCGCAGGTAGCCCGTACCCCAATGCCGATTCCCGACCAGCGATCCCGCAACCGTCGACCCCGCCGCCGCAACCCCGTTGGCCGCGCGCCGGTGAGCGAGTTCGAGGAGATGGCAGAGCTCGAGGCCGCGCGCGAGCGCAACGACCTCGACGTCGCCGACCTCCTCGAGATGAGCCTCGCCGAGCTCCGCCAGGTCGGCCGCGACCTCGAGATGGACACCCGCCCGGACGATCGCAAGGACGACCTCGTCGACCGCATCCTCCAGGCCCAGACGGAGCGCGCCGGCCACGACTACGCCACCGGCATCCTCGACATCGTCGACGAGGGCTACGGCTTCATGCGCCGGCACGGCCTCCTGCCGAGCCCGGATGACGTGTACGTCTCCTCGAGCCAGGTCCGCCGCTTCGCCCTCCGGATCGGCGATCGTGTCGCCGGTGCCGTCCGCGCCCCGCGCGAGCAGGAGAAGTACTGGGGCCTCCTCCGCGTCGATTCCGTGAACGGCGTCGACATCGAGACCGCCCGCCGCCGGCCCGTCTTCGGCGACCTCACCCCGGTCCACCCGGACGAGCTCATCAACCTCGAGAGCGACCCGAAGAACCTGAGCCAGCGGCTCGTCAACCTCGTGAATCCCATCGGCAAGGGCCAGCGCGCCCTCATCGTCAGCCCGCCGAAGGCCGGCAAGACGATGCTCCTGAAGAACATCGCCAACGGCATCACGGCCAACTACCCGGACATCCTCCTCATGGTCGCCCTCATCGGCGAGCGGCCCGAGGAGGTTACGGACATGCGCCGCAGCGTCAAGGGCGAGGTCATCAGCTCCACCTTCGACGAGCCGACCGAGAACCACACCCACGTCGCCGAGATGGCCCTCGAGATCGCGAAGCGCCAGGTCGAGACCGGCCGGGATGTCGTGATCCTCATGGACTCCATCACCCGGCTCGCGCGCGCCTACAACCTGGCGCTCCCGCCGTCGGGCCGGACGCTGTCCGGCGGCATCGATCCGATCGCCCTCTATCCCCCCAAGCGGTTCTTCGGCGCGGCCCGGAAGATCGAGGAGGGCGGCTCGCTCACGATCATCGCGACGTGCCTCGTGGACACCGGCTCGCGAATGGACGACGTGATCTACGAGGAGTTCAAGGGCACCGGCAACTCGGAGCTGATCCTGGACCGGAAGCTCGGCGAGAAGCGGATCTTCCCGGCCATCGACGTCATGCGCTCCGGCAGGCGTTTGCGCGTCCCGCGTGGCCCGTGATAAGGTCCCCCGGAGTCGAAACCCGCGGAGGAGCAGGTTTCGGCCGCGAAGCAAGAGACCCCCAGCTCGAAGAATCGCGACCCCCAGGACGGCCCTTCTTTCCCTTCCGTGTGCTCACCACGCGCCGGGCCGTTCCACGCAGGAGACTGTATTGCTGAACGCCCCGGCCGGCGTGTTGCGCGCCCTGACGCGCCTCCGCCCAACCAAGAGCGAGCGATCACCGCGGGCCACCCGCTTCCACCGCCGATCGGTCGGCGTGGCGCGGACTGTCCGCACGCGACTGAGCGTGCTCGCCCAGGTCGCCCACCTCGCTCCCCGACCGAGCCGCCGCCCCCTCCCCGTGGCCATGCGGCGCACGCTCGTCGTGCGCCTCGCCTCGGAGCGGACGATCCCGATCGTCGCCGCGCTCGTCGTCCTCGGGGCGTCGCTCGTCAGCTTCCAGCCCGCGGCGGCCCAGCCGATCGGCGGGACCTCGGGCGCGGGTGAGGGCCCCCGGCTCGTGGTCGGCGGCGAGACCAGCGGCAACCAGCTCGACCCGGTCGAGGTCGCGGGCCTCGTCGGCGGCGTCGGCGCAAGGGCCGCGCAAGCCGGCGATGCGGCCGCGCCCAGCCCGGCCGCGACGTACGCGGACGACGGCACGATCTGGAAGGCCTTCGCGCCCAGCACCGCGGTCCAGGACGGGAAGGGCCTCCTCAAGACGTACACGGTCCGGTCCGGCGACACGCTGACGGGCATCGCCAGCCGGTACGGTGTCTCGATGATGACCGTGTGGTGGGCGAACAAGCTCACCTCCAAGGATGATCTCCGCGTCGGCCAGAAACTGGTCATCCCACCGGTCAACGGGCTGATCGTGACGGTCAAGGACGGCGATACCCTCGAAGCGCTGGCGGCAACCTACAAGGTCGATGCGAGCGAGATCGTCTCGGTCAACGCCCTGAGCGACCCGAACCTCGTGATCGGCCAGACGCTCATCCTGCCGGACGCCCGGGGTTCCGCGATCCCGACGCCCACGCCGAAGCCCGTCGTCAAGCCCCGGACGAGCAGCGGCGGGAGCAGCTCCGGCGGTGTCACCACCTACAGTGGCGGCGCGTTCCGGTGGCCGGTCGTGGGCGGCGGCAACTATGTCAGCCAGCCCTTCCGCTACGGCCACTACGGCCTCGACATCGCGGCCACCTACAACACGCCGGTCGTGGCCGCGACGGGAGGCACGGTGACGTTCGCCGGCTGGAAGAACAACGGCGGCGGCTACCAGGTCTGGATCTCGCACGGGTCGGGCATCTTCACGACCTACAACCACATGTCCGGCGTGACGGTCGCCGCGGGCCAGTCGGTTGCCGCGGGACAGCAGGTCGGCCGGATCGGCCAGTCCGGGAACGCGACGGGGCCCCACGTCCACTTCGAAGTGTGGCTTGGTCCCATCTGGAACGGCGGCACCAGGGTCAACCCACGCGGCTACTACTGAGCCGGGAGGTCCGGCGGGGCGCATCCCCGAAGGACCGGCCGCCGGAGCGCGGGCCCGTGGGAAGATAGGCCTCCATGTTCCTCGATCGCGTGAAGATCCTCGTGCGTGCCGGCGCGGGCGGCGACGGTGCGGCGACGTTCCGGCGCGAGGCCCATGTCCCGCGTGGCGGCCCCGACGGCGGCGACGGCGGCCGTGGTGGCTCCATCTACCTCCGGGTGGATCCGGGCCAGACCACGCTCCGCGACTTCCAGTTCCGCCACCACTTCAAGGCCACGCCCGGCGGCCGCGGCGAGGGATCCCGGAAGCACGGCAAGTCAGGCGACGACCTGGTCCTCGAGGTCCCGCCCGGGACGGCCGTCTACGACGACGAGAGCGGCGAGATCATCGCCGACCTCGTGGCCCGCGGCCAGGAGGCGATGATCGCCCGCGGCGGACGCGGCGGGCTCGGCAACAAGCACTTCGCGACGTCCACCCACCAGGCGCCCAGGCACGCCCAGAAGGGCGAGCCAGGCGAGGAGCGCTGGATCCGCCTCGAGCTCCGGCTGATCGCCGATGTCGGCCTCGTCGGCCTCCCGAACGCGGGCAAGTCCACGCTCCTCGCGGCGCTCACCGCCGCGACCCCGAAGATCGCCGACTACCCGTTCACGACCCTGGAGCCGAACCTGGGCGTCATGGACCTCGGCATGGAGGACGGCCGGCTGCCGACGATCGCGGACGTGCCGGGGCTCATCGAGGGGGCGAGCGAGGGGGCCGGCCTCGGCCACGCATTCCTTCGCCACGTCGAGCGGACGCGGATCCTCGTCCACATCGTGGACGGCGGCGCCCGGGATCCGGAGTGGGACTACGAGGTCATCCGGAGCGAGCTCGCGGCCCACGATCCGGCGCTCCTGGAGAAGCCCATCCTCGTCGTCATCAACAAGCTGGACCTGCCGTCGGCAGCGGACGCGTGGCCGTCCTTCCGGGCGCGGCGCGAGGCCGAGGGCATGCCCATCGTCGCCATCGCCGCCGCGACGGGGGAGGGGATGGACCCCCTCCGTGGAGCCCTCGCCGCGATGCTCCCGAGCGAGGCGGAGCTTGCCGAGCCGCCGGAGCCATCGGGCGTGGTGATCCACCGCATCGAGGGCATGGGCGACGCGTTCTCGATCGACCGTGACGCGGACGGGGTCCTGCGGGTCCGCGGCCGGCGCGTCGAGCGGATCGCGAACCAGACGAACTTCGACGTCGAGGAGTCGGCCGAGCGCTTCCAGCGCGACCTCGTCCGGCTCGGCGTGGACGCGGAGCTGCGGCGAGCGGGGGTCGCCCCCGGCGACCTCGTCCGGTTCGGCGACCTGGAGCTCGAGTGGGAGCCCGAGGCGTGGGCCATTGACGGCTGAGCGGCGCGTGGCGCCCCGGAGTGCGGCGGCGCCCCCCGGCGACTCGCCCGCTGAGCGGCCGCGGATCGGCGTCCTCGGCGGAACGTTCGACCCCATTCACGTCGGCCACCTCGCGATCGCGGAGGCGGCACGCCAGGCCCTCGACCTCGAGCGCGTCCTCTTCCTGCCGGCCGGCGAGCCGCCCCACAAGCCCGGCGAGGTCGAGGCGAGCGTCGCGGATCGCGTCGCGATGGTCGAGGCGGCGATCGCCGGCCACCCCGGCTTCGAGCTGAGCCGCGTCGACGTGGACCGCGACGGCCCTTCGTACACCGCCGACTCGATGGAGCGGATCCTGGACGCTGAACGGGCCGCGGGTCGGGATCCCGACCTCTACCTCATCGTCTCGGCGGAGACGATCGCCGAGATCCCGGGCTGGCACGAGCCCGCGCGGCTGCTCGCGGCGTGCCAGCTCGCGGTCGTGCCGCGTACCGGCTTCCCGACACCCGACCGCGACTGGATCGAGGCCGCGTTCCCCGGCCAGACGGACCGGATCGTCCTGCTCGGCGGCCCCGAGATCGACGTCTCGTCCACGGCCATCCGAAGTCGCGTGGAGGCGGGCCTCGATGTCGGCGACCTCGTCCCGGCGGCGGTCGAGCGCCAGATCGTCGATCATGGGCTGTACCAGTCCGCCGTCCCTTCGCCCGAGGATCCCGACCCCGTGACCGATTCCGCTCTCGCCCCGCGCCCCGACGGCCTGCCCCGTCGCGAGAAGCGCGCCGCCGCCGACCGCGCATCCATCGACCTCGCCCGCCGCATCGTCGAGCTCGCCGAGGACAAGAAGGCCGCCGACATCGTCCTCCTCGACGTCTCCGCGCTGACCTCACTCGCCGACCACTTCGTCGTCTGCTCCGGAGGCTCGGAGCGGCAGATCCAGGCGATCGCGGACGGGATCGTCGGCGGCCTGCGTGACGACGGCATCCGGCCCATCGGTCGCGAGGGAACGGCGACGTCGCACTGGGTGCTGGTGGACTACGGCGACGTGATCGTCCACGTCTTCACGCCGCCGGAGCGCGACTTCTACTCGCTCGAGAAGCACTGGGCCGAGGCGAAGACGATCCTCCGGGTCCAGTAGGCCGCAGGCGCGCGGCTCCTCCGCGTCCGCCGGAGGGGCTACCCCGGCCGTGGCACCCGTACCGGGGGGAGGGGTACCAGCGGGTCATGCCGGGTCCATCGGCGCGGCCCAAGAATGCGGGCATGACGCCGAGCCGCGAACGCTGCCCCGCCTGCACCCGCCGCCTCATCACGACGCGGTTCGACACGACGTTCCGGATGCCCGACCAGTCCGAGCGGCTGTGCTTCGGCATCCCGGGCGGGCTGTGCGAGGACTGTCACCAGCTCTACATCGACCCCGACCTCATCGAGCTCCTCGACCTCGGGGAGGGTCGCTGCACGTTCGCGATCGAGAGCGACGTCGTCATCCAGGAACAGGCCTGGTCGGCATGAATCGGACCCCGGCGTCCGTGCGGCGGACCCGCGAGGCGAATCGCCGCATCCCCGGCCACATTCCGCTCTGGTTCCGGCACCAGGTGCCGGACCGGGTCAGCCCCGCGCCCCGACCCGATCAGCCACCCACAGGTGAAACGCCAGCCTGATCGCCGCGTCGCCGGCCGTCGCGCCGCCGACCCCCTTCACGCGGGAATCCAGCTCCAGCAGCTCCTCGAGCGCGGCCGCGAGCTCACCCATCGTCCATGCCTGCGCCTGGCGCGCCAGCGTCTCCGCGCGGAACGGCTGGAGCTTCATCGACCGAACGAGCGACCCCGGCGTCTCGCCGCTGCCGATCCGGTCACGGACTTCGAGGAGCTCCCGGATCCGTCGGTGGAGGACCGCGAGGAGCACCGGCTCCGGCGTCGCGGCCTCGAGGAGCCGCTCCAGCAGCTCCAGCGCGTGCTGGCGGCGCCGCATCCCGACCGCGTCCACGAAGCCCCAGATTGTGCCCGGGACGGCCTCCGGCACGAGGTCGCGGACGTCGTCCGCGGTCACCGGGGCGGGACTGCCGTCGGGGGCCGCGGCGTGGCGGAGGGCCAGCTTCTCCAGCTCCATGACCGCGATGCGGCCCTGCTGCCGGCGGTCCACATCGCCTTCCCGCACGAACCCGCCGACCCGCGTCGCGAGCTCCTTCGCCGCACCCTGGGCAAGGACGATGCCGCGCTCGCGCGCCCGGGCCTCGATCCAGGCGGCGAGGCCGCCCTCGCGCGGCGCCTCGAAGCGGCGAACGTCGCCGCCCGCGGCCCGGACCGCATCCGAGAGGACCTTCGACGGCGGATCCTTCTTGCCCGACTCGGTCTCCTCGGCGATCGCGAGGCCATTGCCATCGGCGAGGAGCGCGATCGCGCCGACGAGCGCGTCGCGATCCACGTTGCGGCGAACGAGCGGGGTCGCGTTCGTGAGGACGGCGAGGGTCCCCGAGCCGAACATCGTCCCGGTCGCGAGCCGCTCCCGGATCTCGCCCACGATGCGCGCCGCGTCGCCGGCATCGCCACGGACCCGCCAGCGCTCCGGCGCGCCCGACGGGAACCGGGCGGGATCCGTCCGGAGCGCCTCCACCGCGGCGTCCAGCCCGTAGGCGTCGTCGCCCCAGGCGTACAGGAGCGGGGCGCGGGCGGCCGTCGCGATCGTCATCGGAGGCATGGTATCGGAGGGATCCGGCGGTGACGGTCAGGGAGCCCGGCGGGCGACGTGCCACCGGCGGCGACGCGACCGCGGGTGCGAAACGCGGACGGAGCCCGGCCGGACCGGACGGCCCGCCTGCCGACGCGCGCGAGGCACGGACGCGCAGCGGCCCGGGGCCGAGGTCCACCTCGACCGTCCCGTTCGTATCGGTCCGGTACACGTCTGCCCCGATCCCCTTGAGCCGCGCGATCGTCGCCGGCGCCGGGTGGCCGTAGGGATTGCCACGACCGGACGAGACGAGCGCGACCGCCGGCCGGACGGCCTCGAGGAACGGCCCCGTGGATGCCGTCCGCGACCCGTGGTGGGCGACCTTCAGGACCTCGACCGGTGGCAGCCCGCGGGCGACGAGCGTCGGGTCGATCTCCTCCTCGATGTCGCCGGCCAGCAGGAATCGATGCCGGCCGACCTCGCCGAGGAACACGATCGAGACGTTGTTGATCCCCGTCCCGCCGTCCGGCGGCTCCTGCGGCACCGTGCCGCGATCCGGCCAGAGCACCTCGAGCCGGATGTCGTCGAGGACCAGGCGATCGCCCGTGGCGAGGGTTCGCCGGTCGATGCCGCCAGCGGCGAGTGCTGCGTTGAACGCCGCGTACCCGGGTCCGGGGCCGATCATCCCCGGTTCGAACACCGTCCTGACGCGGTAGCGATCCAGCAGCGCGGCGAGGCCCGCGACGTGGTCCTCGTGCGGGTGGCTGAGGACGACGAGGTCGATCCGCCGGTCCCACGGCGGCAGTTGCTCGTCCAGCGCCACGAGGAGGCGCCCGGGGTCGGGGCCGCCGTCGATGAGCAGGCGGTCGCCACGGGCACCCTCCAGGAGGATCGCGTCACCCTGGCCGACGTCGAGGACCGTCAGGCTGGCGACCCCGGTCGGGCGGTAGACGACCGCGACAGTGAGGGCCACGAGGGCGGCGGCCAGCCCGAGCGCTGCGAGGCGGGGGATTCTTGGCAGGGCCGGTCGACGGTCAGTCGAGGACGAGCGGAGTGCGGCGCGGGGTGGCGGCGTGACCGGGGTCGCGGCGGCGCCACGGGTTGCCGGCCGCCGTCGGATCCGGCGGTCGAGGACGACGATCACGAGGCACGACAGCGCGGCCACGACCAGGTCCCACGGCGAGACGAGGTCGAGGCTCGCGAACGGGATCGACGCCCCGGCCCGAACGAGGTTCACGATGGCCGCGAGCAGGGCCCACGCCGGCAGGCCGCCGATCGTCGCGATGACGGCGGGTACGCCGGCGAACGTCGCGACGCCGGCCACGAGCGCGACCGCCCCGGCGGCCATCGCCGGCGCGACGATCGGCACGACCCCGAGGTTGATGATCGGCGCGACGAGCGACAGCCGCCCGAACTCGAGGGCCACGACCGGCAGCGTCGCAAGCTGGGCTGCGAGCGACACGCCGAGTGACTCCGCGAGCCAGGCCCGGACCCGGCCCGGGGCGGCTCCGGATAGCCGATCGGTCAGCGGCGTGCCCCAGGCGATCAGCCCGGCGGTCGCGAGCGCCGACAGCCGGAACCCGACGTCGCCGATGAGCGCCGGGTCGAGGATGAGCAGGAGGGTCACCGCCCAGGCGATCGCGGCTGCCGCCCGGCTCGGCCGGCCGAGCTCGCGCGCGAGCAGCACGACGGCGGCCATGACCGCGGCCCGCACGACCGACGGCGACGCGCCGACGAAGACGACATAGGCGACGATCGCGAGCGCCGTCAATGCGGCCCGGCGGCGCCTGGCGACGCGCCCGGTCAGCGCGCCGAGGGTCGTCGCCACGATCGCGATGTTCCAGCCGGAGATCGCGACGACGTGGCTCGCCCCGACGGTCGTGAATGCGGCGCCCAGGTCGCGATCCACGCGGTCCCGGAGGCCGATGAGGATGCCCGAGGCCAGCCCTGCCTCGGGTTCGGGGATGGATCGCCGGAGGCCCTCATCGGCGCCGCGGCGCAGCCCCTCGAGGGTCCGGCCGAGATCCCCGGACGGCGGCTCGACCTCGACGGCCCGCGCCCGGAGCGTCCCGGAGGCCCCGATCTTCAGCAAGTACGCGCCGTACTCGCCGTCCGGCCGCGGTTCGATGGCGCCCTCCACCAGAACCCGGTCGCCCGGCACGACGACGGGCCAGGCCGGCAGCGTGGCCGCCAGCCGGAGCCCGGGCGGATCGGCGATCTCGAGCACGGCGGGCCGCGACCCGGCGCGGAGCGGCCCCACGCTGGCGACGGAGGCGTCCCAGGGCCCCTTGCCCTCGGGGATGGGCGGCGCCGTCACCGGCCCTGTCGCGGACAGGGCGACCCTCGCCGCGATGAGAACCGCGCCGACCCCGAGCCCGGCGGCCGCGACGACCCCGTCGCGCTTGCCGACGCGGACCGCCAGCAGCGCGCCGCCCATGGCCCCAGCGACCGCAACAAGCCCCAGCGCAATCGCCCCGCGGGACCCCGTCGAGGTCAGTGGCCCATCGACGAGGAGCAGCGCCGCAAGGATCGCGCCGAGCGCGAGCCAGCCGGTTCGAGGCATGGTCTATCGGACCGTGACCAGGTCCCGGAGCGCCTCGAAGGTCTTCTGGCCGAGGATCTTCCGCGTCCGCAGCTCGTCGACCGATGCGAACGGTTGTTCCTCGCGGGCGGCGATGATCTTGCCCGCGCTCACCGGCCCGATGCCCGGCAGGGCCTCCAGCTCGGCCTGCGTCGCGGAATTGAGGTCCACCAGCCCGCCGACGCCCGACCCGCCACCCGCGCCCTCGCCCGACCCGCCGCCCGCGCCGCCGCCGTCCGGCACGGTCGGGTCGTCACGCGACGGCACGATGACCTGCGCGCCGTCCTCGAGCGGGGCCGCCAGGTTGAGCGTGGTCGCGGCCCGGACGGCATCGACCCGCGGCCCGAACCCCCCGGCGGCAGCAAGCGCATCCGCGACCCGGGACCCGGCGGGAAGCCGGTAGACGCCCGGTGCCACGACGGCCCCGCCGACATCCACCACGAGCTCGCCGCGTGCCGCGCTGCCACCGGGGTCGCCCGTCGGGAGCGCGAGCCCGGCCCCGAGGCCGCCAGCATCACCGGCCGGCAGCGCGAGCGCCCCGGTGCCGATGACAACCGCGGCGACCGCGAGCCCAGCGATGGCCACGACCGCGGCGAGCGTGGCCCGGCTCGACACGGGCGGCGCGGCCGGCGACCCGGATCGGGCTCGGAGGGCAGGGGAAGGTTCGGCCTCGGCGTCGATGACGCGCCAGGGAGTCGGGGACGGTTCCACGGGATCCTCGCCCGGCGGGGCTCCAGGCGGGAGCAGTCACGTCCCGTCCGCCGGGGCACATCGTCGGACGGGACGTGGGCGAAGACTACGAGGCGCCGCTTAGCTGCGGCTTATTGAAGTTCCCCGGGCAGATGAGACTGGGTAGCGTGTCCTCCTGAGGGAGGTGCACGTGGGGCTCAAGTCAGATCCCGGTCGGCTGCCGCCGAGGAACCACTACCAGGCGGGACTCGGGTTCCTGTTCGTCGCGACCCAAGGTGGCTCCCCACGACGTCGCGCGACGATCCGTCGACCGCTGATGCGGCCCGGACGCGGATGCGGGCCATCCGCGCATGGTCGGTGCCTCGGTCGCAGACGCCTGTGCGCTGGGCGGGTGCAGCCGGGCGACGCTCTTCTGCTGGCGAGAGCGGTTCGAGAATGGCGGTCTTGCTGCGCTGCTAAGCCCGGATCCACCGAAGCTCCTGGCTGATCCGGCCATCTGACGGCCGAAGTGGACGTTTGCCTACCTGAGGGCCGGGACGAGATGGCCGGGCGGCCAGATGGACCGCCGTCACCGCGGCGGCCGAGCGCCCGAGACGTCGATCGAGGGGTCGGCGAGCCACTCGCGGGCAGGCTCCCGCCAGCCCAGAGGGGCGAGTGATCGTGGGCGGTTGGTCAGGCGAGCAGTGGGATCGCTCGGAGCCTCGCGAGGGCCTGCTCGAACTCGGCTTTCCAGGGCCAGCGCTCGGGCAGATGGAGCGTCCAGCGACGGGCCGACCGGGTGAGCCGCCCGGCGAGGGCGAAGAGTCGTCGGCGGAGCGTCTTCGTCGTGACGATCCCGGCACCGAGACCGATCCGGGCGGTCCAGCGGGCGAGGTTGTGGGCCATGACCTGGACCGCCAGCCAGGCCCCGTTGGCGCCGAACTTCCCGGACGGCAGGTGGTTGAGGGCCATCCCGTACTTGAGATCGCGGATCGCGTTCTCGATCTCGGCGTGGCGGCGATGGTCGGCCTCGAGGACGAGCGTCTCGCCCTCGCGGTCGGTGATGAACGCGTGATAGTCATACAGCGTCAGGAGCGCGAGCTGGGAGCCGGGGGTCGGCTTCACCCGGCGGACGATGAGCCGGACGGGTGCCGCGTCCTTCTGGTCAGCGAACGGCACATGGACCGTCTCGGCCACGTCGGCGCCGCCGTCGATCCAATACGGGATCGGCGTCCAGGCCGCCTCGGGGATCGCCTCGATCAGCCGCCGGAGCGAGGCATGCTGGCGGACGGTGATGGAGAAGCGGACCTTCCTCGCCCGGCAGACGGCCACGACGGCGTGACCATAGAAGCCCGAGTCGGCGCGGACGGTGAGTTGACCGGTCGCGCCAGCGGAGCGGACCCGGCCGATCGTCTCGCCCAGGAAGTGGGCGGCCCCGCGGGCGGTGTTGGCCCGCCCCTCGCGCAGCCGCGCCATGAGCACGTCGCCCGTCCCGGCCGCGATCGCGAGCAGCGGGTGATAGCCGCGGACGTGGGTGTACCCGTGGTGGCGGGCGCCCTGCTTCTGGAGCCCGTACGTCTCGCAGATCGTCGAGTCGAGGTCGATCGTGAACGGATGCGCGCCCGGACCGGCGCCCGCCCCCCAGGCCCGGCCGAGCAGCTCCCGGCTGACCCGGTCGAGCTGGCGGACGTGGCCCCAGCGGAAGCTGCGCAGGAACGTGCCCAGGGTCGAGGCCGCCTTGACCATGAAGCCCAGGATCCGCTCCGTCCCACCCGCCCGCAGCGCGTTCGCATCGTCGATGCAGTCACCGCCAGCGAGGGCGGAGAGGACGAGGGTCAGAAGCTTGTCGCCGGCGTTCGCTGCGCCGGCCGCCGCCCCCAGATGGACGTGCTCGTCGACCAGCTCGCGCAGACCGAGGTGCTGGGCCAGGGTGGCCGGCAGGAGGAGCCCGGCGTCGGCCACCAGGCGATCGTCGTCGAAGGCCGCATCCAGGCGATCGAGGCTGTGCGATGATCGCATCAATCAGGTGCTCCTCTGTCGGGCTTGATGGGCTGTTCTCAACGCCATCTTCCCAGTTCAGATGGGCACCTGATTCGTCGTTTCAGCGCCTCTCAGGCGAGCTGGTTCGGTGGATCCGGGCTAAGACAAGCCGCGGATCGGCGACCGCTCAGACCTGCTGCTCGTGCGGATGCTCTCCTACTGGAACAGCCGCCCGATCGCCGCCGAGTTCGGACGCCGCGGGGTTGCCGTCAGCCACGGCCAGATCGCCCGGCTCCTCGCCCGGACGGGGACCAACCGGACGAGCGCCCAGCTCGTGCCCGGCCCGCGCTACGAGCGGACGAGCGCCAACGACCTCCGGCACATCGACCTCAAGGGCCCGTTCTTCCTGCCCACGCCGACCGGCGGCCGGCGGAGCTGCCACTTCGTCGCCCGGTCGACGACTTCAGCCGGTTCCTGCTCGGCTTCCGCGCCGTCCCCAGCCGGGAGGCCGTGCCGATCCTCGAGGCCCTCGCCGAGGCGGTTGAGCTGTGCGGTATTCCCCACGAGCTCATGCCCGACAACGGGACGTCATTCGTCACGATCGTGCGGACGATGCTCATCCGCTTCCAGCGCAGCCTCGCCGAGCTCGAGATCCGCCACATCCGAACCCAGGTCGACACGCCCTGGTCGAACGGCAAGACCGAGGCCTTCTGGGCGATCCTCCAGGCCGAGGTGCTCGACCGTCAGCATCTCGAGGACCTCGCCGCCGCCGACGCGGCAGTCACCGCCTACGCCGGCTACTGCAACTGCCACCGGCTCCAAGGCGAGCTCGGCTGGCGGACCCCGGCCGAACGCCTCAACGGCACGCCGTTTCTCGACCGCGGCTTCGAGAAGTCCCGTCGCTCGCCGCCGTCGCACCAGCCCCTCGCGGAGTTGCTTGCGGCTTGAGTCTCATCTGCCCCGGGAAGATCACTTGTCCTGGCAGCAGGTCCCCGGGGACCCATCCCGTGCCGCCACCACGACGGCCTGCAGCCGCCTTGACATGAAAGCGAGGGTCACGCGGGTGCCAACCTTCGCGCGCCGGCGGCGTCGACCCCCTTTGAGTTCGCCCTCCTTGACCCCGACAAAGGCTGAACCTACATTGGGTCCAATGATGAAGGTCGGTCTGCATGCCGGGATTGCGCTCGCAGTTGGCGTCGGTGCAGGTGCTGCGTTGGGTAGCCTTGCGGCGCCCCCCGCCGCACTTGCTCTCCACTCGGTCCCCGGCACTCTCGAGTTCTGGGACAACGACAACGACGGTTTCCCGGAGGCGTCGGACGCGACGGTCTACTTCCAGAAGATCGGTACGGGCTGGAACAACTACAAGTCCATCTCGGCCTCCTACGGTGCGACCGCATGGTGGGGCACCGACTGGGACCCACACACGACCACGAGCTCCTCGGTTGCCTCCATACGCGTTGACGGCACGAAGCCAAGCTGTGTCGGTAGCAGTTGGGTGGATGGAGATATCGCCCTAACGTGCCTCAAGGAGACCATGAAGACTGGCCTGTTCGGAGATCCGTACTCCATCTACTACGACATTTACGACGCTGACATCGGCATCGACCTCACGCCCGGACCACTCGTTGAGAACAGCACCTGGGAGTGGAATGGAGAGATCGAGCCTTCCTCAACGGAGTACTCGCTTCGCGGCGTCCTAACGCACGAAATTGGGCATGGCGTCAGTCTCAATGACCTCTCCTGCGGCACGCCGGAGACCATGTGCGGCAACGGAGCGGATGGCGTTTCCAGTTGGGTGATTCGGACGCTGGAGGCTGACGACATCGGCGCGGCGAACTACGTGTACGCGCCATGATTGGTCGGCGTACGGGTGGAGCCCTCTTGGTCGCCGTCGCCTTCGCGATCGGTGTCGGCATTGGTGTGCTCGCGTTGACGACCCCTTCGCGGGTCAGCGCAGACGAGCTTCGCGATAGGTCGGCGGCAGCCCTCGTTGCGGCCTCGGGGATGCACTGCAGCGAGAAGGAAATGCTCATGTTCGCCGTGCCATCAGACCTCGAGGAGCTGGTGCGTGAGAGGACGGGATGGGTCGTTGCCGATCGCATATTTGTGGGTGATGCCGCAGGCTTGGCTGCCGCATCCAGAAGCACCTTACTGGGCGAGGCGGGTGGTGTCGCAATCGTTGCATTCGAGCGCGCCGGCGAATTCTTCCAGCGCGAGTTCTACTCGCGCGACGGCGCCTATGTCATGTCGTATACACGCCGCGCAATCCCTTGCGTGGCCGGGTCCGGATAGAGCGCACGACACATCACTCGTACCGTCTGGCCACATCGGTCGCACGGGACGTGACCGACGACTGCGCTACCGCGATTGGCTGCGGCCTATGCCGGGAGCTGCTCCCAGGGCACCCAGCGAGCGCCGTCCCAGAAGCGGTGCCAGGTCAGGCCGTCGCGGCCCACGGCGAAGACATCGAGCCGGTCGTCGCCCCACGAGGACGCGGCCGGCGTCTCCGAGGGGTCGAGCTCACCGCCGAGCGATTCCCAGGCGTGCCAGGCCTCGCCGTCCCAGTAGCGATCCCAGAGCTCGCCGTCGGCCATCACGGCGAAGACCTCCATCCGGCCCTCCGCCCAGGCGGTCACGGTCGGGGCGGAGGCGAGGGTCCCCCCGAGCGACTCGGCCTCGCTCCAGGCGCTGCCGTCGGAGGATCGGTGGAGGAGGGCGCCGTCCCGGTCCACCCAGAAGAGGTCGATCCGGTTCGGGCCCCAGGAGACGGCGGTCAGGCCGCGGCCGATGGGCTGGTCCATGGCGGAACGGTAGCGGGCGGCGCGTTGCCGCGCAGGCCGGTCAGGCCTACGCGGACGTGGGGCGGATGGAATCGGGGCGGCCGCCTCGCTGCGGCTGCCTCACCGGCTGGGCGATCATCGCTCCAGGAGTGGCCGGACCTCCCTCGCGAACCGCGTCATCGACTCCTGGTCATGGGGCGGCGGGAAGCCCGTCACGAGGTGCCGGTAGCCGATCTCCGCGTACGGCGCCAGCATCTCGGCGACATCCTCGGGCGTCCCGACCGGCTGGTCCTCCCACGGCCGGGCATTTCCATTGCCCGCGAACATCTCGAGGAAGACCCGGCGCGCCTCGTCACGGGAGTCGCGGATGATCACGGTGCCGACGCCGGTCGTCCGTTCGATCTCCGCGGGATCGCGGCCCTCGCGTTCGCAGTGCTCGAGAAGGATCGCCTCCTTGCGCTTCACGGCCGCCAGGCCGCCGCCGACGTTGTTCGCGTCCGCGTACTTCGCGACGAGCTTGAGGGTGACCTTCTCGCCGCCGCCACCCACGAGGATCGGCAGCCTCGCCTGGAGCGGCGGGGGATCGTTGCGGACTTCCTTGGCGGCGTAGTGCGGCCCCGACGCACTCGGCAGCTCGCCGTGGAACATCCCGCGGATCACCGGCAGGGCCTCGCCGAGCCAGCGCAGCCGCTCCGGCGGACCCTCCCCGAACTCGAGGCCGTACGCCTCGTGCTCCCGCCCGAACCAGGCCGCCCCGATGCCGAGGATCGCCCGCCCGTTCGAGACGTGGTCGAGCGTCGTGGCGAGCTTCGCCGTCAGGGCCGGGTTCCGGAACGTGTTCGCGCCGACCATCAGTCCCATCCGGACCTTCTCGGTCGCCATCGCCGAGCCGGTGAGCACCGTCCAGCCTTCGAGGATCGGACCTTTCCACGACCCGACGATCGGGTAGAGGTGGTCCCAGGTCCAGAGACTTGTGTATCCAAGTTCGTCGGCGCGGATGCCCGCTTGGAGGAGGCTCGGCCGGCGACAAGATTGACGGGCGGTTCTGGTGCTCGTGCGGGAAGGTCCTCGTGGTCCCCTACCTGTACTGGCCGGCATGCTTGAACAGGTCGTCCAGCGACGCGGTCGCATCTGTCATGTGCAAGGCGCCGTCATCGACCATCGCCGCCGCGAGTGCATCGGCCTCGAGTTCCCACGGCCCACGCGCCTTCGATCCGCGCGGGATCGTCGCAAGGACCGGGTCCAAGTCGTGGTCGAGGTAGACGTGGGCGAGTTCGTGCAGTGCCGTTGCCTCGGCGTCCGGGTCTGACAGGCTATCTCGAACCTGCATCGCGCACCCGATGTGCTGCCCGTCCACCCCTTCCTCCAACTGCACGAGTTGGACGTAGACACGAAGATCGCCGCAGATGGCTTGGACGATCGTCGTCAGGCAGTCGGCGCGCTTCATGCTGGGCGAGGGCCACGCGCTCATCCCGTCGAGTCTAGACGGTCCTGATACGCTCGGCGCAATGGCCGACCTTGATCCCATCCCGCCGGACGAAGGCATCAGTGACGCCTTGCTTGACGCCTGCGACGAGGCCTATGAGCGGTGGATGGCCGATGCGGACGATGATCCTGGCGGCGTCGCGTGGGACGTCATGTCGGATGAGGACTTCACGTCGCAGTTCACCGCCCGCGACTGGCGCTACTTGTACGCCCTCGGGGCCTGGCGCCTGCGGAACACGCCCGACCTACCGCCTGAGCAGCGGACCGTCGTGGACAACGACTTGGCGTTCACGCTGCCGCACATCGCGTTGATGACGCTCATCGGCGATCGGTATGACGAGGACCATCCCGAGGTTCTAGCCGAGATACGCGCCGAGACAGCCGCCGCGCTTGCCGAGGCCGAGCGGCTGGAGTCGCTGGCCGATGCCCTGGATTCCCCATGGAGTGATGCGCTGCTCGATGCTCTCGACGTTGTCGTGGAGCGATGGCGGGAGGGTGCACCTGATGCGTTCGCGGTCCTGGACGACCCCAGCCTCGGAGGCCGGCTGACGGAAGATGACTGGGCGAAACTCGTTGTGATGGGAGAGGACGAGGCCGAAGCCGATCCCCATCGCGGTGAGTTGATCGCCACCAACTTCGCTGACGATCTCGAGCGCGGCAAAGCGGGCCTCGGGCTCCTGATGCTGGCGAGGGCACAGATTGACGCGGCAGACTCAGAGCCCGATCTATCCGCGCCGCAGGCCCCTAGCCACCGAGGTCTACTGGACGGCTGGACGACTCGGCTCTGGCGCCGCAAGCAGATCGCGCCCGGGGTCCGTGTGAATCTCTCGAAGTCCGGGCCGAGCCTCACCCTCGGCCCCCGAGGCGGCCACGTGACATACGGACCGCGTGGGAGGACGGAAACCATCGGCCTTCCGGGCACTGGTGTCTATCTTCAGCGACGGACGCCGAAGGATCGAAACTAGCGGTGAGGCATCGCTTCCGACGAGCCTCGAACGTTACGACTAAGTGAAGTTCCCCGGTGAAGATGAGACTCACACCGGGAGCATCGCATCGAGCAGGTCGGCCACGCCAGCCAAGGACGGGACGCTCGAGAAGCCGCGGTCGGTGAACGGCGTCCCGTCGAAACGCTCGGCCGGCGTCTGC
>JACPOU010000057.1 GCA_016191345.1 Chloroflexota bacterium
ACGACCTTCAGCGGGTCGAGCACGCCGAAGCGCCGCGACGCGGTCCGGTTGAGCACCGCCCGCACGGCGTACTCCAGCTGGCCGACCTCGATGACCGAATCCGTCTTCGCCACGCCGATCATCGCCGCGAAGTCGCGGATCGCCTCGGCGGGGAAGCCGCGCCGCCGGAGGCCCGAGATCGTCGGCATCCGCGGGTCGTCCCAGCCCCGGACTCGACGCTCCGTCACGAGGCGCAGCAGGACGCGCTTCGAGAGGACCGTATGGGTGAGGTTGAGCCGGGCGAACTCGTACTGGTTCGGCACATGCGGAACGGGCAGGTGCTCGACGAGCCAGTCGTAGAGCGGCCGGTGGTTCTCGAACTCGAGCGTGCAGATCGAGTGCGTGACGCCCTCGATCGCGTCCGACTGGCCGTGGGCGAAGTCGTAGGTCGGGTAGATGCACCACGCGTCGCCGGTCCGGGGATGGCGCGCGTGGAGGATCCGGTAGAGGACGGGATCGCGGAGGTTCATGTTCGGGCTGGCCATGTCGATCCGTGCCCGGAGGACCTTCGCGCCGTCCGGGAACTCGCCGGCCCGCATCCGGCCGAAGAGGTCGAGGCTCTCGGCCGCCGGCCGGTCCCGCCACGGTGACGCCCGGCCGGGGCTGGTCAGCGTCCCGCGGGTCTCGCGAATCTCGTCCGCGGACTGGTCGTCGACGTAGGCGAGGCCCCGCTCGACCATGTGGACCGCCCAGTCGTAGAGCTGGTCGAAGTAGTCCGACGCGTGATGGAGGTTCGCGCCCCAGTCGAAGCCGAGCCAGCGGACGTCGGCCTCGATGGCGTCGATGTAGGCCTGCTCCTCCTTGACCGGGTTCGTGTCGTCGAAGCGGAGGTTGCACTGGCCGCCGAACTCCGCGGCGATGCCGAAGTTCAGGCAGATCGACTTGGCATGACCGATGTGGAGATGGCCGTTCGGCTCGGGCGGAAAGCGCGTGACGGGGGCGGCGATCTTCCCGGCGGCGATGTCCGCGGCGACGATCTCGCGGATGAAGTCGCGCCGCTCCGGGGCCTCGATCTCGGCGTGGGGAGTAGTCATCGGGCGCGGCTCCTGCGGGCGGACGGGCAGCGGAGTCTCGGCGCACGACGCACGCACCACACTCCGATGGAGTTGGCTGGCGCGCCAGGATTCGAACCTGGAACCCCCTGATCCAGAGTCAGGTGCTCTACCGTTGAGCCACGCGCCAGCGGCCGGGCCGGATCATACCCGATGCCCGTCCGGTGCCCGGACGCGACGACCGGCCCGCGAGGCGCGATCATGGCCCGAAGCGGCGCGGCGAGTCGCCGCTGAGACCCAGAGGTGCCCGTGACCCCCGGCTCCGAGACGTTCCGCGCCTACGTGGTCGACCGCGACGGCGATCGGTTCCTGCGCGGGCTGCGCGACCTGACGGCCGCGGACCTGCCGGAGGGCGACGTCGACATCCGGGTCGAGTGGTCGTCCGTCAACTACAAGGATGGCCTCGCGGCCACGGCCGAGGGCAAGGTCGCGCGGGCATATCCGCTCGTGCCCGGCATCGATCTCGCGGGCACCGTGATCCGGTCCGGCCATCCGTCGTTCCGCCCGGGCCAGCCGGTCATCGCCCACGGCTACGACCTCGGCGTGAGCCGGCATGGCGGATTTGCCGAGGCGGCGCGGGTGCCGGCTGGCTGGGTGGTGCCGATGCCGCCGGGCCTGACCGCCCGGGAGGCGATGGCGATCGGGACGGCCGGGTTCACGGCCGCGTTGTCGGTCAGCCAGCTCGAGGCGCGAGGCCTGGAGCCGGGGATGGGCCCGGTCCTCGTCACCGGCGCGACCGGCGGGCTGGGCAGCACGGCGATCTCGATCCTCGCGGAGCTCGGCTACGAGGTCTGGGCCGCGACCGGCAAGGCGGACGAGCACGACTGGCTGCGATCGCTCGGTGCCGTGGGATTCCTTGGCCGCGAGGAGCTCGCGGCGGAGGGCCGGCCGCTCGAATCGGAGCGCTGGGCGGCGGCCATCGACGCCGTCGGGGCGGCCACGCTGCCGGCGATCCTCCGGACGCTCAAGCGGGGCGGGGCGGTCGCGGCCTGCGGCAACGCATCGGGGCCGGCGCTCACGACGACGGTCTTCCCGTTCATCCTGCGTGGCACCGCCATCCTCGGGATCGATTCCGCCTACCTGCCCATCGCGGCCCGCCGCCGCATCTGGGAACGGCTCGCCACCGACCTCCGGCCCCGCGCCCTCGGCGAACGCCTGACCGAGGTGACGCTCGACACGCTGGAGCCCGCCCTGGACGCCATCCGGGCCGGGGAGGCCCGGGGTCGCTGGATCGTCAAGGTCGGCGCCTGACGGAGGCGCCGGGCCGCAGGGGGCGGCGGGCCGCCGGGGCGAGTAGGCTCGTCTGAGATGCCGACCTCGACCGCCACCCTCGGAGCCGCCACGACCCGCGACGGGATCCCGCTCGTCACCCGCCACTGGGCGCCTGCCGGTCCGGCACGCGCAGGCATCCTCCTCGTCCACGGCCTCGGCGAGCACAGTGGCCGCTACGACCACGTCGGCGCCCAGCTGGCCGCCGCCGGGCTCGAGACCTTCGCCTGGGATCATCGCGGCTTCGGTGCATCGGGCGGGGAGCGCGCCTCGATCGAGCGCTGGGACCAGTTCCACGAGGACGTCGAGGATCGACTGGCCGACGTCCGGGCGGCGCTCCGCGGGAAGCCCGTCGTGCTCTACGGCCACTCGATGGGTGGCCTCATCGCTCTCGGGTACGCGCTGTCGGACCGGCCCCGGCCGGACCTGCTGGTGCTCTCCGCGCCCGGGATCGACGACAACCTGGCCGGCTGGAAGCGGGCCGCGGCCCCGATTCTCGCCCGGGTCGCGCCGAACCTCCGGGTCAGCAACGGGATCTCGCCCGCGATGCTCTCCCGGGACGCCGGGCGCCAGGACGCGGCCGCCCACGATCCCTTGATGCTCGGCGCGACGACCGCGCGATTCGGCGCCGTCGCCTTCGCTGCCCAGCCCGAGGTCCGCGCCGCGCTCGGCCGGCTCGAGGTCCCGACGCTCGTCATCCACGGCCTCGACGATCCGATCGTCCCGGCTCGCGCCACTGAGGCGTTCGCATCGATGCCCGACTGCACGCGCCGCGCCTACCCGGGCATTCGCCACGAGCTCCACAACGAGCCGGAGGGTCCCGCGATCATCGCCGACGTCATCACCTGGATCGACGGGCGGCTCGCAGCCAGCCAGGACCCGACGGCCGGGGCTGCGCGCCCGACGGCCGGGGCTGCGCGCCCGACGGTGTAGGATCGGGCGGACAACTGAAGATCGCCTCCGGGGAGCGCAGCAGCGCTGAGAGTGCGGCCAGGCCGCAGACCCGCCGAACCTGATCCGGCTCGTACCGGCGAAGGAAGCAGGCCCATGAGCTCGATGCCGTCTTCCCGGGGACGGCGTTCCTGTTCTCGGAGGATCTGCAGTCATGACGGCCATCGCCAATCCAGCGCCCCTTGACCCGTCGCAGTGGCGGACCCGGGACATCCTCGTGACGGCGATCATCGGTGTCGCCTTCGGGGTGGTGTTCTGGGCCTGGGGACTCGTCTATGGAGCCTTCGAGCCGCTCACGACCACGCTGCCCGTGGCCCGAGACCTCCTGTACGGGGTCTGGCTCGTCCCCGCGGTCCTCGCCCCGCTCATCATCCGGAAGCCCGGCGCCGCCCTCTTCGCAGAAATGGTCGCCGCCGGCGTGTCGGCGCTGCTCGGCAGCGCCTGGGGCCTGGACACGCTGCTCTCGGGCTTCGTCCAGGGCGCGGCCGCGGAGCTCGTCTTCGCGTTCACGCTCTACCGGCTGTGGTCGCTGCCCGTCGTCGCGGTCGCGGCCGTGGCGAGCGCCGCCGCGGCCTGGATCCACGACTGGGTCCTCTACTACGCCGACTATGCGATCGACGTCCAGGTCGCCAGGGGCATCGCGATGGCGATCTCGGCGATCGCGATCGTCGCCGTCGGGTCGATCGCGCTGGCGCGCTCGCTCCGTCGGACCGGCGTCCTCGAAGGATTCCCCGGCTGATCGGGAAGGTCCCGCCCGGAGCGCCGCCCGAGGCCGCGCCCCCGACGGCCCGCGTCGCCACGACGCCCGCGGCGGGCGGCACGGCGCTCCCGGTCGTGGTCCAGGGCGTCGGCTTCAGCCATCACGGGGCGGACCACGCGGCGATCTCCGGCATCGACGTCCGGATCGAGCCCGGCGAGGTCCTCCTCATCACCGGTCCCTCGGGGTCCGGCAAGAGCACGCTCGCGAAGGCAGTCGCGGGCCTGCTGCCCCGAGACACGCCGGGATCCTGGACTGGCGCCGTCTGGCTCGGCGAGAAGCTCGCGACCACGGCACCCCCGGCGGAGGTCGCCTCGCGCGTCGGCATCCTCTTCCAGGATCCTGCCAGCCAGCTCGTGATGGAGCGGGCAGAGGACGACGTCGCGTTCGGGCTCGAGAATCGTGCCTGGCCGTTGACCGAGATGCGGGCGCGGGTCCCGGAGGCGCTCGAGGCGGTGGGCCTGGCCGGCTTCGAGCGACGCCGCTCGTCGCAGCTCTCCGGCGGTGAGCAGCAGCGGCTGGCCCTGGCCGGCGTCGAGGCGCCGAGGCCCGGCGTCCTGGTCCTCGACGAGCCGAGCGCGAACCTCGATCCGGCCGGCGCCGCGGCCCTGTTCGGGCGCCTCGCGGCCCTCAAGGGGGAGCGATCCGCGACGATCGTGCTCGTCGAGCACCGGGCGGACCTGGCGTGGCCGCTCGCGGACCGGGTCCTGGCCCTCCGGCCGGACGGCACCGTCCTCGATTCGGGGGCGCCGGGCGAGGTGCTGGAGCGATCCTCGGACGCGCTCGCGGAGGCCGGCATCTGGCTCCCGGCGAGCGGCGCGCGCGCGAGGTCTCGGTCGAGGACCGCCCGGCGGCCCGCGCCGGTGGCGATCGGCGGGACGGCCACGGCGCCGGCCGGAGTGGCACCCGCCCGAGTCGCGATGCGCCACGTCCGCTTCGGGTACGAGCCCGGGATCGCCGTCCTTCGCGACGTCGACCTCGAGGTCGGGGTGGGGGAGCGGGTCGCGATCGTGGGCCGGAACGGCAGCGGCAAGTCGACCCTCCTCCGGCTCATCGGCGGCCTCCTCCGGCCCGTGTCCGGCTCGGTCGAGGTCGACGGACAGGATCCCGCCCGGATTCCGTCCCGGCGGCTCGCCGAGCTCGTCGGGTACGTCTTCCAGGATCCCGAGCTCGGGTTCCTCGCCGACACCGTCGAGGAGGAGGTCCATCTCGGGCTGCGGACGGGCGACCCGGCGGGCGGCGCCGCGCAGCCGGAGGCCGCCGTCCAGCTGCTGACGCGCCTCGGCCTGCCGCTCGACCGGTTCGGTGGTCGGAGCCCGTACCGGCTGTCGGGCGGCGAGCAGCGTCGCCTGTCGGTGGCGACGGCGCTGGTTCGGCGCCCGAGGCTCCTGCTCCTCGACGAGCCGACGTTCGGCCAGGATCGGCGCGGCTGGGAGGGCCTCGTGGCGATCCTCGAGGAGCTCGTGGAGGCAGGCACGACCGTGCTCTTCGCGACCCATGACGAAGCGTTCGCCGACCGGATCGCGAGCCGCCGGATCGAGCTCGTCGACGGCTGGGTCGTGGCGGACGACGGCCCCGCCGGTGACCCCCCGGAACTGTCGCGGAGCGTGGGCCCTTGATCCGGACCATGACCGAGCGCAGCGAGCCCGCGCTCGAGAGCCTCCTCGGCCGGACGAGCCCCGTCATCAAGCTCGGCCTGGCCCTCGCATGGCTCGTCGGCCTCGCCGCCACGCCGGCGATCTGGCCGCCGCTCGTCCTCACCGTCGTCGCGGTCCTGGCCGGGACCGCGCTGGGCGGGCTCACGCCGGGCCAGCTCGGGCGGGCCATCGGGCCGCTGCTCGTCGCCGCAGTCTCGCTCGGACTCACGAACCTCGTCTTCTCGGCATCGAACACCGATCCCGTCGCGACCCAGGTCGCTCGGTTGGGCCCGCTCAGGATCACCTCGGAGGCGGCGACGGCGGCCGCCGCGCTGACGGCTCGCGTCCTGGCGATCGTGACGGTCGGCGGGGTGTTCGCGCAGACCACGGATCCGACTCGCCTGGTGGACTCGCTCGTGGCGCAGCTGCGCGTGTCGCCGCGGTTCGCGTACGGGGCGCTGGCGGCCTACCAGGCCGTGCCGCGCCTCGGCGACGACCTCGTCACGCTTCGCCAGGCCCGGCGCGTCCGTGGCCTCGGCGGCGGTTGGCATCCGCGGCTGCTCGTCGGCCTGCTCGTGCGCGCGATCCGCCACGCGGACCAGCTCGCGATCGCGATGGACGCCCGGGCCTTCGGGCTGCCCGGGCGGACGTCGTACCGTCCGGTGGCCTGGCACGTACGTGACCTGGTGATCGGCGTCGGGGGAGTCGCGGTCCTCGTCCTGGCGCTGGCCCTCGGCTGACCGGGCAGGGCCGGGCCGCACCTGCGCCGCGCCGCGCGTCCCCCGCGTCCCGCTCGCGCCGCCCGCCTGCCGGAACAGGCTTCCACCACTGGCGCACAATGTCGGGACCCTGAGATCGACCCCGCGCGCCGCCGCCGGCGCGCGTCGAGCAGCCGCCCGGAGGAGACCGCGATGACCGAGGTCATGGACAAGGTCCAGACGCACCAGCAGTACATCAACGGCGAATGGGTCTCGAGCGCGAGCGGCCGGACCCTCGCCGTCGAGAACCCCGCCAACGGCCAGGTCATCGCCCACGTCGCGGCCTCGGGTCCGGAGGACGTGGACCGGGCCGCGCAGGCGGCCGCGAAGGCCTTCGAGACGTGGCAGCACACGACTCCCCAGGACCGCAGCCTGCTCATGCTGAAGCTGGCGGACGCGATCGAGGCCCGGGCCGAGGAGATCGGCCGCCTCGAGAGCCGGAACGCCGGCAAGCCGGTCGGCGTCGCGATCGACGAGGTCCCGGTCGTCGTCGACAACCTGCGCTTCTTCGCCGGCGCCGGCCGGGTCCTCGAGGGCAAGGCGGCGAACGAGTACACCGCCGGCCGGACCAGCATGGTCCGCCGCGAGCCGGTGGGCGTCGTCGCCTCGATCGCGCCGTGGAACTACCCGATCATGATGGCCGGCTGGAAGATCGGCCCGGCGCTCATGGCCGGCAACACGGTCATCCTCAAGCCCTCGGCGCGGACGCCCCTGACGGCCCTCGTCCTGGCCGAGATCGCCGCCGAGACCCTCCCTCCGGGCGTCCTCAACGTGATCACCGGCACCGGGGCCGAGATCGGGGACGCGCTCGTGGGCCACCCGCAGGTCGGGATGGTGTCCGTCACCGGCGATACCGACACCGGCAAGCGCATCGCCAGGATCGCCGCCGACCGCGTGAAGCGGCTCCACCTCGAGCTGGGCGGCAAGGCGCCGGTCATCGTGTTCGACGACGCCGACCTCGAGGCCGTCATCGACAACCTCAAGACCTTCTCCTACTGGAACTCCGGCCAGGACTGCACCGCGCCGTGCCGGGTGATCACCGGCCCGAAGGTCCACGACAGCTTCGTGGCGGATCTCGCCGCGGCCGTCGCCTCGATCAAGTGGGGCGACCCGGCCGAGGGCGACGACATCGAGATGGGCTCGCTCATCGCGGCGGCCCAGGCGGACAAGGTCGAGGGCATGGTGGAGCGGGCGAGGGCCGGGGCCGAGATCGTCACCGGCGGACATCGGCCGGACCGGCCGGGCGCCTACTACGAGCCGACCGTCATCGCCGGGCCGGACCAGAAGAGCGAGGTCGTCCAGGACGAGGTCTTCGGGCCGGTGGTCACGGTCCAGCGCTTCTCCGACGAGGAGCAGGCGATCGCCTGGGCCAACGACGTCCGCTTCGGGCTCGCCGCGTCCGTCTGGACCGCGGACATCGGCCGGGCCATGCGGGTCGCCAAGGCGATCCAGTTCGGGACGGTCTGGATCAACGACCACTTCACGCTGGTCTCGGAGATGCCGCATGGCGGCTTCAAGGAATCCGGCTACGGCAAGGACCAGTCGATGTACGCGATCGAGGACTACACGGTCGTCAAGCACGTGATGCTGAAGGTCTGAATCAACGCATTCGACCCCGAGCCTTGTCGAGACGCCTTCGTTCATCGATCGGAGCCGGTGCGGGTCGAAGGGCCACCCATCCGGATCATTCGATTCGAGCGTGGCTCCCCGGGCATCAGACGGTGCCGAGGTGGTGGCAAGCGGCCAATGCCCGGGGATCGTGGAAAAGGGGCTTGACACGGGCTCTCCGCCGCGCTCCAATTCGGTCGATCGACCGACAGTCGGTCGAGTGACCGACCTCAGCCGGCGGGCAGAAGTACGGGTTGAAGGACGTGGCGATCCAGGACCACTACGCCGTCCAGGGCACTTCCGGTTCGCGGCCTGACGGCCGGCCGGACGAGAGCGCGACGGAGTCATCGATGGTCCCGACCACGCACCTGCGCGCCTCGCGTCGCGACCGGGCGATCCTGGACGCGCCCAGCGGAAGCCGGGCCCAGCGGCGGGATCGCGCGACGGCGGACACCCGCGCCACGATCCTCCAGGCGGCGCGCGAGTGCATGCTGGCCGACGGGTACGCGAACCTGTCCACCCGGCACGTCGCGGAGGGGGCCGGCGTCCCGCTCAGCCAGATCCACTACCACTTCGGCAGCAAGCAGCAGCTGATCCTCGCCGTGCTCGATGCCGAGAACGCCCGGCTGCTCGAACGGCAGCGGGGCCTCTACTCGGGGCCGGGGCCGCTCTGGCGCAAGTGGGAGCGGGCCGTCGAGTTCCTCGACGACGACATCCGATCCGGCTACGTCCGGATCCTCCAGGAGATGATCGCCGCGAGCTGGTCCGACCCCATGCTCACGGCGGCCGTGACGGCCCTCATCGGTGACTGGTTCGACCTGCTCGCGAACGTCGCCGTGCAGGCCGCCGAACGCGGCGTGGATCTGGGTCCGTTCGACCCGCGCGAAGTCGGTGCCCTCATGGCGCTCCCCTTCGTGGGTGCCGAGCCGATGCTGCTCCTCGGGATCGGCGAGGGTCAGGTTCCGATCCGGGCCACCCTGCGAAAGGTCGGCACCCTCATCCGGGCGATGGAGGAGGAGGGGAGCCGCGCCGCGGTCCCGAAGGAATCACGATGACGCCCCCGTCCCGTGGGATCAGCCGGCTCCCATCGCCGAGGCGGCTGCGGAGGGCCGCCTGCCGGGATGAGCGCCACGCCGTCCGGCGCCGACCGCCCCGGCCATGACGAGCGCGCCCGCGTCCCATGGCGGCACCCCGCCGGCGAGCCATCAAGGCGAGCAGACCCGCGCCCGCTACCCGGACGAAACCGGGTTCGTGGAACGGCCGGACGGCGTCCGGCTGTTCTGGGAGCGATACGGCTCGGGCGACACGACGCTCCTCTTCGTGCCCACCTGGTCGATCGTCCATTCCCGGATCTGGAAGGCGCAGATCGCGCACTTCGCGCGGCGCCATCGGGTCATCACCTTCGACGCCCCCGGCAACGGCCGCTCGGACCGGCCGCGCGACCCCGCGGCCTACGACGAGCACGTCATGGCGGATGACATCTTCCGTGTCCTGGACGCGAACGGCGTCGAGCGTGCCGTCGTGGCCTGCCTGTCGCGGGCGGCGCAGTGCGCCCTGGTGGCCGCAGCCGGCCGACCGGATCGGGTCCAGGGCCTCGTGGTCCTCAACCCGGCGGTCCGGCTCGGCGATCCGCTCCCCGGCCGAACCGACTTCTCCTTCGAGGACGAACTCGACACCGACGAGGGCTGGGCCAAGGACAACATCCATTACTGGCGGCGAGACTTCCGGGGCTACCTCGAGTTCTTCTTCGACCAGGCGTTCAACGAGCCGCACTCCTCGAAGCAGATCGAGGACGCCATCGGCTGGGGCCTCGAGACGGACGCTGAGACCCTCGCGGGCGCCAGCCAGGAGGCTCTGGAGCGGGAGGAGGTCCTCCGCCACGCCGCGGCGATCCACTGTCCGACGCTCGTCATCCAGGGCGGCGCGGACGCGATCACCGGGCCGCACCGCGGCGTGCTGCTCGCGGAAGCCATCCCGGGTGCGAGGCTGGAGATGATCGAGGGCGGGGGCCATGTGAGCGAGGCCCGTGACCCGGTCCGGGTGAACCTCCTCATCGACGAGTTCATCGACGGCATCGTTCGGCCGGTCCGGCGCCGGGCGTGGACCCGGGCGCTGGCCCGTCACGGCCGCCGCGTGCTCTACCTGTCGTCGCCCATCGGGCTCGGCCACGCCCAGCGCGACGTCGCGATCGCCGCGGAGCTGCGCGCGATCCACCCTGACCTCGAGATCGACTGGCTCGCCCAGCATCCCGTGACCGCCGTGCTCGAGGCGCACGGCGAGCGAGTCCACCCGCTGAGTGCGGCGCTGGCCAGCGAGTCCGCCCACATCACGTCGGAATCGTCCGAGCACGACCTCAACGCCTTCCAGGCGATCCGGCGGATGGACGAGATCCTCGTCGCGAACTTCATGGTCTTCCAGGAGGCCGTCGATGCCGGCGGCTACGACCTCGTCATTGGCGACGAGGCCTGGGACCTGGACCATCACCTCCACGAGAACCCCGAGCTGAAGCGGACCGCGTTCGCCTGGATGACCGACTTCGTCGGCTGGCTGCCGATGCCCGCCGGGGGCGAGCGCGAGGCCTGGCTGACTGCCGACTACAACGCCGAGATGATCGAGCACGTCGAGCGATTCCCGCGACTTCGGGACGGCGCGATCTTCGTCGGCAGCCCCGACGACATCGTCCCGGATTCGTTCGGGCCGGGCCTGCCGGCCATCCGCGACTGGACGGAGCGACACTTCGAGTTCAGCGGCTACGTGACGGGCTTCGACCCGGCGCCGCTGCTCGAGCGGCGGGAGGAGTTGCGCCGGGAGTTCGGCTACCACGAGGATGAGCGGATCGTGATCGTGACCGTCGGCGGCTCGGGGGTGGGGGAGGCCCTGCTCCGGCGGGTCATCGCCGCCTACCCGGAGGCGCGGCGGCGGATCCCCGGGCTCCGGATGGTCGCCGTCGCGGGTCCGCGGATCGACCCCCGATCGCTCGCGGCGCCGGAGGGCGTGGACGTCCGCGGGTTCGTCCCCGACCTGTATGCCCGTCTGGCCGTCAGCGATCTCGCCGTCGTCCAGGGCGGCCTGACGACGACGATGGAGCTCGCGGCCGCCCGGCGGCCCTTCCTGTACTTCCCGCTCCGGAACCACTTCGAGCAGAACCGGCACGTCCGGCACCGCCTCGACCGCTACGGGGCCGGACGGGCCATGGACTACGACGCCAGCACCCCGGGGTCGATCGCCGCCGCGATGGCGGACGAGATCGACCGGCCGGTCACCTCCCGGCCTGTCGAGATCGATGGGGCGCGCCGCGCCGCCGAGCTCATCGCGCGCCTGATCTGAGGCTCCCGCGTCGCCGGCTCAAGCTCGCTCGAGCGCGTCCCGGACCTCGGGCAGCCGCCGGATCGTCTCGAGGTCGAAGGGGTTGCGGAAGACCCAGACGACCTCGTCGATGCCCAGGTCCGCATAGCCGCGGACGAAGTCCGCGATGCGCTCCGGCGGGCCGCCGGCGCCCATGCCGCGCGGGGTCCCGTCGGCGCCGATCCGACCCCGGATGCCGTGAATCGCCTCGATCTCGTGGAAGGCGGCCCTCGCCTCGGCCTCGGTGTCCCGGATCACGACCTCCATCGTGACCGTCCGGCGGATCGCCTCGTACGGGCGGCCGACCTCCTCGCAGCGCTCGCGGAGGACCGCCGACGTCTCGGCGATCCGTTCCGGCGTGCCGTAGCCGTTCCAGCGGTCGGCGTAGCGGGCCGTCGTCCGGAGCGTCTTCTGGCGGCCCGAGCCGCCGATGAGGATCGGCAGCGGCCGGCGGATCGGGCGCGGCTTGCAGACGGCATCCCGGAGCTCGTAGAAGTCGCCCGCATGCGTGACCGTCTCGCCGTCGAGGAGCCGGCGGATGAGCCCGACCGCCTCGTCGAGGCGGTCCAGCCGCTCGCCGAACCCGGACCCGAAGTCGAGCCCGAACGCCTCATGCTCCCGCTCGAACCAGCCACCGCCGATGCCGAGGATCGCCCGCCCGCCCGAGACGTGGTCGAGGGTCGTGGCCAGCTTCGCGGTCAGCCCCGGGTTCCGGAAGGTGTTCGCGCTGACCATCAGGCCGAGCTCGGCCCGTACCGTCAGCGCCGCGACGGCCGTGAGCGATGTCCAGCCCTCGAGCTTGGGGGCCCGCCAGTCGCCCTCGTCCGAGAGGAGGTGGTCGTCCAGCCAGATGGCCTCGAAGCCGGCCGACTCGGCCGCGAGGCAGGCGTCGCGCAGGGCAGGCCAGTCGGTTCGCTGGATCCAGCAGGCGGCGCCGAATCGCATGCCCGGTATCGTACGGTCGTGGCCGGTTCCCGCGTACCCGCCGTTCCCGAATCGATGCGTCGGGCCATCCTCGAGTGGTTCGACGCCGACGCCCGGTCCCTCGCCTTCCGCGGCAGCACGGATCCGTGGGCGATCCTCGTCTCGGAAGCCATGGCCCAGCAGACCCAGGCGGCCCGGGCCGCCGAGGCGTGGACGCGCTTCCTGGCCGCGTTCCCGACGGCTGCCGCGCTCGCCGAGGCATCGCCGGCCGACGTCCTTCGGGCGTGGCGCGGCCTCGGCTACAACCGCCGCGCCCTGGCCCTCCGGGCCGCTGCCATCGCGATCGTCGCGGACCACGGCGGCCGCGTCCCCGGCGACCTCGACGCGCTCCAGCGCCTGCCGGGCGTTGGGCCGTACACCGGGCGAGCCGTGGCCGCGCTCGCCTTCGGGCGGCGGGTCGGGGCGGTGGACACGAACGTCCGCCGGGTCCTGAACCGGGCGGTCGGAGGACAACCGGACGCGTTCACTCCGGGCGAGCTCCAGGCGGTGGCCGACGCGAGCGTGCCGGCGGAGCGGCCGGGCGTCTGGACGCACGCGCTCATGGACCTCGGAGCGACACTCTGCCGGCCGCGGGCGCCGCGCTGCGGGGTGTGCCCGGCGCGGCCGTGGTGCCGCGCCGCGCAGCGCGGAACGACGGAGCGACCGCGCGCCACGAGGACCAACGGAAGCGGCACCGTCCGGGCGGTCCCCGAGCCGGCGGCGCCCTTCGTGACCACGTCGCGCTGGCTCCGGGGCCGCATCCTGGAGGTCCTCCGTGATGCCGAGGCGGGGGCGTGGGCGCGGATCGAAACGCCATTCGGAGCGCACGACGCGCCCGCCGTCGAGGTCGCGATCCGATCGCTGGCTCGCGACGGCCTCCTCGAACGCCACGCCGAGGACCCCAACCTCGCGCGCCTGCCGCTGGTCTGACGCGGGTGGCCTGACGCGGGTGGCCTGACGCCGGGCCACCCGGGCCACCCGGGCCAACCCCGGGCCGACCCCGGGCCGGCGGGCGACCCGGTACGCTTGGCGGGCCGTGAACGCCGCCCGCACTCCGTCCGCCCATCCGCGTCGGCCCGCGACCCGCGCGCGCGCCGTGCCGGCTTCGCCGTCCGCGGCGCTGCCCGCCGACGACGCGGGCCTGATGGCGATGGATCTTCGGGAGCTCCGCGCCGCCTGGTCGGCGTCGGCTGCCCGGGCGCCGATCGGGGCCGAGGCGATGACCGGCGCGGATCGCCGGGCCCAGTCGCTCGGCGTGTCCGGAGAGCGGCTCATGGAGCACGCCGGCACCGCGGTCGCGGCCGCAACCCGGGCCATCGCAGACGCCACCGGCCGGCTGGGCAGGGGCCCGGTGCTCGTCCTCTGCGGGCCGGGCAACAACGGCGGCGACGGCTTCGTGGCCGCGCGGCGGCTGGCCCAGGCGGGGATCGATGTCGTCGTCGCCCTCGTCTCGTCGGCGGCCCGGCCATCGACGCTCGACGCGGCCCGGAACTGGGACCGCCTCGCCGCCGAGCCGCGGGTGACCCGCGTCCAGACCCCGGTCGCGCGCGACATCGCCATCCTCGGGACCGGCATCGACAAGGCCTCGGTGGTCGTCGATGCCCTGCTCGGGACAGGCGTCCGGGGCGTGCTTCGCGAGCCGGTCCGCGGCGCCGTCGAGCTGATCGGCCGCGCGCGAACTGCCGGTATCCCGATCGTCGCCGTGGACACGCCGACGGCGGTGGACGTCTCGTCCGGAGATCCATCCGACCCCGTGGTCCAGGCCGACCTCACCGTGACCTTCCATCGCCCGAAGACCGGCTTCCGGTCGCGGCGCGGCGCGGCGCTGGCGGGCAGGGTCCTCGTGGCTCCCATCGGCATCCCGCCCGAGGCCGACCGTGGCTGAGACCGCGCAGCCGGGGGTTCGGCAGGTGGTCCAGGTCGCGGCTGCCGCGGTGGCCGTCGTCCTCGGCGCCGCGGTCCTCACGAGCCTGCTCCCCGAGCCCGCCCAGCGGTTCATCTTCCATACCCCGGTCACGATCGCGGCGCTCATTGCCGGGACCGCGTTCGTGCTCTGGCGGGTCGCGACCCGCCGCCCTCCGGAGCCGTGATGCCGCCTGCCGCCGTGACCCAGCGATCGGCGTCGCTGGCCGCCCTCGCCTCGGAGACATTCGACGTCCTGATCGTCGGCGGAGGCGTGGTGGGTTCCGGGGCGCTCCTCGATGCTGCCAGCCGCGGTCTCCGGGCCGCGCTCATCGAGCAGACGGACATCGCCGCGGGTACGTCGAGCCGGAGCTCGCGGCTCATCCACGGCGGGCTCCGTTACCTCGAGCAGCTCCACCTCGGCCTGGTGGCCGAGGCACTCGACGAGCGGGCCCGGCTCCTCCGTCTCGCGCCCCACCTCGTCCGCCTCGAGCCGTTCCTCTTCCCGATCTACGGCCTGCCGCTGGTCCACCAGGGGTTCTACGGCTCGGGGATCTTCCTCTACGACCTGCTCGGCTCGCGCCACGGCGCCGGCTTCGCGCGCCACATGCGGCCCGAGGCCGCCCTGGAATTCGCCCCGCAGCTCCGGCGGAACGGACTGCAGGCCGCGATCCAGTACCACGACGGCGTCGAGGACGACGCGCGCTTCACGCTCGCGGTCCTCAGGACGGCGCTCGCGACGGGGCCCGGGGCGGTCGTGGCCACGCGCGTCCGCGCCGAGGCGCCCCTGCTCGAGCACGGGCTCGCGTCCGGCGTCCGTGCCCGGGACCTGGACACCGGGACGGCCCTCGAGATCCGGGCGGCGAAGGTGGTCGATGCCACCGGCGCCTGGGCGGCGCACCCCGAGGAGCGCTTCGCGTCGATCCCGGCCGGGGCGCGGGTCCTGCCGAGCCGCGGCGCCCACATCGTGATCCGCCGGGACCGCCTCGATGCCCGGGGCGGGATGACGCTCCGGATTCCGGGCCGCGTCGTCTTCATCATCCCCTGGCCGGATCGCTGGATCATCGGGACCACCGATCACGAGGATGCCCGGCCGCCGGCCCGCCCGACGGCCCTCGACGAGGACGTGGACGAGCTCCTCGAGGTCGTCAATCACCGGATGGACATCGACCTCTCCCGGGCGGACATCCTCGCCACGTATGCCGGGCTGCGGCCCCTCGTCGGCGATCCGGGTGGGTCCACCGTCAAGGCCTCGCGCGAGCATCGCGTGAGCGCCGATCCCAGCGGCGTCGTCCGGATCGGCGGCGGCAAGTACACGACCTACCGGGTCATGGCCCGCGACACGATCGATGCCGTCCTCGGACGAGAGGCGGCGCGCCGGCGCCCGTCGGGGACCGGGGAGCTGGCCATCGTCGGCGCTGCGCCGCTGGCGGACCTCGCCGCGCTCGCGGCGCGGCTCGCGACCGAGACCGGGCTCGAGGCGCGCGTGCTGCGGCGGCTCGTGGACCGCCACGGCACCGAGGCGGCCACCGTGGTCGACCTCGGACGGGAGCTCGACCTGCTGCGGCCAATGGGGCCGGACATCGCGCACCTCGAGGCGGAGGTCGCGTGGGCCGCCCGGGAGGAGCTGGCGGGCACGCTCGATGACGTGCTCGCCCGGCGGACGCGCGTCGCCCAGGAGCGGGCCGACCATGGCGCCGCGGTCGCGCCGCGCGTGGCCGCCATCCTCGGTACGGAGCTGGGCTGGGACGGCGATCGTCAGGCTGCCGAGGTGCGTCGCTACCTCGCTTCATCCGCCGTCGAGTTCGCCGTTCCCGGCGGCGCTCGGGATGCGATCGTCGACGAGGCCGTCCCCGCCGGCGCGGCCGCCGGCGCCTGACGACGCGTTCGAACGGCTCGAACGAGGGGAGCGGCGCGCGGGTGGACGCCCCTGACCTGATCCTCGCGCTCGACCAGGGCACGACCTCGTCGCGGGCGATCGCGTTCGACCGCGAGGCCCGGCCCGTCGCGTCGGCCCAGCAGGCGTTCGAGCAGCGGTTCCCGTCGCCCGGCCACGTGACCCACGATCCGGAGGCGATCTGGGCGTCGCAGGTCGCCGTTGCCCGGGAGGTCGTCGATCGCGTCGGAGGGGCCGGACGCATCGCCGCGATCGGGATCACGAACCAGCGCGAGACCACCATCGTCTGGGACCGGGCCACCGGCCGGCCCGTGGCTGACGCCATCGTCTGGCAGAGCCGCATCACCGCCCCGGCCTGCGACCGCCTCCGCGCCGCTGGCCACGAGGCCCTGTTCCGGGAGCGCACGGGGCTGCCGCTCGACGCCTACTTCTCGGGGCCCAAGATCGCCCACATCCTGGACGCCGGGCCCGGCCTCCGAACCCGGGCCGAGGGTGGCGAGCTCGCGTTCGGGACGGTGGACACGTTCCTGGCCTGGCGGCTGACCGGTGGCCGCGTCCACGTCACCGACCCGTCGAATGCGAGTCGCACGCTCCTCTTCGGCCTCCGGACGCTGGACTGGGACGACGAGCTGCTGCGGCTCGTCGGCGTGCCCAGGTCTGTCCTCCCGACGGTCGCCCCGACGTCCGGGGTGATCGGCGCAACCGACCCCGCGATCTTCGGCCGGGCCATCCCGATCGCGGCCCTGGTCGGCGACCAGCAGGCGGCCACGTTCGGCCAGGCGTGCTTCGCACCGGGCGAATCGAAGGTCACCTACGGGACCGGGGCGTTCCTCCTCCGGAATGTCGGCGAGGCCCCGGTCCCGTCCCGCAACCGGCTGCTGTCCACGGTCCTCTGGCAGCTCGAACCCGGCGGCCCGGCCACGTACGCGCTCGAGGGGTCCGTCTTCGTGGCGGGCGCCGCGGTCCAGTGGCTCCGCGACGGGCTGCGGGTCATCGATGCGTCGGCCGACGTGGAGCGGCTCGCGGCCAGCGTCGAAGATACCGGCGGCGTGTACATGGTCCCGGCGTTCACGGGGCTCGGGGCGCCGTACTGGGATCCGGACGCTCGAGGCGCGATCCTGGGCATCACCCGGGGCACGGGCTTTGGGGAGATCGCCCGCGCAACCCTCGACGGCATCGCCCACCAGGTGGCGGACGTCGTGGAGGCGATGACCGCGGACACCGGCGTTGCGCCCGGAACGCTCCGCGCCGACGGCGGAGCGGCCGCGAACGACGGCCTGCTCCAGTTCCAGGCGGACCTGCTGGGCGTCGCCGTGGAGCGGCCGATGGTCACGGAGACGACGGCCCTCGGCGCGGCCGGGCTGGCCGGCGTCGCCGTCGGATTCTGGTCCGGACCCGAGGCGTTCGCGCGCTACTGGGCGCTGGAGCGTCGCTTCGAGCCAGCGATGGACGGGGGACGCCGGGCGGACCTCCGGCGGGGCTGGGCGCGGGCGGTCGCTCGCGTACGCGGCTGGGCGTCGGGCGACGCCAGGGGCTGAGCCGCGGCCCGTCCCGCGGCGGCCCGGGATCCACCCGTCCCGAGCACGAATTCGGGGCTAGGCACCGCCGAAATCAGGTCGTATGCTCCGCCTCGCCCAATGTCGCGGCGCGGGCCGCGGCTGCATACGCGTAGACGACCACGAACCGGACTCCTCTCACGGGCTGACGCGAGAACCCGAGCGGGATCGCGGCGGCTACCCGAAGAGGAGTTCTCGCTTGTACAACGACAAGAACCTGACCTGCGCGGACTGCGGACAGGAGTTCGTCTTCACCGCGTCCGAGCAGGATTTCTACGCGCAGCGCGGCTTCACCGAACCGCGACGATGTGCCTCCTGCCGGGCGAGCCGCAAGGCCGCGCGAGGCTCGAGCGGCGCGGGCTACGGCTCGGGCAGCGACTACGGGGCGTCCGGCGGCTACTCCGCCGGGGGCAGCTACGGCGCCGGCGGCAGCTACAGCGCCGGCGGCTACGGCGGCAACGGCGGCAACGGCGGGGGCTATGCCGGCGCTCGTGACCGCGGTTCCCGCGAGATGTTCACGGCCACCTGTTCCAACTGCGGCAACGAGGCTCGCGTCCCGTTCCGCCCCACGAGCGGCAAGCCCGTCTACTGCTCCGACTGCTTCCGGACGATGCGGGGCTGACTCCCACTCCTCTCGGCATGCGGGCCCAACAGGGTCGGCGACAATCAGCGACCAGATCGACGACCCGGGCATTCAGCCGGCCCGGGTCGTTTCCATTCGCGAGACGGGTGGCCGCCGCTCAGGCTCCCGCCGCTCAGGCGCTCCCGCCGCGGCTCCGCCCGCCGAGCATCCCGAGGTCGAACTTGCGCTCCTGGCCGTGAATCAGGCGCTGGATGTTGTCGGCATGGGCCAGCCAGATCAGCGCCGGCCCGACCGCCGCCCAGACGAGGTAGGCCGGCGGCACCGCTCCCGCCGCCACGGCCCACAACAGGAGCATCGCCGGGAACATCGCCGCCGAGCCCAGCAGCGACCCCAGCGACACGTAGCGGGTGATGAGGATCGCCGCGAAGAAGACCGGCGCCGCGAGGACGATGGCGATCGGCTGGATGACCAGCATCGTCCCGACCCCGGTGCCGACGCCGCGCCCGCCCCCGAAGCCGAGGAAGATCGAGCGGGAGCTGCCGACGACGGCGGCGAATGCGCAGGCGACCTCGACGACCGGGTCGCCGTTCGTGAGCACGCGCGCGAGGAGGACGGGGAGAGCCCCCTTTGCGAGGTCGCCGGTGACGACGACGGCAGCCCATTTCCGGCCCAGCGCGCGGAGGGCGTTCGTCCCGCCCGTGCGCCCCGATCCGATCGACCGAGGGTCGGGGCCGCCCGAAGCCTTCGCCACGAGGACGCCCACCGGGACCGACCCCGACAGGTAGGCCGCGATCACCAGCAGCACGCGAAGGACGATCGCGTCCACGGCTCCCCTTCCATCGCGGGCCCGCATGGCCCGCCGGCGTCCGAGTCTACATCGAGCCCGGCCGGCCGCCGACCTCGGTGTCCGGTACGCGGCCCCGCAGCGGTTGCGGGGTTCGCGATCCCGCGCGTACCATCGCCGCGATGATCCACCCGCCCTGCCGGGCCCTCGAGCCGTGCTGCCGCGTCCGCGGCGCGGCCCCATCGCTGAACACCGCGGAGACCGCCTGACCATGGCCGTCGGCTCGTCCAACGACTTCGACCTCGTGGTGCTCGGCGCAGGCACCGGCGGCTACAGCGCCGCCTTCCGGGCCGCCCAGCTGGGGCTCAAGGTCGCCCTCGTCGATGAGGACAAGATCGGCGGCACGTGCCTCCACCGGGGCTGCATCCCGACGAAGGCTCTCCTCGAATCGGCCGCGTTCGCCGAGCGGATCCGGCACGCCAAGGACTTCGGCATCGACCTCGCCGCGGACCCCGTCCTCGACTACGCCCGGATGGCGGCCCGCCGCGACCAGGTCGTCAAGCGGATGTGGACGGGGCTCAAGACCCTCGTCGACAAGAACAAGGTCACCTGGATCCAGGGCCGCGGCCGCCTCGACGGGCCGCGGACGGTCAAGGTCGTGATGCACGGCGAGGACGGCACCCCGGGGGCGGGCGGCGAGCGTGTCCTCCAGGGCAACGACGTCATCCTCGCCACGGGCTCCCGGGTCAGGAGCCTCCCGGGCATCACTCCCGATGGCAGGCGGATCGTCACCTCGGACGAGGTCCTCTCGACCGCGGAGCTGCCGAAGGACGTGATCGTCATCGGCGCCGGCGCGGTCGGCGTCGAGTTCGCCTCGATGTACCACGACCTCGGCGTGACGGTGACCCTCCTCGAGTACCTGCCGGCCATCGTCCCGGCCGAGGACCGCGAGGTCAGCCAGCTCCTGGAGCGAAGCTTCACCCGGCGCGGGATGACCGTCATGACGAACGCCCGCTTCGATGCCGCGTCGGTCAAGGCCGGCAAGGACGGCGTCAGCATCACGGTCGGCCCGGAGGGCAGGGAGGCCGCCACGCTCAGCGCCGAGCTGCTCCTCGTCGCGACCGGCCGGGCGCCGAACGTCGAGGACATCGGCCTCGAGACGACGAAGGCGGAGCTCGAGCGAGGCTTCATCAAGGTCGACGGCCGGATGCGGACCCGCGACCAGCACCTCTACGCCATCGGCGACATCGTCGGCGGGCTGCTCCTGGCCCACACGGCCGCGCATGAGGGGATCGTGGCGGCCCACGTGATCGCCGGCGACAAGGACGTCCATCCGATCGACTACGTCCAGCAGCCGCGGGCGACGTACTGCCGACCCGAGATCGCCTCGATCGGGCTCACCGAGCAGCAATGCGAGGAGAAGGGCATTCCCTTCAAGGTCGGGAAGGTGCCGTTCCAGGCCATCGCCAAGGCCATCATCGGCGGCGAATACGAGGGCTTCGCCAAGGTGATCGGCCACAGGGAGACGAACGACACCCTAGGCGTCCATCTCGTCGGGCCGCACGCGACGGATCTCATCGCCGAGGCGTCGCTGGCGTTCCAGCTCGACGCGACCCCGTGGGAGATCGGCGGCACGACCCACGCCCACCCGACCTTCGCCGAGATCATCGGCGAGGCGGCCATGGCCGTCGACGGCCGGTCCATCAACTTCTGATCCGCCCGAGGGCGCACGAACGGTGACCGTCAGCCGGAAGCCCGCCGCCTCGGACCTCGCCCGGTCCGTCGACCTGACGGACGAGGACCTGGTCGCCATGTACCGGACCGTGGCCCTCGCCCGCGCCGTCGACGAGCGGATGTGGATACTCAACCGGGCCGGCCGCATCCCGTTCGTCATCAGCGGCCAGGGCCACGAAGGGGCGCAGGTCGGGATCGCCTGGCCGCTGACCCGCAGGAAGGACTTCATCGCGCCGTTCTATCGCTCGATCGCGACGTGCCTCGCCTTCGGCATGACGGCCGAGGACATCCTCATGGCCCAGTACGCGAAGGCGACCGATCCGTCGTCCGGCGGCCGGCAGATGCCCGGCCACTACGGCAATGCCGAGAACAACCTCCTCTCCCTGTCGTCGCCGGTCGCGACCCAGATGCTCCACGCCGTCGGCATCGCGCTGGCGGCGAAGATCCGGAAGACCGGCCAGGTCGCGATGACGTCGATGGGGGAGGGGAGCTCCAACCAGGGCGACGTCCACGAGGGCCTGAACTTCGCCGCGATCCACAAGCTCCCGTTCATCCTCGTCATCGAGAACAACGGCTATGCGATCAGCGTCCCCGCGGCGCGCCAGGTCGCCACGCCAAACGTCGCCGACCGGGCGTCCGGCTATGGCATCCCCGGCGTGGTGGTCGACGGCTCGGACGTGCTGGGCTGCTATCGCGCATCCAGGGCGGCCGTGGAGCGGGCCCGGCGGGGCGACGGGCCGACGCTCATCGAGGCCAAGGTCATCCGGCTGACGGCCCACTCGTCGGACGACCAGCAGACCAAGTACCGACCCGAGCAGGAGCTCGCGGAGCTGCGGAGCCACGACGCGCTGCCGCGCTTCCGCGACGAGCTGCGGGCCGCGGGCGTGCTGACCGACGAGCTCGAGACGACGATCGCGGCGGAGATCAAGGCCGAGGTCGACGCCGCAACGGACCACTCGGAGGCCGAACCGGACCCCGACCCGTCCACCGCGATGCGCTGGGTGTTCGCGGAGGAGTGGCCGTCGGAGACGCCGCCGCCGTGGGGCTTCGGGGGCGGGCACGGGATGGAGGGCCATGGCAGGCCCGATGACGCCTCGGCGGCCCAGGGAGCGGCCGACTGATGGCCCTCAAGACGTTCATCGAGGCGATCCGCGACACGATGTTCGAGGAGATGCGCCGGGACGAGTCGGTCATCGTCCTCGGCGAGGACGTGGGCAAGAAGGGCGGGGTCTTCCTCGCGACGGACGGGTTGTGGGCGGAGTTCGGGGACGATCGCGTCATCGACACGCCGCTCACGGAATCGCTCATCGTCGGGGCGTCGATCGGGGCGGCGGTCAACGGGCTCCGGCCGCTCGCCGAGATCCAGTTCGCCGACTTCATCTTCCCGGCCTTCAACCAGATCCTGTCCGAGGCGGCCCGGATGCGCTACCGCTCCAACAACGGCTTCGGCGTGCCCATGACGATCCGGGCCCCGTACGGGGGCGGCGTCCACGGGGCGCTGTACCACTCGCAGTCGGTCGAGGCGTTCTTCACCCACATCCCCGGCCTGAAGGTCGTCATCCCGTCGACGCCCTATGACGCGAAGGGGCTCCTCCGGTCCTCGATCCGGGACGACGACCCGGTCCTGTTCTTCGAGCACAAGAAGATGTACCGGTCCGTCCGGGGCGACGTCCCGGACACGGACTACACGGTGCCGTTGGGGCGGGCGGCGATCACGCATCCGGGGACGCGGATGACCGTGGTCGCGTACGGGCTCATGGCCCACTACGCACTCGAGGCGGCCGACATCGTCGCGGAGGAGGGGATCAGCGTCGAGGTCGTGGACCTCCGGACGCTCCGCCCGCTCGACAAGGAGACGCTCCTGAACTCCGTCCGGAAGACCGGCAAGTGCCTGGTCGCGTACGAGGACAACCGGTTCGGCGGCTACGGCGCGGAGATCGCCGCGATCGTCGCTGAGGAGGCCTTCGACTACCTGGACGGTCCGGTCACCCGGATCGCCGGCCCGGACGTTCCCGGCGTGCCGTACAACCACGTCCTCGAGGACTGGTTCATGGTCAACCCGGAGAAGATCGCGGACGGGATCCGCAGGCTCGCCGCGTACTGACGTCGCGAGGTGGCGACGGCGCCTGATCTCGCCGATCTCGCCGTCATCGCACGGCGACTGGCGGCGCTCCTCGTTCCCTGCCGCGGCTCACTCGTTCCGGCCCGGGTCCACAGCCTCGACGTGCTCGCGCGACCGGGCGCCCGGGTGGAGGTGGCGGAGCGCGCGGCGATGCTCGCGCGCGGCGATGCTCGCGCGCGGCGATGCTCGCGCGCCGCGATGCTCGCGCGCGGCGATGCTCGCGCGCGGCGATGCTCGCGCGCCGCGATGCTCGCGCGCCGCGATGCTCGCGCGCGGCTTCGACGCCTGGGTGCGCTGATTGGCCGAGCCCGGCCCTCGCAGCGTCCCCGCGCCGCAGGTGAGCCCGGGATAACGGCTGCCCGTCACGATCCTGCGCATGGATCCCGTACGGCTCGGCCGAACGATTCGCGCCATCCGGACCCGGCGCGCATGGCGACAGGCGGACCTCGCAACGGCTGCCGGCGTGAGCCAGGGCCTGATCTCGCTCCTCAAGCGGGGGCACGGTCGACGCCTCGCCCTCAGGACGATCGAGCGCGTGCTCGCCGAGCTCGAGGCCGATTTCCACCTCGTCGTTCGATGGCGGGGCGGCGACGTCGACCGCCTCCTCGACGAGGGCCATGCGGCGGTCGTCGCCACGACTAGCGACCGGCTGAAGCGGGCCGGCTGGGAGGTCGCGGTCGAGGTCACGTTCGCGATCTACGCAGATCGCGGCTCGATGGACGTGCTGGCCTGGCATCCCGCCACGAGGAGCCTGCTGGTCGTCGAGGTCAAGACCGAGCTGACCTCGATCGAGGAGACGCTCAGGACGCTCGACATGAAGGCCCGGCGCGCCCGGGAGGTTGCGGCCGATCGGCTGGGATGGAGCGGCGTGGCGCTCTCGCGGCTCCTGGTCCTGCCGGACACCTCCACCAGCCGGCGCCGGGTCGCGCGCCACGACGAGGTCCTCCTGAGCGTGTTCCCGATCCGCGGACCGGGTGTCCGCGCGTGGCTCACGTCGCCGGCCCAGGGCACGGGCATGCTGGCGTTCCTGCCAGTCACGAATGGTGGTCGTGGTCGGTGCGGGCCTGTCAGTCGCAGGCGCGTCCGGGGTCCGTCGCGGGCCCCGGATGAGCGTGGCGGCCGTCACCGGTGATGGGCCCGGGGCGGGCGCGGGGTCGGCGGCGAACGGATCCGGCACCGACCACGACGGGGGTTCGTACCCGGTCCCGACGTCCGCCGACTCACCGGATAGCACGATCGGGGTTCGTACCTGACACCGGGAGCCCCCGCCGGGCACTCCGGCATACGTGCGAGTGAGCCGCGGATGGGCGACACTAGGCGCCGACGCGACCGGCGACGTCGCGGTGACCGGCGTTCCACTCCCGCGAGGAGGTTCCTTCCGTGGCCAAGGTGACGATGCCCCAGCTCGGCGAGAGCGTCGCCGAGGGGACGATCGGGAAGTGGCTCAAGAAGCCGGGCGACCACGTCGACAAGTACGAGCCGCTCCTCGAGGTCATCACGGACAAGGTGAACGCCGAGGTCCCCTCCCCGTTCGAGGGCACCCTGACCGAGATCCTCGTCGAGGAAGGCGCGACGGTCCCGAACAACGCCGAGATCGCGGTCATCGAGGAGGGCGGTGCCGCGGCCGCCGCATCCGCCACTCCCGCCGCGCCCACCGCCGCGAGCGCGACATCGGCCGTGCCGACGACCGCCGTCGCGGCCGCGCCCGACGAGCCGAAGGAACCCGAGACGCCCGCCGCTCCCGCCACGGCCGCCGCAGCGCCCGCGCCTGCGTCGACCCCCGCGAGCGCCGCTCCCGCCACGGCCGCCGCAGCGTCCGCGCCCGCCACGCCCAGCGTGAGCCCGAGTCACGGCCCCGCCGGCTCCGATGAGCGCGCCCCGCACGAGATGCCCGGGAGCGCCGACGCCCGCATGACCCCGGCCGTCCGCCGCCTGCTCCGCGAGCACGGCCTCCAGGCCGCGGCGATCGTGGGGACCGGTGGTGGCGGCCGGATCACCCGCGAGGACGTCACGGACTACGTGGAGTCGCAGCGGACCGGGAGGCCGGTCAACCAGCAGAACGCCGCCGCCGCGCCGGCCGCACCCGCCTCGCCCTCCTCGCCGGCCTCGGCCAACGGCGCCGCCGCGGCGCCCCCTGCCATCGCCGCGCCCGCTTCGCGCCCCTCCGGCGCCTCCAGCCCCGCCGTCACCGCGGCGCCAGGCATCGAGTTCCCGGCCGGCGCGGACGAGGTCCTCGTCCCGCTGACCCAGATGCGGAAGGGCATCGCGGCCCAGATGACCCGCGCCCTGGCCGTGCCCCACGCCTATGTCCAGATGGAAGTCGACGTCACGAATCTCGTCCGCTTCCGTGACCGCAACAAGAAGGACTACCAGGCGCGGGAGGGCATGTCGCTCAGCTTCGTGCCGTTTGTCGTGAAGGCCTCCGCCGAGGCGCTGAAGCGCAACCCGACCTTCAACGCCCACTGGACCGAGCAGGGCCTCCTGGCCAAGCGCCGGATCAACGTCGGGATCGCGGTCGCGGTCGAGGGCGGGCTGATCGTGCCCGTGCTCCGGGACGTCGACCAGCTCTCGATCTCGGGCCTGAACAAGGCCATCGCCGAGGTGTCCGAGCGGGCCCGGGCGAACAAGCTCCGCCTCGATGACTTCGGCGGCGGCACCTTCACGGTCGACAACACCGGCTGGCTGGGCACGAACATGGTCATGCCGATCATCAACGTCCCCGAGGTCGGGATCGTGACCATGGACCGGATCACGAAGCGAGCGGTCGTGATCGAGACGCCCGAGGGCGATGTCATCGGGATCCGGCCGATCATGAACATGGTCCTCGGCGTCGATCACCGGGCGAACGACGGCGCGGGCGGCGCCGCGCTGCTCCGCGACATCAAGAGCTGGCTCGAGGCGGTCGGCCCGGACACGGCGATCTACTGACCGGCCCGATGGCCGTTCACGGCCGGCCCGGGATGCGTGGCCCGCGCACCGGGGCGGCGGTCCTCGCGGTCCTCGCCCTCATCGTGGGCTTCTTCGCCGCGTGCAGTCCGCTGGCCGGCTTCGGAGCATCGATCCGGCGCGACGGCTCGCTGATCCAGGTCTCGTTCCCCGGCCGCGGCGAGCCCGACGCGCGCGGCTGGCTCTGTCCTGCGGACCCCGGACCCGGCGAGATCTGGAGCAAGGCGGGCGCGGCCCGCCTCGAGACGGCCGGCTGCCTCGATCTCGGCTTCAACACCACGCCCCAGGGCGCCGCGCCGGCCTGGCTGGGAAGGCTCGACCTCGCGACCCTTGACGGGAGCCGGCTCGTGCCGTTCGCCGGCCGGACGGCCTGGCACCTGATCGTCGTCACCGGCGGCGAGGGCTTCGAGAAGGTATCCACGACACAGATCGCCGCCATCGCGCTGCAGCCGTGACGGTGCCGACCGCGCCGCTGCGAGGACCTCGGCGGATCGTCGGGGATGACCTCCGCGACAGCTTCGAGCCCGCCTGACTAGACTCACCTCGATGGCTCGCGAGCTTCCGATCTTCGATCCGCCCGGCACCGGGCACGTCGCCGGTCACGGTTCCGGCGCCACCGGGCTCTCGATCGCGATGGGCGGCGGCTTCGCCGGCCTCCCCGCCGCCGACGGGTCCTCCGCGCTGCGACGCCATCCCGACTGGATCAAGGCCCGGATGCCCTCCGGCGAGAACTACCACGACCTCAAGGGCCTGCTCCGGGGCCTGAATCTCAACACCGTCTGCGAGGAGGCCCATTGCCCGAACATCGGGGAGTGCTGGGACCAGCGGACCGCGACGATCATGATCCTCGGCGACACCTGCACCCGGGCCTGCGGCTTCTGCAACATCAAGACCGGCAAGCCCACCTGGTTCGACGATGACGAGCCGCGGCGGGTCGCGGAGGCGCTGAGTGGCCTGGGCCTGGAGCACGTCGTCGTCACGTCCGTGGCCCGCGACGACCTCCCCGACGGCGGCGCCTCCGTGTTCGCGGAGACGATCCGGCAGCTGCGGGAGCGTATCCCGGGCATGGGCGTCGAGGTCCTGATCCCGGACTTCAACGGCGCCGAGGCCCCGCTGCGAGCCGTGATGGGGGCCGGCCCGGACATCCTCAACCACAACCTCGAGACCGTGAAGCGGCTCCAGAAGCCGGTCCGCAAGCGCGCTCGCTGGGACCGGACCCTTGGCGTCCTCGAACGAGCCAAGGTCTACGCCGCCGAGTACGGCCGGGACGTCCACACGAAGAGCTCGCTCATGGTCGGCCTCGGGGAGACGCGCGAGGAGCTGACCGAGGCATTCGAGGCGCTCCGGGCCGTCGACGTCGACATCCTCACGATCGGGCAGTACCTCAGGCCGTCGCTCCAGCACCTGCCGCTCGAGCGCTACTACCACCCCGACGAGTTCGCCGAGATGAAGGTCGAGGCCCTCGCGATGGGCTTCCGGCACGTCGAGTCCGGGCCGCTGGTCCGATCCAGCTACCACGCCCGCGACCAGGTCCCGGGCGCCGAGCTGAAGGCGCTGCGACGACGCCAGGCCACCCTCGACGCCGACGGCCGGGTCGTGCCCCTCGCCGGCTGAGCCGAGGCCCGCAACACGCTTCCGCGATACCGCCTGCACGACTGTCCAGCTGGGGACGGCAAGTGCCCAGGGGCCTGGCTCGCCAGTCCACCAAATCGCGCATTTCGATGGGGCGCCTGACGCCTCGGACCCTGTCGCTGGTCTGCAGATCCCGCCGTTGACCCGTCGACCGAACCGTCGTGGACTGCGAGTCCAGCGTCGCGATCGGCGGATCCGGGCGACAAGCACTCCGGTCAGGTGTGCGCCTGGCGTCTCGAGATGAACCGCACACGCGTCGGCTCGATCTCGGCCCAGATCAGGGCCGGGCCGGGCCATGGCGCGGTGCCGCCGAGGGCCGCGATCGCATCGGCGGGGTGGGCCGGGTAGCTGGACGCCAGTTGTCGCGCGAATTCCCGCCCGATGGTCCGGGTCGCACGCGTCGACCGCACGATCAACAGCCGCGATGGGCTCGGAGGTCGACCGTATTCTCGGCCAGCCCTCCCACGACGGAAGCGCCGCGACCTTGTCCTGGAACCATCGGAGCAGCTGTTCCAGACGTCGAAGGTCGGATTGGATCTCGGTGGCGATCACGGTCTCCTCGCGCCCGTCGTGGAGCACGACGTCGATCCAGCCACGTGATGGGTGACGCACGGCAACCTCCGGAAACGCTCGCCATCGCGGCTGAAGGGACGCCAGGAGTGCCTCGAGGATCCGCGCCTGGTGCCGGTCCCGAATTGCCGGGCCGGTGTTGGGATAGAGGCGCGTGCTCAGGTCCGCGCCGAGGGCGGTCGCAAGCTTCGCGTAGGTGTCGAGCGAAGGGCGTGTCCGGCCATCTTCCAATCGGCAGAGGAACGAGAGGTCGATACCGGCCACCTCCGCGAGTTGCGAGCGCCTGACGGCCGCGTCCTCCCGAAGCCGCCTGACATCGTCGGCCAGGCCTCGATGAAGGCGCGTCGCTGCGCGACGTGCTTCCGCGAGCTGCTTTTGACCGGCCACGAGGAGAGTGAAGCAGGCGGCGCTCATCGGCCGATCACCCATGGATCACCCGGCGCTTCCGATGGTCATCCGGGCCGTACCTCAGGGGTTGACCTTGGACCGGGCCATCCGGCTGCCACCCAGTGCTTGCCCCGCAGGCCAGACCGGAGCGGCATCCGCCCGCGTTGGTGGCACCGGAGTCCATTCGCCTAGCCTCACCCGCCTACCTGAGCTGCGGCCGCGCAGCCGCTCGCTTGTCAAGCCAGCAGTTGACCGGTGTCCTGGTGTGGACCGGCCGCTCAGTCCAGCGTCCGGGATCCTGGTGCGCCTGTGAGGATCCTGCGGCGTTCGGCGGCCGCGCGCGCCGCCGGCCGGC
>JACPOU010000058.1 GCA_016191345.1 Chloroflexota bacterium
ACCGGGCCAGCGATGATGGACCGACCAAGGAGGTGGACGAAGGCAAGAGCCTGCTGCTGGCGTCCTGACCGACGCCGCCGATACTGTCGCTGCGGATCACGACGGATCGCTCAAAGTCCACCACTCCAGGGGGCACGGCCCGGACTGCCCGTCCGGAATGCCTTCTACCACCGGTCACGAACCGGCGCGTGCGTCTGGGTTGCAGCACTTCACGGGAAAGAGGGAGCGTCGACGGACATTGATCCGGGCCTATGAGGCCGCCGGAGATGCGGTCGCGCTCAGGCCAGACGGCGATGGCGCGAAGGACGGCGGACCCGGGAAGCAGATGGGCTCGGTGGAGGCGGCTCCGAACTCGTTCGTCGCGCTGATCCGGTAGCAGAAGGCCTGGTCCGCCGGCCGATCGGTCGTCTGGGCTGTGACCCGGCCGGCGTCGAGAACATCTTCGGCAACGGGGATCACCACGTCGAACGGCCCGTCCTCGAGACCAACGTGGTACTCGAGCACGACGTCGGTCGGGACGCCCTTCGGCTCGACGATCACCGAGACCGTCCAGATCCGGCCGTCGAATGTCCCACCCGTGCTCGACGAGAAACGCAGGGACGGCGGGCCGGGCGTCGGCGTCGGGCGGACGCGCTCCGTCGGCTCTTCGACAACGCCGCAACCGGCAGTGCAGAAGCGATGACCACGCCGAAGGCGAGGATCCGAGCGGCACGGGGTCCCCTCCCCTGAGTCATGCCCGAAAGGTTAGGCCCGCGGCTCGTGCTTGCTGCCAGCGGGCAGGCGGGGATGAGGTCGATCGACTTGCGGTGGCGCGGGCCGCAGCACCGCGAAGTGATGTAGGTCGAGCGTGGCGGCACGGCCGCCTTGCGTCCCCGCCGAGCGCTGCCATCCGGACGCTCCCGCCAGTTCACTGGTGGGCGGGATGGCACCACAATCCGGAATACGCCGCCGTCCCGGACCTCGCCTCGCTCCTACCCTCGCGGCCGTCCCGCGGGGCCCGGAGGGTCCCAACGCCCCTCGCCCCACGCCTCGGGGCCGCAGAAGAACGGCTTCGACGCCGGCCGGGGCATCAGGGCGGTAGCCCGGTCCGCGCGCCACGCCTCGATCGTCGAGGCCAGCCACGCATCGACCTCGGCGAAGTCCGTCCAGCGCCGGAACGGCCAGCCGTTCTCCGCGCACAGGCGCAGCAGCGCGTGCTTCGCGAACACCACGTCCGCGTAGCCCGCCGCGTACCGGTCCGACTCGCCGTCCCCGACGAAGACGACCGCACGGCCGCTGGTTTGGTAGGCCAGGACCCGGGCGCGCTTGCACGTCCCGCAGACGAAGCATCGAGGATGGCCGTTCGGGAAGGCGATCCGGGGCCGCTCCCCCGGCGGGAAGGTCGTGTCGGCCGAGACGACCGGCACGTCGCCGACACCGAGGTCCGCCAGCGCCCCGGGGATGAAGAACCCGAACCCGTCGCTCACGACCTCGACCGGGATCCCGGCCGCCTGCGCCCGCCGGACCAGCGGCGCGAACCCCGGATCGTGGGGCTGGGCGGCGGCGAGGTCGCGCAGCGCGGACGGCGCCGCGGTGATCAGGCCGACTTCCCACTCCATCAGCCGCCGCGAGCCGGACAGGCCCGCGTCGTACTCGGCCGCCTTCGCCTCCCATTCAGCCGTGACGAACTCGGCCATCAGCGTGTCGGAGACATCGGTGAGCGCGATGGTCCCGTCGTAGTCGAGGAGGATCGCGAGTGGCGGATCGCCGGGCCGGAGCGGCGCGGGCGCGCCCGCGGGCCCCTGGGGCGACCTCGGACCCGGCGCGCTCACGGGACCAGGGCGCGGATCCGGCCCACGAGCGCCCCGACCGACATCGCCCGCGTGATCGACACGCCGGCGATGATCACTGCGCCGCCGATGAGCTGGGCCGGCTGAATCGCCTCCGCGAGGAAGAGCGCGCCGAGCACGACCGCGATGAACGGCACGAGGAACTGGAACGCGGTGATCCGGGTGGGCCCAAGCAGCGAGACGCCGTGGAAGACGATGACGTTCGCGACACCCGCGGCGAGGAACGCGGAGTAGAGGAAGCCCGCCCAGGCGCCTGCCGAGACCGCGCCCCAGTCGGCACTCGTCGCCTGCCACGCACCGATCGGCGCGAGGACGATCGCGCCGCCGACCATCGCCCATGTCGTCGTCCGGAGCGGCGAATGCGACGCGAGGATCGGCGCACCCCAGGACGTATAGACCGCCCAGCACACGGCCGCCCCGAGCGTCAGCAGGTCGCCCAGGATCGACGCCCCCAGCCCGAGGCCCGGCCCGAAGGCCACCACGATCCCCACGCCCGCGAACGAGACGACCGCCCCGGTCAGCTTCCGGCTTGTGAGGGTGTCGGAGCCGGCGATGCTCGCGAACAGGGCTGTGAACACGGGCGCCGTCGCGATCAGGAAGGCGGAATCGCCGGCGGGGATCAGCTGGAGGGCCGTCGGCCAGAGGACCTGGTAGAGCCCGAAGCCGAGGGCCCCGAGACCCATCATCGGCGCCACGTCCCGGAGCGGCACCCGGATCGTCCCCTCGCGCCACCGCAGGAGCACGAGGAGCAGCGCGGAGGCGAGCGTGAAGCGGATGAAGGCGAAGGTGATCGGCGGGATCTCGCGGTTCGCGGCCTTGACGACGATGAAGTTCCCGGCCCAGGCGACGATGACGACGAGGACCGCGAGCTCGGCGGCCCGGTGGCTCGTGCCCCAGCCGGGTGCAGGAACACCGACGCCCGCCGGTCCTCCGGCGGGCGCCTTGCTCGCGTCGAGCGCGTGCGAGCCCCGATTCATCGCCCGCCGTCAGGCGAGCCTGGCGCAAGGCGGTGACGAGCACCGGAGCCAGCGCGCTCGAACGTGCGTGAGCGACGGAGCGGAGGCGCCAACGCCGCGCCGGGCCGCGTGACGGCGGGCGGTCAAGCCCCCTCCTGGTCCAGCTCGAGCGACTCCTCGTCCGCCTCCTCGGTGAGCTTCAGCCAGACGAACAGCCCGGCGAGCACGATGAGCGGGATGACGATGAGGGCGCCGAGGGTGATCCCCAGGGCGACGGCGACGGTCTTGAGGGCGCGCATGGTGGCCTCCTGTTGCTCGGCGTTCAGCCTCCGGTCGCCCCCGGCGACCCGGGCTTCGGGATGGCGGGCATTCGCAGCGTCGGCCCCTTCGAGATCAGGGCTTCGACGTCGTCACGGGTGAACTCGGCAAGGGTATGCCGGGAGCCGTTCTGCGTCACGTGATGGAGCCGGAGGACGAAGGCGCCCTCCTGCTCGAAGAAGAAGATGTCCTTTGGCTTCTGCTCGTCGATGTAGCGGCCGATGACCCGGAAGGCGGCCTCGTAGCGGCCGACCGGACCCGTCGCCGCCGGGGCCGCGCCCTGCCCGCGACGGGCCATGGCGAGATCCATGAACTTGCCGATGTCCTCGTCGAGGAAGGTCATCGTCTCCTTCTCGACGAGGCCCACGGCCTCGGTCCAGGCCGTGCCGGCCGTGCTGACATGGGCGAGCGCCTGGACGATGAAGCCGTCCGGGGCCTCCATCAGGAGGACATCCTTCATGCCCCGTCCGTCGAGATAGGCGCCGATGGAGCGGAGGACCTCCTCGAAGTCCTGGCGAGGGCTGCCGTCGTAGATCCGCATCAAGCCTCCCGGCGACCGACGGAACCGTCGGTCCATGGTCAGGAACCCGTGGTCCGGTCGTACAGGCCGGCGCGCTTCGCCTTGCGGTCGCTCTTCCGGAACGCAACCAGCGCCCCGAGTGTAGCGATGCCCCCGGTGACCATCAAGGCGACGATGATGCCGAGGGCGGACGGATGGGCCTGGCCGGTCAGGGCCGTGAAGAGCGACCCGGGACCGCCGATCGGCCGGGAAGATGGATATCGAACACGCCACGCCGGCCGGACGGTCCTCGGGCGAACCGGTGCGTCAGGCCTTCGGAGGCAGCGGGAAGAAGCCGCTCGTGCGGCGGACGTACTCGTCGTAGCCGGGCCGCCGCTGGCCGATCGTCTTCTCCAGCAGGCCCGCGCCCGAGATGCGGATGAGGAGCACGGACATCAAGAGCGGGCCGACGACGGTCCACCACTGGCCGGCGGACGCGGCGATGAGGAAGAAGCCCCACCAGACGCAGAAGTCGCCGAAGTCGTTGGGGTGGCGGGTGTACCGCCAGAGGCCTCGATCCATGACCTTGCCCTTGTTCGCCGGGTCACGCTTGAATGCGGCGAGCTGCAGGTCGCCGGTCAGGAACACGACGAACAGGCTGATCAGCGGGAACCGTGGCCCGAACCGCTCGCGCATCCGGACGTACCGGAAATCCTCGCCGTGGCCGAGGTTGCGCCACGCCAGGTGGGCCGAAAGGCGGACGCCCCAGACCGTCACGAGGATGGGGACGACGGCCGCGCTCGCCGGCGGCCAGGTCTCCTCGCATCGCTCGGGGAGGCAGGCCGGGCCGGAGGACGGGCCGACGAAGAACACCGTCCATGCGATCAGGACGAAGGCGAGGCCCCAGAAGGGGTCGATGATCGAGGCGTCCCGCACCACGAGCGAGACGATCCAGAGCGCCGTCATCACGAGGGCGATGACGAGCAGCGCCGGGAGGCCGGGCACCACGGCGGCACCGATGGCGTCGAGCTGGCCGGAGATGAAGTCGGTCATGACCCCCGTTCGCCCGTCACGCCCCGCCGGATTGGCCCCCGGCCAGAAGGACCGCGATCTCCCCCGCGACCCGCGCGTCGTTGACGATGAGCGCCGTGTTCGCGCGGACCGAGGCGCCGTTCGTGATCGCGGCGATCCTCGCCAGCAGCCACGGCGTCAGGGCCGGGCCGTGGATGCCCGCCTCGTCCGCCTCGCGAGCCGCGCGCTCGGCGGCTTCGCGCGCGACCTGGTCCGGGAGGGCGGCGTCCGCGGGCACCGGCACGGCGATGACCATCGCGCTCCCGAGCCCGAGGGCCAGGTGCGCGGCGGCGAGGTCGGCGGCTGCCGCGACATCAGCCACGCTCCACGGGGCCCGGAGCCCGGACGAGCGGGCGGTGAACCCGGGCAGGTCGTCCTGGCCAACGGCGACGACCGGCACGCCGCGGGTCTCGAGGACCTCCATCGTGGCGGCGACGTCGAGGATCGCCTTCGGGCCGGCGCAGACGACGACCATCGGCGTCTTCGCGAGCTCCTCGAGGTCGGACGAGATGTCGAAGGTCGGCGGAAGCAGGGAACCCGGCGCGCCGAGCGCTCCCCGGTGGACCCCGCCGATCCCCCCGGTCGCGAAGACCCGGATCCCGGCGGCGTGCGCCGCGATCATCGTCGCGGACACGGTCGTCGCGGACCAGCCGGCCCGGCTCAGGGCGGCCGACAGGCTGGGACGCGCGGCCTTCAGCACGGAGCCGGCCGGCGCGGTGGCCAACGCCTCGAGGTGCGCATCGTCCAGCCCGACGAGGACCTCGCCGTCGTGGATCGCCACGGTCGCGGGGACCGCGCCGGATTCGCGCACCGCAGCCTCCGACGCCCGGGCGACCTCGACGTTCTGCGGGTAGGGCAGCCCGTGGCTGATGAGCGTCGATTCGAGCGCCACGACGGGCCGGCCCGCGGCGATGGCATCGGCAACCTCGGGCCGGACGTCGAGCCGGTCCCCGAGCGAGCCCGGCCCGCGACCCCGGACGTAGTCGATGACGCCGCCAGCGAGCCCGAACGCTGCCGGCGCGGCAGCGTCCGGAATGGATCGGACCGTCGTGTCCCTGGTGTCACTCATCCCGGCGGGAGCTCCATCTTCAGCGTCGTCAATTGGCGGGCGGCCGCCCGGTGCCCGGCGATGGTGGCCCGGTGCAGCGCATCGGGGATCGTCCGGCCGGCGGCCCGCGCCGCCAGCAATCCAACCAGGAACCCCGCGCTGAAGGCGTCACCCGCGCCCGTCGTGTCGGCCGCGGTGACCTGGGCCGTGGCGACGTCGAAGCGGAGCACCGCGTCCCCGGCTTCGCGCGCGAGCACCCGCGCGCCCCTGGACCCCTGCTTGATGACGGCGATCGAGGCGTGCTCGAGCATCCCGTCCGCGCCGGTCCGGCCAAGGAACCCCTGCGCCTCGGCCTCGGTCGAGAAGACGATGTCCGGCTGGACCGAGGCCACGAGCTCCCGGGCCGCACGGCGCCCGTCGGCGAGCAGCGGCCCGATCGATGACAGGTCGAGCGACACCTCGGCCCCGGCGGCGCGCGCCAGCCCGACCGCCGCCCGCGCCGCGGACGCCAGCGGCTCCCCCATCAGCGAATACGCCGGCACGTGGATGACGCGGAGCCCCGCGAACCACTCCGGCCGCAGGTGGTCCGGGCGGAGAGCAAGCGCCGCCCGCCGATCCGCCACGAACGACCGCTCCCCGGTGGGGGTGACGATCACCCCGATCCGCCCCGTTCGCTGTCCGGCGATCCGCGCCGCCCGCACCCGGACCCCGTCGCGCCCCAGCTGGTCGACGAGCGATCGGCCGGCTCCGTCCCGGCCCACGGCGCAGACGAGCTGCGTGTCGGCGCCAAGCCGCGCCAACCAGCGGGCTGTGTTCGCCGCGGACCCGCCCTGGCGGATGCCGACCGTGCCGGGCACGTCGGTCCCGGTCTCGATCGGCCGTTCCGGGGCAAGGACGACGTCGAGGACGAGGTCGCCGAGCACGAGGACGCGCGGGCGGACAGCCGGAGCCGACACGTGCGTGGAAGCGGTCACGGTGCGATGGTATCGGTGCGGAGCCGCGCAGTTGGTACGATCCCCCCGTGATGACGAACCGCGCCGAGGCCCAGGGCCGCGCCGAGCCGCCCGTGCGCCCCGACCCCGCCCTCGAGCAGCTCGCGATCAACACGATCCGGACCCTGTCGATTGACGGCGTCCAGAAGGCGAACTCCGGCCACCCGGGTGCTCCGATGGGCGCCGCGCCGATGGCCTACGTCCTCTGGACCCGCTTCCTCCGCCACGCGCCCGCGGACCCGCATTGGCCGGACCGCGACCGGTTCGTCCTCAGCGCCGGGCACGCCTCGATGCTCCTCTACTCGCTCCTCCACCTGACCGGCTACGACGTGACCCTGGACGACCTCAAGTCCTTCCGGCAGTGGGGCTCCCGGACGCCGGGCCATCCCGAGCGCGGGCTGACGCCCGGCGTCGAGGCGACGACCGGCCCGCTCGGCCAGGGCCTCACGAACGCCGTGGGCATGGCGATCGCGGAGCGGCGCCTCGCCGCCGAGTTCAACCGGCCGGGCCACGACGTCGTGGATCACTGGACCTACGTCCTCGCCAGTGACGGCGACCTGCAGGAGGGAATCGCGTCCGAGGCGGCGAGCCTCACCGGCCACCTCCGCCTCGCCCGCCTCGTGGTCCTCTACGACGACAACCACATCCAGCTCGACGGGCCGACGGACATGGCCTGGTCCGAGGATGTCCTGCAGCGCTTCGATGCCTACGGGTGGCAGACCCAGCGGGTGGACGACGGCAACGACACGGCGGCGATCGAGGCGGCAATCGAGCACGCGCGCGACGACGACCGGCCGTCGATCATCGCCGTCCGGACGCACATCGGCTTCGGCAGCCCGAACAAGCACGACTCCCAGAAGGCGCACGGCTCGCCGCTCGGCGAGGACGAGGTCCGCCTGACGAAGGAGGCATACGGCTGGGACCCCGATGCCCAGTTCCTCGTTCCGGACGCGGCGCGGGAGCTCTTCCGCGAGGCCGTCGACGCGGGCGCCGCGCTCGCCGCCGACTGGGCGCAGCGGCTGGATCGCTACGCCGAGGCTCACCCGGACGCGGCCGCGGAGCTGCGGCGCCGGCTGGCGGGCAGGCTTCCCGACGGCTGGGACGCCGGCCTGAAGACGTACGCCCTCGGCGAGGACTTCGCGACGCGGCAGGCGAGCCAGGCCGCGATCAACACGCTCGCCGGCCCGCTGCCGGAGCTCTTCGGCGGCGCGGCGGACCTCTCGGAATCCAACCTGACCGACGTCAAGGGCGCGCCGAACTTCGAGGCCGGCGAGTTCGGCCGGAACCTGCGGTTCGGCGTCCGCGAGCACGCGATGGGCGGAATCGTCAATGGAATCGCGCTCCACGGCGGGTTCATCCCGTACGCGGGCACGTTCCTCACCTTCAGCGACTACATGCGCGGCTCGGTGCGGCTGGCCGCGCTCACCGGGCTCCACGTCACCTACGTCTGGACCCACGATTCGGTCGGCCTCGGCGAGGACGGGCCAACGCACCAGCCCGTCGAGCACTACGCGGCGCTGCGGGCCATCCCGAACCTCTGGTTCGTCCGGCCGGGCGACGCGAACGAGGCCACCGCCGCCTGGGCGCTCGCGGTGGAGCGGAACGACGGGCCCGTGGCGCTCGCGCTGACCCGCCAGAAGCTGCCGACCCTCGCGGGCACGGACACGCTCGCGCGCGAGGGCCTCCGACGCGGCGGCTACGTCCTCCGGAAGGCCTCGAACGAAGACTCGGGCGGGGCGCCCGCGATCATCCTCGTCGCCACGGGCTCCGAGCTCCAGCTCGCCATGGGCGCCGCCGAGGCGCTCGAGGCCGAGGGCACGCCGGCGCGCGTCGTCTCGCTCCCCTGCTGGGAGGCCTTCGAGCTCCAGGACGCGGCCCATCGGGAATCCGTGCTGCCGCGGGCCGTCGGCGCGCGGGTCACGATCGAGGCGGGCGTCACGTTGGGCTGGTCGAGGTACGCCGGCGACAGCGGGGCGAGCATCGGCATCGACCACTTCGGCGCCTCGGCGCCGGCCGGCACGATCTTCGAGGAGCTCGGCTTCACGGTGGAGCGGGTCACGGACGTGGCCCGCAGCGTCCTCCGTGGCGAGCTCCGCGGCCCCGTCCCCACCCTCGATCCCGGCCACCAGCCCGCGGGCCTCCATCTGGCGCGCCACGGGTCGGATGGCAGGCACCCGACGATCGCGCCCGGCGCCAGCGGGGTGAACCGGACGTCCGGCTCCGACCCGGGCCACAGCTGAGGCCTTGCAACTCGGCGCCCGCGGGTTATCCTTTACTCATGAGCAGCGAAGTAAAGGTCCGGCCGCGTCGACGCGGGTTCACGCGCGTAAGCGCCAAGCACCAGATCACGCTCCCCGTGGATGCGCTTGCCCGGGCCGGCATCCAGGTCGGCGACGAGATGCGGGTCGAGGTGGAAGCCAGCGGGCGAGTGACATTGACCCGCGTTGACGACCCGATCGAGCGGTTCGCCGGCATCTTCTCGGGCCTCTATCCACCTGGCTACCTCGACGAGCTCCGCGACGAATGGGAGTGACCGTGCTCGACGCCGGCGTCGTGATCGCGATTCTCGACGACGCAGATGCGCATCACGATGCTGCCAAGGCTGCCGTCAACGCCGCGAGGACAGTCGACGAGCTCGTCCTGCCTGCGTCGGCATACGCGGAGATCCTGGTGCTGCCAAGCCGCCTCGGTCCAGGAGCCGTCGACCAGGCCGATGCGTTCGTGGACACCCTCCCTGCCCGGGTCGAACCCGTCAGCCGAGCCATCGCTCGCGCGGCGGCTCGCCTGCGCGCCGGGCGCGGGAAGCGCCTCAAGCTCGCGGATGCACTCGTGATCGCCACGGCGGAAGTCGTCGAGGCGGACCGAATCCTCACGACGGACCGAGGCTGGCCTGACGTGCCCACACGCGTCGAGATTGTCGGGGCGGCCGCCTGATGCGCGTCGCGCTCTCCGCGGACCATGCCGGTGCGGGCCTGAAGGCCGAGCTGCTGCGGCGGCTCGCGGCGGCCGGGCTCGGGCATGAGCTCATCGACCTCGGCGGTGATGGCTCCGATCCCCTCGACGATTACCCCGACTTCGCGCGGCGGCTCGGGACGGCGATCCGCGACGGCGAGGCGGATCGGGGGATCCTCATCTGCGGCTCCGGCGTCGGCGCGTCGGTGGCGGCGAACAAGATGCGCGGCGTCCGCGCCGCCGTCTGCCATGACACCTACTCCGCCCACCAGGGCGTCGAGCACGACGACATGAACGTGCTGACACTCGGGTCACGGGTCATCGGCCCGGAGCTTGCGTTCGAGTGCGCGGTCGCCTTCCTCGGAGCCACGTTCTCGGGCGAGCCGCGCCACGTCCGCCGGCTCGGCAAGGTCCTGGCCATCGAGGCGGAGGGCGCCTGAGGCACCACGCGTAGACTTGGCGCGTGGCCGCAGACGGCCGATGTGCCCCCGCGGAGGTGATTCGATGAGCGCCGAATTGGAGCTCCGGCTGGCGCCGGTGGACGAGGAACGCCTTGCCGCCCTCGTGGACCATGCGCGGCGCGACGAGTGGCCCCGCCGGCTCATGGATCGCGACGCGACCCTCTGGTCCAGCGACCTGGCCGTCCGCCGGGCCATCGCCGATCGGCTCGGCTGGCTGGATTCGCCGGCTCACTTCACGGACCAGATCGCGGCGCTCGAGGGCTTCGGCGACGGGATCCGCGCGGCCGGCTTCACGACCGCGGTCGTCATGGGCATGGGCGGCTCCAGCCTCGCCCCGGAGGTCCTCCACCGGACGTTCGGCACGACCCAGGGCTACCTCGACCTCCGGGTCCTCGATTCCACGGATCCCGCCGCGGTCGCGGCGACCGTCGACGCCCTCGACCCGCTCTCGACCCTCTGGATCGTCGCCTCGAAGTCCGGCACGACGACCGAGCCGCTCGCCTTCCTCGCCGATGCCTGGGCGCGCATCACGGCAGCCCTCGAGGCCGCCGGCTCGAACCAGCGGCCGGGCGACTTCGTCGTCGCGATCACCGACCCCGGCAGGAGCGTCGAGGCGATCCCGCATCATGACCAGCTCCGCGAGGTCTTCCTCAACCCGCCGGACATCGGCGGCCGCTACGCGGCGCTGTCATACGTTGGTCTCGTGCCGGCGAGCCTGATCGGCCTGGACCTCGACCCGCTTCTCGCCTCCGCCTCGATGATGCTGGCGGGCTGCCGCGAGCCGGAGCCGGATCGGAACCCGGGCGTGCTCCTGGGCCTCGTGCTCGGCGGCCTCGCCCGGGCGGGCCGCGACAAGCTGACGTTCGTTGCCGACCCCTCGCTCGCCAGCTTCGGCGCGTGGGCGGAGCAGCTCATCGCCGAGTCGACCGGGAAGCACGGCGTCGGGATCGTCCCGGTCGATCGCGAGCCCCTCGGCGCAGCCGAGGCCTACGGCGACGATCGCGTCTTCGTCTCAATCGAGCTGACCGGCGGCGCCGATCCGACCGGCGGGCTCCTGGCGCCGCTTGCCGCGGCGGGCCACCCCGTCATCCGGATCGCCATCGACGACCCCATGGACCTCGGCGGCGAGTTCATCCGCTGGGAGGTCGCCACCGCGATCGCGGGCGCGGTCCTCGGCATCGACCCCTTCGACCAGCCGAACGTCGAGGAGGCGAAGAACCTCACCCGCGCGGTCCTCGCGAAGGCCTCGGACGGCGGCAATCCGGGTGGCGAGGCCGCCGGCGGACCGCCGGTCCACGACCTCGACGGGCTGTCCGACGCCGACCTCGCGGCGCTCCTTCGCGAGTCGATGGGCCCGGACCACCCCGGCCGCTACCTCGCGATCCAGGCGTTCATCGCCCCGAGCCCGGAGGCGGACGCCGCGATCGAGCGGATGCGGGCGAGCCTCCGCGACCGGACCGGCCACGCGACGACCGCCGGCTACGGCCCGCGTTTCCTCCACTCCACCGGGCAACTGCACAAGGGCGGCGCCCCCATCGGCTGGTTCCTCCAGCTCACCTCCACCCACCCCGCTGACCGCGACATCCCCGGCTGGCCGTACACGTTCGGCCACCTCATCGACGCCCAGGCCCAGGGCGACGCGGCGGCCCTCGCCGCGCACGATCTGCCGGTCCTGCGGCTGCGACTCGGGGACGACCCTGCCGCGGGCCTGGCGCGGTTGGCGCGCGCGCTGGCCGGGTAGCGCGCCCGTGGAGCTCATTCGAGAATCGATCTCGATTGCCTCACTCCGTCGCATGGCCGAAGGACGCTTCGGTAACCTCGTCAAAGCCGTCGTCGACCTCGATCGGGAGCTGATCGCCGTCGACGCCGACATGCACGCCGACGAAGAGGCGTTCCTCCTCGGCGACGGGTCACGCCAAAGCGACCTGTGGGGTATCAACCTGTATCCCGACGACTTCGGGGGCGACTCGTTCATCGAGTTCGACTCGATGATCAACATCCGCCCGAGCCAGGGAAACCGATCCCGCTCGGTCGACGATCCCGTCACTCGCTCAGCGATCGGGTCTCTCATCCAGCGCCTGGTGGTGGCATGACGCTCCACGCTGATCTAGCGGTCGGCAGCTGGGCGTCCCTGACACTCGCGGAACAGCTTGGCAACGCTGGCTCGGAGGTCGGGCGTTGCCTGCGCTCCAAGCTGACGGGGAACGAGGCCCGCATGGGTCCGGCACTCGACCGGGCCCTCGACTTGCTTGACCTGACGTTGGCTGATCCGCGCTGGGCCGGGCCTCGGCGGCGCGAGATCGCCCGCGTCCGGGAAGTCGTCTGCGATTTCCTGGTCGGCGACAACGCCTACGGCTCCACCGCCGCGTCCCTCGAGGCGTACTTCATGGCGTTCGCGTTCGCTGCCCGCCGCGACCGTTGACGAGTCGCTGCACGGTCGCATTCGACGAAGCGGGCGAAATGGTCACCTCCTGCTCGATCGGGCCGTGGCAGAGGCCGGCGGATCCGGGAGTGACGTCTTCCTGGCTCGGGCAGCACGGCGCGTCGTCAGCGATTCGGATTGGTGATCGCCCAGGGCGACATCTTCTGGGTGGATCTGGCTGAGCCACTCGGATCCGAGCCCGGCTATCGGCGGCCGATTGTCGTCGTCCAGGCCGACGCGTTCAATTGGAGTGCGATCGGGACCGTCGCGTGCGTCGTCCTGACGAGCAACCTGGGCTGGGCAGGTGCCCCCGGCAACGTTCGATTGACCGCTCGATCGACGGGCCTGCCGAGGGACTCGGTGGCCAATGTCTCGCAGGTGATCACCGTCGATCGGCGCGCCCTCACCGAGCGGGTCGGCAAGCTGCCACAAGCCAAGCTCCATCTGGTGCTGTCCGGCATCGATGTCGTGCTCGGACGCGGTTGGGGCAACGGACGCCCGTGGAGCGACGGCGACGGAAGCCGTCCCGCGTAGACTGAGCGGGATCGAACAGGATCGGGCGGCCCGAGGGTGATGCTGGGCCGCAGCCACCGACCCAAGCGGCAGCCCAGGAGGCACCTCCAGATGCGCATCGGTTTCATCGGCCTCGGCCGGATGGGCGGAAACATGGTCCGCCGCGTGCTTCGGGACGGCCACCAGGTCGTGGCCTACAACCGGACGCCCGAGAAGACGCAGGAGATCGTGACCGAGGGGGCGGAGGGCGCCTTCAGCATCGCCGAGCTCGTCGGGAAGCTCGAGAAGCCACGGACCGTCTGGATCATGGTCCCGGCCGGCGACGCGACCGAGGCCCAGATCCACGAGCTCATGGAGCACCTGGAGCCCGGCGACACGATCGTCGACGGCGGCAACACGAACTTCCACGACGATGTCCGCCGTCACGCCGAGCTCGCCAAGCAGGGCGTCCAGTACGTCGATGCCGGTGTCTCGGGCGGGATCTGGGGGCTGCAGAACGGCTTCGCGCTCATGGTCGGCGGCGAGGACGCGGCGGTGAAGCCGCTGGAGCCGGTCTTCCTGAGCCTCGCCCCGGAGGGCGGCTACATCCATGCCGGCGCGCCCGGTGCGGGCCACTACGTGAAGATGATCCACAACGGGATCGAGTACGGGATGATGCAGGCCTACGCCGAGGGCTTCGAGATCCTCCATGCCTCGGAGTACGACCTCGACCTTGCGGCCATCGCCGAGAACTGGATGCACGGCTCGGTCGTCCGGTCGTGGCTGCTGGAGCTCCTGGGCCTCGCGTTCAAGGGCCAAGGGCAGGACCTCGAGCAACTGAAGGGCTGGGTCGCCGATTCCGGCGAGGGCCGCTGGACCGTCCAGGAGGCGATCGACCGCGACGTCCCGGCTCCGGTCATCACGATCGCGCTCCAGACGCGGTTCCGGTCCCGGCAGGAGGACTCCTACGGGGCCAAGGTCCTGGCCGCGCTCCGCAACGAGTTCGGCGGCCACGCGGTGAAGACCTCCTAGATGACCAGGCCGGCGAACGTCCCGGGGACCGCGCCGCGGACGATGCGGGAGCTGCGCATCGCCCGCGAGGGCAAGCGCCGCGCGGCCGCGAAGGTGGACGGGAACCCGCTCCGCGAGGGCCTGCGCCTGGAGCGAGTGCCGGATCCGCACGTCATGGTCCTGTTCGGGGCGACCGGCGACCTCTCGCACCGGAAGGTCTTCCCGGCCCTCGCGCAGCTGTGGCGGACGAATCTCCTGCCGCAGGACTGGATGCTCGTCGCGTTCGGGCGGCGGCCGTACGACGACGAGGCGTTCCGGGCGGAGATCGGCAAGTCCCTGGACCAGTGGAGCCGGGTGAAGCTGGAGCCGGAGGTCGCCCGCCAGTTCCTGGAACGGATCACCTACCACCAGGGCGACTTCGCCGACGACGCGGCCTTCGACCGCCTCGCGGCGCGCCTCGACGAGATGGACCGCGAGCACGGGACCAGCGGCCATCGGCTGTTCTACCTCGCGACCCAGCCGTCGGCGTTCCCGCTCGTCGTCGGCCAGCTGGGCCGGACCGGGCTCGACCACGAGGTCCACGGCGGCGGCTGGCGCCGGATCGTCATCGAGAAGCCGTTCGGCCGTGACCTCGATTCCGCGAAGCGGCTGAACCGCGAGGTCGGCAAGGTCTTCCGCGAGTCGCAGGTCTACCGCATCGACCATTACCTCGGCAAGGAGACCGTCCGGAACCTCATGGTCTTCCGGTTCGGGAACGGGATCTTCGAGCCGCTCTGGAACCGCCGCTACGTGGACCACGTGCAGATCACGATGGCCGAGTCGATCGGGGTCGAGGAGCGCGGCTCGTTCTACGAGGAGACCGGCGCGACCCGCGACGTCGTCCAGAACCACCTCCTCCAGCTCCTCTCGCTCGTCGCGATGGAGCCGCCGGCGACGTTCGAGGCGGACGCGCTCCGGGACGAGAAGGTCAAGGTCCTGCGGGCCATCCCCGAGCCGACGCGCGCCGAGGTCGCCCGCAGCGCGGTCCGCGGCCAGTACGGGCCGGGCTGGGTCGGCGGCGAGGCCGCGAAGGGCTACCGCGAGGAGCACGAGGTGGACCCCGAGTCCGAGACGGAGACCTTCCTCGCGACACGGCTCCAGGTCGACGACTGGCGCTGGTCCGGGGTCCCGTTCTACCTGCGGGCGGGAAAGCGGCTGCCGAAACGGGCGACCGAGATCGCGATCCAGTTCAAGGACGTGCCGCACCGGCTGTTCGAGCGCGCGGCGACGGACCCGGAGCCCAACCTGCTCGCCATCCGGATCCAGCCGGACGAGGGGATCCTGCTGCGGTTCGGGTCCAAGGTGCCGGGCCTGGGCCTCGACATCCGGACCGTGACCATGGACTTCACATACGGCTCCGCGTTCAACACCGACTCGCCCGATGCGTACGAGACGCTGATCCTCGACGCGATGCTCGGCGACGCCTCGCTGTTCACCCGCGCCGACGAGGTGGAGGCGGCCTGGACGATCGCGACCCCCGTCGTCGACTCGTGGCTGGACGGTCCCGCCCCGGACTTCCCGAACTACGCGGCGGGGAGCTGGGGTCCCGAGGCCTCCGACGCGCTCATCGAGCAGGACGGGCGGCACTGGCGGCGGATATGACGATCGACGGCGCCAGCGGCCTCGCCCCTGGCCTCGATGCGCCCGTCCTCCGCTGGTTCTCGCGGACGCGCACGATCGCCGGCATCGAGGCCGAGCTCGCGAAGATCTGGGCCACGGTGCCGCTGACCACGCCCGGGCGGGCCGGCGAGCCGGAGCGCCACGTCGCCGCCCGGACGAGCGTGATGAACCTCGTCGTCATCGCCCGCCGGCCGGAGCTCGGGGAGCATGCCTCCTCCGTCATCCGGACCCTGACGGGTCGCCACCCGTCGCGGACGCTCGTTCTCTCGAGCGTGGATCCGGATGGGCCGTCCTGGCTGGATGCGGACATCGAGGCCCACTGCGTGCTGCCGCGGGCCGACGCGGCGGAGACGTGCGCGGAGTTCATCTACCTCCGCGTCGGCGGGGAGAGCGGCCGGCACCTCGCCGCGATCGTGGCGCCGCTCATCGTCCACGACCTGCCGGTCGTGCTGTGGTGGCCAGGCGACCCGCCCCTGGGCACGAAGCAGGCCGTCGACCTGCTGGAGATGTCAGATCGGCTGGTCGTCGACGGCTCGGCGTGGTCGGGCGATGGGCTGGACCGGCTCGCGGCGCTCGCCTCCATCGTCACGGACCGCAACCTCGGGGCCGGGCACGTGGCGGTCTCCGACTTCGCGATGCTCCGCCAGTCGCGCTGGCGCGAGGCGATCGCCTCGACCTTCGACCGGCCGGAGCTCCGGCCGTACCTCGGCGGCCTTCGCTCGATCACCGTTCGCTACGCCGTCCACGAGGGCGCGGTCGCGGGCGCGACGAACCTGATCAAGCCGCTCTATCACGTCGCGTGGCTGGCCTCGCGGCTGGACCTCGCGGTGGCGGAACCGTTCCGGATCGCCGAACCGCTCGCGGCCGCCGCGGCCGACGGCACGACGGACGCTCTGGGTCTGCCGCCCGTCCTGCGGGGCGCGCTTCGCGCACCGCGGCGACGGATCCCGATCGAGCTGGTGCCGGTCATCTCGCCGATGCACGCCGGGACGACGCTCGCCGTGGAGCTGCAGGCGCGGCGGCGTGCCGGCGAGCTCGCGATGGCGGTCACGGCCGAGGCCGACGCCGTCATGGTCCGGGCCACGCTCCACGGCCGCCGCCTGCCGGAGCGGCGGTTCATGGCACCGCGGCGGACGGAGGTGGAGCTCCTCGCGGAGACGGTCGAATCCGTGGGCCGGGACCCGGTCGCGGTCGGGGCGCTCCTCGCGGCGGCGACGCTGGTGGCTCCGGCGTGAGCGAGGCCGGTTCCGTGACGGCAACGCGCGGGAGCGCGGCCGCCGGCGAGCCGGAGATCCGCATCCTCCCCGACCCGCCCGCGGCCTCCCGGGCGGCCGCGGCGGTCATCGCCGATGCCCTCACGGCCGCCGTCCGCGAGCGCGGGGTCGCCCACTGGTCCACGACCGGCGGCTCCACGCCGGTCGGCATCTACCGCGTCCTCGCTGACGAGCCGTTCCGGGACCGGGTCCCGTGGCACGGCGTCCACATCTGGTGGGGCGACGACCGCTTCGTGCCGCGCGACGACCCGCTCTCGAACGTGCTGGCCTGCGTGGAGGTGCTCCTCGGTGGCGCGGGTCGCGGCGGGCTGAGCGGGACGGGCGCGAGCGGGTTCGCCCTCGACGGCGCCACGCCCGGCGTCCCGGTGCCCTTCGAGCAGGTCCACGCGATGCCGATCGCCGAGGCAATCGGCGAGGGACGGCCGGCGTCCTGGGCCGCCGCCCGCTACGAGGCGCAGCTCCGGGTCGCCGGACTGCCGCTCGACGCCGCGGGCTACCCGATCCTCGACGTCATCCTCGTCGGGGTCGGCTCCGACGGGCACCTGTTCTCGGTGTTCCCCGGCTCGGCGACCTGGGACGACCCGGCCTGGGTCCAGGCCGTGCCCGCCCCGACGCACATCGCCCCGCGCGTCGAGCGGGTCACGCTCCAGCCGCGGATCCTCGACGCGTCGCGGCTGCCGCTCGCGGTCCTCCACGGCGCGAACAAGGCCGCGACCGTGGCCCGCGTCTTCGGGCCGCGGGAGGACCTGCGCGAGCTGCCGGCGGGCCTGGCGCGAAGGCCCGGCGCGATCTGGATCCTCGACGAGGCGGCCGCGGCCGACCTGCCGGCGGCGATCCGGGCCGGGGCGATCGTCGGCGGGTGACCGAGCGGATCCCATGAGCCACTCCATGGTCCCGGGACCGGACGTCCCGGAGCGCCTCGCCCGGTCCGCTGACGCGACGCTCATCGCGGCCTTCGAATCCGGCACGGCCGAGGGCGGGACGCGGCCGCTGCTGCTGGTCCACGGGACCACGGGCGACCACCGGACGTTCCGGGTCGTCGGGCCGCTCCTGGGCCGACGCCGTGCCCTCGCCGCGATGGACCGCCGCGGCCGCGGCGCGTCCGGCGACCACCTCCCCTACTCGATCGAGCGGGAATTCGAGGACGTCGCGGCGATGGCCGAGGTCCTCGCCGCCGAGGCCGGCGGCCCGATCGACGTCGTCGGCCACTCCTACGGCGGCCGCTGCGCGCTCGGGGCCTCGCTCCGGACGGATGCGATCCGGCGGATCGTCTGCTACGAGGGTGCCCCGGCCCCGGCCGGCCAGTCGTACCAGCCGGACGACCTCGTCGAGCGGCTCCGGGCGCACCTCGAGCGCGGCGACCGCGAGGCGGTCCTCGAGACGTTCATGCGCGAGGTCGTCCACATGGACGACGCCGGCATGGCCCGCTTCCGGGCCGACGCCGTGTGGCCGCTCCGGGTCGCGGCGAGCCCCACGATCCTCCGAGAGCTCGAGGCGGAGCGCTCGCCGGCGGCCTCGCTGGACGCCCTGGGGGCCGTGTCCGTGCCGGTCCTCCAGGTGCTCGGCAGCGCGAGCGTGCCCGCCTTTCACGCCGCGACCGAGGCCCTCGATGCCCGGCTCTCGCACGGCTCGATCGTCCGCATCGAGGGTGCCGCCCATGCGGCCCACCACACCCACCCGGCCGCGTTCGTCGCCGCCGTGGAAGCCTTCCTCGACGCCCCGTGACCCGCAGCCTTCGGGACCTTCGGCACTCCGCGTTTCGGTGGCTCGGGCTACCATCGGCCCATGACTGACAGCACCGCGCCGGCAGCGGCGGCGGCCGCGCCCAAGCCGTACTCTCCCGGCCTCGAGGGCGTCGTCGCGGCGGAGACCGCGCTCGGCTACGTGGACGGCGAGGCGGGCCAGCTCCTCTACCGCGGCTACCGGATCGGCGACCTCGTGGAGCACGGGACGTATCCCTCGGTCGCGAACCTCCTCTGGACCGGCGACTGGGATCCGCGCCACCACCTGCCCACCTCGGCCGTGCCGGAGTCCGTGCTCGTCGCCCTCCGGGCCCTGCCCCGGACCGCGAAGCCGATGGACGCACTCCGGACCGCGGTCTCCGTGTGGGGCGCGACCCAGGAGCTCGCCTGGCCGCCGACGCCGGAGCAGGCGCGGGCCCTCACCGCGTTCTCGCCCTCGGCGCTCGCGGCCTTTGCCCGGCTGCGGGTTGGCAGGGAGCCCGTGGCCCCCGACCCCGAGCTCGACCTCGTCCCCGGGTTCCTCTACCAGCTCAACGGCGAGCGTGCGGACGACGCCACCGCGCGGGCGCTCGATGCCTACTTCATCGTCGGCGCGGAGCACGGGCTGAACGCCTCGACGTTCGCGGCCCGCGTCATCACCTCGACCCGCAGCGACATCGCCTCGGCGGTGACCGGCGCGATCGGGGCGCTGAAGGGCCCGCTCCACGGCGGCGCCCCGTCCGAGGTCGTCGAGCAGATCCACGAGGTGACGTCGCCGGCCGATGCCGAGCGCTGGGTCCGCGAGACGCTCGCCCGCGGCGACCGGCTGATGGGCTTCGGCCATCGGGTCTACCGGGCCTACGACCCGCGGGCGAAGGCGCTCCGCAAGGTCGCCGAGTCGATGGCCCACAAGCCGGAGTGGCTCGAGCTCGCGATCGCCGTCGAGGATGTCGCGCTGCGGGTCCTCGCCGAGAAGCACCCGGATCGACCGCTCAAGACGAACGTCGAGTTCTACGCCGCGCCGGTCCTCATGGGCGTCGGCCTGACGCCGGACCTCTTCCCGGCGACGTTCGCCCTGGCCCGCCATGCCGGCTGGACCGCCCACGTCATCGAGCAGGCCTCGGCGAACCGGATCATCCGCCCCGACGCGATCTACACGGGACCCGCCGAGCGCGACCTGCCCGCCTGAGGCGCCCCGCCCAATCAGGCGAAGGTCGCACCCTCGCGCTCGGCAACGGTTTGAGCTGGTATCGCGGGCGTCGAGCGACTCCGCAGGATCCCGATCGAGCCGACGATGAACACGAACGCGCCGAGGAAGAACGGCGCCGGCAGGCCGAACCGGACGACCAGGCTCCCGAGCGCCGGGCCGAGGATCCCCGCCGCGTAGAGCGGCAGGTAGACGAGGTTGAGCGTCTGGGAGCGGCGCTCGGCCGGAACCTCCGTGGCCAGCAGGCCGAAGACCATGGCGCTGATCGCCGACGTGCAGGCCGCGAAGCCGACCGCGATGAGCGCGAGCAGCGGCAGCCCGCCGAGCTGCGGCGCGAGGGGCATCAACCCCAGCGCGACCGCGCCACCGAGCAAGGCGCCGACGAGGACCGGCCGGAATCCGATGCGGTCGCCGAGCGCCCCGGCCAGCGGCGAGAGCAGGGCCCCGGCGAGCGCCGCCGTCCCAGACACCAGCGCGATCCCGCTGGCCAGGCCGGCACCACGGCCCACCACGCCCTCGACGACGACCGGCAGGTACGGCCGCGACATCTGGTTGGCGAGGAACGCCGTCCCGAAGATGAGGAAGATGCCGCGCACCCGCGGATCGCCGAGGACGCCCCGGATCGCCCCGAAGGCGAGGGTCAGGACGCGGCCCTCCGGGACCACCTCCGGGCGGATCTCCCGCGACCCGAAGGTCACGAGCGCCGCGGTTCCGAGCGAGAGGACCGCGGACAGGGCGAAGACGCCGCTCACCGTCCAGCCCTGGGCGTCGATGAGGATGCCGGCGATCGTCGGGCCGGCGGCAAAGCCCACAGGTCCCGACGCGCCGAAGATCGCGATGACCGTCCCGAGCCGGGGCTTCGGCGTGGCGTCTCGGATGCCGGCGAGCATGACCCCGGTGTTGCCGAGCTGGAACCCGATGAGCAGGACGCTCACCGCGACCTGCCACGGCTCCCGCGCGAGGGCCATGCCGGTGAAGACGACGGCCTCGACCAGGGCGCTCCGGACGATGACGGCCTTGCGGCTGTACTTGTCGGCCCAGACGCCCCAGAGCGGCACGAGCGGCATGCCGAGGACGAACACGAGCGCGCTGAAGAGGCCGATGAACTGGAGCCGCTCGCCGTCCGGGACGCCCATCGCGTGGAGCTGTGACGGCAGAAGGGCGAAGACCTGGCTGACGCCGAGGCCCTCGACCATCGAGGTGATCCAGAAGACGGCGACGAGCAGCGGCCAGCGATTCCGTCCGGTGGATGACATCCGGGGCAGCCTACTGGAATCGGCGGTTCGGGCCGCGAGGCGCTAGGCTCGGCGACGGAGGACCGCAATGGACCGCTGGATCGAACGACTGGTCGCCGCGCAGGGCCGCTGGGCGAAGCCCTTCGGCGAGTTCAACCATCGCTGGCTGCAGGCCCTCTTCCGCCCCATCACGCCGGTGCGCGACTTCCTGAACGGCCGCTGGCTGGGCCACCCGCTCCACGGCGTCCTCACCGATGCCCCGATCGGCATCCTGTTCCTCGTCGTCGTCTTCGACCTGGCCGGGCAGTCGGGCGCGGGCCAAACCCTGGTGATCCTCATCGTGGGGATCCTGTCGATGGTCGCGGCGGCGGCCGCGGGCCTGGCGGACTATTCGGACACCGACGGGACGGCCCGGGAGCGGGCGACGGTCCACGGCACGCTCATGGTCGTTGCGCTGGGCCTGTACCTCGTCTCGCTCGCGCTTCGAGCCTCGAGCTCGGCGTCGTCGCCGGCCGCGGTGGTCTTGTCGATCGCAGCCTTCCTCATCGTCGCGGCGAGCGCCTACATTGGCGGAGACCTCGTGTACGTCTTCGGCAACATGGTCAGCCGGCACGCCTTCCGCGGCAGCGGCACGAAGTGGATCGCGCTGGAGCCGGCCGAGCTCGACGATGCCGGGAACGTGCCCGAGGGCCGCCTCGTGAAGGCGAAGCTCGGGATCAACACGCTCGTCCTCGTCCGCGAGGGAGAGCGGATCCTCGCCGTGCACGACACCTGCGCGCACGCGGGCGGGCCGCTGTCGGGCGGCACGCTTCAGGACGGCTGCGTCGTCTGCCCGTGGCACGGCTCGACGTTCGGGATGAGCGACGGCCGTGCCCGCCGCGGCCCCACGGTCTACGACCAGCCGGCCTACGAAGTCCGCCGCACCGAGGCCGGCGGCTGGGAGGCCCGCCGCAAGTCGAGCTGACCGACGAACGCGGCTGTGGATCGACCCGACGCGGCTCGGCGCGGCTCTGAGCGGCTCTGAGCGGCCCCGGGCGGCTCGGCGCGGCCCCGGGCGGCTCGGCGCCCCCGCGCGGCTCGGCGCGGCCCCGCGCGGCTCAGGACTGGCTTGGCAGTCCACTCGGGATGAGCCCGTACCTCCCCTGCTGGCCCGGAAGTCCGGCAATCTGGCCGTTCCATGCGGCCACCCGCCCTAACGCCGTCTTGCCTGGCTCCCCAGTCCATCTGCCGAGGCATCGACCGATCCGGTCTGGACTCGGGGTCCAGCGGGTCGCGAGGGTCGAGGAGATCCCCGCTACAACGTCAAGACCGGGGGGCAAGCCCATCCGATGGGTGGGACCCGGGGCCGGAGCCGGCACGGATGCCCGCTGCCTCGACAGCGTCGAGCCAGGCCAGGCGGGCGACGCGATGGTCCACGATCGGGGCGGGGTAATCGGTACCAATCCGGCACCCGGCCAGCGCCTGCTCCTCGATGGTCATCCGCCAGGGCTCGTGGAGCCGAGCCGTCGACACGCGCGCCAGCTCCGGCAGCCAGCGACGGACGTAGTCGCCGTCGGGATCGAAGCGGCGGCCCTGGGCCACGGGATCGAAGACCCGGAACCACGGCTGGGCATCCGTCCCGGTCGATGCGGTCCACTGCCAGCCGCCGTCGTTCGCGGCCGTCTCGCCGTCCACGAGGTGGCGCATGAAATGCGCCTCGCCGCGTCGCCAGTCGGCCCGGAGATCCTTGGCGAGGAATGACGCCACGACCATCCGCGCCCGGTTCGGCATGAAGCCGGTGGCGAGCAGCTGGCGCATCGCGGCGTCGACGATCGGGAAGCCCGTGCGGCCCGCCTTCCAGGCCTCGATGTCCGCATCGCTGCCCGTCCACGGGAAGCGCAGGAACGCGACCCGGAACGGCTCCCGCAGCACGCGCGGGTGGTGGGCGAGGAGCTGGAGGTAGAAGTCGCGCCAGCAGAGCTCGGCCAGCCAGCACGTGCGGCCGGGGGCGTGGCCGGGCGAAGCGGCGCTCGCCCGTTCCGCGACCTCGGTCGCCGAAAGCAATCCGAACCGGAGGTCCTGGCTCAGGCGCGAGGTGCCGTCCTCCGCGGCGAGCGTATTCCGCGTGTCGGCATACGCCGCGAGCCCGGCGTCGAGCCACCACGCGAGGCGGGCGCGCGCGGCCGCTTCGCCGCGGGCAGGATGGAGCCCGGGCGCGCGGTCGGGCCCTCGATCCCGAGCTCATCGCCACTCGGGACGCGCCGGTCGGGGAGTCCGCGCGGCGGCGCGGGCAGGCGCGTGGGGACCGCGAGGATCGGCCGTCGCGGGGCCGCGTCCCAGGTCCGGCGATAGGGGCTGAAAACCGTGTACGGACGCCCGTCGCGCGTCAGGACGGCGTCCGGGCCGTGGACGAGGAGGCCCGGATGCTCCAGGAAGGCGACGCCGTCCGCGGCGAGGCCCCGAGCCACCGCCGCGCCCGGCGCCGGGCGTACGGCGCCACGTCCGCCGTGACGTGGACGCTACGCGCCGGCCTCAGCCGCGACGGGGGGGACGAGCGATTGTGCATCCCCGACCCGGACCTCGAGCCGGGACCCGACGGCCCGAAGATCGCCATCGAGCGCCCGGAGCGAATCCAGGAGGAAGGCGTTCCGGTTCGGCGAGGACCAGCGGCCCGTGAGCAGCACCGGGTCGAGAACGTACAGCACGACGAGGCGGCCGCCCGCGGCCTCGTCGGCGGCGGCGGTCAGCGCCGGGTGGTCATGGATCCGGAGGTCGCGACGGAGCCAGGCGATCGACGTCGGGGAGGGTGTCATCACCTGCCCCTTCGGTGGGATCATCGCGGCGGATGGCCGAGCTCGCGATTCCCGATCCCTGGGTGGTGCTGCTCATCGGCGCGGCCGGCTCCGGCAAATCCACGCTGGCAGCGCGGCATTTCGCCCCCCAGGAGATCCTGTCGTCCGATGCGCTGCGGGGCGCCATCGCCGGCGACGAGGCGGACCAGCGCGCGACCGGGGCCGCATTCGCTGCCCTGCACCGAGAGCTCGAACGGCGACTTGCGGCCGGCCGCTTGACCGTCATCGACGCGACGAACGTGACCGTCGCGGCCCGGGCCTCGATCCGCCGCCTTGCCGCGGCGCACGCGTTCCCCTGCGTCGCGATCGTGCTGGACCTGCCGGCACCGCTGGTCCAGGCACGGAATGCCGCCCGGGCCGGCCGGGTCGTCCCCGCGGGACCCGTGGAGCGGCAACTCGCGCGCCTCGCCGCCACGCTCGAGGCGGGCACCCTTGCGGTGGAGGGCTACGCCGCGGTCCTGCACCTCCGCGACCCGGAAGCCGTGGCCGCGCTCACGATCCGCCGCGTCCCGACCCCGCGCGCGGCGACACCGCGGGTCGCAACCGGACCCGGCGGCCGTTGAGCGGTGCTCAGTCCCGGACCCGACCGAACGGCCTCGCCCGGACCTCCACCCAGACGCCGTTCCGCATGTAGACGTCGTCGCGGAAGATCGCCAGCGCCTCCGCCTCCGATCCGGCGCGAACGATGGCCACCGTGGCTGAGACGTCGAGGAACGCACCGACCTCGGTCACCACCCCCGACGCCTTGAGCGCCCGCATCCGGGCGATGTGCTCGGCCCGAAACGGGACGCGGGCTTCCGCGCCATCCGGGGCGTACGTCGCCTCCACGTGCCAGACCGGCTCCGTCGGGCCGGATGCGGCGGGATCCGTCATGGTCTCCTCCGATCAGATGGACGAGCCGCCGGCGATCAGCGCGATCGCGATCCCGGCGAGGACGACGCCGGCGGCATGCGAGCGGGTCATCCGCTCCCGGACGATCGTCGCCGCGAGCAGCACCGTGATCACCGGATAGAGCGACGAGAGCACCGAGGCTGTGGCCAGCGACTGGCGCACCGCAACAAGGAAGGCGATGTTGCCGACGAGGTCCACGGTGCCGACGAACGCGGCCAGCCGCCAGGTCGACCGGGGCAGGCGCCAGGCCTGACGTCCGGCCAGGATCACGACGACGAATACGGCGACCTGGACGGCCCGGATCATCGCCAGGGGCGCGAGCAGGTACTCGTCGCCGATCCGCGAGATCAGGACGCTCATCGCGCCGAGCGTCAGGCCGGCGAGGATCGCCAGCGGCAGCCCGGACGGCCGGCCGTCGTCGTGGCCCGGTGCGGCGGATACCACCACGACCGCCACGATCGCGAGGCCCATGCCGCCGAGGACCACGATGGCTGGCAGCCCATCGAGCACGATGCCGGCGACCGCCGGCGTGAGGGCCGTCAGCACCGCCGCCACCGGCGCCACGACCCCCATCCGCCCGACGGCGAGGCCGCGATAGAGCGCGCCGACCCCGACCGACGCGCCGAGGCCCGCCACGACGGACAGGAGGAGGTCGTTACCGTGGAGGATGGGCTCGCCTCGGGCGACGATGATCGCGAGGGCGATGAGGAGGCCGATCCCCTGCGTGGCGACGAGAACGCCGAGCATCGGCGCCCGGCGGCCCAGCAGCCCGCCGCCGAAGTCGGAGGTCCCCCACGACCCGGCGGCGACGAGTGACAGCGCAACGACGGCCAGTGACGGCGAGAGGAACCCCTCGAGCATGCGTTCCCGGAGAGCTGGCCGTCAGGCCGCGCCCACGGCCTCGGTGTCGCTGGCGGTGGGCCCATCGAGGGCGCAGACCGCGTCGGCCGCCGCGTCGTACCGATCCGAGCAGGTCAGGTAGATGACCTGGAAGTCGGTGCTGATGGCGCGGAGCAGCTCCAGCGCCCGGCGGGCCCGATCGTCGTCGAGCGTCACGAACGGGTCGTCGAGGACGAGGGGCGGGCGGCGGTCGCCGGTGACCAACCGGACGAGCCCGATCCGGGCGGCGAGGTAGACGAGGTCCAGCGTGCCCTGGCTCAAGGCGCTCACGTCCACCCAGTCGTTGCGCTCCGGCGCGAAGACCTCGATGCCGAGGGTTGCATCGTCGACGCGGACGCGGCGGTAGCGACCACCGGTGACGCGGGCGAGGTCGCCGACCATGTGCTTCTCGAGGTAGCGGGTGGCCGTGCGCATCGTCGCCCGTTCCGCCTCGTCGATCGCCTTGAGCGTCAGGTCGTAGACCCGGTTGCGCCGCTGGAGCGCGGCGAGCTGCTCCTGCCACGTCGCGAGGCGCTCCGCCTGGGCGGCGACCTCCTCGGCATCGACGGCGTTCTGGTCCACCCGGGCGCGGGCGTTGGCCTCCTCGTCCCGGGCCGCCTCGACCGCGTGCTCAGCGTCGCGGACCTCGACCTCGAGGCGCTCCCGCGCCCGCGGCTCCTTGGCGATGGGCCCGAGGGCATCGAGTGCCCCGGTCTTCTGGTCGATCTCGAGGGCTGCGGCGTCCCGCATCGAGGGCAGGACGTCCGGCGGCTCCCGCCCGACGAGGCCGCTGAGCTGCGCCGAGAGGCGTTCGATCTCGGTGACGTGCGCCTCCTCGGCGGCGAGCAGGGCCTCGACCGCCGGCATGTCCGGCAGCTCCAGCCCGGACAGCTCGTTCGCCATCCGGAGCTCCGCCTCCTGGAGCTCCTGCTCCAGCTGGGAGCGGCCGCGGAGCCGGCGGTCCACCTCCGTGTCGCGGAGCTGCTTCTGCCGCTCGAAGCTGTGGGCCTGCACCCGCTGCCGGCGTCCCTGGAGGGCCAGGACGAGGCCGGCCACGACGACGATGAGTGGCAGCACCTGGCCGCTCGGGAGGCTGATCAACGAGAGCTGCGTTCCCGCCGCGAGCGCGACCCCGGCCGCGATGAGGGCGAGCGCGACGATCGCGATCGGCCGCCACGAGCGTGGCTCCGGCGTCTCGACCTCGTAGTTGACCTCCACCTCGCCCGACAGCATCGCCCGCAGCTCGCGCATCCGGCCGTCGATGGCGCGCAGCCGGGTGGCGACCTCACGGAGGATCGGGAGGGCGTTCTTCGAGGGGTGCGATTCATGCATCGCGGCGATCTGCTCGCTGACCTGGACCGCGGTCCGGTATCGCTCGAAGCGCTCCTGGGCGGCCGAGCGCTCGGCCTCCAGCCGCTCCGCCTGGCGTGCCTTCTCGAGCAGCGAGCGGCGCTCGGCGAGGCCCGCGTCCGCGTCCGCGCGGCGCTCGCGGGCAACCGAGAGTCGATCCCGGTCCCGCTCCAGCTGGGCGAGGGCGAGCTCGCCCTGCTCCACGCCGGCTCCGGCCTGGGCGACGGCCGCCTCGGCGACCTTGAGCCGGCCCGGGTTCTTCTCGCCCTTCGTGTTGAGTTCGTAGAGGGCCTTCTCGAGCTTCTTCCGAGCCCGGCTCGTGCCCCGGTCCCCACCGGAGATCGACGCCTGGAGGCGGTCCTTGAGCGCGCTCTCGTCACGGGCGAGGTCGTCCACCTCGTGGTGCCGCACCGAGGCCGTGGACCGGAAGAACCCCTCCGTGGGGACGCCGGTGAGCTCGGCGAGGACCTGGTCCGCCATCGCCGGGTCGGTGATCGCGTTGCCCTCGTACTCCATCCGGACCGCGCCCTTCGCACCCCGGAAGGACTTCTCCACCGAACCCGGGTGGACGCCGTCCTCCTCGTCCTGCTCGAACTCGATGCGGACCGTCGGCCGCTCCTCGTCCGCCGCGCCCCACGTCCGAAGCCCGTCGATGTCGGCGGACGCGGAGGTCACCCGACGCGTCAGGCCCAGCTCGATCGCGCGCTGGAGCGTCGTCTTGCCGGATTCGTTGGGGCCGCGGACGATCGTCAGGCCGCGGGCGAGCTCGATGTCGAGGTCCCGGTGCTTCCGGAGATGCTGGAGGCGGAGGCGCGTGATCCTCACAGCGTCACCTCCTCGCCGGCGAGGAGCAGCCGTCCGAGCCGGAGGGCATCGCGGAGCTCTGCGGCCGCCTCCTCCTGGCCCGCCGCCTCCTCCTCGGCAACGCGTGCCTCGACGTTCCGGATGAACGCCCCCAGCACGGTGTCCTGGGGCGGGATGGCGCCTTCGGTGAGCGCCGGCATCGAGCGATCGCGGACGCGGACCTTGAGGAACCGCGGGGCCAGCGCGCTCTCGACCTCGTCGATGTCGAGGTCCAGCTGGTCCGGGCGGACGCCGATGAGCCGGACGTCCAGCACGAGGTCCGGGTCCGCCTTCGCGGCGAGCTGGTCGATCAGGGCCGGCTGGGAGGCGAGGCCGGCCGCATCCAGCTCCAGCTTCTCGAAGCGGGTCCGGCCGACCTGCCGCTCCTCGAGGCCGACGAGCTTCTTGCCGTCCCGCTGGTCGAGCGTCACGAGGAGGACCTTGCCGGCCCGGTCCTGGTCCAGGGCCACGGGCTCCGGCGCGCCGGAGTAGGCCCAGGTCGTGGGGCCGGCCTTGCCCTTCGAGGTGGAGTGCCAGTGCCCCAGGGCGAGGTAGTCGAGGCCGCTCGCGCCGATCTCCTCGGTGGTCACGACGACCTCGTCGCCATCGGTCTGGCCGGGGATCGCCACGGACCCGTGGACGAGGCCGAGGTGCCAGGTCGCCTTCGGGTCCGCCTTGACGTCCACGTCCCGGAGCGGCGAGTGCGGGGCGCGCTTCGTGGCGAAGACGGTCCCGTGGACCGCGGTGTCCAGCGCCTCGAGGTGGACGGCGGGCCGCTCCGGCGTCAGCACCGTGAGCAGGTCCGAGCCGACCGCGCCGGCGAGGGCGGCGAGGTCGTACGACCGGTAGATGGAGGCGCGGTCATAGACGTCGTGCGTGCCCGGGATTACGACGCACCGGATCCGGGCCTCGACGAGCCGCCGCAGCTCCGCCGCGACGCGCTCCACGGAGCGGCGCGGCTGGACGTTCGAGTCGAACAGGTCGCCGGCGACGAGCACGAGGTCCACCGGCTCGGCCAGGGCGAGGTCGATCGTGGCCCTGAAGGCGGCGAACTGCCGCTCGCGCTGCGCCGCGGCCTGGTCGCCGAGATCCGCGTGGCGAGCGCCGAGATGCACGTCGGCGGTATGGAGGACTCGAAGCATTCGGTGTGGCGGCCTCCAAGGGGGACCCCGTGACGCGGGACGGACGGGGTGCCCGACCCACTCGGGCCGGCGGGCGATGCCGAGATCGGCTGCCCACGCGGCCCCAGGGGTCCCAGCGAACGAAGCGCCCCCATTGCTCTTCGCCCGCCGTCCCGAACCGTCGCGCGCCATTGTGACAGGTCGGGTGGCACAACTTCGGCGCGTCCGGGGCCGGCGCGGCGGGGCTCCTGGCCGGGCGCGGTGGCGCGTCCGGGCGGGCGCGGTGGCGCTCCCCGGGGGCCTGTGCGCGGCGCGCCCGGCGGGGACTCGGGAACGTGGAAACCGTTGCAATGGCCGCAAGTTCGATCCGGGGTATGCTCGATTTCAACGACATTCCGGTGCGCCCGCCCACGGGACTCCACTCGGCACCACGGATCGCGGGGCCCCGGCTTCCGCCGATTCGCGATCCCGTCGCCGGTCCCCGTGGCAGTGCGTACCGGGCACGACCACGCGCTCGGGAGTTGGACCAGTGACCTACGTCGATCGAACCCTCATCTGCGTCGATTGCGGCGTGGAGTTCATTCACTCCGCGGACGACCAGCAGTACTACGCCGACAAGGGCTTCTCCTCCGACCCGAAGCGCTGCGTCAGCTGCCGGGCCAGCCGGCGCGCGGCCCGTGACGGCGGCTACGACGCCCGTGACCTCGGCGGCCCGCGCGGGTACGAGACCGCCGGGGCCGCCCGCGAGTACTTCGCGGTCCTCTGCTCGGAGTGCGGCAACCAGGCGCAGGTGCCGTTCAAGCCGCGCATGGATCGGCCGGTCTACTGCTCTGACTGCTTCCGGAAGATCCGCCCGGAATAGTCCTTGCGCTCCGGCGCGGGCCCTCCGATCTCGGCCGCGCGCCCCGATTTCTGCCGCCTACTCTCCCCCGTGGTGGTGGTAGCGGTTCCCGCGCTCAAGGGCGCGGTGGGGCGCGCTCAGGCACCCTTGATCGTGTGTGGCGGCACGCGTTCGTGACGCTCGGACGCGCGGACGGCCGCACCGGGAGCAACCACCACTCGCCGGGGGAGTGAGCGGCGGAAACCTGGAGCGCCGCCTCGCCGCGCCGCCTCGTCGCGCCGCCTCGCCGCGCCGCCTCGCCGCGCTGCCTCGCCGCGCCGCCTCGCCGCGCTGCCTCGCGCCCGATCAGGCCCGGAACGAATCGCCGCGGCGGTACCGTTCCCGGTGGCGGCCCCGCCACACGGTGACCCGCGCCCGGCCGTGGACCTGCCACGCTCCGTCCCGCCCCACGACCGCAGTGTCCTCGTCGATCCCCAGGATCGTCACGTCCCGGGGCGCCTGGAGCGCCATCAGCGCGACGAACGGCTCCGGCCAGGCGTCGTAGTGCGGGAGCACCGCGATCCCCTCCGCAAACCCGAGCCCGGTCCCCCATCGGAGCGGCCAGGGCAGGGATCGCCAGCCCCGGAACTCCGCCTGGCGGGCGCCGAGGACCATCGCCCCCGCGGAGCAGCCGGCGATGAGCGCCCCGCGGAGGTGCGCATCCAGCAGCGCCATTCCGACCCGCGTCCCGTCGACGGCGGCCCGCAGCCACGCCGGCTTGCCGCCTGAGAGGTAGATCAGGTCCGCCTCGCCGATCGCCTGCTCCGCCCCCTCGTCGTCCGCCTCGATCGCGTTCCGGACGAGGACCGGCTCCACCTCCGCCCCGAGCGCGGCGAAGTGCTCGACCCCCATCTCGGCCCAGCGCCGGAACGTGACCTCGCCGTCCGGGGCCGATGCCGTCGGGAGGATGACCACCCGCGGCCGGGCGCGGGGGATCGAGGCGAGGAGATCGCGGTCGAAGGCCGCCATCCCCGGCAGGAACTCACCGGCGCCGACGAGCGCCACGGACCCGGGCACGCGATCGAGTCTAGCGCGCACGCCGGGGCGGGCGGCCTCGCCCCTACACTCCCCGGATGACGCGTTCCGAACGCGGCGCCCTGGCGGCCGCGATCATCGGCTCGGCCACGGTCTTCCTCGACGGGACGATCGTCAACATCGCCCTCCCGCGCATCGGCGCCACGCTGCCCGCGATCGGCATCGGCGTCCTCGAGGGCCAGATCTACATCGTCGCCGGCTACATGGCGACGCTCGCCGCGTTCCTCCTGCTGGCCGGCGCCCTCGGCGACCGGTACGGGCGGCGCCGCATGTTCCTCGCCGGGCTGGTCGGGTTCGGAATCGCGTCGATGGCCTGCGGGCTCGCGCCCAGCCTCGACGTCCTCGCCCTCGCCCGACTCGTCCAGGGCGTGACCGGCGCGCTCCTCGTCCCGGGATCGCTCGCGATCATCACCTCGCTCTTCGAGGGCCAGGCCCGCGGCCGCGCCTTCGGCATCTGGGCCTCCGCGACGTCGCTCGTCGCGGTGCTCGGGCCGCCGATCGGCGGGGCGATGGTCGAGGCGTTCGGCTGGCGGAGCACGTTCCTGATCAACGGCCCGCTGATCCTCCTCGGGATCGGCCTGGCGATGCGCTACGTCCCGGAGCTCAAGCCGACCGGCGCGTCCGCCCGCTTCGACTGGCTCGGGGCCGCGGTCGCGGCGATCGCCGTCGGCGGCCTGTCGTTCGGGGCGATCCGCGGGCAGCAGACGGGCTGGTCGGAGGCCGTGCCGTTCGCGACCCTCGGCGTCGGAGCCGTGGCGCTCGTCGTTTTCCCGGTGCTCATGCTGCGGCGGCGCGACCCGCTCGTGCCACTGGCGCTGTTCCGCAACCGGACCTTCACGGCGATCAACGCCTCGACGCTGCTCATCTACGCGGGCCTGTATGTCCTGCTCTACGTCCAGGGCCTCTTCCTCCAGGGCGTCCTCGACTACTCGCCGCTCGCGGCGGCCCTCGTCACGCTGCCGACGGGTCTCGCGCTCGCCTTCCTCTCGGCCTGGGCCGGGTCGGTCGCCGCGCGGATCGGGCCCCGGCCGTTCCTCGTCGGCGGGCCGCTCCTCATGGCCGTCGGGGCCGCCTGGTGGCTCCGCGTCCCGCCCGGCTCCACGCCGTGGCGGGCGCGCATGGACACGCCCGGCTCGCTGCTCCCGCCCCTCGCCACGCTCGTCGATCCCCTGCCGGCCATCGTCCTCTTCGGCATCGGGATCTCGCTCGTGGTGGCGCCCCTGACCTCGACGCTCATGAGCTCCGTGCCGGTGGATCGAGCGGGCCTCGCGTCGGCGATCAACAACGCGCTGTCCCGAGTCGGCCAGCCGCTCGCCTCCGCGGCGATCTTCATCCTCATCACCGACCGCTTCTACGCGGCGCTCGCGGGCGCCGTGCCGGGCCTCGATCCCCGTTCCACCGAGCTCCGGGCGAGCGTCCAACCGCTCAACGTGCCGGGCACGGACGTGGAGGCGGCCGTCGCCGAAGCCGCGCGCCTTGCCTCGGCCGACGCCTTCCATGCCGCGGTCTTCGTCGTGGTCGGCCTGCTGGTCGCGGGGGCACTGGTGAACTGGCTCGGTCTCCGGAGCGGGCACGGGACGCCGGCGCGATGACCCGCGGGCCGGAGTGGGACGCCCGGACCTACGACCGGATCGCGGATCCCATGCACCGCTGGGGCGTCGCGGTCCTGGACCGGCTGCCGCTCCGCGGCGACGAGCGGGTCCTCGATGCCGGCTGCGGCAGCGGCCGGGTGACCGAGGCGCTCCTGGAACGCCTCCGCGGCGGCCACGTCATCGCCCTCGATGCCTCGCTGGCGATGCTCGACGAGGCGAGGCAGCGCCTCGCTCGCTTCGGCGACCGGGTGACGTTCGTCGAGGCGGACCTGATGTCCCCGCTGCCCATCGGCGACCCGGTGGACGCCGTCCTTTCGACCGCCACGTTCCACTGGGTGCCGGACCATGACGCCCTCTTCCGAAACCTCGCGGCGGTGATGGCGGTCGGTGCCCGCCTCGTCGCGCAGTGCGGAGGCGTCGGGAACATCGCCCGCGTCCAGGCGGCGTCGGACGCGGTCGCGCTCGACTGGGTCGCCCGGAACGGCGATGCGGCCCTCGACGCCGGTGCGCGCGGTCACCTGAACTTCGCGACGCCGCTCGCGACGGCGGCCCGCCTCGATGCCGCCGGGTTCACCCACATCGAGACGTGGCTGACCGACGAGCCGACCCGCCTGGAGGCCGGCGACCCGCTGGAGACGTACCTCGAGACCGTGTGCCTCCGCGAGATCACGGCGAGGCTCACGCCGGAGCGGCGGCGGGCGTTCGTGCACGACGTTGCCCGGGCCCTTCCCGAGCCGATCCTCGATTACGTCCGGCTCAACGTGACCGCGATCCGGGCAGGCTGACGGGCGAGTCGGCTCCGCGCCCCAGCCCATTGACCGCGCGGTCGCCCGCGGCCATGATCGCGCCACGGGGCCATGGGGTCCCCATGGGAGGTTGTGGATGGGACTCTACGGTGGTCGTCCGGCCAGCGAGCTCACGCTGACGGACGCGATCATGACCGGCTTCCGGATGGCGCTCCAGCTGAACTTCGTCATCCCGATCCTCGTGATCGGCGTCGTCATCAACGCGGTCGTGTACGCGGCGTTCGTGCCGCTCATCACGTCGATCGCCCTGGGCAACACGAACGACGTGTCCGCGCTCGGCGGCTCGTTCGTGGCCGGCATCCTGGGCGCGATCATCGCGGGCGTCATCGGCGGCATCATCCTGAACCTGTACGGCCAGATGTGGGCCACCATGGCGAGCGTCGGCGAGGCGCCCTCGATCCAGGCCGCGTTCGCCCGGGTCGGACAGCGCTGGGTCGCCATCCTCGGCGCCGGCATCGTCGTCGCCGTTGCGAGCCTCGGCCTGTTCATCGTGGGCGGACTCATCTCGGCCGCCCTCGGGGCGATCGTGGGCGCCTTGGGCCTCCTCGGGTTCATCGCCGCGATCGTCGCGGCGATCTACGTCGGCGCCCGGCTCAGCCTCTCGGGCTGGATGGCCGCGGACGGCGCGGCGGCGATGGATGCCGTTCGCGGCTCGTGGGAGGTCAGCAGCTCCAGGGTCCTGCTGATCCTCGGCTGGGGCCTCGTCGCAGGCATCGTCTTCTCGATCGTCGGCGCCGTGCTCGGCTCGATCCTCGGAATCATCCCGTTGATCGGCCAGCCGATCGCAACGACGATCGGCACGGCCTTCGGCTACGGCTCGGGCGTGACGATCTTCCGGAAGGTCACGAGCCACCCGGCATCACCCTCGATGGCACCGGCGGCGCCGGTCGCCTGAGCCCGCCGAGCCCAGCGGCATCGACGACGGCCCCGCTCCGGCGGGGCCGTTTCGTTTCCCGGGTCGCGACCCTCGAGCGGCACGCGGCGGTCAGCCGCGGACCCGGAACGCCTCCCCATGGCCGGGGATGACGATGTCCGCCACGGCCAGGATCCGGGCACGGCTCGCCTCGATCGACGCCTGATCGTCGGCCAGCGGATCGACCTCGGGCGTTCGATCCGCCTTCCACCAGCAGTGGGTCAGGACGTACGTCGCGTCATCCGCCTCGATGACCAGGCTGGCGTCCTCATTCGTGTGGCCCGGCGTCAGCCAGAGCTGGGTGTGCGGCGCGAGGCGGTGCCCGTCCCCCTCGTGGTCCAGCCACAGGTCGTCGCGATAGCGGGCCCAGAAGTCGACGACCTCGGCGTTCGGGAACAGGGCGATGTTCACGGTGTGGTCGGGATGGTGGTGGCTCAGGAAGACGTGGGTCACCGCCTCCGGCGCGACATCCAGGGCGGTGAGGGGATCGAGGATGGCCCGCCGCGACGGCACCATCCCGGGATCGGCGACGATGAGCGCATCACCGTCGCGGACGAGCGTGACGGAGCCGCCGACGTGACCGCCGTGGCGGATGTACCCGGCATGGAGCAGGTGGACGCTGGCAGGCATGGCGGAATGCTAGGCGACGCCGGGGCTGCGCGGATGCGGCTCGTGCGTCCCGTCGGGCCGCCGCAACTCGGCCGCCCGCATCCGCTCCAGGTCCTCGGGGCGGTCGATGTCGACGACCGAGGCCGCCGCGGGGTCCAGGACAAGCCACTCGGACGCCGGCACGGTCACCGTTTCAACGGCGCCGAGGAGGTCGCGGAGGGAGCGGCGATCGCGGGCGAGGAGCATGCGGGCCGCTTCGAGCGCCGGCGCGACGGCGAGGGCAGCGGGCAGCGGTTGGACTCGGTCCGGGACCTCGAGGACGGCGGCTCCGGCCTGGCGCTCGCGGAGGGTGGCCACGAGCCGGCGGAGGACGGCCGGCACCAGCCGGGGCATGTCGCCGCCGACGACGATCGCGTCGCCACTCGGGGTCGCGGCGAGCGCGGCGAGCGCGGCTTCGAGGCCGACGAGGGGACCGCCGAACGGCTCCGGGTCGTGGACGACGCGGATCCGCCCGTCGCGGCGGCGCGGCAGGTCGGGCAGGATCAGCGTCGCGCCGGGCGGGGCGACCACCACGATCGAATCGGCAACCTCGGCGACCGCCTCGATGGCGAGGTGCAGGATCGCTCGGCCGCCGAGCTCGGCCCGGAGCTTGTTGGACCCGAAGCGCGCCGATCGGCCGCCCGCGAGGACGATGGCCGTGAGGTTTGGGGGCGGTGCCGGGCCCCGGTCCGCGTCGGGCCCACGGCCGGGGCCGGGGCCGGGGCCGGGGCGCGCGCCCGTGCCGGGGGGCGGTGCCATCACGGCGCGGGGACCTCGGGTCGCGGGGCGCGCGGGCCCGGCACGTGGCCGGTCGGGGTGCGGGCGAGCAGGCCGCGCCGGTTCAGGTCCTCGAGGAGCGGCATGACGACGCGGCGGCTCGTCCCCGTCGCGTCGCGGAGGGCCGCCGGCGTCAGCGTGCCCCGCCGGGCGAGGCCAAGGGCCGTGGCCGTCATCCGATGGAACGCCGGCGCGGCCCAGGCGAGGTCGGCCTCGATGCGGACGATCCGGCCGGAGGCCTCGAGGAGTCGGATCCCGTCCGGCGGACAGCCCGCAGCGGCCGCGGCCTCGGCGAGGCCGGGCGGTGCGGCGACATCGAGCGCGAGCTCCACGCGGTCCATCGCGGCGGCCAGCTCGGGCGACGGGCCCGCGGCCTGCGCCGGATCCCGGAAGCGGTCGCCGTCGCGGGCGAGCCGTCCCGCGGCGACGAGCACGTCGAGGAGGCCGTCGATCGCCGCGTCCGCGGCCGCGGCGTCATCACGGCGCACCTGGACCTGGCGACGGAGCGCCCGGCGGAGCCCGGTGCGGAGGGTGGCGACGGGGAGCCCGGCTTCGAGCGGTCGCGCGCGATGGTGGTCCGCGACCAGCGCGGCAGCTTCCGCGGCAAGTGCCTCCCGGATGTCCGGGGCCAGATCAAGCCGGCCGGAGGCGGCCGCGGGCATCGCGCCTCGGAGGGCCAGCCGTGCGTCCTCGAGGGTCCCTGGCCCGGGCCCGGCGACCGCGGCGACGAGGGCCCCGATCCGTGCCGGCGTGGCGCGACGTCGCGAAAGGCCGGACGCAGGATGCGGCTCCAGGACGCGGACACCAGCCATGACCTCTCCGGGCGAGGGCCGGCGCAGCACCGCTCGGTCCCCGGGGAACGTCGCGATCGGCGCGGACAGGCGAAGGAGCGCCGTCACCTGGCCGGCCGGCAGCTCGACGGACTCCCGGCCGCGCCGGCCGACCAGCGCATCGACCTGGGCCGTGCCGGCATGCAGCCGGAGGCGCTCCCCGTCGCGTGGCGGCCAACCGGCGCGGGGTCCGGCGGCCGGCCTCCGACCGGCCATCGGCGGCAGGAGCTCGACGAGCAGGCGATCGGTGACCTCGATCCCGGGGCCGCTCGTCAGGATGGCCCCGCGCGGGAGGGCCTCGAGCTCGACGCCCACGAGGTTGACCGCCGTCCGCCCGCCCTCGGCGGCCTCGACCGCCGCGTGATGAACCTGGAGGCCACGGACGCGGACGGGGATCCCGCCCGGCTCCAGGTGCAGTGCCGCGTCCCGCCGGAGCGAGCCGCCGCGAAGGGTTCCAGTCACGACCGCGCCTCGGCCCTTGACGGCGAAGGCCCGGTCGATTGCCAGCCGGAGTGGCGCCGGCGGCGAGGCCGCCGCGGTGGCCCACCGGGCGACGACCCGGTCGCGCAGGTTCGCGAGCGCGGCCGCGACCGCGGCAATCCCCTCGGCCGTCGTCGCGGCCGCGACCAGCACCGGGCTCCCCTCGAGCGACGTTCCGCGCAGGAGGGCCGTCACAGCGTCGGTGACCTCGGCGGCCCGTGCCGCGCCCGCGACATCGGCCTTCGTCACGACCGCGATCCCTTCGGCGATGCCCAGCGCGTCGAGCAGCGCGAGGTGCTCGAGGGTCTGCGCCCGCGGCCCGTCGTCCGCGGCGACGACGAGCATCGCGGCATCGATCTCGCCCGCCCCGACGAGCATGTTGCCGATCAGGGCGTCGTGGCCCGGCACGTCCACGAAGTCGATGGCGGTCCCGTCATCGAGGTCGAGGTGCGCGTACCCGACGTCGATCGTCATTCCGCGGCGCTGCTCGTCGGGCAGGCGGTCGGCATCGATGCCGGTGAGCACGCGGAGGAGCGTCGTCTTGCCGTGGTCGATGTGGCCGGCCGTGCCGACGGCGACCGTCGCGGGCATGGCTCGTCAGCCCGCGAGCGCGGCGGCGAGGGCCGCGAGCAGCCGCGGGTCATCGGCGGGATCCACGGTCCGGAGGTCGAGGACCGCGCGATCGCGGTCGATTCGGGCGATGACCGCCGGCTCGCCGGCGCGCAAACGCGCGAGGAGGGCCGTGGCGGCTCGCCCGTCGGCGGTCCGGCCGCGCCCGTCCCCGAGGGCGAGCCCGGCGGACGGGATCGTCTCGCCCGGTGTCGACCCGCCGCCGACGGTCGATTCGAGCTCGACGACCGCGGCCGCCCCGCCAGGGAGTGCCGCCGCGATCTTGCCGGCACGGGCTCTCAGGGCATCGACGGGCGCTGCGAGCATCCGCCAGACGGGGATCTCGGTCTGCGCCCGCCCGCCGCGGTAGAGGGCGAGCGTCGCCGCAACGGCGGCGAGGATGGTCTTGTCGGGCCGCATCGCTCGCGCCAGGGGATCCCTGCGGAGCTTGGCGATGAGGTCCGCGCGCCCGACGATGAGCCCCGCCTGGGGGCCCCCGACGAGCTTGTCGCCCGAGAACGTGACGAGGTCGGCACCCGCCCCGAGGCGCTCGCGCGGCATCGGCTCGTGGGCCAGGCCGACGATCTCCGTCGGGAGGAGGGCGCCACTCCCGAGGTCGTCGACGACGACCGCCCCGTGGCGGTGGGCGGCGCTGGCGAGCGCGGCGGCGTCCGGCGACTCGACGAAGCCGGTCTGGACGAAGTTCGAGGGGTGGACCCGGAGGACGACGCGGATCCGGACCTTCGGGTCGGCGAGCGCCGCCTCGAAATCGGAAACGCGGGTCCGGTTCGTCGTCCCGACCTCCACGATCCGGACCCCGGCGCGGCGGAGGATCTCGGGGATCCTGACCCCGCCGCCGATCTCGACGAGCTCCCCACGGGAGACGGCCACGCCGCCGCCGCGCCCCGCCAGCCCGACGCCGAGGGCGAGGGCCGCGGCGTTGTTCGTCACGACGAGCGCGGCCTCGGCGCCCGTGAGCGCCACGAGGTGCGCCTCCGCGTCGGCCAGGCGCGGGCCACGGCGGCCCGTGGCCAGCGCCATCTCGAGCAGCAGCGGGCCGGCTGCCGCGCGTCGTGCGGCCTCGATCGCGGCGGGCGGCCACGCCGCACGCCCCAGGTTGGTGTGCACCACGACGCCCGTGGCGTTGATGACCGGTCCGAGCCCGCCCGTGCCGGTGGGCGCGGCGCCGTCGAATTCAAGGAGTCGCGCCACGACGTCCGCGCCGAGCGCCGCCGCGCCACGGGGCTCGCCTCCCGCAGCGAGCTGCTCACGTTCCCGGGCGACCACCTCGCGCGCGACCGCCAGGACCGCGCCCGGATCCCGATCCTCCGCTCGCGGGCGAACGGCGGCCAGGACCGCTTCGACACTCGGCGGCCGCGCGGTCACGCAACCTCCGGGGGCGGCCGGCGAGCGACGAGATCGAAGACGTGCCAGTGCTTCGGGCCGTCGAAGGAATTGCCGTCCGCGTCCTCCTCGTCGATCGCGATGACCTCGAGGCCCTCGACGAGCCGCCCGGCCCCGGCGCGGTCGACGAACGTCATCTCCGGATCACCGGCCCACGTGTCCCGGGTCCCGAAGACGTTGGCGACGAGGATCCCGCCCGGTCGAAGGCGCTCGCGCACGTGCTCCCAGAACCTTGGGAACGCCGCCGGCCGGATGAAGGACAGGGCATACCCGGCGTACAGGAGGTCGAAGTGCGGGAGCTCGGCGTCCTGCGCGCGCGCCGTCACGATGGTCAGGCGATCCGCCGCGTCCTCGGGCACGGCTGCGCGGAGTGCCCCGGCGGCCTCCGGCGTGGGGTCGATGGCCGTGACATGCCAGCCCTCCGCGAGGAGCGCGAGCGTCTCGGTCCCGTCCCCGAACCCGATCTCGACCGCGTGCCCCGGTGGGGCGCCGCTCACGGCCACGGCGGCCATCGCCTTGAGGAACAGTGGCCGCGGCTGGCGGCCCTGGGTGTGCCGGTAGTACGCGGCCCAGTCAGGTCCGTCCTCGGAGCGGGGCTGGTAGAGCTCGTCGGCCATCTCGGGATCGGGACCTCGGGCGCTGTCGATTTGGCGGGAGCGCATGGGAGTCGAACCCACCGCGCGACGCCGGGCGCCGCGCCACCGGTGTTGAAGACCGGACCGGGCACCGGCCCGAACCCGCTCCCGGCGTGATCCTAGCCGCCGCTCCCGGCCCACGCGTCGATCCGCGCCCGGAGGTCGGCCTTCGTCGCCTCGTCGCAGAACGCGGCGGCGACGGCGCGGCGCTGGAGCGTCGCCAGGTCGTTGCACGTCAACCCGGCGATCCGGACGAGATGCTGCAGCTCGTCGAAGAGCGTCGTCCCGAAGAACGGCGGGTCGTCGCTCGAGATCGTCATGTTGACCCCTGCCTGCCAGAACGCGGTCATCGGGTGCGCCTCGAGCGACGGGTAGAGGTCGATCCCGACGTTCGAGCTGGGGCAGACATCGAGCACGACCTGGTCCCGGACGAGCCGCTCGACCAGGCGTGGATCCCGGATCGCCGCCACGCCATGGCCGATTCGGTCCGCCGCGAGGACGTCGAGCGACGCCACGATGCTCTCCGGCGGCCCCATCTCGCCGGCGTGGACCTCGAATCCGAGCCCGAGCCGCCGGGCCGCGGCGCGGAACGGCAGGAACGTCTCGATCGGCATCGTGCCCTCGATGCCCGTCAGGCAGAGCCCGACGATCGGGGCATCGGCGGCCTCGACGAGCGCGAGGGTGGCGTCGGCCTCCTCGCGGCCGAAGTCGCGGATCGTGTCGATGACGAGGTTGATCGTCGTGCCGGGACCAGCCGCGGCGAATCCCCTGCGCAGTGCGGTCCACATCGCGTCCGGATCCATCCCGTTGCGGACGAAGATCATCGCCGTGACGATCGCCTCGGAGTAGATGACACCCTGCGCGACCTGGCCTCGCGCGAACTCGGCGGCGACGAACTCGAGGTCGTCGGGCGTCTGGACGAACTGGTTCGCGGCGAGGTAGGCGTCGAGGAAACCCTGGAAGTTTCGGTAGCGCCCGGGATAGCGGCCGTCCACGAGGCCGAGCGCCGACTGCGGATCGGCGCCGTGGCGGCGGGCCAACGTGGAGGCGGTCGCCTCGGTGATCGAGCCGTTGAGGTGGATGTGGAGCTCGACCTTCGGGATCGAGACGATGTCGGCGTCGCTCGCCGGACCGGCCACGGGTCGCACCCTCGGCTCCGCGCCTCGCGACGGGGCGGCGAGGCTCGATAGCGGCATTGTAGCGGGCGGCGGGAGGCGCGGCGCGGGATCGTGGTGGGCCGCCGGGGCCCGCGACGCCTCGGGCGGGCTCTGCAAGGCGCGCGCCCGCGGCGCCCCTATGATCCGCGGGTGGACGTCCCCTCCCTCGCCGATGCGCCCCGGATCCGCCTGACCGAGCTCACCGAATGCGGCGGCTGTGCCGCGAAGCTCGGCGCCGACGCGCTCGCCGAAGTCCTCGCCGGGCTCGGCGTCGTGGAGGGCGAGGCAGCGCCCGACGGCCTCCTCGCCGGGCTCAGCGAGCCGGACGATGCCGCCGTCCACCTGATCGCGCCCGACCTCGCCGTGATCGGGACCGTCGATTTCTTCCCGCCGCTCGTCGACGACCCGCGCGCGTACGGCGAGATCGCCGCCGCGAACGCGATGTCCGACGTCTTCGCCATGGGCGGCCGCGTCCTGTTCGCGCTGTCGGTCGCGGCGATGCCGGAGGACCTGCCGACGGAGGTGTTCCGGGCGATCCTCGAGGGCGCCGCTTCGACGGTGCGATCCGCCGGCGGAATCCTGGCCGGCGGCCATACCATCCGCGACCGGGAGCCGAAGTACGGGCTTGCCGTCGTCGGCGTCGCGCATCCGGATCGTCTGCTCCGCAAGGGCGGCGCGCGACCGGGGGACATTCTTGTGCTCACGAAGCCGCTCGGGACCGGGTTGCTCGTCTCCGGAAGGCGCCAGGGCCGCACCACGGATGGGGAGCTGGAGGCGGCGATCGATTCCATGCGGGCGCTGAACCGCGATGCGTCGGAGGCGTTCGTCGAGGGCGGGATCGCCGCGGCGACGGACGTGACGGGCTTCGGACTCCTCGGCCACGGGCTGGAGATGGCACGCGCGTCGGGGACGCGGTTCGTGTTCGAGGCGGCCTCGCTGCCGGAGCTCGTCGGCGCGATCGACCTGGCGCGGGCCGGGGTCGAGACCGGCGGCGCGGCCCACAACCGCCGCTTCGTCGCGGCGTCGCTCGTCGTCGGTGAGGACGTGGCCGAAGAGTTGGTGACGCTCGCCCACGATCCGCAGACCTCGGGCGGCCTGCTCGCCGCGGTCTCGCCGACGGTGATCTCGACGGTCGAGGCCGCGCTCGATGGCCGGGACCTCCGCCACTGGCGAGTCGGCCGCGTCGAGGCGAGCGCGGACGAGCAGGGGTCGGTGGCGCTCGTCTGACCAAGGGCCCGTCCGCGGCGTGCGGCCCTCCGCCGGGCTGCGCCCCTCCGCGGCGTGCGGCCCTCCGCCGGGCATGAGCCGCGCCCCCCGCCAGACCGCGCACGCGTCCGCGCCCTCCACGGCGCCCCCCGCCAGACCGCGCACGCGTCGGCGCACCCGCACCGGCCCGCACCGGCCCGGCCCGCACCGGCCCCGCCCGCCCGTATTCCAAGAAGGCTTACCGATCGTCCTGACGGCCTCGTTTCGGCCGACGGCTAGGCAGAATCGCGCCCCGAGCGCCACTGATATGCCTGGCTCGGCATATTCCGGCCCCTCGAGGCGCGATTCCGGGCAACTTGCGACCGTTCGGCCTCGTGTGCGCGGTTTGCTAATCGTCCTTGGAATACCCGCGCGAGGGCGAGGGCCAGCGCCGGCGCCCCGTCACCGGCCCGCGCGCGAGGGCGAGGGTGAGGGCCAGCGCCGGCGCCCGGCCACCGGCCG
>JACPOU010000024.1 GCA_016191345.1 Chloroflexota bacterium
GTGTCGCCGGCCAGTGAATCTGTCCGCGTAAGCGGCCAGTGAATCTGTCACCGGCCACGTCCAGCGTAGCGCCCTCGCCACGGGTGGTCAGGACCGGGCGTCCAGCCTGGCCGCGGATCGGGTGTCGTGGAGCGGGGCGGCGACGGGAGGTCGAGCTCGGGTCGATCCTCCGTCGGCCGGGACAGCCGCCGGGCGCGGAGTTGGCCCGGATCGACCGGAGCGGGTCCGAGGGGCACGCACAGCTCGCCGTGGCTGACCCACAGGCTGCCGTCGAGTCGCTCCTGGACGACGACCGATCGCCCGGCCCAGCTGCGGCCATCGCTTCGGCGCGGCAGGGCGAGGTCACCGCCCGGCCAGCTGACCGTGCTGTCCCGGTCGACCCGGCGCCGATAGTGGAAGCAGAAGACTGCCTCGGCGGACTGGCCCTCGGGCCACGGCCGCCAGGCGGGCTCGGGATCGGCGGCCGGCACGGCGAACCGCGCGTTGTGGCGCTCGAGGAAGTCGGGCAGGAACGCGTTGGCCGCCTCGATGGTCGTGATCCCAGCCAGGCGCAGCTCGGCTGTGAGGCGATCCTGGAGCGTCCCCCACAGGCGCTCGACCCGACCCTTGGCCTGGGGGCTGTGGGCTCCGATCCAGGCGACCCCGGCAGCATCGAGGGCCCGCCCGACCTGGGTCAGGCTGCGCTTGCCGGTGAGCTGCTCGGCGAGCGTCGGGGCGCGGTTCTGCTCGACGATGAAGATCCCGTGGCGGTCCGAGTAGACGGCCCCCGGCAGACCATGGCGGTCGGTCGTCTGGGCGAAGGTGGTGAAGTAGCCGACCGCATCCTCCTGGGCGCGGAAGGTGCCGCCGGGCACCCGCCCGGTCGCGTCGTCGATGCCGGCCACGAGGGTCGCGAACGGCCGGTCCGGTCCGAACCAGCGATGGCGGCTGCCGTCGACCTGCAGGAGCTGGCCCTCGCGCGCCATCCGCTCGCGACGGCTGCGGTGCCGCGGTGGGCGGCGGGTCCGGACGGGCCGGACCGAGGCCTCCGCCAGGATCCGCCGGAGCGTTCGCTCGGCGACCGCGATCCCCTCGCGCTCGGCGAGCAGCTCGGCCAGGTGGGTGTGGTTGACCCCGGCATAGGTCGTCGTGGCGAGCTCGATGACCCGGGCGCGGACCGGCTCCGCGATGCGGTGCCCCGGTGACCGGGCACGGTTGCCGTGGACGAGGCCGGCCGAGCCGTCGGCGCGATAGCGGCGGAGCAACCGACGGACCTGGCGGATCGACAGGTGCAGGACCCGAGCCGCCTCCTCGGCCGTCAGTCCCCCGGTCAGGACATGGTTGAGGACGTAGAGGCGGTGCTGCGCTCGAGCGTCCAAGGTAATCGTCTCCCTCGTTTCCATGCGATCGAGGGTGACAAAGTCACTGGCCGCTTAGCGGGTGACACTTTCACTGGCCGTCGACA
>JACPOU010000025.1 GCA_016191345.1 Chloroflexota bacterium
CGCGGGCGACGGGGCGGGCGGGCGGGGCGGGGCGGGGCGCCGGCGTCCAGCGCGCCGGTGTGCACCGCGAGGGAGCGCGGGCGCCCTGCCGCCGTGCCGCGGGACCTGCGGCCCCGTGGCCGGGCTACGCGCTGGCGCCCTGCTCCGCGAGCCAGTCCTCGTAGTTCGTCTCGTCCACGCCGCGCTCCACGTCCGATTTCGTCAGCAGGAGCGGAAGACGGCGGTCGCGGATCGTCTCCTCGGTGATGATGCATTTCCGGATGTCGGTCCGCTCCGGGATGTCGAACATCACCTCGAGGAGCGCCTCCTCGACGATCGAGCGGAGCGCCCGCGCGCCGGTCTTCCGCGTCAGCGCCACGTCCGCGGCCGCGCGCAACGCTCCGGGCGTGAACACCAGCTCCACCTTGTCGAGCGAGAGGAAGCGCTGGAACTGCTTCGCCACCGCGTTCTTCGGCTCCACGAGGACCCGGACCAGGTCCTCGGCCGTCAGCGCGGAGAGCGTCACCATGACCGGGAGCCGGCCGATGAACTCCGGGATCAGCCCGAACTTCAGGAGATCCTCCGGCATGAGCTTCTCGAGGACGCGGCCGCGCTCCAGGGCCGTCATGACTCCGTCCGACCCGAACCCGATGGACCGCTTGCCGACCCGCTCCTCGACGATCTTCTCGAGCCCGTCGAAGGCGCCGCCGCAGATGAACAGGACGTTCGTGGTGTCGATCTGGATGAAGTCCTGGTGCGGATGCTTCCGGCCGCCCTGGGGCGGCACGTTCGCGACCGTCCCCTCGAGAATCTTCAGAAGCGCCTGCTGGACCCCCTCGCCGGACACGTCCCGGGTGATCGACGGGTTGTCCGCCTTGCGCGCGATCTTGTCGATCTCGTCGATGTAGATGATCCCGCGCTGGGCCCGGGCGACATCGAAGTCGGCCGCCTGGATGAGCCGGAGAAGGATGTTCTCGACGTCCTCGCCGACGTAGCCCGCCTCGGTCAGCGACGTCGCGTCCGCGATGCAGAACGGGACATCGAGGACGCGGGCGAGCGTCTGGGCCAGCAGCGTCTTGCCGGAGCCCGTCGGTCCCACGAGGAGGACGTTCGACTTCTGGAGCTCCACCTCGTCGATGGCGTGGCCGGCGTTGACCCGCTTGTAGTGGTTGTAGACCGCGACCGAGAGGACCTTCTTCGCCTTGTCCTGGCTGATGACGTACTGGTCCAGGGCGAGGTTGATCTGGCGCGGGTTGGGGAGCTTCGACGCCGAGGGCTTCGCCTTCGGCTGCTCGAGCATCTCCTCCTCGATGATCTCCTGGCAGAGGTTGATGCACTCGTCGCAGATGTAGACGCCCTGGCCGGCGATGAGCTTCCGGACCTGCTCCTGGCTCTTGCCGCAGAAGGAACAGCGATACGGGACCTTGGGGCCCTTGGAGCTGGTGCTGGTGGAACTCACGTGCCTGCCTCGTGCATCCGTCGCCGGGTGTCCCGATCCCCCGCCGGGATCAGCCCTTCGACTTCTTCGTCTCCGGCTCCACGATCGTCGCGACCTTGCTGCCCTCGCCACCGGCCAGTCCGGCGTCGTGGGCCTGCGAGATCAGCGAGGCACCCTGGACCACGTAGACCGCGTCGATGATGCCATAGTCCTTCGCCTCCTCGGGCGACATGAACCGGTCTCGATCGGTGTCCTTCTTGACCTGCTCGATGGGCTGGCCGGTATGGCGGCTGAGGATCTCGTGGTTCATGTCCACGAGGTGCTCCCATTCCTTCATCTGGATCATCGCGTCGGGGGCGTTGCCGCGGAACCCGCCGGAGCCCTGATGGATCATGATCCGGCTGTGGGGCAGCGCATAGCGCTTGCCCTTTGCCCCCGCCGCCAGCAGCACCGCAGCCATGGACGCAGCCTGCCCGAGACAGATCGTGCTGACAGGGGCCCGAAGGTACTGCATGGTGTCGTAGATCGCGAGGCCCGCGGTCACCACCCCGCCCGGCGAGTTGATGTAGAGGCTGATGTCCTTCTCCGGGTCCTCGGATTCAAGGAACAGGAGCTGCGCGATCACGAGGTTGGCGAGGTGGTCCTCGATCGCGTCGCCGATGAAGATGATCCGCTCCTTCAGCAGGCGCGAGTAGATGTCGTAGGCGCGCTCTCCGCGACTGGAGGATTCGATGACCATCGGGACGAGCATTCGAGGCTCCTGTTCCACGAGACGGGGTTGAGGCCGACGGACGGGATCTAGCGCGAGGCCGCCGGCGAGGCGTCGGCCTCGACCTCGGCCGCAGGGTCGGGGGCGCCGATGGCCGCGTTCGCCTCGGCGGTGCTGGACGTGACGCCGCTCGGGGCGTCGTCCTCGAGATGCGGGATCGCGGGGTGCTCGGGATGCGCGGCAAGCCAGGCGTTGACGAGCTGCTCCACGACCCGGCTCCGCCGGAGCGTGCTGCGGATGAAGCTCCGGCCGCGGGCGGATTCGAAGTACGCGATCGTCTTCTTGTCCTTCTCGTAGCGCTGCCGCGCCCGGTCCACCTCGGCCGCCACGTCCGGGTCGGAGATCTCGACGCCCTCGGCCTCGGCGACCTTCGAGAGGACCAGCAACACCTTGACCCGCTTCTCGGCGTTCGGCCGGAACTCGGCGTGGAGGTCCGCCTCGGTCTTCTCGACGACCTTGAGGTACGCCTCCTCGGTGATCCCCTGCCGGGCCAGCGTCATCCGGAACTCGTCGTGCATCACCTCGACCTCCTGGTCGACGAGGATGTCCGGCAGCTCCACGGTCGCGTTCGCGACGGCGTACTCGATGATCCTGTCCGAGAACTCGTGGCGGGCCTTGTCGAGGGCGTTCCGCTCGAGGCGGGCCTGGATCTCGGTCCGCAGCGCCGCGAGGTCCTCGTAGGACCCCATCGACCGTGCAAACTCGTCGTCGACCGTCGGCAGGACCTTCTCGCGGAGCTCCCGCAGCTCGACCTCGAAGTGGGCGACCTGGCCGGCGAGGCTTGCCTCGGCGTAGTCGGCCGGGAAGGTGATGTCGAAGCCCTTCGACTCGCCCGGCCTGAGGCCCATGAGGTTGTCCTCGAAGCCGGGGATGAGGCGCTCCTGGCCCAGGATGAGCGGCATCCGGTCCGCGGAGCCGCCGTCGAACGGCACGCCGTCGCGCGTCCCGACATAGCCGATGACGGCGTAGTCGCCGGCCTTCGCGCCCCGATCCTCGACCGGGGCGAGGCTCGCGTTCTGGTCCGCCAGCTCCTCGAGGACCTTGTCCACCTTGGCGGCGTCGACGGTCTCGATCACCGGCCCGAAGTTGAAGGCCCGGTAGTCGCCGAGCTGGACCTCCGGCCGGACCTGGACCGTCGCCGTGAAGATGACGGGCCTGCCCTCCTCCGCCTGCTCGATCGCGACGTCCGCGTTGTTGAGCGGCGTCAGGTCGTGCTCGATGAGGGCATCGCGGTAGGCCCGCTGGACGAGGTGGTCCATCGCCTCGTCGAGGATCGCCGGGGCGCCGACGGCGCGCTCGACGACGGGCCGGGGAGCCTTGCCGGGCCGGAAGCCCGCGATCCGGGTCCGGCGCGAGATGTGGCGGACGGCCTCGTCGAGGGCGGCCGTGAGCTGCTCGGGCGGCAGCTCGAAACGGATGGTGATGGAGCTCCGGGGAGCCGGGGTGATCGTGCTGGTCATTGCCGGGAAGTATACGGGCGAGCGGCGTGCGGGCCCGGCTGCGGGGGCGCGCGGTGCGGGCGGGCGCGGGAGCGGCGACGGTTTCGGCCCGGCGGCGAGCGGCGTACCGGTGCGGGCTGCCGGTGGCGCGGCGATCCGGGTGACCGCGGGCGCCACCGACGCGTGGCGGCGCCGGGCGATCCGCTACCGTAGCCGCGGGCGAGTGGCGGAATGGCAGACGCGCCGGCCTTAGGAGCCGGTGCCGCGTGAGCGGCGTGTCGGTTCGACCCCGACCTCGCCTACCACCTTCGCGTCGCTGGCCGGCCCGCCCGGCCCGCGCCAACCTCGCGGCCTCGCGGCCACGCGGGGCTCCCGGCCTCGCGGCCTCGCGGGCTCGCGGGCCGCATCCCGCCAGGAATCGCCCAGGTGCATCTTGTGCGGCGCAACGCGGCCCCGTCCCACCGGGAATCGCTGTCCGGCATCGATGACGGCGCCTTGGCCCTCCGCGGCCGGGCCGGTGCCGCGATTCGAGCGTGGGATGGCCCTCTGCCGACGCCGGGGCGCCCTCGATCGGCCCATCGAGCCGTCCTGCATTCCGCGGGGCGATTCCTGACGGAGAGGAGCGCCGCCGCGCGACATCGAGGCGCGAGCCCCTCCCCCGCCTCGCGCGAGTCGCGTGCTCTCAGCCCCGGGGCGGGATCCCGGCGTCGTGCGGCGCGCGCTCCTGCGGCGCGCGCTCGTGCGGCGCGGCTCCCGCGACGCCGTCCGCAGCGCTGCCCGCCGCCTCGCCGCGCTGCATTCGCTCCCGCGCGCGCCGCAGGCCTTCCGAGAACGACGGGCCGTCCGGGTCGAAGAGCCGCTCGGCGAACTGCTTCCCGGCCTTGATCGTGGCGGGCCGGACCAGCCCCACGAGGATCGCCGCCGCGGCGCCCCGCAGGTCGCGGTCCCGGCGCTCCGGTGCCTTCTCGTCGAGGTAAGCCGCGAACTCGCGCTCCAGCGTGCCGCGGACCCGCTCGCCGTCCGTGCCGAGCTTCTTGAGGGTCTTCTCGACCTCGGGCGGGAGCATCGATTTCGGAAGGTCCGCGTCCCTGCCGAAGATCGCCCGGCGCGCGCGCCTCAGGACCCGGCCGGGGCCGCCGAGCAGCAGGAACGCGGCACCGGCCGCGGCCCCGGCGACCTTCGCCGGCTCGCGCCGGAGCCGGGCGGGGATGTCCACCGCGGCACGACCGGAGGCCTCGAGGCGGACGAGCTCCTCGGTGAGCCCGTCGCGCGCCGCTAGGACTTCCGCCCGAGCGGCGTCTGTTCGCGCACCCACTCGATGGTCTCCTTTGTGGTCTCGATGGTCTGCGAGGGATAGAACCGGGCCTTCAGGGCGTCCGTGTCGATGCCCTCGCGGGCGACGGCGAGGCCGGCTAGGACGAGCCAGGCGATGAGCCAGGCCAGAACGCCGAACGCGGCGCCGACGCGGGGCCCGAGTGCGATCGCGGTCAGGATGCCGAGCAGCGCCCCGACGATCGCCCCGGCCACGAGCCCGCCGAACGCGGCGCCCCCACCTGAGCCGCCGCGGAGGCCGGCCACCAGGCCGACCACGGCCCCGACGACGGCGAGGACGAGCGCCGCGGCCGCCAGCGGCCGGACGGCGGCGTCGACGGTGGGCAGGAGCGAGTCGCCGACGATCGTCCAGGCCCGGTTCGACAGATCGAGTCCGAGGATGACGCCGACGACCACGCCGATCAGGAGGGCGACGAACCCGGCCCGGGCCAGGCGCCCACCGCCGATCCCGATGGCGACGAGGATGAGGCCCACGGCGCCGTCGATGAGCAGCAGCGACCCGAGCAGCACGCCCCAGCCGATCGACCCGAAGATCCATTCGCCGAGAAACAGCATGAGCCCGACGGGGACGAGGATCCCGGCGAGGAACAGCAGCCCGAATGCCGCGCCGGCATACATCGCGACCCGGCCGACCTCGCCCATGATCTCGCCGGCCTCGGCCTTGCCGAGGTCGATGTGGGCACGGATGAGCCGCTTGCCCGCCTCGAGCGTCGCGCCGAACTGGCGACGGAGGCCCGGCGGATCCGGCTCGTCGACGGGCGGGGGCGGACTCCAGTCCGCGCCGGGCAGGACCGGCTCCTCGGGACCGCCGCCTGGGCGATCCATGCCCGGAACGCGGGCCGGACCCGGCGGGGCCGGATCGTTCGGTGTCGTCAAGGTCGCTCCAATGCTGCGCGGGGCAGTCGCTGGGACCCGCGAATCATACCAACCGCGGCTGACGCGACCCTGTGCGACCCCGTCGGTCGCCTCGCACCGGCATCGCACCGGCGCCGCCCCGGCGGCACACGGCCTACCATCGGCCCCGATGCGCCCGATCCACACCGCCGAACTCCTCTCCATCGGATCCGAGCTGACCGTCGGCGAGACGCGCGACACGAACGCCGGCGAGCTGGCCCGGAGCCTGACCGAGCAGGGCGTCGAGGTCCGCCGGATGACGGCCCTCCCCGACGAGCAGGAGGCCGTGACCGCCGCCGTCCGCGCCGCCCTCGAGGCGACCGACCTCGTGGTCTCGACCGGCGGCCTCGGGCCGACGCCGGACGACCTGACCCGCGAGTCGATCGCCGCGGCCATCGGGGAGTCACCGGCCATCGATCCCGAGCTGGAGTCCTGGCTGCGGAACCTCTTCGAGCAGCGCGGCCTCGCCTACCCCGCCTCGAACGCCAAGCAAGCCTGGCTCACGCCTTCGACCACCGCGGTCCCGAACGCCAACGGGACTGCGCCGGGCTGGTGGGTGGACCGGCCGGACGGCCGGATCGTCGTGGCGCTGCCCGGACCGCCGCGCGAGATGCGCCCGATGTGGCACGACTGGGTCCTGCCCCGGCTCGCGGCGGCGGGGCTGGGCCGCGCGTCGGTGTCCCGCACGCTCCGCACGGCCGGCCTCGGCGAGTCGCTCATCGCGGAGCGCCTCGGGCCGCTCCTCGAGCGCGGCGCCAATCCAACCGTGGCCACGTACGCCCGGTCCGACGCGGTCGACGTCCGGATCTCGGCCGTGCCGGCGGCGGAGGCCACGGCCGAGGACCTCGTCGCCGCGGCCGAGGCCGCGGTCCTGCACCTCATCGGCGACCACGTCTGGGGCCGCGGCGACGTGACGTGGCCGGCCGCGATCGCCGCCGCGCTCGACGCCCGCCGCCGGGCCTGGCGCCTCGGGATCGTGGAGGTCGGGACGCGTGGCAGCGTGCTGGCCCTGCTCGGCGAAGGTCTCGGGGACCGGATCGCCTTCGCGGAGACGCTCCCGGCCGGCCACCGGCCGGCGACCGGCGGGTGGATCGACCTCGCGGCCCTGGCCGACGGGGTCCGGGGGGCCGGAGGCTGCGAGGTGGGCCTCGCCGTCCGGACGCGGACGCGCGGCGGCGACATGGCCGTTTCGATCGCGATCGTCGATCCCGATGGCCGGCACGTGGAACGGCGCGTCGCCTTCCTCGCCGGCCCGACGGGCCGGACGCGGGCCGCCCTGCTCGCCGCGGCGGCGCTCTGGCGCCGCCTCGCCGGACGATCCCTCGGCGAGCCGAGCTGAAATGTCGCCCAGCCGACACGCCCCGCGTCGCGGTGCGCCTTCCACGCCCGGCACCCGCCCTGTCACGATGCGCGCGGCGGGCCGCCCCGGTCCCGCGCCCGGAGGAAATTCATGCGAGTGACGGTCCTGGGGACGGGCACCGCGCGCCCCGTCGCGGATACGGGTGCGTCCGGAATCCTCATCCAGTCCGACCGGACCGCCGTCCTCTTCGACATCGGCAGCGGCATCGCCTCGCGGCTCGAGCGGACGGTCGGGGCGGCCGGCCTTGACGGGCTCGTCGTCGGGCACATGCATGCCGACCACTGGATCGACATCGCCCCGCTCCGCTACCGCTTCCCGTGGGGCGAGCTCTCGCCGCGTCCCCTGCCCGTCCACCTGCCGCCCGGCGGGAAGGAGAAGCTGGACCACCTGGCGGCGGTGATCAGCGAACGACATGGCTTCTTCGAGGTCGCCTTCGACGTCCGTGAGTACGCGACCGGCGACACGATCCGCATCGGGGACCTCGTGATCCGGCCCCACCCGGTTGGCCATTATGTGCCGGCCTGGTCGATGGACATCACCGGGCCCGGCGGCGAGCGCATCGTGTATGCCGGCGACATGGGTCCCTCCGACGAGCTCGTCGAGCTGGCCCGCGGCGCGGAGCTCCTGATCCTCGAGGCGACCCTCGACACGAGCCGCTACGACGACGCGAAGCGCGGCCACCTCACCGCCGAGGAGGCCGTGGACCACGTCATCCGGTCCGGGGTCCCGCGGGGGATCCTCGTCCACTACCCGTCGGAGCGGCGCGATGCCATCCGCGACATCTGCGCGCCGACCAACGGGCTGGTCATGCCCGCGGTGACGGGAACCGTCCTCGAGATCCGCCGCAGGGCCGTCCCCGCGCTGTCGGCCGCGCCCGCCCTCGCGGAGGCCGGGACGTCCCTCCCTCAGGAGACCGTCAGCAGGGGCTGACCCGCGCCCGTCGCCGCGCGGACGCTCATCCGGGCCGCGACCGTCCGGGCCAGGTTCACGAGGGCGACGGCCGCCGGACCCGGTTCGCGCTGGGCGACCGCCGGCACGCCGACGTCGCCGCCCTGGCGGACCGTGACGTCGAGCGGGATCCCGCCGAGGAACTCCAGGCCGTGCTCGCGCGCGAACCGCTCGCCGCCGCCGCGCCCGAAGAGGTCGATCATGTCGCCGCAGTGGGGGCAGACGAGGCCGCTCATGTTCTCGACGATGCCGATGACCGGGACGCTCATCCGCTTGAACATCGCGAGGGCCTTCTCGACGTCGAGGAGGGCGACCTCCTGGGGCGTCGTCACGAGGACGGACCCGGAGATCGGCACGGCCTGGGCGAGGGTGAGCTGCGCGTCGGAGGTCCCCGGCGGCAGGTCGATGACGAGGTAATCCAGCTCGCCCCAGTCCACGTCGCGGAGGAACTGCTGGATCGCCCCGCCGACGAGGGGCCCGCGCCAGATGATCGGCTGGCCCGCGGGGACGAAGAACTGGATCGAGATCGCCTTCACGCCGTGGCGCTCGAGCGGGATGATCTTCTCGTTCGCGCTCTTGCCGGGCTGGCCGTCGAGGCCGAGCATGAGGGGCACGTTCGGGCCGGTGATGTCCGCGTCGAGGAGGCCCACCGCGGCGCCGTCGCGGGCGAGGGCCACGGCGAGGTTGACCGCGACGGTGCTCTTGCCGACGCCGCCCTTCCCGGACGCCACGGCGATGACGTTCTTCACGCCCGGCAGCAGCTGCTCCGGGGTCCGGGGCGCCGCGCGGCGGACCATCGACCCCCAGGTCAGCTCGATCGACTCAACGCCGATCGGGTCGAGGGCCGCGTGGACGCGCGATTCGATCTCGTCCTTGAGGGGACAGGCCGGCGTCGTCAATTCGATCGTGAACGCGAGCGCGCTCCCGTCGAGGACGAGGTCCTTGACCATGTTCCGCGTCACGAGGTCGCCGCCCAGCTCGGGCTCCTGGACCGTGCGAAGCGCGGCGTAGACGGCGTCCTCGGTGAGCTGCGGCATGGGTTCCTCGGGCTGTGGCACTGGATTCAGGCGGTCGGCGCGTCGATATCCTAGACCCGTGTCTCCGGATCCGCCGCCGGGCCGGGCCGACCACGAAGGGAGCGCGGTGCCGACCCGCGCGCGGCGAGCGGATTCGTGAGAACCCGCGGCGATTCCGTGCGAATTTCGAACGCGTCCCGCAATCTGAGCTGGGCCTTCCGTGGTTTGACACCACCGCTCGTGCGCACCTATCCTCCGGCCACACCCCGCCCCCACGAGATCGCGCGCGAGCGCGAGGCCGAGTGACCGGGACCACCAGCGGAGGAACACCAGGCTCGTGCCCGAGGTCGAGGTCCGGCTGACCCAGGTCTACAAGGCCTTCGGCGGCGACGCGGTGGGACGTCGCGTGGCGAAGTACGTCGAGCCCTCCGAGAGCGGCGCCATCATCGCCGTCGACCACATCGACCTCGACGTCCAGGACGGCGAGTTCTTCAGCCTCCTCGGGCCATCCGGCTGCGGCAAGACGACGACGCTCCGGATGATCGGCGGCTTCGAGCAGCCCACGTCCGGGAAGATCGAGCTGGCGGGCGTGGACGTGACGTGGCTTCCGCCGTACAAGCGCAACGTCAACACGGTCTTCCAGAACTACGCCCTCTTCCCCCACCTCTCGATCTTCGACAACGTCGCCTTCGGGCTGCGGCGGCGCCAGGTCGCCGAGAAGGAGGTCCGGGAGCGGGTGACCCTGATGCTCGAGCTCGTGGAGCTGCCGGGCTACGAGCGCCGCAAGCCCGGCCAGATCTCGGGCGGCCAGGCCCAGCGCGTCGCGCTCGCCCGGGCGCTCGTCAACAAGCCGGCCGTCCTCCTCCTGGACGAGCCGCTCGGCGCCCTGGACCTCAAGCTCCGGAAGCAGATGCAGGTGGAGCTGAAGCGGATCCAGCAGGAGGTCGGGATCACGTTCATCTACGTGACCCATGACCAGGAGGAGGCGATGACGATGTCTGATCGCATCGCCGTCATGAACCGCGGCAGATACGAGCAGCTCGCCGACCCGGAGACGCTCTACGAACGGCCGAGGACGGAGTTCGTGGCCGGCTTCCTGGGGGTCAGCAACCTCCTCCCCGCGACCGTCGAGGGGACGAGCGGTGCGTACGCCGCGGCCCGGCTCGCTGACGGGACCGTCGTCCAGGTCCCGGCCGGGGCCGTCGAGGGCAAGGCGTCCGTCAAGATCGGCGTCCGGCCGGAGAAGATCCGGATGCACGCCTCCGCCGACGACCTGCCGGAGCACATGAACCGGCTCCGCGGCCGGGTGGTGGACGCTTCGTACCTCGGGGCCTCGACGAGCTACATCATCGAATCGAGCGCCGGCGACCGGCTGACGGTCTTCGAGCAGAACGTCGAGCGCACGTCGCACGGCTCCCTGCACCGGCCCGGAGAGGACGTCGTCCTCGCCTGGTCCCCGGACCACACCTTCGCGGTCGGCCCCGGTCGGGACGACCTGCCCGCCCAGTCCGCTGCCCGTGCCGCGGTGGAACCCCAGAAGGAGCGCGCGTCATGACCGATCTCGAGCAGCGCGTCCGCGTCGTCCCCGTCACCCGCCGGGCGTTCCTGGTCGGGACCGGCATGACGGGCGTGGCCGCCTTCCTCGCCGCCTGCAACAGCGGCGCCTCGTCGAGCCCGACCTCCGGCGCGAGCACGGAGCCCAGCGTCGGCCCCAGCGTCGGCCCCACCGTCGAGCCGACCCAGGAAGCCATCGTCGGCCCGCTCAACTTCGCGAACTGGCCCGCCTACATCGACCTGACCGAGGACGAGAGCTCGTCGCCGACCCTCACCGACTTCGAGGCGAAGTACGGCATCAAGGTGAACTACCAGGAGAAGATCGAGGCGAACGAGGACTTCTACGCCACGATCGCGCCCCAGCTGGGGGCGAACCCGCCGCTCGCGACCGGCTGGGACCTCATCGTCCTGACCGACTACATGGCGGCCCGCGTCGTGCGCGCCGGGTGGATCGAGGCGTTCAACCCCGCGAACATCCCGACGGCCCTCGCCAACGTCCGCGACGAGCTCAGGGGCCTCGATTGGGACCCCGACATGAAGATGCACATGCCGTGGCAGTCAGGCGCGACCGGAGTTGGCTACAACGTCAAGTCGACGAAGCGCGACCTCACGAAGGTCGCCGACCTCTTCGACCCGGCGTTTGCCAAGAAGGTGACCCTGCTCACCGGGTACGCCGACACGTTCTCGCTCGTCGGCCTGCTCCTGAAGGCGAAGGGCGACATCTCGAACGAGCCGGCATCCATGACCTACGAGGACGCCCAGAAAGTCCGCGACTACATCAAGCCCTTCGTCGCGAGCGGCCACATCCGGGCCTTCACCGGCAACGAGTACCTCCAGGACTTCGGGTCCGGCGACACCTGGGCGGCGATGGTCTGGTCCGGCGACCTGGCCTCGTCCGGCGGCAAGGACGACCGCTTCGTCTTCCCCGATGAAGGCTCGATCATCTGGACGGACAACATGCTGATCCCGAAGGGCGTCGAGCACAAGCGCGCCGCCGAGGCGATGGTCGACTTCGTCTACGACGTCAAGAACGCCGCGCGCCTCGCCGCCTGGATCTACTACATCTCGCCCGTGAAGGGTGTGGCAGAGGAGATCAAGAAGACGGATCCTGCCCTCGCGACGAATCCCCTGCTCTTCCCGCCCCCCGACATCGCCGCGAAGATGTACCCCCAGATGGCGCTGTCGGACGAGGAGGACGTCAAGTGGACCGAGCTCTCCTCCAACCTCGAGGAGAACGCCGGCTAGGGATCGTCCGTCCATTGCCGCGGCCCATCGGGGTCGCGGCGCCAGCCAGCTGACGAGGGCAACGCACGCGTGTCGGTCCGGTGAGAAGCCGTCGGGCGATCCCCTATCTGCTCATGACCCCGGGACTGCTCTGGCTGGTCCTGTTCTTCATCGTGCCCAACATCCAGATGCTGATCTTCAGCCTCTCGGAGGGCACACTCCGGACGGGCTTCGTCACGCCGCCGACCGTGTTCGACACGCAGAACTACACCGAGAGCATCGGGAAGTTTGCTACCAACTTCGCGAACTCGATCGTCTACGGCGGCCTGGCGACGCTCCTCTGCTTCCTCATCGGCTACCCGCTCGCGTACGCCATCGCCTTCAAGGGCGGGCGGTGGAAGAACCTCCTGCTGTTCCTCGTCATCGCCCCGTTCTTCACCAGCTTCCTGATCCGGACCATCAGCTGGAAGATCATCCTCGGCAACAATGGGCCGCTCCTCGGGATCGTCCGCGACGGCCTGGGCCTCGTGCCGGACAACTTCAGCATCCTCGGCACGCCGCTCGCCGTCGTCGGCGGGCTGACCTACCAGTTCCTGCCCTTCATGGTCCTGCCGCTCTATGTCTCGCTGGACAAGATCGACCGCCGGCTCATCGAGGCCGCCCAGGACCTGTACGCGGGATCGTGGCGGCGCGGGGGGCTCACGGTCGGCGCGATCACGGGGGCCGTCGCGGCGGTGTCAATCCAGATCGGCCTCGGCTACGGGGCGCTCATCGGCGAGGATGCGGCGCCCCTCGCCGTCGTCGGCACCGGCCTCGTCGGCGCGGTGCTGGGCGGGCTCGTCGGCCGCTTCCTCGTCAGCGAATCGTTCATCCGGATCACCTTCCCGCTGTCGCTGCCGGGCGTTTTCGCGGCCTCGATCCTGACGTTCATCCCCGCCATCGGCGACTACGTCAACGCCCAGCTCCTCGGCAGCCCGAAGACGCAGATGATCGGCAACACGATCCAGGGCCGCTTCCTCGACCAGAACGACTACCCGATCGCGGCCGCGCTCGCGTTCCTGCTCATGGCCGGCATCCTTCTCGCGATCGCGCTCTACGCCCGCATCCTGGGCACCGAGGAGCTGACGGGAGGCACGGCATGAGCGCCGCGGCCGGGACCCGCACCACCCTCATGCCCGCCGGCCCGACGATGGCCCAGCGCCTCACGTCCCTCCTCGACCGCTGGCTCCTCAAGGTCTTCGCGGTCCTGGCGATCGCGTACCTCATGGTCCCGATCGCGGTCATGATCATCTTCTCCTTCAACGACCCGGTCGGAAAGTTCAACTTCGTCTGGGCGAAGTTCTCGCTCGATGCGTGGATGAGCCCGCTCAACCGCCCGGGCCTGGCCGAGGCGCTCCGGAATTCGATCTTCGTGGCGATCCTCGGGACGTTCTTCGCGACGATCCTCGGGACGCTCATCGCCCTCGCCCTGGTTCGCTACTCGTTCCGCGGCAAGAACGCAACGAACCTCCTCATCTTCATCCCGATGGCCACGCCCGAGATCGTCCTCGGGGCGAGCCTCCTCACGTTCTTCGTGGCAACGGCGACGATCGAGCCCTTCCGGTCGATCATCCCGCGGGGCATCTTCTATCCGCTCGGGTTCCAGACGATCGTGATCGCCCACGTCATGTTCAACATCAGCTACGTCGTCGTGACGGTGAAGGCCCGCATCCAGGGCTTCGACCGCCATCTCGAGGAGGCGGCTATGGACCTCGGGGCCAACGAATGGACGACGTTCTGGAAGATCACCTTTCCACTGATCCGGCCGGGCATCGTCGCCGCGGCCCTCCTCGCCTTCTCCCTCTCGATCGATGACTTCATCGTCACGAACTTCACGTCGGGCCTCGTGAACACCTTCCCGGTCTGGGTGTGGGGGACGATCCGCAACAACCTGCCGCCCCAGGTCCACGTCATCGGCACCGCCATCTTCCTGATCGCGGTGACCGGGGTGGGCATCTCCGTCTGGATCCAGTCCCGGGGCGGCCGCTCCGTGGCCGCGGTCCGGCCGCGCTGACCGACGACCATGGCCACGAACCCTGACGCTGCCCTGACCGCTCCCCTCCCCGACCACTCGGTCGTGCCGCCGGTCTGGGGCCGGATCACGAATCTCGAGGTGGACCGCGGGGAGGGCTCGTGGCTGATCACGACCGGCGGCGAGCGGTACCTCGACTACTCCTCGGGGATCGGGGTCACGAACACCGGCCACGCCCACCCTCGGGTCGTGGCCGCGATCCAGGCCCAGGCGGCCAAGCTCCTCCACGGGCAGCAGAACATCGTCTACCACGAGCCCGGGCTGCGCCTCTACGAGCGGCTCCGGGGCCTGCTGCCGGGCGGTCCATGGAGCGCCTTCCTCTCGAACTCGGGCGCCGAGGCGGTGGAGGCCTCGGTCAAGCTTGCCCGGGTGGCGACCGGCCGGCCGGTGATCATCAGCTTCCGGGGCGGGTTCCACGGCCGGACCGCCCAGACGATGGCGCTCACGACCGCCAAGGACGTCTACCGGGCCGCCTTCGAACCGCTCCCCGGCAGCGTCTACCACACGAAGTTCCCGTACTGCTATCGCGCGGCCGGCGGCGGCCATGCGCCGGACGCGAACTGCACCTGCGACTGGGAGGCGGAGCTGGATCTCCTCTTCCACCAGGTCATCTACCCGGACCGGGTGGCGGCGATCATCGTGGAGCCCGTCCAGGGCGAGGGCGGCTACATCGTCCCGCCACCGGGATTCCTGCCCCGCCTCCGGGAGATCACCCGGGAGCACGGCATCCTGCTCATCGCCGATGAGGTCCAGACCGGCTTCGGGCGGACCGGCGAGATGTTCGCCGTCCGCCACTGGGACGTGGAGCCGGACATCCTCGTCATGGCCAAAGGGATCGCGTCCGGACTGCCGCTGTCCGGGATCCTCGCCCGGACGGAGCTCATGGATCGCCTGCCGCCGGGAACCCACGGCGGGACGTACGGCGGCAACGTCGTCTCGTGCGCGGCGGCGCTCGCCACGCTCGACGTCATCGAGGACGAGGACCTCGTCGCCAATGCCCGGGCCCGCGGCGCGCAGCTCGTCGGCGGCCTCCGCGAACTCCAGGCGGATCACCCCGCCATCGGCGACGTCCGGGGCCTCGGGGCGATGGTCGCGATGGAGTTCGCGCAGCCCGGCAGCGCCGACGGCAAGGCCCCCGACCCCGACCTCGCGAAGCGCGTCATCGCGGCCGCCCTCGAGCGGAAGCTCATCGTCCTCTCGGCCGGCTCGTACGGCAACGTGTCCCGGATCATCCCGCCGCTCGTGACGACCCCGGACGAGGTCGATTCCGCCCTCGCCATCCTCGAGGCAAGCATCATCGCCGCCGGGGCGTGATGATGGGCGCATGACGCCCGAGCTCGAGCCCACCGCGGCCGACCGCCTCGACCGCTTCGCCGAGGCCTTCCATACGCTCGACGCCTCGATGTATCCGGCGTTCGCCGCGTCCTCCCTCGATCCCGCCGAGCGGCGGATCGCCCTCGACCGGGTCCAGACGCTGATCGGCGACGGTCCCCGGCGCGGCCCGATCCTCGAGGCCCTTCGTGACTTCCGCGAGTTCGCGGTCCAGTCGGCGACCCAGGCGCTCGGCGGCGCAAACGCCGTCCTCCAGACCCGCTCGAACCCGTCATCCGCGGAGGAGCGGCTCCGGTTCCTCGCCTCGCTCGAGCTCGCGGTGGTCGTCGTCCTCCTCTGGGACGAGATCGAGCCGGACGAGCGCGAGGACCTGCTCGGACCCTGGGCGGAGATGGCGTCGAAGGCGGTCCGCGAGCCGCGCGCCCACCGCCCCGGCTGACGGGCCGGGCGACCTCGCCCGGGCAGCGCTGCTGGGCGGCGCCCGCTCGTTCGCTCCGGGGTCAGTCGGGCGGCGGACTCGGGAACATGGGATCCGCCGCGGCAGCCGTCCGCATCGCCTGCCGCATCCCGAGCACGGCCGTCCCCGCGAAGGCCACCACGAAGGCGAGCACGCCGAGGACGAGCCCGAGTGGGCGCGAGGCGCCCAGCCCGATCGACGCCACCGTCACAAGCGCCGCGAAGATGACCACGTTGATGAGCATCAGCATGCCGATCGCGGTCGTGATGCCATGCGCGACGTTGCGGACCGCCGACGGGCCGAGGGGTTCGCCGAACGTGGCGAGCACGCCGCGGGCGTCATCGTGGATCGGCGCCACGAAGTATCGCTCGATGCCCGGAACCAGCTCGGTGTAGGCGTGTCGGATCCGGTTCATGCCCCGCAGCGCGATGAACTCCTCGCGGCTCGCCCCGATGAGCCGCGCGGCCGTCGCGAGGCCGATGAAGAGGTCCACGGCGAGGAGCAGGGCGACCACGGGCAGGACCGCGTCGGAGAACGAATCCGCAGCGATGAGGAAGCCGATGACGATCAACGTGGCCGACAGGAACGACAGGAACATCCCGGCCCGGCTGAAGGCCTCGTTGTAGGCGAGCGAGCGAGCCGAGAGCAGGCTCCAGTGCTCGGTCGAGAGGATCTGGAGCGCTCGCGGGTCGACGAGCGGGTCGGGGTTCGGATCCGACGACCGGCGGCCGCTCGCGGAGCCGTCCGCGTCCTCGGCCCCATCCGGCGCTGGCATCTGGCCCGTCATCCTGTCGGCCCCTCCCGATCCGCCACGATCCGCAGGACCGCATCGTGCAGCACGCCGTTCGTGGCCAGTGTCGTGCCGCTGCCGAGGTCGCGCGTCCCGTCGAGGTCCGTGATCCGGCCGCCGGCCTCCTCGACGATGACCGCGGGCGCGGCCACGTCCCACATCTTGAGGCCGCACTCGATCATGATCTCGGCCGCGCCTTCGGCGACGAGGCCGTAGCCCCAGAACTCCCCGAAGCCGCGTTCGCGCCACGTCGTGTCGACGAGCTTCGAGAAGCCCGGCGCCCTGCCGGTCGCGACGAGGTCGCGCGGTCCCGCGTACACGAGCTGGGCCTCGTCGAGGGACGCGATCTCGGTCGCCCGGAGCCGCCGCGGTGTTCGTGGGTCCGCGGAGCCGCCGGACAGGCCGGTCGCCCAGGCTCCCCCACCCCGCCACGCATACCAGCGGACGCCCATCGCGGGCGCCGATATGATCCCGGCCTGCAGCTCGCCGTCGCGCTCGACGCCGAGGAGCGTGGCGAAGATCGGGATGCCGCGCAGGTAGTTGTGGGTGCCGTCGATGGGATCGACGTACCAGCGGACCGACGCGCCGCCGGCGTCGTTGCCGTATTCCTCGCCGACGACCCCATGGGCGGGCAGCTCGGCGGCGATCCGGTCGCGGATGAGCCGCTCGATCGCCGTGTCGGCCTCGGTCACGAACGTCCGGTCCGGCTTGCGCGTCGTGACCGGCGCCTCGCGGAAGTACCGAAGCGCGATCTCGTCGGCGGCATCGCACCAGCGGAGGGCCGCCTCGACCCAGCCCCGGAGCTCGGCGTCCGTGCCGCGCTGGAGCGAGGCGCTCCAGCGCGGGCCGAACGCTGCGGACGCGGCTCTGCTCATGACCGGATCCGGGTCCCGTCCGGATCCCAGAGCGGCTCCCGCGCGACCTCGGAGCCGACCCACGTGCCGAAGATGTCGATCTCGCCCCGGGTTCCGATCGCCGCCTGGTCCGGCGGCAGGTAGGCGTAGGCGATCGAGCGCTCCACCGCGAAGCCGTAGCCCCCCGACGTGACCCGTCCGACCACCCGCCCGGCAACCCGGACCGGCTCGTTGCCGAGCGCCACGGAGCGGGGATCGTCGAGGACCAGGCAGCGCAGCCGTTTCCGCGGCCCGGCGGCCTTGGCCGCCACGAGGGCCTCGCGCCCGATGAAGTCGACGCCCTTGTCGAGCTTCACGGCGAACCCGAGTCCGGCCTCGAACGGCGTCTCGTCGGGGGTGATGTCGCTCGACCAGACGCGGTAGCCCTTCTCGAGCCGGAGCGCGTCGATGGCCCGGTAGCCGCCGGCGACGAGGCCGTGCGGCCGGCCCGCCGTCCAGAGCGTGTCCCAGAGCGCCGGCCCGTACTCCATGCCCGCGTACAGCTCCCAACCCAGCTCGCCGACGTACGTGACCCGAAGCGCGTAGACCGGTACGTGGCCGACCGAGATCCGCCGTGCCTCCAGGTACGGGAAGCCCTCGTTCGAGACGTCGTCATGGGTCACGGAGGCGAGGATGTCCCGGGCCCGCGGACCCCACAGGCCGAAGCAGACCATCTCCGAGGTGATGTCCGAGACGAGGACCGACTCGTCCCCGTCGGTCTGCCTGCGAATCCAGCCGAGGTCGTGGTTGCCGAACGCGGTGCCCGTGACGAGCACGTACTGCTCCGGCCCGACCCGGGTCACGGTCAGGTCGCAGACGATCCCGCCTCGCCGGTCGAGGAGCTGCGTGTAGACGATCCGCCCGGTCGGGACGTCCATGTCGTTCGCGCACAGCCGCTGGAGCGCGGCGGCAGCCCCCGGTCCGGCGACCTCGATCTTGGCGAAGCTCGTCTCGTCGAAGATCGCGGCGGCAGACCTCGTGGCCAGCGCCTCGGCCGCAATCGCCGGCGACCAGTGCCGGCCCGCCCAGCCCCGGGGCCGGAGCGACGGGTCACCCGCCGCGGCATTCGACTCGAACCAGTTCGCCCGCTCCCAGCCGGATTTCTCTCCGAACGACGCGCCAAGTGCTTCGAGCCGGCCATAGGCCGGCGAGAGGCGCAGCGGCCGCCCGGCCTCGCGCTCCTCGTTCGGGTAATGGATGTCGTAATACGTCGCGTAGTTCTCGATCGAGCGGGCCAGCGTGTAGTCGCGGCTCCGGTACGTCGCCCCGAAGCGGCGGATGTCCATCTTCCAGAGGTCGAGCTCCGGTTCGCCCTCGACGATCCAGGACGCGACCTGCCGCCCGATCCCGCCGGCGCCGGCGATCCCGTGCGCCGAGAACCCGGCCGCGACCCAGAATCCGCGGACGTCGCTCTCGCCGAGGATGAACTCGTTGTCCGGAGTGAAGGCCTCGGGCCCGTTGATGATCCGCGACACGCCGGCGTCGGCGATCGCGGGGACGCGGCGGACCGCGCCGGCCATGATCGGCTCGAAGCGCGGCCAGTCGGGCGCCAGGAGCTTGCCGTTGAAGTCGGCCGGGATCCCGTCCAGGGACCACGGCGCGGGATCGCGCTCGTAGCCGCCCATGCACAGCCCGCCGACCTCCTCGCGGAAGTAGACGAAGTTGTCCGGATCGCGCAGCTGAGGCAGGCCGGGATCCACGCCCTCGATGGCCTCGGTGAAGAGGTACTGGTGGGCCATCGGGATGATGGGGACCGTGACGCCGGCGAGCCGGCCGATCTCGGGGGCGAACATACCGCCGGCATTCACGACGACGTCGGCACGGATCGCCTCGCGGGACCCGTCGCGCAGCTCGACCTGCACGCCGGTCACCCGGCCCCCGTCCACCCCGATCCCGACGACGCGGCTGTGCGTGCGGATCGCGGCGCCGCGGGCCCGTGCCCCGGCCGCGAGCGCCATCGCCAGCCCGGACGGGTCCAGCCAGCCGTCGGTCGGCAGCCAGACCGCGCCGAGGACGCCGTCCGTGGACATGAGCGGGAAGCGGTCCTGGGCCTCCTGCGCCGAGATCAGCTCCAGCGGCAGCCCGAAGGTCGTCGCCCATGCCGCCTGGCGCTGGAGCTCCTCGTAGCGGGCGACGGTGGAGGCCAGGCGCAGCGAGCCGACCTCGTGCCAGGAGACGTCCGTGCCGGTCTCCGCGGTGAGGCGACGGTAGAGGTCCGCCCCGTACATCATCATCCGGGTCAGGGTGACGCTGGACCGCAGCTGCCCGACGAGGCCGGCGCTGTGGAACGTGGAGCCCGAGGTCAGTTCGGCACGATCGACGAGGACGATGTCGGTCCAGCCGAGCTCCGCCAGGTGATACGCGATCGACGTCCCGCCGACGCCGCCACCAATGACCACCGCCCTGGCGTGCTCCACGATGCCGCACCCTCCTCGATCCGACCGCTCGATCGTGACAGGGTACCGATCCGCAGCGTGCCGCGAGCCCCGATCTGGCGGCAGGTCACGCTGGCCGCGCGTCGGGCCGCGGTGGTCGGCCCGTGGCCGGGCCGCGCGTCGGGCCGCGGCGGTCGGCCGCCCCCACCGCGGCGCGTGTCTCCAGGACACGCGATCGCAATGAACGAGCATGCCCCCTGGCCGACTTCCTGCAGATCCTGTCGGAATCCGGGGGTGGCCCGTGCTCATTCGTGGCCGGAGTGCTCCTGGCAGACACGCCGCCGCGGTCGGGGGACGTGGAGCGCCCTCCGGTACCCTGCGCCGTGATGAAACCGTCGATCGAGGAGGTCATCGCCGCGGTCCCGGCCTGGCGCGGCCGCGCCGTGACCGCGGAGCGCATCGCCGGCGGCTTGACGAACCACAACTACCGTGTCGAGGTCGAGGGCCGGCCCTGCTTCGTCCGGATCCCCGGCCCGGGCACAGACCTCCTGGCCGTCGACCGCGGGAACGAGCTCCACAACACCCGCGCCGCCGCGACCGCCGGCGTCGGGCCGCGGGTCCTTCATGTCGTGGAGCGCTGGAACGTCATCGTGCTCGAGTGGCTGCCCGCCAGGACCATGTCCAACGCCGCGTTCCAGGCGCCTGGCGAGCCAACCCGGATCGCGGAGGCGCTCCGCCGGCTCCACGGCGGCCCGCGATTCCGCGACGACTTCGACATGGTCGCCCTGGCGAGCCGGTACCTGGCGGTGGTGGACGAACGCGCCATCCCGGTCCCGGCCGGGTATCGCGAGCACCTCGACGCCGTGCCACGGATCGACGCCGCGCTTCGGGCGTGTCTGCTGCCCATGGTTCCTTGCCACAACGACCTCCTCGCGGAGAACTATCTCGACGACGGCGATCGGCTGTGGATCGTGGACTACGAGTACAGCGGCAACAACGACCCCACGTTCGAGCTGGGCAACACCGCCCAGGAGCTCGAATTCGACGAGCAGCGCCTCCGCGAGCTCGTGGACGGCTACTTCGGCGAGGCCACGCCCGCGCTCGTCGCGCGCTGCCGGCTCCAGATGATCCTGTCCGACGTCGGCTGGAGCCTCTGGGCCGCGCTCCAGGCCCGGATCTCCCCGATCGACTTCGATTTCACGGGCTGGGCGAACGACCGCTGGACCCGGGCCGAGGCGATGATCGACGGTCCAGACTTCGAGGGCTGGCTCGAGGCGACCGCGCGCGGCTGAGCAGCCTCAGCCGCGCATCCGCGCGCCACCCGGGTCGTGCAGGACCTCCGCCGCAACCTCGCCCCGAAGCCGGCCGTCGAAGACATCGACCTCGATGGCGGTGCCCTGAGGGACCTCGGCGGGAAGGTAGGCCGTCCCGACCGTCCGGCCGACCGTGTACCCGAACGCGGCGCTCCGGAGCCGGCTCACCACCATGCCGTCGAGCCGGACCGCCTCCCCGCCGTACACCGCCTCCCAATCATGCCCACCGATCGTGAGCGTGCGAAGGCGCCGTGCCGCGCCCCTGGAACCGGAGCCGGCGGCAGCGGCACTGGCCTCGCGGGCTGCAAGCGCCGCCTCGCGGCCGATGAAACCGCCCTTCGAGAACCGGACGAACCCCCCGAGCCCGGCCTCGAGCGGCGAGTCGAGCATCGTCAGCTCCGCCCCGTAGTAGCGGTAGCCCTTCTCGAGGCGGAGCGATTCGAGGGCCCGGTAGCCGATCGGTTCGAGGCCCGCCTCGACCTCCCGCGCCGCCGTCACGAGCGAATCCCAGGTCGCGACCGCGTCCTCGGGCGCCGTCGTCAATTCCCAGCCGAGCTCGCCCGCGTAGCTGATCCGGGTTGCGAGCGCGGCCGCGGCTCCCGCGCCGATCCGGACCTCCCGCGCCGCGCGCAGCGGCAGGACGTCGTCGGACACGTCGTCCCGGGCGGTTGCGGCCAGGATGTCCCGAGCCCGCGGCCCCCAGAGCCCGATGACCGCGAGGTCGTCGGACACATCCCGGATCTCGACGTCGGCCCCGGCCTCGGCATTGGCGCGGACCCAGCCCATGTCCGCGGCGAGGTAGCCCGCGCCGGTGAGGATGCGGAAGCGATCCGGGGCGAGGCGGGTGACCGTCACGTCGGCGAGCATTCCGCCGCGCTCGTCCAGGAACTGCGTGTAGACGGCCGAGCCGGCCGGTCGGTCGACGTCGTTGGCGCAGACGCGCTGGAGCAGCGACAGGGCCGCACCGCCGCGGACCTCGAACTTGCCGAACGAGGTGAGGTCGATGATCCCGGCCCGCTCCCGGACGGCCCGATGCTCCTCCCCCACCCGCTCGAACCAGTCCGGCCTGGCCCAGCCGCGGTCGCGTGGCACGCGGCCGGCACGCGACCAGGCAGCCCCGGGCCGGAGCACGTCCGCCCGCTCCCAGCCGGCCTTGGTCCCGAAGGCCGCGCCCGCCTCCTGGAGCCGGCCGTGGAGCGGCGAGAGGCGGCGCGGCCGGCCCGCGACGTCGGCGTCGTACGGGAACCGGAGCCGGTAGTAGTCGCCGTACGTCTCCCGGGCGAGCGCCGCGGCCCAGGCCGGGTCGCGGTACGTGCGGGCGAAGCGCCACGCTCGGTACGGCGCCACGTCCACGCCCGGATCGCCGGCGGTGATCCAGCCGGCCAGCGCGCGCCCGATCCCGCCTCCCCCGCCGAACCCGTTGAGGCTGAGGCCCGCGGCGACCCACAAGCCGCGGATCCCCGGGATCGGCCCCAGGAGCGGGTTTGCATCCGGTGTCATGGCGTCCGGATGGCACACGAGGCGGATCGCCTCGGCCTCGGCGAGGAACGGGAAGCGCCGGATGGCGCCGGCCATGAGCGGCCCGAAGCGCTCCCAGTCGGGCGGCAGCGACGTCGCCGCGTGCTCCCACGGGACGCCGTCCTCCCAGCGGGATCGGGGCTCCGCCTCGTAGCCGCCGAAGATCATCCCGCCATGCTCGCTCTTGCCGTAGACGAGGTTGTCCGGGTCGCGGAAGCACGGCATGTCGCGCGGCAGCTCGGCGCCCGGGACGGCCTTCAGCGCGACGTGCTGGTGATCGACCGGCGTCGAGGGCAGGAACGCGCCGGCCATCGCCGCGATCCGCGGCGCCCACATCCCCGCGGCGTTGACGACGACCTCGGTCTCGATCGGACCGCGATCCGTGAGGACGCGGCGGACCTCGCGCGCTCGCGTCAGCTCGAAGCCGGTGACCCGCGTGTTCAGCTGGAACCGGACGCCGAGCGCGCGGGCCGCGTCGGCCACGGCGTGCGTGGCGCCATGTGGATCGAGGTGCCCGTCACCGGGGATGTGGACGGCGCCGTACAGCGAATCCGGCGCGGCGGCGGGCATGAGCGCGCGGGCCGCCTCCGCGGAGATGACACCGGCATCGAGGCCGATCCCGCGGGCCCGGCTCGCCGTCCGCTCCAGCTCTCGGAGCTGCTCCGGCGATGATGCGAACCGGATGCTCCCCACCCGCTCGAAGACGCCCAGCCGCTCGTACAACTCCACGCTGTAGCGACGGAACTGCATCATCGTGCTCGAGGGGTTGAACATCGTCACGAGCCCCGCCGCCTGGCAGGTGGACCCGGCGGTCAGCTGGGCCTTCTCGACGAGCAGGACATCCGTCCAGCCGGCAAGGGCGAGGTGGTACGCGACGCTGCAGCCGGTGATCCCGCCGCCGATGACGACGACGCGCGCCTGGTCCATCGGCACACGGTAGCCGCTCCGATGTGGCCGCGCGGCCCGGAACGCGGCCGGCCAGGTGGAGGAGCCGCGTAAGCCTGCTGCGCGCCGCTGCGGTCAGCCCTCCGCGGCCTCGCGGAGCGCCCGCTCGAACGATGGCCCGGCGGCATTCGAGAGGAGCCGGTCGAAGTGCTCCGCAGCGTACGCGACGAAGTCGACGTCGAGCGTGCTGATCCCCTGCTGGAGGACGCCCCACATCGCCTCGCGGAAGTCGGACACGATCCGCATGAGGTGGAGGCGGGCTGCCCGGGCCGGCCGGACGCGGCCCTCATACGCCTCGAGCAGGATCGCATCCTCCGCGGGCGTCAGGTCGTGGTTGACCGAGAAGTTCCCGAGATCGAAGAACGGGTCGCCGAGGCCGGCATATTCCCAGTCCACGATCCGGATCCGCTCGCCGTCGTCGATGAAGTTCGCGTTCAGGAGGTCGTTGTGGCACGGCCGGAGCTCGATCGGCGCGGACAGCAGCGCCAGCTCGATCCGGCGCGCGACCGCGGAGGCCAGCTCGTACGCCTCGGGGATGGCGACGCCGCGGGCCCCGGCGAGGGCCCGGTACGCCTCGACGATCCGGAACGGGATGAAGAGCCCGGGGATCGCCGGCCCGTCGTGGACGCGACGGATCGAATCCGCCACCCGCCGGATCGTGGCCGGATCGTGGACCGCCGACTCCGAGACCGGGCTGCCCTCGATGAACCGCGTCACGAGGTAGCCCTCGGGCCGGACGAACGCCACGACCTCGGGACCCACACCGACGCCGGCAGCCGCCACGGTTGCGGCATGTTCCACCTCGCGGCTGATGCCCAGCAGGTACGTATCGTTTCCGGCCAGCCGCAGGACGAACCGATCCCGCGCCCCGGTGGCGGTGATGAGGAAGTTCCGGTTCGTGATCCCGCCCGAGAGGGCCGTGAACTCGAGCCCTCGGCCGGCGATGTCCGGCACGCGCTGCATCGCCCGGGTCAGCTCGTTGAGGAGCTCGCCCCGTGGCGCGTCGTCGGTCGCCGGTGTCGTCATCGCGCCTCCTCGAAGCTCGGCCGGGTCGGAATCGAGACGGCGCAGCGGGCGAGCCGCCGCGCCGTCCCTGCCACGGCTCAAGGGCCGAGCGTCGAGGGTGGTGCCGGGAGGCCGACGCGCCGACCTCCCGGCCCGGGACGCCCGGGACGCCCGGGATGGGCTACGCGATCATCGCCTCGCCGGTCGCCGTGTCGGCTTCGACATCGGCAGCCTTGCCGCGAACGGCGACCGCGTAGTAGAGGATGCCGAACAGCAGGATGACGCCGACGATGACCTCGAACGTCGGCCACGGCGGCAGGTTCTCGTATCTCTGCCGGAACGGGGTGAAGAAGGCGGAGAAGGCCGGGTTCGTGAACCCGCGCCCTTCGCCGCCGAACTCGCCGAACAGGCCCTTGTCCTGCCAGAGGCCGATGTTCACGATCATCGCCCCGCCCCACACGAGCGCGAGGACGTTGACGAGCATGCCCCACTTGCCGAGGTTGAACCAGGCGGGCTTGTGCGGCCAGCCGCGGCGCCGCGCCTGGAGGACGCCCACGTTGCAGAGGAAGTAGCTGAGGTAGATGAGCCCCGTCGCCGCGATCGACATGTAGAAGCCGCCCAGCGGCCCCACCACGATGATCGGGAGCGCGGCGAGGATCCCGACCGCGATCGCCGCGTTGGCGGGCGTCTTGAACGACGTGTTGACGCTGCCCCAGAGCTGGCCGAACGGCAGGTGCCGGTCGCGGCTCATCGAGAACATCATCCGGGTCGCGGCGCCCTGGATCGCCAGGGTGCAGACGAAGACGGACGCCAGGATGACGAACAGGTAGACCTCGCCCAGCGTGATCCCGGCGATGAGCTCCGTCTGGAGCGCGCCGATGATCGTCGTCGCGATCGGGAAGCCGCCGGCCTGACCCTCGGCCATCGCGTCCGGGATGCTCGGGATCGCGAGGATCACGGCCAGGAGGAACACCGCCCCCACGGCGCCGGAGATGAGGATCGACGACAGGACGCCGCGCGGCGCCTGCCGGCTCGCGTCGAGCGTCTCTTCGCCGAACGTCCCGGCGGTATCGAAGCCGTAGACGATGAACAGCGACATGAACATGCCGAGCATGAACGCCGGCAGGTAGTTCCCACCCGTGGCCGCCTCGGAGCCGCCCGTGTCGAACAGGATCGCCGGCGACTGGTTGTTGGCAAAGAACAGCAGGATGAGGGCGAAGACGAACATCCCGAGGATCTCGGTCGCGACCCCGATGTTGTTCAGGATCGAGAGGAGCCGGACACCGAACGCATTGATCAGCGTCGTGATCAGGAGCGTCAGCAGCGAGATGAACGTGAACATCGTCGTCAGGCCGGTGGGATCCGGCGAGTCGAGGAATGACGACTTGTCCGGCATCGGGCCGTGGATGCCGTCGATGACGAAGGCGACGATGACCGCGACGGCCGTGACCGTGACGACCTGCGCCCAGAAGTAGAACCAGCCCGTGAACCAGCCGAGCGTCCGGTTGGACAGGCGCTTCGACCATTGGTAGATGGAGCCGGCGACGGGGAAGTGGCTCGCGAGCTCGGCGAAGACCAGGGCCACGAGGAGCTGGCCGCCGATGACGATCGGCCACGACCAGAAGAACGCGGGCCCTCCCAGCCCGATCCCCACGCCGAAGTTGCCGAACGACCCGGTCGAGACGCTGATGAAGCTGAAGGCGATCGCGAAGTTCGAGAGGAACCCCAAGGTGCGCCGCAGCTCCGGTTTGATGCCGAGCGACCGCAGGTGCGCGTCGTCGCGCGCGGCCTGCTCGGCGTTCGCTGAACCTGGACCCGACACGATTCCCTCCTCAACCACCGCGGGTGGACGCCCGCGAGACTGCCCTCTTCGGAGTACGCGTGGATGCCGTGAACCCGATCCTCGACAAGCCCTCCACTCCTGCCGTTCGTCCGCGGGAGCATAGGAGGGCTCGGGGGCAGAATCAAGATGATCCCGCACAGCGGCCCGAGGTGGCGGCCCGCGTCGTTGTCACGCTCGGCTCCGCGCGTGTTTCCTGGACACACCCGTGGGATGAGTGAGCACCCGCCCTCCGCCGAATCCGGCGGATCCTGCAGGAAGTCGGGGGTGGCTCGTGCTCGTTCGTTTCGATCGCGTGTCCTGGGAACGCACGCCGAGCCGTCCCCGCCCGCGGCCCGCCCCGCCCGCGGCCCGCGGCCCGCCCCGCCCGCGGCCCGCGTCGTTGTCACGCTCGGCTCCGCGCGTGTTTCCTGGACACACCCGTGGGATGCATGAGCACCCGCCCCGCCCCGAATCCGGCGGATCCTGCAGGAAGTCGGGGGTGGCTCGTGCTCGTTCGTTTCGATCGCGTGTCCTGGAAACGCACGCCGAGCCGGCCTCGCGCGATGGTCGGGCTCGATCGCCCCCCTCGGCCGCGCCCCGCGGCCGCGCCCCGCGGCCGCGCCTCGCGCCCGCGCCTCGCGCCCGCGGCCCCGGGAGCTAGACCTCGACGAGGCTGGGTGCCGCTCGGTGGACCTCGACCGGCTTCACGTACCGCTCCACGAGGTCGGCCGTGCCGCCGACCCGCAGCTCCCGGAACAGGAACGCGATCTTCTGGGCCTGCGTGGCGAGGATGTCGTCCTTCGTCCCGAGGTCCCACAGCTCCCGCTTGAACGGCCCGATCGCCTTCTTGCGCGTCGTGTACACGAACTGCTGGTCCGTCTGGTCCGCCTTGCGCTCATCGAGCGCGTTCTCGAAGCACCAGGCGTGGATCTCCTCGTGGAGCGAGGCCGGGAACGCGGGGTGGTCGTAGAGCGAGTTCTGGAAGCCCGTCGCGAGGTGGATCTCGGCGGTCTCCGTCTCGGGGAAGGTGTGGAACATCTCCTCGGGCAGGGTCGAGGCCACGTGCTGGACCGTGCCGGCGAGGCCGTACTCCTCGCGGGCAACCTCGCCGAGCCGGCGATGGACGTCGAAGTCGACCGCGACTTTCGCGACCGTCCCGTCCGGCAGGACGACCCCGCCGTGGGACGTGCCGGTCTGGACGCTCACCTTCGAGATCCCGATCGCGCCCGGCGCGACACGGGCGAGCTCGGTGCGCAACCCGTCGAGATAGGCGTGCAGCTCGCCCTCGGTCGAGTTCGACTTGCCGACTTCGCCGATCTCGCCGCCGACCGAGACCGTGACCCCATCGGTCTCGAGGGACCGGATGAGAGCGATGAGCTCGGCCGTCCGCTCGTAGTTCGCCTGCTGCTGCTCCTCGACCGTCGGGAGCGAGAGGTCCACGAGCGTCGAGGAGTCGATGTCGATGTTGCGGTAGCCGGCCTCGAGCGCGAGACGGCAGGCGCGCCGGATCTCCTCGGTCATCGATTCGGGATCGGCTGCGTACTTCTTCGCGTTGAACTGGTAATGGTCGCCCTGGAGGAAGACGGGTCCCGTCCAGCCCGCGGCCACGGCGCCCGCGAGACAGGCGGTCGCGTAGTCGATGGGCCGCTGGTACGTGTAGGTCTGCTCGCTGCGGGCCAGCTCCAGGATGACGGCGCCGACGCCGGAGGCCGCCGCAGTCTCGAAGATGATCCGGGCCATGTCGAAGGTCTGGGCCCGGATGTTGATCGCCGGAACGGTGAAGCCCGAGACCTCGCCGCGGGCCCGGGCCGTGTACAGGTCCTGGATCGAGGCGGAGCGGGCGCCGGTCTCCTGGGAGCTCTCCCAGGCAAGCCATTGGGCGGTCGCCACGGCACCGGCGTCAACTCCGAACGCCGCGGTCCACGCGATATGGCGGATCGCGTCGGCCCGCAGACGGCCGAGGTGGTCGATGACGACGCGATCGCCCTCGATATGGAGGGCCGGCCTGACCTGCTCGAGGAGGTCGGCGGAGGAAGCGGCGACGTGCGGCATGGGGCGAGGCTCCTGGTCGATGGCGACCGTTCGACGTGTCCCGCCAAGTATCGCCCGGAGCGCCGCACGGCGCCTGCGACGCGGCGCCGGGGTGATCGGGACGCCGCGTTCGGAGCGCGGTCGCCGGGGGCGCGGCGCCGGGATGCGACGCCGCGCCGAGGGCAGCGCCGCGGCGGGCGTCGCGTCCGCTCGAGTCCTAGAACTGCGGCTTGATCACCATGAGGAAGATGATCGTCACGATCAGGACGGTGAGGACCAATCCGCCCTGCCGGACCTTCTTGACGGCGGCCATGAGCGCCGGCGGCGGCCCCGACGGCGCGGCACCCGGGGCGGGGGCCGGCGGCGGGGTCGAGGTCATGTGGATGACCGTCTCGACCCGCTTCAGCTGGACGAAGATCGCGAAAGAGAGCGCGATCGCGTAGAGGACGATGGCGATCCCCAGCCAGTAGTTCGCCTTGTCCGACAGGTTCCTCCCCGAGACGAGGAGCAGACCCACGCCGGTCACGCCCTGGAGGATCGCCAGCGGGATCGTGATCCCGCGCTCGATCTTCTCCGTGATCCGGGTGGCAAAGTTGGCGTGCATGGGCTCCTTGCCGCCCATGCCGCCGATGAGCGGGAACGCGAACGTCGGCCCGAAGGCCACGATCGCGCCGAAGATGTGCAGCCAGAGCAGCCACGGAAACCAGTTCACGCCATACCCTCCACGTGCCATGGACCGGAGCGACGTGCCCCCGCTCGACCGCATCGAGCCGGTCTCGTCCATCCAGTTCGACGTCGCCGCGATCCTAGCGCGTCCCGATCAGCCCGGAAGGCGCCCCGCGCACATGGCGCGCTCAGTGTCCCGCGCCGCCCCCGTGGGCGTGGCCGTACCCGACGCGATACCCGGCGACGAGCCGCCCGACCTCGCCGATCGAGGTGACGCCGGCCGCCGCCAGACCGCCGAGGTCGTCACGACGATGGTGGAGATCCGCCTCGAGGTCGCCGGTGCGGCGGCCGAGCCGGGCCGCGATCTCGGGCAGGACGCCCCACGCGAAGTGCTCGAAGCGGAGGGTCACCGGATCCCAGGTGGCGAGAACGGCCGGACCGAGCAGCTGTGGATGCCCGTGCTCGTCCCGATGCAGCGGCCGGACATAGTGCGAGGCCACAACGCGGATGGGCCGGGCCGGGTCCATCGCGGGGTCCGCGGCCACGACCGGAGGGGCGGCGTCCGTGCCGAGGACGAGGATCGTGCCGAGGAACGACAGCTCGTCGTCGGTCAGGTCGGCCGGCGGCGATGCGCCCAGGAGGTCGCGGACAGCCTGGAGCGAGTCCGCGGTCGCGATGCCGCCCGGCCGGCCGCCGTGCACCAGCTCGCGGGCGGTCCGGGCGGCGAGCGGTTCGGCAAGTCGAGAGGCATCGACGGCCGCCAGGCCGAGGTCGGGTCGGAGCGACGCGATGAGGCCCCGGAGGACCTCCGCGGCCGTGCCATCGTCGACGAGGGGGCGAGGAGCCGCGACCACGACCGGGATGCGCCCTTCGACGAGGACCCAGACGAGCGCCGCGAGCTCGGCATCGAGCGTCCCGCGGCGGACGAGCTCCACGATCGACGGCGGCTCGCCCGGGACGGGCGGCTCGGGCAGCGGCCGGGCGAGCTCGGGCAGTTCCATTGACGGGAGCGTAGCGCGGCGCGGGTTCGCGCGGTGGAAGGAGGCAGGGCGCCAGCGCCTGCCCTGTCCTCGGGCGCGGTGCCATCTACCCGCTCCGGATGAAGATCGTGCCCCTCACCATCGTCGGGTACCTGGGACACGTCGCCTGGATCGCGCATATCCAGAGCGCCTGACCAACGCGTCGGCGCTGTGCCGCCGACGTGAGTCCAGCGAACGCCGGGTGCATGCCGAGGTAAGCCGGCGATGACCGGACGTGGTCATCCTGCCTCGATGCCACCTCGCGAGCGCCCGGCCGATCGAGGGACTCGACTTGCCCGAGCGACCCTGCTCCGGATCGGAGACGAGCTGCGGGCCGCCCGGGTCGATCGCGGGCTCACGCTCAGCGTCGCCGCAGCGGCCGCATCGATCTCGATGGCCGAGCTCAGCCGCATCGAGCGCGGCCTCGCGCCGCGCGTCCCCCTCGCGGTCCTCGGCCGGTGTGCCGTGACCGTCGGCCTCGACCTGTCCGTCCGCTGCTATCCCGGCGGCTCGCCGGTCCGCGACGCGGGTCACCTCGCGCTGCTGGCCGACCTCCGGTCGCGGCTGCATCGAAGCCTCACGTGGGCCACCGAAGTTCCCCTCCCGATCCCCGGCGACCAGCGCGCCTGGGATGCCCTGGTCACGGGTTCGGGCTGGTCGTGCGGTGTGGAGGCCGAGACACTGCCGCGCGATGCGCAGGCCCTCGTCCGGCGGCTGCTCCTGAAGCAGCGCGACGGGGGCGCGGAGGCGATGATCCTGCTCCTTCGCCAGTCGCGGGCGGTGAGCGTCTTCCTGCGCGAGGCCGCCGACGAGCTGGCGCCGGCCTTCCCGATTCACGGACCGCGCGCCCTCGAACTCCTGGCGGCGGGCATCCGGCCAGGTGGGAACGCGATCGTGCTGCTCCCGCGGGTGCCGGGGCAGCGGCGGACGGCACCCCGGGTGAGCTCGGCGGGCTCGGCCGGCTCGGCGGGCTCGGCGGGCTCGGCGGGCTCGGCCGGCTCGGCCGGCTCGGCGGGCTCGGCCGGCTCGGCGGACTCGGCCGGCTCCGCGGGTGCGGAGCCACGCGCCGGCAGCCGTCGGCCGCCCTGATTTCCGCCCCACGGCACAAACCGACGCGCGAAGCGCCGGCCGCGCCCCGGATCGTGGAGATGCTTCCGCCCGGCGGAAGGAACTGGGGCACCACGGGCGCCCGCGGTCAGCCCTGCCGCTTCCGTTCCGTGGGGCGGAAGGAACTCGACACCAATCGGCCCGGAACCCCAACTTGTTCCGCCCCACGGAAGGCGAGTCGCTTCGCTTCCCCCGGGCGGAAGGAACGTGCACGGATCGGCGCATCCGATCGTGGCCAGACGGCCTGCTTCCGTCCCGCGGAAGCAACGGGCGAAAGGCGCCGCGCGCCGCCCACGCAGCGGCGCCACTCCCCCCACGCAGCGGCGCCATTCCCCCCACGCAGCGGCGCCATTCCCCCCACGCAGCGGCGCCACTCCCCCCACGCAGCGGCGCCACTCCCCCAGGGGCTACTCCAGGTAGTCCTTGAGCTTCCGCGAGCGCGACGGGTGGCGGAGCTTGCGGAGCGCCTTTGCCTCGATCTGGCGGATGCGCTCACGGGTGACGTTGAACTCCTTGCCCACCTCCTCGAGGGTCCGGGCACGCCCATCCTCGAGGCCGAACCGGAGCTGCAGCACCCGCCGCTCCCGGCCCGTCAATGAATCGAGAACAGCCTCGACCTGCTCCTTCAGGAGCTGGTGCGACGCCGCCTCCGCGGGCGCCAACGCCCCCCGGTCCTCGATGAAGTCCCCGAGGTGGGAGTCCTCCTCCTCGCCGATCGGCGTCTCGAGCGACACCGGCTCCTGCGAGACCTTGATGATCTCGCGGACCTTCTCGGGCGTGACCTGGACCTCCTGGCCCTTGGACATCGCCTCGGCGATCTCCTCGACCGTCGGCTCCCGGCCCAGCTCCTGGAGCAGCTGGCGCGAGACCCGGATCAGCCGGTTGATCGTCTCGACCATGTGGACCGGGATGCGGATCGTCCGGGCCTGGTCCGCGATGGCGCGGGTGATCGCCTGGCGGATCCACCACGTGGCGTACGTCGAGAACTTGAAGCCCTTCTCGAAGTCGAACTTCTCGACCGCCCGGATGAGCCCGATGTTGCCCTCCTGGATCAGGTCCAGGAACGACATGCCGCGGCCGATGTACTTCTTCGCGATCGACACGACGAGCCGGAGGTTCGCCGAGGTCAGCTGCTCGCGCGCATCGCGGCCGATCCGGACGAGCTCTCCCTTGCGGTGCGCCAGCTTGGTGTTCTTGGGCACCTCGGGGTCGTAGCCCATGAGCTTGAGGAGGTCCGCCTCGCGCCCGGAGTTGACGAGACGCTCGAGCGCCGGGTACGCGACGCCGTCGCGGGTCCAGTCGTAGATCGCCCGAAGGCCGATGTTGTCGCGCGAATCGAGGTCCCCGTTGTGGACCGCGAAGTAGGCCCAGTCCATGAGCTTCAGGAACGCCTCGGGGACCGTCTGGTCGCCCTTGCCCTCGAGCGCGGCCTCATACGAAGCGAGCAGTTTGCGAGCTTCCTTGAGGAGCTCCTTCGTGCCCTCCGACTGGACGTCGCGGCCGGCCTTCACGAGGTGGAAGTCCGGCGGCGGGACCAGGAGGTCCATCGCGTCCTCGTGCGAGATCCCCTCGCGGACGAGTCGATGCGCCTCCTCGCCGAGTGGCAGGCGATGCTGCGGCTTCAGCGTCCGTGTCTTCGATTCGGTGTTGTGGGTGGTCCACTCGTGGAGCGAGACGAGGCCCTTCCACGGCTCGTCGACGAGCTGCTCGCCGAGCTCGATGGCCTTGGCCAGGACGACCTCTTCCTCGGCGGTCAGCAGGGCGACCTTGCCGATCTCCTTGAGGTACATCCGGACCGGGTCGTCGATCCCGATCATGTCCGCGGAGAGCGCCTCGAGCTCCTCGGCCGAGGGCTCCTCGAGCTCCTTCGCGTCGAGCTTCGCCGGGGCGTCGGCGGGCAGCGTGGCCCCGACCGCGGGCTCCGCCCCGTCCTCGGCGACGACCTCGACGCTCACGTCGTCATCGGCGGCGACGGGGAGGTCGTCATCGTCGTCATCGTCGTCGTCATCGATGTCGTCGACGACCTTCGTGCGGATTCCGGCAAGCTTCGCCTCCTCGAGGTCGGCCTTGGCGCGCCGGGGGCGGGTCAGGACGGCTTCGACGAGCTGCTGGTCAAGCGGATCGACGGGCATGGGTGCCTCCTTGCGGGGAACGAGTGGGTGCCGGGGTGGCCATCGGGCGCGCACCCGAGCCGGGTTCGCCGGTGTTGGGCCGGCCGAGGAGTCGGGTCTGGTCGCGGCGCCGATGGAGCGACAGCCGCTGGGTGTTGATGACCTGGGTCTCGAGGAGGAGGCGATTGGCGGTCTCGCGGTCCCCCGCCTGCTCGGCCTCGTTGAGAGCGTCCTGGAGAAACTCGGCGCGCTCCTCGAGCGCGCGCTCCTCGAGGTCGATGATCAGGCGCTCGACTTCGTAGGCGAGGTCCGCCTCGGACAGCGAGCGCGGGTTCGGCTCGCGGCGGGCGACGACCGCCTGCGCGAGGGCCGCGGTCTCGGGATCGAGGGCCTGGACGAGCGCGGTCAGGCTGAACGGCGGATGGACGCCCTGCTCGTCCGGCTCCCGGGCGAGGACGATGGCCCGGAAGAGCTCCCGGGCCACGGTGTTCGGGAGCTGGTCCGGGCCGATGGCCTCGGTGATCTTCAGCTGGATCTCGGGGACGAGGAGGAGCAGTCGGAGGAGCTCCTGCTCCTGGGGCAGGATCGCGCGGAGGATCTCGCCGGCCGGCAGCGCGTCCGGTGCGGCGGCGATCGCGTCCGCAGTGAAGCGACCCTCGCGGCTCGCGGCCGCGGCGCCCCCCGCACCCGCGCCCGGCTGGGCGAGGCCCGTCGCGGACCGGCCGCTCCGGAGGACCTCGAGGAGGACGCGCTCCTCGACGCCCGAGACCTGGCGGACGCGCTGCAGCCAGCCGTCGCGCATGACCGGGTTCGGGACCGCCCGGATGGTGGGCATGAGCGCATCCACGAAGCGGGCCTTGCCACCCGGGGTCTTGAGGTCGTACGTCTTCGAGTAGGTGTCGATGAGGTAGTCGACGATCGGCTGCGCAGTCCGGACCTCCTCGCGCCACAGGTCGGGGGTGTCGCGGAGGACCTCGTCCGGGTCCCGGTCGGCGGGCAGCCGGACGACCTTGACCTCGTCGAGCTCGACGCCGGTCTCGGTGGCCGCGAGCTGGCCGATCAGGCCCTCGAGGGCCTGGACACCGAACGTGCCGGCCTTCTGGCCGGCGGCATCGACGTCGTAGGCGAGGGCGACCTTCTTGCCGTAACGGGTGAGGAGCGCGATCTGGCCCGGGGTCAGCGCGGTGCCGAGCGAGGCGACGACGTTGTCGAACCCGGCCTGGTGAGCCATGAGCGCGTCGGTGTAGCCCTCGACGATGACGGCCTGGCCCGACTTCCGGATGGAGCCCTTGGCCTTGTCGATGAGGTACAGCGTCCGGCTCTTGTCGAAGAGCGGCGTCGCCGGGGAGTTGAGGTACTTGGGTCCGGTGTCGCGCGGGTTGCCCTGGGCGTCCTGCCCCTCCTTGCCCAGGATCCGGCCGCCCATCCCGACCGCGGCGCCGTTCTGGTCCCGGATCGGGAAGAGGACGCGGCCGCGAAAGCGGTCGATGACGCCGACGCCGCGAGACGGCGAGCGGCCCTGCGACGCGAGCCCGGCCTCGACGAGCTCCTCCGGCTTGATGCCGCGCTTCTCGACGAGGCGGCGGCTCATCGTGTCCCAGCCGTCCGGGGCCCAGCCGAGCTGCGCGGCCTCGATCGTGGCGTCGGTGAAGCCGCGGCCGCGCAGGTAGTCGAGCGCGGGAGCACCCATCTTTGTCGCGGTCAGGACCTGGTGATAGAAGGCGATCGACGTCTCCAGGATGTCCCGGAGCCGGGCCCGATGCGCGTCCTCGCGCTTGGTCCGCTCGTCGATCTCGACGCCGGCCTTGCTGGCCAGGGTCCGAAGCGCTTCCGGGAACGGGACCGAGTCCCGCTGCATGACGAAGCTGAAGATGTCCCCGCCGAGGCCGCAGCCGAAGCACTTCCACGAGTCGCGAGCCGGGGTGACGGTGAACGAGGGTGTCTTCTCACCGTGGAACGGGCAGAGTCCCTTGTAGGTGGTGCCCGCCTTCTTCAGCTGGACGCTCTCGCCGATCACGTCGACGACGCTCAGCCGGCTCTTGACCTCTGCGGCAATGCCTCCTGCCAACGGACCTCCGGTCCTTCTCGCTCCACACCGGTCTCTACGCGTCAGGTGGGGCCGAGGTTCTGGCCGGGCCTCGCCCACGTCGCGAGGCGCCGGAAACAGTTCGGGCCTGTCAAGTCTTGACAGGCCAAATCGGAGGCTATCTTACCCCCTTGTCAAGGGCTTGACAAGGTTCGTGTCAATACTGGGCTGGAGTATTCTGCACTCGCGTGAGGCTTCGGCGGCGTTCGCTTGCGGCGACAAGGAGGGAGTGCTGCCTTGCAGGAGACACGGGCGCTCAAGAATCGTCGCCGCACCTCCTCCCGCGCGGCGGTTTCCGCCACCTACTCCCACCACGAGTGTTGGTAGGCCCGCGCCATGTCCGTCGACCCGCCCGCCGCCACTCCCCCGCACGGATTGCGCGCAGTACTCGGTCGCGGCGGCGCGGAATCACCACCCGGCGCTACCACCACTCGCCCGGAGAGTGAGCGGCGGGGAATCCCGGGCTCTGGCGGGGGCGCGAGACGGCACGCCCAGGTCCGGCCCACCCACCCCTGCGCCCGGAATCGAACGACCCGGGCCACCGGGCCCGGGTCGCTGGTGTGTCGCGCGATCGGGTCGAGAGAGCGACCCGCCGGCAACTACCCCCGCATCGAGCGGAAGCAGTCGCTGCAGTAGACGGGCTTGCCGCTCGTGGGTCGGAAGGGCACCTGGGCGTCCTTGCCGCAGTTCGAGCAGGTTGCGGAGAACATCTCGCGGGGGCCGCGGTCGTAGCCGCCCCCGCCACCGCCGCCGCCGTAGCTGCCGGCGCCGCTGGAGTAGCCGCCACCGCCGCGGGACGACCCGCCGCCGTAGCTGTCCCCGTCGCCGCGAGCGGCCTTGCGGCTCGCCCGGCACGAGGCGCACCGACGCGGCTCCGTGAAGCCGCGCTGGGCGTAGAAGTCCTGCTCGGACGCGGTGAAGACGAACTCCTGTCCGCAATCCGCACAGGTCAGATTCTTGTCGTTGTACAAGGGAACGAACTCCTGCTATCTCGCCGGCGCGTTGTCCATCGGGTTCTCGTGTCCGGTGACTGAGGAGTCCGTGTGGTTGCGTCGAGCACTTGATTCGCGTCACCTGTCGTGACGTCCGGCGCATGGTACGCCATCGATCCCGCGAATCACAGCCCCCAAAGTTGCAGCACGGTTGCGGCCCCGTTCGGGGCATACTCGCGCGCATGACCGACACCCTGATCCCCGGCGCGGACGAGCTTCGAGCCCGGGCGTCCCGCCTCGACCTCCGGACCCAGGCCTTCATCGGCGGTCGCTTCGTCGACGCGGCGAGCGGCCGGCGCTTCGCGACCGAGAACCCGGCCACGGGCCAGGCGTTCGCGGAGGTCGCCGAGGGCGGCCCCGAAGACGTGGACCGCGCCGTGGCGGCGGCGAGGAAGGCGGCGGACAGCGGCGCCTGGTCGCGGATGAGCCCCGGCGACCGGAAGCGGATCCTCATCCGCTGGGCGGACCTCATCGAGGCCAATGCCGATGAGCTCGGGCTCATCGAGACGCTCGATTCCGGCAAGCCGATCGGCGACACGGTCCCCCTCGACATGCCCGAGACCGCGACCTGCATCCGCTGGCACGCGGAGGCGGCCGACAAGCTCTACGGCCAGGTTGCCCCCTCGCCCGAGGGCACGGTCGCGACGATCGTCCGTGAGCCGGTGGGCGTCGTCGGTGCGGTGATCCCCTGGAACTACCCGGCCCAGATGGCGGCCTGGAAGCTCGGGCCGGCGCTCGCAACCGGGAACACGATCGTCATCAAGCCGGCGTCGACGACCTCGCTCAGCCTGCTTCGGATCGCGGAGCTTGGCGCGGAGGCCGGCATCCCCGACGGCGTGCTCAACGTCGTGCCCGGGCCGGGCGGCACCGTCGGCGAGGCGATCGGGCGGCACCCCGACATCGATGCCGTCGCGTTCACCGGCTCGACCGAGGTGGGGCGCCAGTTCCTCCACTTCTCGGCGGAATCGAACCTGAAGCGCGTCCTCCTGGAGCTCGGCGGGAAGAGCCCGCAGCTCGTCTTCCCCGACGTCGAGGACTTCGCCTCGATCGCCGCGAACGTGGCCCTGGCCATCTTCTGGAACATGGGCGAGAACTGCAGCGCAGGGTCGCGACTGATCGTCCATCGCGCGGTGAAGGACCGGGTCCTCGAGGCCGTCCAGGCGGAGCTCGCGGCGTGGGCCGTGGGCGACCCGCTCGATCCGGCGACGAAGATCGGCGCGCTCATCTCGCGCGGCCACATGGAGCGGGTGCTCCGGTACGTCCAGGTCGGCCGCGAGGAAGGGGCGCGCGTCGTCGCCGGCGGGGAGCAGATCCTCGAGCAGACGGGTGGCTACTTCGTCCCGCCGACGATCCTCGACGGCGTCCGCAACGAGATGCGCGTCGCCCAGGAGGAGATCTTCGGGCCGGTCCTGTCGGTCATCGAGTTCGAGACCGAGGCCGAGGCCCTCGCGATCGCGAACGACACGCCGTACGGCCTGGCCGCCTCGCTGTACACGCAGGACCTGAACGTGGCGCACCGGGTCGCGCGGGACCTGAAGGCCGGCGTCGTCGGCGTCAACGGCTATTCCGAGGGCGACATGACGACGCCCTTCGGCGGGTACAAGCTGTCCGGCTTCGGCGGCCACGACAAGTCGATCCACGCCCACGACCAGTACACCGAGCTCAAGACCGTCTGGATCAACGTCGCCGCGCGGTAGCATGCGGCGGGCGGCAGGCGTCGGCGGGCGCGCCCTCAGCCGTGCAGGCGGGCGATCAGCTTGTGGAGCATCGGGATCGCCATCGCCGGGTGCGCCTCGAGGAGGGCCCGGAATTCCCACGCCGGGATCAGGTGGCAGACCAGGTCGTCCTCGGCGGTGACCGTCGCGGTCCGGTTCGTCTCGTCGATGAGCGCGAGCTCACCGAAGAAGTCGCCCGGCCCGAACCGGCCGACCGTTCCCGTACCGGCACGCTCGATCCGGGCATGGCCCGAGTCGATGATGAACAGGTACATCGCGCCGTCGCCCTCCTTCACGAGGACGTCGCCGGCCGCGTAGCTTCGCGTCCTGGCGTTCTTCACGACCTCCGCCCGGGTCTTCGGCGGAAGGGCATCGAGGATCCCGGCGTGCGTCGAGTGGTCGCCATGCATCGTCCGCGCATCCTATCGCGTCGTCCCGGCCCGGGGAGCGTCGTGGCCCGCTCGTATTCCCGATTTCGGCCCCGGTTGCGCCGTCCCCGCAGGCGATGCCCGTCGCCGTCATACGAACGACGGATGGTCATCGGAGGCGGCAGCGGGGCGGACGGTACGGGGCAGCGCGGGTGCCCTTGATTCGTGCGGAACCGGGTCGAAGTGGCCTGGCGGCCGCGCGGAGCGCGTGCCACGCCGCCCACGCAACGCCCCTTGTATGACGCCGATGGGCATCACGTCGGCGGGGTCTGCCGAGAGGGACGGAATCCGGGAATACAAGCTTGGCACTGTGCGGCTGCCGGCGCGAGCATGGCGCGCGGGCTCAATCCCGGGCGCTGCCCCGCACGATCTCGAGCATCTCCTCGCCGTACCGGCCGAGCCGGGACGGGCCCATGCCCTTGACGCGCCGCAGCGCCGGGAGCGTCGTCGGCCGCTGGTCGGCGATATCCGCGAGGAGCGTGTCCGGCGCGACGACGTACGCGGGCACGCCGTCGGACCGCGCCGCATCGAGGCGCCAGGCGCGGAGGGCGGCCATGAGCGGCGAGTCCTCGCTGCGTGCGCGACTCGGAGCCGCGTTCATCGGTGCCCCGGGCAGGACCGTCACGCGACCCGCGTGCGGCCGGTCCACGAGCGCGCCGAGGAACTCGCTGGGCCGCCGCCGGACCTCTCGATCCCCCGCCCCGGTGCGCCGCTCCGCCCATGACAGCGAGAGGAACCGCCGGGCGCGGGTCAACCCCACGTACAGGAGCCGCCGCTCCTCCGCGAGCTCGGCATCGGATTCGGCCTGGCGTATGGGCAGCGTCCCCTCCTCGAGCTGCGGCAGGAGCACCGCATCCCACTCGAGGCCCTTCGCCCGGTGGAAGGTCAGGAGGTTCACCCCGTCGCCACCGGCGCTCGCGGCCGCCTCGGCCGCCCCACGCGTCTCGAAATCCGCGACCAGCCCCTCGCGGTCGAGGTCGTGCCGCGCAGCGACGGCCTCGGCCGCGATCTCCAGCACGAGCGCCAGCGAGGCAGTGCGCTCCCGCGCCTCCGCTCCCCCACCCTGGTCCACCGCCTCGAACCCCAGGTCTGAGCGGAGCCGCGCATCGAACGCCGCGAGCAGCAGCGACCCGCGTGCCTCGGCCGGCAGCCGGCGCACGATCCGGACCGCCTCTCGGACCTCGGGCCGTTCGAAGAACCGCTGGCCACGGACCCGGAACGCGATCCTGGCCTTCGTCAGCGCGGCCTCGATCGGCGGGATCTGGGCGTTGATCCGGACGAGGATGGCGATCTCCGACGGGGGCGTACCCGCCCCGACGAGCCGCCGGATGGAGGCGACCAGGTGCGCCGCCTCGGCGTCGGCGTCGGCGAAGCGCTCGATCCTCGGCACGTCGCCCGGCGCCGCGGTCGCGACCAGTTGCTTGCGGCGCCCCTCGGCCGCGAGGAGCCGGTTTGCGAGGGCGAGGATCTGGGGCGTCGATCGGTAGTTGCGCGACAGCGTGATCTCCCGCGCCCCGGGGTGGCGCGCCACGAACCCCGTGAGGTAGTCCGAGGTCGCGCCCGTGAAGGTATAGATCGTCTGGTCCTCGTCGCCGACCACGCACAGGTCCTCGCGGTCGCCGAGCCACAGCTCCAGGAGTCGCTGCTGGAGCGGGTTCGTGTCCTGGTACTCGTCGACGCTGAACCAGCGCTTCCGCGCGCGAATCGTGGCCGCCGCGTCGCCGTTGCCCTCGAGGAGGTTCACGGTCTCGACGAGGAGGTCGTCGAAGTCGATGCGATTGGCTCGTTCCTTGGCCCGCTCGTAGTCGCCGTAGACCCGGACGAAGAGGTCCACGGGAATCGGCGGCTCGCGGCGCGCGGCCGCGGCCTCGCGCTCGTAGGCACCCGGGGCGATCCGCCGCGCCTTCGACCACTCGATCTCGTCCGACAGGTCCTTCGAGGGCGTGAACCGGTAGTGCCCTGGCAGCTGCCGCGCCAGCCGCGAGACGATCAGCCCCTTCGAATCGAGGAGCTCGGGGAGCGGCCGCCCGTCGTGCGTGACCGGCCAGTAGTGCCGAAGCTGGCTGAGCGCGTGGGCGTGGAACGTCCGAGCCGTGACCCCCGGCAGCCCGAGCCCCCGGAGGCGCTCCACCATCTCGTTCGCGGCCCGGTCCGTGAAGGTCACCACGAGGACCTGGTCCGCGGGCACGACACCCGTCGCGATCGCGTAGGCGGTCCGGCGGCTGATCACGCGAGTCTTGCCGCTCCCCGCGCCGGCATGGACCGCGACCGGCCCGCTCGTCGCGAGCACGGCCTCGCGCTGGTCCGGGTCCAGATCGGCGAGGAGCGTCTCGGGATCCAATTGGCGAGCCACGTCTCAAGGGTACGGGCGGACGCTCACCGCCGGGTTATGCCGCGCACGCCTCAGCGTCGCCCGTTCCGATCCGCGACCCGTCCGGAACTTCGCCGTGCCACGATCCACGAGCTCGTTCGCGAGCGACCGCATCGCCGAGCACGGCGGCCACGGGGGTGGCATCCACATCGCCGCCTGGGGCCGCCCGCCGGCCGAACCTCGCTGCAACCCGCGCTGCCGGTTCGTATTCCCAGATTGCGGGTCGTCGAGCACGCTTCCGTACGGCGATGCCCGTCGCAGTCATACGAGGGCGGGCGTGGCCAGGCCACCCCTCGGATGACGCCGATGGGCATCACGCCGCGGGAAGGGGTTCCCCGGGCCACGTTCGGGAATTCGAAGCGACGCGGGCGGCCCCGGCCGCTCGAACGTCCGGGAACGCGGCCCCGAGCAAGGTCGCCACGGGGAACCTGCCCGCTTCTAGCTGAACAGCCCCGCGTACGCGTTGAGCGCCGGCTGCCCGCCGAGGTGGGCGTAGAGCACCGTCGACGAGGCCGCGATCTCGCGCCGCGAGACCAGGTCGATCAGTCCCGCCATCGACTTTCCCTCGTAGACCGGGTCCGTGATCATGCCCTCGAGGCGGGCGACCAGGCGCATCGCGTTCAGCGTCGAGGCGTCGGGGATCCCGTAGATCCCCGCGTGGTATCGGTCGTCGAGGATGATCTCGTCCTCGCGAAGGTCGCGCGAGACGCCGATGGCCGCAGCCGTGAACCGCGCGATCCGGGCGACCTGGTCGCGCGTCTCCGCCGGCTTCGCAGAGGCATCGATGCCGATGACCCGCCGTTCCCCTGCCCGCTCGCGATCCGCGAAGCCGGCGATCATTCCGGCCTGCGTGGAGCCCGTGACCGAGCAGACGATGATCGTGTCGAAGAAGACACCGAGCTCGCGCTCCCGTGCCTCGACCTCGCGCGCCCAGCCGGCAAACCCGAGGCCGCCGAGCGGGTGGTCGGACGCGCCGGCCGGGATCGCGTAGGGCTTGCCGCCCGCGGCCTCGATCTCGGCGAGCGCCTGCTCCCAGCTTTCCTTGAAGCCGATCCCGAAGCCCGCCTTCACGAGGCGGACGTCGGCGCCCATGAGCCTCGAGAGCAGGATGTTGCCGACGCGGTCGTACGTGACGTCCGGCCAGTCGACCCAGCTCTCCTGGACGAGGAAGCACTTCAGGCCGGCCACCGCGGCCGCCGCCGCGACCTGGCGGGTGTGGTTCGACTGGACGCCCCCGATCGAGACGAGCGTGTCGCAGCCCGTCGCGAGCGCGTCGGCGACCAGGTACTCGAGCTTCCGCGTCTTGTTGCCCCCGAAGGCGAGCCCCGAGTTGACGTCCTCGCGCTTGGCCCACACCTGCGCGCCGCCGAGGTGCGCGCTCAGCCGCTCGAGGCGATGGACCGGCGACGGGCCGAACGTGAGGGCGTACCGGGGGAAGGATTCGAGGGTTGGCATCAGGTCAATGAACCTCAAGGAAATGGCAGGTGGTCGGAGAGCGTGACGACCCTGACCCGATCCGACATCGAGACCAGCTTCGCCGACCACTTTCGATCATTGGTGACGAGGTGGCCCACCTGGCCGGCCAAGCCCGTTCCAACCACCAGCGCGTCCGGCGGGGAGAGGCGCGAGGCCGCGCGAAGGAAGGCGGCGTCCTGGGCGACCTGGAGGTCGACCGGCATCGCGACGAGGTTGGGATGGTTCCTGATGAAGGAGAGGATCGTGTGATGGCCGGGCGGGCTCGCCCGCAACGGGCGGACGAGCAACTCCATGACGGTGATCATCGACACGATCGCCGGGTTTCGACCCGAGGCCACCAGGTCTTCCATCACGTGCCGTGCGACCGGGTGCGCGATCTCCGAGCCGTCAAGGTACGCCGCGAGGGTCGTCGTATCGAGCAGCATCCGGTCCCCGGCGGGGATGACTCCGAGCAACGTCGCGACGCTCATCGGTCGAGCCCGTCCCTACTCGCCCCACGCGGCATGCTCTTCGCGCAGGAACGCGATCACCTCGTCGGAGGACCCGTAGACCCCGGTCATGCTGCCGGCGAACTCATGGCGCACGAGGTGGATCCGGGCGGTTCCCGGCTCGCGCGGGTCCGCTTCGAACACCAGGACGTCATCCGGGCGGGCATCGAGCGCGCTCGCGATGGCCTCGGGCAGCGTCAGTTGGTTCTTCGCCCGCAGCCGGGCCTCGGCTTCCACAGGGCGGTCCATCGTCGCGTCCATGAGTCAGATCCTCTTGCCTTGGTACGACGATGATGCTCTGGTGGGACGAGGACGTCAAGGTCGGACAAGAGTCATGGCCTCGCCCGTCCCTGCGCGCACGGGGATCGCGCGCGTTCTCCCTGTGTCCCACGCGCGGGTGGCGCACGCGGATCCGCGTGCGCGGGCAGGTCAGGGCAGGGGCCCCGACCAGCCGGCCCGGTCAGGACGGAGGTCCAGGATGCAGTACGGCCAGTGCCCCACCCGGCTCGAGAGCGGCGAACGATGCCCGCGCTCGGCGATGCACGAGGGTCCATGCCGACCCACCCGACGACGGCGCCAGGCCGCCCGCGACCTGCAGCGCGGCACGGACCGATGACGATGCTCCCCGACGCGCCGGGGTTCGAGGTGTTCGAGCACACGCCCTCGACGCCGCTCGCCTTCCTGCGCTGGACCGGCGACCCGAGCCGCTTCGGCTGGTACGTCATCGACCGCCCGTCCCGCTGCCTAGTCAACGTGAGCGGGCCGTACGCCACGGAGGTCGAGGCCCGGGAAGCGGGCCTGGCGCGAGCGGTCGCCCGAGCCGCGCGATCTGCGTCAACGGCTCCCAGAGGTCCTCGAAGCGGTGAGGACCGACGATGAGCCCACGCTGGTCCTCCAGCGATCCCGGCCGGCGGCGTACCTCGTGGGCGCCGAGCGGTACGAGCGCGACCAGTCCGAGCTGACCGCGCTCCGTCGCGCCCTGTTCCTGCACGAGGTGCGCGAAGCAGAGGCCGAGTACGCGGCTGGCGAGGCAACCCGCTTCGGGGACGTCGAAGCACTCCTGGGCGAGCTCAAGGACTGATCACTTGCGGTTCTCCGCATCGAGCCGCTTCCTCCGCCGGGCCAGGAAGCTCAAGGAGCCCCAGGCAACCATGCTGCGGGCCGCCCTGCGTCGATTCGCGGCGGACCCGAAGGACCCGCTCCTGCGGACGCACAAGCTCAAGGGAGACCTGGATCCCTATTGGGCGTTCAGTGTCGACGACGACCTGCGGGTCTTGTTCCGCTGGGACGACGACGAGGCCTTCCTGGTGAACATCGGCACCCACAATGAGGTTTACTGAGAACCTGGCACCTTGATCGACCGCCTCAAGCCGAGGCGGCCGGGCCACGGTGCCGCCTATCCAGAGCGCCCGAGAGCCCCGGCTCGATGACGGCGCAGCAACCGATCGAGGCCCTCACCTCGACACGGTGCTCCTGCCGGGTGCGATAGGAGCGAGGCATGACCACCGACGGTCGCAAGCCCAGATCCGAGCTGCGGCACTGGTCCATCTACACGACCGTGTTCGAGTGGTGGGGGGACTACAAAGGCTACGTCCCGATCGGCGGGCGCGCGAATTGACCAAGTTCGTTCGGAAACGGCCACTCCTCATAGTACGGTGGACGAGCTGATCCCCGCCGCAATTCGAGCATCGTTCGAGTCTTCATCGGGAAAGTTCGTCCTCGACCCGGCGTCTGGAGTCGTCACGGCCGCCATCCGAGGCGTGAACCTAGCCCGCATAGGCACCCGCCCACCGAGCTTCGCGTGGGCAGAGCCTCGGTTCGGAGCGCTGCTGCGCATGCTCCTGCAGTACACGCGCTGGACTCGAATGCTTCAGGACAATCGAGGATTCGACACCCTCTCACTCCGAACCGAACTCCGGGAGAAACTCGACGGGGCAGCGTTACTCGCCAATGCGGAGCTCGCTGGGTGCCGAGTGCGAAAGCATGGGGGCCTAGTCGCCAGGGAGTACGACCTAATCCACCACGCCATCGGACCATTCGTCAATTTCCGGGTACTTCGCGGTCAGCGCCACGTCGTGGACCTGACATGGTTGGGAAGCAACCTCTACGAGCCTCTGGAACTCCTCGCGACGATAGAAGCCAAGGGCATCGCGGGTCCCGAATCACGGTGAGGACGCGCCTCCCGGACGTCCCCGTCACCAAGCCAAGCCGACGGACTCGAAGCTACGGCCCCAATTCGCTGAGCGGGTACGAAACAGATCCTCGAACGACGGCAAATTGCCTTACAGCGATCCCCGCCCGACGGGCACTCGAATAAAACGCCTGCTCGCCTCTCGTGAACGGCTCACCCGGAGCCTTGCACTCCACGAACATCAACCCGTCGCCGCGCCACGCGAGGATGTCCCAGGGCCTCGCCGAGGCCTCCGACTCCCGGATGGCGCGCAGCGTGGACAGGACGGCTCTCGGGGGCGGTGGATCGCTCTGCGTCCAAGGCCGCATCCATGACGGAGCGCCGCCGAACGAGTCTTGCCATCGCGCATGCCAGCCGGCGCGGTGAAAGGCCTTGACGACTTCGATCTCGGGGACACTGCGGCCCTCATCGCGAATGCCCCGGATGAGGACCTTCCCGTAGTCGTCGCGCCAAGAGTCGCGGCGTTCTTTGGCAGCCCTCCGGGGCCCGATTGCATCGAAGTCAATGCAATAGGCCGCGACGGATTCGGGTCCGGTCGGCGTGAAGATCGCGGAATCCTGGCAATGGGCTGCGCCTAACTCAGATACCCAGTCGTCAGACCGGCCGGGGCTGTCATTCGCTTCCATGTTCATGAACGGCTTCCGTACCGCAGGCGATCGATGATCGCCTCTTGGGTGGTGCCGGTGGCACCGACGTCGGGGGCCACCCGGGCGGCGTCTCCGTCCTCAAGAGTGCGAATGGTCCCTTCCGCGAGGTATTGAGCGTAACGGGCGAACTGCCAACCCAAGTCCCGCGACAGTAGCTTCGATGACCACTCTCGAGTTTCGGGCAGGACATCGGCCCGGCCGGCCAGCATCCGTAGACTCGGCGCAGATGCCGCCTGGTCGATGAACCGCACAATGTCGGCAAGCACCTTGCGCCGCGCCTCATCGCAATAGCGGGTGCGAACTCTGATCTTGACCCCCGCGGACTCCGCAACGATCTCGACGGCAGACGAGAGGTCGCGATCCTCAATTCTGATCGGATCGACCCAGGCGGCGATCACCTCGTCGAGCGGGATCAGCTCGGGATCCAAGGTGACGCTGACCTCGGCAGCAGTGGCCTCCGGCCATCGAGGCGCGACTGCGCTCCTCAACCTCTCCCCATGGCGAACCATCGAGCGTTCCGGGAAGGGGGCGCTCGCGGCGTGCAGGAACAGTGCCTCCAGGTCATCCTCGGGTCCCAGGCTCTCGGATCCGCGGTCGAAGTCATGCGCGCCCGCGGATCGAAGGCATACGGCGACGTCTGCGGCGCGGAGCAGGGCTTCGGGGCGGATTTGGAAGACGATCGGGCCATAAGGATTTGGGACGGCTTCGGCGCTGTGGGCAAATGACGCACCGAAGTCCTCGAGATTGACGAAGACCTTTGCCCAAACACCCGCCGATCGATCGGTCGTATCGGTTACAAACGGGGTGAATTCGACCCGGGATTGCTCGAGGAAGCTCCGTGACGGGATCCCGCCGACTTCCAGGTACGACCGGAAGTCACGGAGTTGGCACGCATGCCAAAGGGAAACGTCGCGCGACTTCAGGTGCGCGACGAAGGCTTCGATCTGTGCTCTGCCTTGAAACATGTGCCCGCATCCCCCGACGTGGATGCGAGACGGTACTGGGCGCGGTCCGCTCTGTCTAGTAGCCCGCTGGACTAAGACGCGACCGCGACGATTGTTCGATTGGCAGCATGGCGGATCCCGGCGGCGATCTGGCCGACCTGCGCGAGGAGCTCCTCCGGACTAACGGAAAGGTCCAGGGCAATGCCCTCCACCGTCTTGCCCACGTTGACGATGCGGTGGGCGGACGTCGGTCCCTCCGACCGGGCGTAGATGAGGGTGGCTCGATCCAGCCCGGTTGCGATCGCGTACGCCGTGACCTGGTAGACGTCTGCGTTCGGGTAGACCGCACTCGCCACGCGCTTGTACTTGGCATCGCCGAGCCAGACGCACCGACCGTCACGCCACAAGCTCAGGTCGGGCTGCAGCTTGATCGTCGAACCCTCATCGAGATGCAGCGCGTGGTGAGACGATCCACGGACCCAATCTCCTTCGATCGGGGCAAGAGCATCCCGCAGGGCTTCGAAGAGAAACTCCTCGAAGACGCGGTTCATGTCCACGAGGAACGAGCTCGCCGGGGCGTGGCCAAACCCAAGGTCAAACGAGGTCGAACGCAGGACCAGGCGCGAGAGCACCACTGCTCCTCGATACCGCTCATTCAGCCTGCTGAAGGTGACGGCTGGCAGTCGGCGAGGGTCGTACGAGACCAGATTGACGCCGTCCAGTCGCGCATCGATCGCGCGCAATGCATTGACCGACCGAGCGGACTTCAATCGCATACGCAGGAGGCGTCGCGTGGCCGCCCGAATCAGGCGATTCATCTCGATGTCGACGGTGTAATCGTCATAGGTGATCTCGGCGGGAGGCAAAGGTCCGAAGCGGCGTCGGATCTGATCGCCGACCCGCAACCGCCCACGGAGGGTGAGGGCCGACTCATCGATCTCGCGATAGCCCTGCTGAACGCCACGTCTCAAGGCATGCCCCGCCCGAAGGACGAAGGCCGCGACGATCGCCTCCACCAGGTCGTCGGCTTGCTCCAACTCCATATCGTGGACGTTCGAGATCCGTCCGAGCGCGTACGACACCATGAAGAGGACGCGGTCCATGGATACCTTGGGCTGGATCGTCAGGTCCAGGTCATCGATTCGAATTGCGCCGACGACCGAACCCGGCGTGATGTCGTACAGCCCCTCTTCGCCGGCCGATGGTGCGACGGTCATGACTTTCCCGAGTTCATCCCTCTGTCGGATCGAGAGTCGGACGGAGCCCCGCGTCTGATACTCCCGGAGTACGAGCTGCGGCACGGATTTCGCCTATTACTCGGCGGCGACGACGGGCGACGGCAGATCGAAAAATGAGGGCTCTGCGGCATCGTCGTCGATCACCCCGTCGCCGCCCTTTCGCAAGCGATCGAGCGCGAACTCCTTGAGGCGCTCCGGCGACTCGAAGAAGTGATCTTCCAGAAGCGGCAGGATCTCGTAGCGCCACACCCTGTCCAGGCGCGCCTCGTTCAACTCCTTGTTCATGAAGAAGCTCGGCCCGATCGCCGTATTCCGATCGGCAAGCTTGGCGTTGGCGGCGTCCACGACACCAGCCACCCAACTCATCTCCGGTCGATGTCGCTGGAGCCATCGACCCAGAAGGCCAGCGATTGGAGCGATGTCGGGAAAGAACGGAACGAAGGCGAAGCGCCGCCGGAGCGCGGCGTCCAGCAACGCGATCGACCGATCCGCCGTGTTCATCGTGCCGATCAGGTACAGATTGGTGGGGAGTCGAAACGCCCGCGTCGAGTACTGGAGCATCATCTCCTCGTCGCGGTACTCGAGCAGGAAATACAGTTCTCCGAAGACCTTCGCGATGTTGCCCCGGTTCAACTCGTCTACGATCAGGAAGTAGTCGTGTCCGGGATCGTCTCGCGCCGCTTCAGCGAGGGACTTCATCGGGCCTGAGCGAAGTTCGAATCCGGCAACCCCGTTGGCGAGCGTCGGTCGATATCCCTCGATGAAGTCCTCGTAGGCATACGACGGGTGGAACTGCACCAGCCGGACCCGCGAACGATCGCCCGCGAGCGCGAGGGCGAGCCGCTGTGCCACATACGTCTTCCCGGTTCCGGGCGGCCCATAGATGATGATCTGGCGCTTGCTCCGCAACAGCTCCTCGACCTCGCGCAGGTTGCCGAGCTCCATCAACAGTTCGTCCGCCAGGCCAACCAACGGATCCACGAATGGCGGCTCGGCAATACCTCCACCACCCCCAGGTTCTTCAGGTGGATAGACCTCGTCATCGGTTTCGTCCGAAACGCCGTGACGATAACGTTCGAATGCCGCTTGGTCCTCCGAAGGCCAAGCTCCGGGCACGGGCCAGCTCGCGATGCACCAAGTCACCGATTGGGCTTCAAGCCGGTCCTTGAGCGAGAGCCCACGTTGTGTCGCGCGCTCCCGAATTGTGTCGAGAAAGGCAAGTCCCGCTCGATACGTGGAGACCTCATCCTTCTCATCCCCTGGGTCGAACTTCGCGAGCCGGTAGGCGGCGTGCATCGCTGCCGTCCGATACGGCGGGTACTGGTCGGGTCCAAGCGCCATGAGGAGAAAGGATCCAAATGTGGTTCGCGTGCCCAGGCCGGACAACACATCGCTCGGCAAGTGCAAGAGGAAGTCCCCCAGTCGGTCGAGCGGTTCGTCGTCCCCGTCCCAGAGTCGGCGAAGGAGCTTGGCCCCTCGGGTCCGATCTTCATCTAGCCACTTCAGGACCGTGTCATGGGAGCGCCAGTTCGTGAGGTTGTTTGGCGGGCCGAATGCGCGCTTGAGAGGCGAGTACCAATCGCCATCCGCCAGCAGGGCAGAACGCGCTTCAGAGAGGTGCCTGACGATTTCGAGCTTGTAGGTGAGCTCCTCCGGGACGAACTCCGGAAGCTCATGGAATCGGGATGCCCAGTAGATGAACTCATCGACCGGGTTGTCATATCGCTTCCAGAGCGCTCGGGCTCCGTCGGCCTCGTAGAAGTCGAACCCCGGCCCGAACCGATGCTCGAGCTTGGTTCGGATTTGGGCAATCCTTGCGTCGACATTGGCACTTGGATCATCGACGAGCGCCTTGAGGGTATCGGCGAGCCGCCACTTGTCAGCTCCGGAAAAGATTCGCTCAAATGCGTCCGGAAACACGAGGTGCAGAAGCGCCTCCCGGCCATAGATCCCACCCCCGTCCGTCGGGATCTGGGACACGAACTCCCTGAATCGCCATGGATCGGCCATTGCCGCAGACCTGACACCGGGGCTGGATTGCTTCCATCGGCGGGCAAAGGTAATGAGGAATGTGATGCTGGCCCACTTGTACGAGTGGAACCCGACCCCACCTGACCCGATGCCGTAGTCGGTGACCTCGAGAAGATCGGCGGGAATGGCGACGGGTTCGGCCATCCAGCTGAGCACCTGCTGCAGCTTCTGCCGTTTGGTGGCGCCAGCGATGTTGTAGTGGGCCGGGAGGTAGTAGACGAACAAGATCTCGGCCATGAGCTGAATCGCCGCCGGCGATGCGCCGTCAAGTTGCGATTGGAGCTTCTCCTCGAACCCGCCTTCGCCGAGTTCCGGCCGCTGGACATAGTGCGCATCCAGCTCGTCGAGAAGCTGGAGCGTCCAGATAGCCCGGCCGGGCGTGAACAGCGAGTCGTCGCGTCGAAGCGCGGCGTCGACGAAGCGGTCCGCGATCTCGTAGACGAGCGGCGGTGCGTTGAATCTTGCCACGTGATCTCCGCCCTACAGCTTCCAGCGAAACACACCGGAGGGAACCAGATCGAACCAGCGCTTCGCAGCGACGAGCGACCGGTACACGGTCCGCCCTTGACTCGGGCCTTTGATGATGACCCCCGCTTCGACCAGTAGCGCCTTCAGCGCCTCGTAGTCGAGCCCTTGTCGCTGGGGGTCCGAACGCATGGCAATGCGGTACGCCTCCTCCGCCAGGGCCAGCCCGGACAATCCCACAGACGGCGCCAATGCAGGCTCAATCCACGTCCACTGGCCCGTGCTGACCCACCTGAAGAGATCCTGTGCGTTGTTCATCGCGGAGCTGAGCGTCTGCCGAGTGACCTTGCCACCGATTTCGACCCCATTCGCAACCGCTGCGGCCTCGATGTCCGCGATCGAGGCTCCGGCCTGTTGCGGGTCCAACAGTCGGCAAACGGGGTGAACGGCGGCGGCCAGGGCGCGACCAACGAGCGCGCTCATCCGGCGCCAGCAACGGCATGGTCGACTCGCGCGACGAGGTCTCGGATGCGCTGCTCACGCTCGCGGAGTCGCACCAGGCCGCCTTTCGCGAGCACGATGTTCCTGACGGGGTGCATCACGTTGTTGCGGAGTGCGACGAGGCCCCCGGTCCGTGTCTTCCATGTCCGCCTTGACCAGCCACAGATCCAGGAACGCAGGATGTCATCCTGCGCCACCACGATGAGGAGGTCGGAAAAGTCGAAGTAGGCAACGTATTCGCCCTCTTCGCCGGCCGATCGGTCGTCCTGATAGTGGCTCGTGATCGTGGCCTGGGAGGGCTCGGAGAGGAGGGCCAAGGCAGCCGACTGGTCGTGCCCAAACCTGCGCCGCAGCAACTCCGCCAGGCCAATCTCGAGTCTTGCCAGCAGCAGGTACACGTAGCCGCGCGCGGGCTGCTTGTTGAAGTCAGACACCGTGATGAACCCCGTCACATCGCGGCCCTCGAGCACAAAGAGGAAGCCGGGGTCGATGATCCATTCGAGCAGGCGCCCGACGGAGGCGTCGGCGCTCACCACGTTGCCGGATCCCAAGCGCGTCATGACGTCAGCGATGGGACGACGGTCTCCGGCCACGAGCTCCCGTGTCAGGACGAACCCCAATGCCTCGTCGCCGTCGATGACCGGAGCCTGGTCAAAGCGTCCCTCGGTGAGGAGCTGGCGAGCATCGTCGATCGATTGCTTCGGCGCCAGGGCGAACGCCGACCGCATCGGAATGGCCAGGTGGTGAGCCTGGAAGGCATCGTCCAGGTGCTGATCGTCGAACTCGATCACGGTCGCGCGGCCTCCTCGACAACCTCGACGTGCGGTCGGACCGCATCGATGAACATCGACGGGTTGCCAGCGTAACTCAGCGTCAGCTCGTCCTTGGCGCGGCTCAGCGCGACATAGAGGAGGGAGCCGGCCTCGATCAGCTCGTCCGGATCTCGGGTGTCGCCTCGCGGGAAGCTGTCGTCGAGGCCCGGAACGTAGAGCCGTTTGAACTCGAGGCCTTTGGCCCGATGGTAGGTGCCCACCTTCACGCCGGGGACCGAGCGCCCGCGGTACTCCTCCAGCGGGACGGAGCCGATACCGGAATCGCGCAGGCGCGCTCTCAACGAGTCCGCCTTCCGATTCGTGAAGACGAGGATCCCAGTGGCGTCGAGGTCCGGATCGTCGACGTCGAGCTGCCCCATGATCCACGCGACTTCGTCATCGACTCGATCGAACCCCGCGAGCCGCGGGCGATTGCCCGATCGAACGGTCGCCGTCGACAGGCCTCGGACGCCGTCTTCACCGAACTCGTCGGTCGAGACGTACTGCCCGAGCGCGCCGACGACCTGCATGATCTCGTCAGTGGATCGATAGCAGACCGACATCGGGAAGCTGCGGCCGCGGATCTCCAGGCCGAGTTCGGACAGCCGGTAGCCACCGGGATAGATCCGCTGCCCCGCGTCGCCGATGAGCATGATCCGCCCGGACGCGCCGCCCTCCAGGAGCTCGAGCAGGAACCGGATACCCACTTCCGAGATGTCCTGTGCCTCGTCGACGATGACCGCTGAGTAGCGCTCGCGCGGCGGGTTCGCACGGACCTCATCGAGGGCCAGCTGCAGGACGCGATCCCAGTCGACGAGCGGCTCGTTGCCGGTGTCGCAGGCGGCGCGGTACTCCTCGTACACGTCCCAGATCAGGCCGCGGATCATCGCCGGCAGCGGCCGCTTCCGGCCGTGGCGTTGGAGCCCGAGGTACTCGACCCGTCGTGTCAGCCCGCGCCCCTCGATGACCCGGGTGACCTCCTCCCAGAGATACTCGTCGGAGAGTCGCGCTCCGGCGCTGAGCTGTCGATAGCGATCGGACTGCGCCTGGAGGCGGCGGAGGAATCGACGTCTCGCGGCGTCCGCATCGACCTTGGGCTGGCGCCCGGCGAGCGCCTTCATCGCCAGCGAATGGACGCTCGCGAATTGCATCTTCGACTTCAGGTCCGGCGCCAGCCGCTCGAACAAGCCCTCCAGCACACCCGGGACGGTGTTCACGAACGAGGTCATCAGGACTTTCTGGCCATCGGGCGACTCCCTTGCGAGAGCCACCGCCCGGTGAAGCCCGACGACCGACTTTCCGGTGCCCGGACCGCCCGTGACCCGAGCCGGCCCGCCGACAGCCCGATCGACCGCCCGACGCTGGACCGGCGATAGGAAGATCATCCACTCTTCGATCGTCCCGTCGCGCCAGCCTTCGAGCACGCCGTCGACACAGTTGGTCAGGAGATCGGCGACTTCATCGGAAGCGGCGATCTCCGCGAGCGTCGGCGGGATCTCGAACATCAAATTGGACGCCGCCTTGATTCGCTTGGCGCGCGCAAGGATCACCGGATCGAAGGCGAGCCGTTGCTCGAGTTCGCGGAGCGTCGCCCGCTCCCCCCAGCGCTCGGTCTCGTCGTGGTTTCCGACCTTCAGGAGGAAGACATGTCGTCCCTCGACGGCCGCGACGATCCGATAGCCGTCATCCACGTTCATCAGCCGGAACCGGCGGTCGGGGTTGCGTTCGATCGGCCGCGTCTTGAGGCTGCCGTAGGTGATGCCGTGCTCCGCGATCAGTCGGACGGTCGTTTCAAGGTTCGCTCCTTGGGCGTCTGGCAGACGACCGGCATCGGCGAGGAACCGTCGACTCGCCTTGACATCGACCGGTGGGGCCATCGACGTCAAGGTCGGCGGTACCTCCAGCGAACCGTTCCCCGCCTAGCCCGCCTGCTCCCCGGTTCGAATACTCGCTCCAGTCCGGGCGCGCGGCCATCCCGGACCGCGACGTACAGCGCGGCTGCAACCGTGGCGCTTGGCGTCTTACCTGACGAAGTCAGGTATCGGCGTTCGAGGATGACCTCGGCGATCTCATCAGTCGTCATCGGCCGCTCTGAGCCGTCGAGTACTTGAAGCGACGCATCAAGGAACTTCACGATCGATCAGCCACAGCCGTCATCGCCCGGGCGGTTACGCGAGGGCCGTCGTAGTGCTCGAGCGCGAGGCGCTTGCTACGGAACTCTCCCATCCGGCGCATCTCCTCATTCTGGACGCCCTGGAATGAGTCAAGCACGTACTCGTACTCTTCGCGCGTCAACTCGAACAGGTCTCGGGCGACGATGGCGTCGATTAGAGCCTCCGCCTCCGCGCGATCCAGCGGTTCGACGAGACCCGGCGGGATGCCATCCGCCACAGGCTTGACCCAACCATACTGCGCCATTTGGTTCCAGAAGCCCCGCATCTCGGCGCCCGTCGACACGAGACGGACCACAAGCGGCGCCATGGCCTCGAGGCGAGGGTCGCCGGGGCGGAGCCTTGGAAACGGCAGCCCGTCGAGGATCGTGAAGTTCAGGTGCTTCGCGTTCAGCCGTGTCCGCGCAAGGAAGTCGAAGGCGAAGGAGTTCGCTACGCCGAGGAAGCCTGGAAATGCCCATGATTCCTCCGGGGAGAAGAGGATCGTTGGAACGGCGTGGCCACAGACGGCCCCGGGAGGAATCATCGTTGCCACAACCGATCGGGCAGTGCGCGGGTCAGCGATATCCGCGTAGCCCACCCTGTAGTGGGTCGGCCTATCTCCGAGCTTTTCGGGTACCAACTCAGGCCGGATGTACCACTGCGGCACGATCGCCTTGTCAGAGTCGCCGAACTCCCGCGCGTCCCAGCGGGAGCTGTTTCCGTGGCCCTCCCGATAGGTCTTGGCGCGGTAGTCATACCGGTCGATCATTCGGCCTTCGAAAACAGGCAGCCCGCTCTGGCTGTTAAATCGGCTCCGGTCGTTCCCCATGTGGACTTCCGCGAGATAGTGCCGGTGAGGTGGTCCAGCCGTGATCTCGCCGAGCGCGGGCCAGGCGGACTGCATCTTCCTCGCGATCCGACTCTCCATGACATTCGCAATCTCGGAGAGCGCGTAAGTCCGAGGAGCCTCGCGACGCACCTCGTCGGCATCCATTCGAATTAGGCGGACTTTGAGCGTGGCCGCCTCCTCCGGCGATGCGATGGCGAAGGCCGCGTCAAGCTCACGGGTACGACCACCTGGCGATGCGACGTACACGCATACGGAGTTCACGCTCACGTCGAACCACTGGTGTTGCTGATTGTCGAATCCAAGGACACGCTCGAGAACACAGTCGTCAAAGAGGTACTTGCGGATCGCCGACGTGTTAGCGCCGTTGTAGAGTCCGGCTGGAACGACTTGGGAGGCTCGACCGCCTACTCTCGTGGCGCGCAAGGCCAGTTCCACGAACGGTCGGTAGATGTTGAAGTCGCCCTTGCCGAGGTTCCCAGACGCGTACATTGTGTACCGCCCCGCGTTCTTCAGGAAATGCACCAGTCCGAATAAGCGGCGGCGGTATAGGTTCCACTCGAGCCCGATCTGCGGATCGGCGAGCAGCCCGACAATGATCTCATCCTGACCGTCCTTGCCTTGGGCCCGAATGCCCGGGTCGTACTGGGCGAAGAACTCGCGCCGGTCCGGGCTCAAGGCAGCCCATGGTGGGTTCCCAAGAACGACATCGAAGCCGCCGCGAGCGGTCACCGCCGGGAATTCGAGCGGCCAATGAAAGAACGCGAATTCAGCGACGAGACCGGCCACAGCGCCGGCGACCCCGGAGGGCGGCAATCGATCGCGCACGGTTTGCCGCAACGTGCTGGTGGTGGGGACATCGCCGCGGTTGGACTTCGGCATGAGAATCGCCGCGCACCAAACGTCAGCCGCTGCCCGAGTCCCCAGAAGCTCTGGAGACGACATCAGACGCTCTAGATGGGCCGCCTTTGTCGCCAGCTGTGGGGGGTTGTCGTCGGGCATCCGATCGAGATCAGCAGAGCCCGCAGCGAGCGGCGAGAGGTCGAATGTGATCGGTCGCTCCCCGAACGTGAGCTGCCCTGCGCGCTCTAGGGCGTTCCGGTCGCGGAGGCTGCGCGCGGCCGCTTTGTCGTCGCCTTCGATCGGGTCGTAGGCGGCGTCAGGGATGCCCTGCGCGATGAGCTCAGGGGTCGTGCCCAGGAGGCTGTTGCCGCACTTGATGTGGGCATCGAGGAAGGTGAGGGGCTTGCCCGGCTCGAGCGCTTCGAGCCAGAGGCTGACCTTGCACAGCTCGACGGCCATGGGGTTAATGTCGACGGCGTAGAGACAGTGGCCGATGACGTCGCGGAGGGCGGTCGTGATCGCCGTGGGGGCGGGTTCCTCATCCTCGGTCCGGACCTGGGCCAGGCGCTTTGCGATCCGGTGGGCGGCCGCGACGAGGAAGTGGCCGGAGCCGGCCGCGGGATCGACGACGGACATCTCGAGGATGGCTCGCTCCGCTTCTTCCTTCGTCGGCTTGTCGGCGATCTCGGCGAGGACCGGGTCGAGGGCCGAGTCGAGAAGGACGCTGATGAGCGAGGATGGGGTGTAGTAGGAGCCGGTCGTCTTGCGCTCGTGGCCGGCGGCGATCGTGAGCTTGAAGACGCCGGCCGCGGTGTCGATCTCGGGATGGAGCTCGAGGAGCGACTCGTAGATGGAGCCGAGCTCTTCGGCGCCGAGGTTGCGGTAGTCGACCGTCCGGAGGACGTTGCGCTCCTCGATCGTGGCGAGTTTCCGGATTGCCTCGAGGAGATCGGCGTTGGCGAGCTCGGCGCCATCGAGATGGGGACACGCCTCGGGGCCGAAGAGGAAGCCGCCGAGCGGCGGCAGGCCGATTCCCAAGGCGCCGTCGTCCGAACCCAGGGCGCCGATGACGACCCGGAGCCCGGCATAGAGGTCGGCGTGACGGCTGCCCTTGCGACGCTCGGCGAGGTGGCGGAGTCGCGCGGTCGAGTAGAAGCGGGCATAGCGGTCGCGGATGGCCGGCCCTGCTTTGGGGTCGAGGAGAAGGTCGCGATCCTCGGCGACGAAGAGGAGGATGAGCCGATAGACGAGGCGGAGGAGCTCCCGGTAGTAGTCCTGGGTGGCGAGTTCACCGTTCTGGAGCGCGGTCTTGAGTGCGGCGTTCGCGGGATGGGCGAGGAAGCCGGAGCCCAGGGCCTCGATCGCCTCCTGGACACCGTCGCGGAGACGGTCCCGGGCGCGGGCCCCGGTCTCCTCGGCGACCTTGCTCCAGCGCTCGAGGTAGCAGCCAGCCTGAGTCGGCTTGCTCCCCTCCTCCGCCCCGTCGGCGACGCGCGGCTCGAGGCGCGTCCGGTGGGCGAGATGCCAGAGGAGGGCGAAGTCGGCATACGCCTCGCCGGCCATGATCGCTTCGAGATCGAACTCGACGTACGCCTGGCGGACGAGCGACGCGTTGTCGCGGAGGATCCGGAGGGTCCGCCCGTTCGTCACGATCCCCCAGAGCCGCTCCGGGCTCCGGTTGAGGAGCTCCTGGACGAGGCCGTGGGGTGACTGGCCGGCAGCTCCCGCGACGCCCTTGCTCCGATGGTCGATCGGGACGTTCGCCCCGACGAGGTGGAGCGGGACGCTTTCGTAGCCGTGGCTGACCGGATAGGCCTTGCCGTCGATCTCGATCGACTTCGTCGGGCTCAGGCGGCCGTAGCCGAGTTCTTCGAAGAGCGGCAGGAGGAAGCGCTCCCGGGTCGTCGTCGTGGCCGGATCCGACGGCGGAACGTTCGGCAGCTCGTCCTGAAACGTTGCCCAGGCACCGGTCAGCTTGTTCCAGGTCCGGGCGATCGCGTCACCGAAGCGCTCGTTCTTGGCGAGGCCGTATGAGGCTTCGTCGAGCCCGGGCAGTTTGCGGTCGAGAGCGCGGACCCGCTCGAGGAGGTCCGCCGACAGCAGACCCCCTTCGGTGCGGACGAAACCGGACGTACGACCGCGCAGCTGCATGGGTCAGACGGTCACGTGGGGGAGATAGACGTAAATCCCGAGCAGGTCGATCGGCAACCTGGCCTCCACTCGCGTCTTGCCAACGAGCTTTCCGGCGGTCCTGACGCGCTCGTGCGCATCACGCAGTTGAACGGCGCGCTCCTTCGCCATCGTCTCGAGCGCGGGCGTAAGCGAAGACAGGGAGGCCAGGACCTGCAACACAGCTTGGGTCTGCTGTTCCGGAATCGCGTTCGCAGATGGCGATGCGGCAAACAGGCCGAGAGCCGAATCCTCGTCCAGCCATTCCGGGGCGGCCGGGCTGCCCCGGAATGCCACGATCCGTGCCTCCTCGGCGATCTGCTGGCCACCACCGGCCGCGCTCGTAAGGTCGTACCGGATCCGGACGACGAGCGCGGTCGTTCGAGCGGCAACAGCCGCCGTTCGGACCGCACCGCATCGTCGCGCGGCACTGTCCAGGATTGGATCCAAGGCCGTATCGATCACCCAGGACGCCAGTCCCTCCACGACGGGGTGGGTGCGGGCCAGAAGGAGTGTCTTCTCGTCCACGGGTTCCTCGAACCGCGCCTTGAACCGCCGCTTGTCGTGGAGCGTCGCTGAGAGGTTCGTCGCCTCGAGGAACGCACGGTGTGCATGCTCCAGGTCGACATCGATGACTCCGTTGACCCGCACCGCGGCTCCATGGCGCTCGAGCGTCTCGATCGTGAATCGCTTGACGTCCACGGCGGACCCGACGGCAGCCCTCGCGCCGCGCAACTCCTCCGCCACCTCGTCGACGTTGATGGCCCGTTGCGCGAACCGGCTTCGCGACTGCTTCTCGGCTTCGGCGGCTCGCTCCCATTCCTTGTGCAGGTCGTCCTTCTTCGGCTTCACGAGGTCTTCGAAGAAGACGAGCTGCTCCTCGGCGCCGTCGCCTCTGGGCCGCTTGAGGAGGATGCCCTCGAGAATCGCCTCGAGCACCGCGTTCGAGTCAACCGGCACAGGAACGGAGAAGCCAAGCGCCGTCCGGATCCTGTCGTGGCGCCGAAGGAGGACGTCCAGGACGAGTCCGTCGATCGGGTTATCGCTCCCGTAGAGCGTGGCCACGACGACGGTCTTCTCGGGCTGCCCGTAGCGATCGACACGACCCTCTCGCTGCTCGTGCCTGGTGGGGTTCCAGGCCAGGTCATAGTGGATCACGGCATCGAAGCCACGCTGGAGGTTGATCCCTTCGGACAGGCAATCGGTGGCGACGAGCACCCGTCGCGGTTGGTCCGCCAGTGCCTCGACGCGAGCCTTTCGCTCGTCCGCGGGCAGCTGGCCCGTCACTGCCTCAACGGTGACCTCCCCGAATTCGCGCTTGTTCGCGGCTCGGCCAAGATCGTCGCGAAGAGCCTCGGCGACGTACTCCGCCGTCGCGATATACCGGCAGAAGACGATCGGGTTGCGGCCCTTCTTCATCAGATCGCGGACGAGCGCGAGGCCTCGGATCAGCTTCGGGTCGGATCCGATCAGCGCCTCGGCTTCAGTGGCGAGGTCGCGGAGTCGCCGCTTGGTCGATGTCGGAGAGGCACCCTCACCGTCGGCCGTGTCCGCCTCCGCGCCCGGCACGACATCGGAGCCCTCGTCGCTCTCGTCCTCGATCATGTCGAGGACGTTCCGTCGACCGAGCTCCTCGATCTCGCCAGCATTCAGCGTGTCCGCGAACGACGCGCGATTCCTCAATGTTTCCATCGCCGCGCGGGGGCTCGAGGAGACGGAGCGAAGGAGCGCGAGCGCGGCCCACCATCGAATCCGCTGTCGTTGGGCGGCTTCTCCCGGCACCCGGATCGAGTCCCGGGCGTACGCCAGGACTCTTTCGAGGAGCGCGCGGTAGGCCGGCGACAGGTTGTAGGTCGCGTCGATCGCCGGTTCGCGCTCCGGGAACGGGGTCTCCGTGTCGAGATAGGCCTTGATGTCGCCTCGCCTTCGCTGGACGAAATGCTTGGCCAGCCTTGCGCGCTGCGTGTCGTTCGTCCCCTGCGCAAAGGGCCGGAACGCGGGATCCAGGAAGGCGAGGAGCTCCCCGAACGCGTCGTCCTTGCCGGAGTGCGGCGTCGCCGTGACGAAGATCATGTGGCGAGTGCCCTTGGCCGCCAAGTCACGGACAAGCCTGTTCCGGTGATGCCGCGACCCGCGGCCTGCGGACGCGTCCGTGCAGGTGTGGGCTTCGTCGACGATCACCAGCTCCGGCGCCTTCTGGATGAACTCGTCGCGGCGAGTCTCGGTCTTGATGAAGTCCATGGAGACGACCGTCGCCTCAAGCCGGTCGAAGACAGACTCTCCAGCTGACAGCTTCATGCTCCCCTCCAGCCGGGCGGCGCTCGCTGCCACGACGAGCTCCGCGTCGATGTGGAACTTCGTCCGCATCTCGGTCTGCCACTGCTCGGCGAGGTGTGGCGGACAGAGGACCGCCATCCGCTGGATCTCGCCACGGTCCAGGAGCTCCCGCGCAATCAGGAGCGCCTCCACGGTCTTGCCGATGCCCACGTCGTCGGAGATGAGCAACCGGACTGGATCCTGGCGGAGCGCAATGAGGAGCGGGACGAGCTGGTACGGACGTGGCTCCACGGCAATCCGGCCGAAGGACCGGAACGGGCCCGCGCTGGCTCGCACGGAGAGGCGCAGGGCTTCGTGGAGGAGGCGGCCGCTCCGGAAGTCGCCGAGGTCCTTCACCGGATCGGGCGGCGCGAACGTAGCAGCGCGAACCGCTTCGAGCGGCAGGTAGATCCCGGTGACCTCGTCGTCGCTGCCGCCGAGCGGCCGCACGACAAGCAGGTCGGCATCGGAGTCCGGGAGCACGATCCATTCGCGGCCGCGAGCGTGGACGAGACTTCCCGCGGCGAAGGTCATGGCCGTCTCCCGAACACGCCTGGATTCGCTTCGAAGATCGATGCCCAGTCCCGTTGGTCAGCGCCGAAGCGGATGACGAAGAACCCCAGATCCTCGAGACGCGACTGGGCGGCAGCGTCCCGTTCCTGGACGTCAGGGTAGTCGTGAACCGGCCCGTCGACGAAGACGGCGACCTGCATGTCGTCGTAGAGGAAGTCCGGGCGGGCGTTCGCGCCGGCCACGACTCGCTGGCTGGTCTCCGGCATCCGGTAGCCGCGTGCGTGCAGGGCGTCGAGCCAAGCCCGCTCGAGCGTTGACTCGGCGGCCCGGCGCAGTGCGTCGAAGTGCGCGGATGGCGCCCGATAGGACGCCGAGGCCTCGACGGAGCTGCCGGCCAGCGCGAGGAGGGCGTCGCGGACCTCGAACCGGTCGAGGAGCGGATGGTCACGCTGGTTGCCGTAGCTCATCAGGCAGTCGTAGCAGGCCGCGGCACAGTCGTCCTTCGCCCCGGGCGCGCGGTGAAAGTCTTCGCCGCTCGGGTCGAAGTGGCACAGATCGAGGGCGCGGCGGGCGACGGCTGCGAGCGCGCCGGGCTCCTCGGCCAAGCGACGAAGGACGCCGGCTCCGCCCTCTGCGGCCTCGTAGAAGAGGAGCAGGCGCCGCTCCCCCTCCGAGGGCAGCGGCTCGACCGCCATCTCCATGTCCTCGAGCTGGTATTCGGCCTGGATCGCTGCCTTGAGCGCAGCCGAGAGACTCGCCATTCCCTTGTCCGTGGGCGTTGGCCGCGGCGTGAGGAGGAGCACGTTGCGAGTGTCCTCGACGAACGGGATGACGACTTCCTGGGACTTGCTCATCGCGTCTTCGGTGTCGTCCAGCTCGGTCTGGTTCGTCGCCCAGTAGCCGCGCTCCGTGTCGAGGAGGAACCCCAGGCGCTCCTTGTTCGCGCGTCGCCGCCAGCCGACGTTGATGCGCCAGATCGAGGTCGATGGTGCGAACGTGAGGTCGGCCAGGTGCTCATCCGCACGATTGACGGTGGACTTGTGGGCGGCCGGCAGGCCATCGTGGATCGGGAACCGAACGGCGGTACGGATCTCGAAGCCCTGGCGCTGGCGATCCTCTTCGTCGCTCGTGATCCTGTCCTGCCGCCGCGTCATCACGTTTCGCAGGCGGAACAGCTTGTCGAGCGTGTTCGGGAGGGCGGACCCGCAGTTCTCGCAGATGTCCAGACCCGGCTCCGACCCGACGATGCGGTGCAGGTAGCCGCATGCCTCGCAATGCTTGATCCGGTCCGTCGGCAGCTTGTTGTCGTCCGATCGCTCGGCCGGAAGCAGGACTTGGGTGATCCGGTAGCGCGAGCCCTCGTGGTACACGATGCTCCGAGGCCCGAATTCGCTGATCGCCAGGAACCGTGGACGCGACAGGTACTCGTTTCGGCCGGAAGCGCCGCGGCGACCCGGGATGAATGCCGAGAGCGGCAATCTGGGGAAGCTGTACCCAGGCAGGAACCCCTCGCTCGCGAAGTAGCGGTAGCTGTAGAAGTCCGACTGGAACCGCGACTCGTCGCCTTCGCCCGTGAGGAGCTTGAGTTGCGCCTCTGCCTGCTCGCGAACCAGCTTCGCGCGGTTGCGCTCCTGGACGGTCCGGCTGCGGTCCCCAATGAGCGCGTGCTGGGATGCCCGATTGCTCCACGCCGATTGGTAGAGGTCACGCCAGCGTTCGCAGGCGGCGTCGAAGCGCGCCGGTGCTGCCGCCAGGACCTGGTCGAGCCAGCCATCCGTGAACCAATCGGCGTCCTCGATCCCCTGGAGCGATGCGATGACGGCTCGCGCCTTGTCGCGGGCGCGGCGCCGCGCGACGTCGCTGTTGATCGCGTCGCGAACGGACTCCTTGATCTGCAGCTCCGGCGGATCGCCATCGAGTTCCAGCAGGTCCGCAAGGGAGCTCTTCAGGTCGAGGTTCGTCTCCGCCAGCCAGATCGCGTGGATATGGGATCGGATCAGGTCCTCGTTCGTCAGGTCGAGGCGAGGCGGGCGGACCTGGCCGCCGACCATCTCCGCAGGGCGACGGAAGAAATACTGATCGTGCGGGCTGCCCCACGCGCAGTAGTTGAAGACGAGGGCCGGCGCTCCGCTCCTTCCGGCACGGCCAGATCGCTGGGCGTAGTTCGCCGGCGTCGGGGGGACGTTTCGAAGGCCGACGACGTTGAGCTCCGAGATGTCGACGCCGAGCTCCATGGTTGGCGAGCAGTAGAGGATTGGCAGTGCCCCCGTCCTGAACCTCTCCTCGCGCTTGATCCGCTCCTCTCCGGGCACCTGAGCCGTGTGCTCCTTGGCCTCGATTCCGGCGTTGCCGGCGGCGGTCTGCGTGTAGAACCGCACGAAGAACTCGTTCGCACGGTGACCGGAGGCGGGAGCCCGTGGGACGCGCAGGGGGTCGTTGTATGGCTTCGCGTCGGTCGGAGCACGGCCAACCCAACGGATGCCGGCAGCCTTCAGCTGGTAGCCCCCGACTTCGCCAGGGGTGGCAGGTTCGTCGACCCGGGCGACCAGGCCGGCGATCCGCAGCGCCTCGAACAGGTCACGGATCACGGCCTCTCGTTCCTCGGTCTTGAGGGGTGCATGTCCGGCCGGTGTGAGGTTGCGGGCGACGTAGCGGCCCATGCCGCTGCGTCCGGACACGTACCGCTGTCCCTGGGAGTCATTCGGACGCTGGCTGCGTGGATACGCGACGGCGGCCACCTCGAGGCGCTCTTCCTCCTCGAGCGCCCATGGCGGAAGGAGATACTGCGTCGAGCGAAGCCGGAGCTGGCTCTGCCAAGTTGCGTTCAGGTATTCCACCTGGATCGCCAGGGTTCGTCGGAGGTAGTCCAGCAGCACCTGCGCCGCCGCGCGGCGCTTGTCGGGCGTGGCGAGGGACAGCGCGGAATGGAGGGGACTCCAGACGTCCTCAGCGCTGACGAGGTCATCGAGGGCGTCGTACCGGATCTCCAGGAGGCCCGTCTGTTCAAGGTTCGGCGCAGTGACGCGCCAGCCTCGCTCGAGATCTCGGTAGAGGCGGTAGGCAACCAGGTCACGGAGAGCCCGCTCCGTTTCCTCGCGGGCGATGAAACGAACGGTCGGGTCCTGGGCGTAGACGTCCATCGGAAGGTCCAGCGCAGACGTCACGCGTTCGGGCAGCTTATCGTGCTGGAGACCACCTTCTGCCGCCGCGTCCAGGGCAGCCTTGTGGAGTCCGTTTCGAAGCATCCCCACCTGGACGAAGTCGTTGAAGTGCCCGGCCTGGAGCGACGCGTCCTGTCGGTTGTCCGTGAACGCAAGCAGCTTGCGGGCATGCGGCTCCAGGTCGCCCTCGGCTCGGAGCTGCTTGATCGTCGTGAGGGACAGGAGGCTCGTGGCGCTGGATCGCCCTCCAGAGCCAAGGGTCGTCAGCTTGCCCATGTCGCTTGACTGGCGCGCGTCGTAGGCGACGCCACAAGTCAGGCAGAAGCGAAATGGCGCTGGGACGAAGACCGCGGCAATCCCGTCGCCGGCACCGACCACTCCATCGGGACCGACGGTCAGGTGCTCGGGCATTCGCTCCCGGAAGGTCGACTTGACCCGACGCACGCGCGTCGGATGGTCTTCCAGCCAATCCTCGGGCAGGGCGTCGTAGGGATCGTCTCCCTCGCGCGGCCACGTTTCAGCCTCGTTGATGAACAGGAAGCCCTTGGCGGTGTCCTCTTCCTTCACGGTGTCGCTGAGGAGACGCCCTTCGAACGGGGCGCCGGGCACCTCTCGTTCGCGCGCAACGGCGTAGTAGTCCTGACCGCACTCGCGACAGAACACCAGCGGCAGCAGGACTCCGATGCGCGAGGGGTTCGTAGGGTCGAGCTGCTGCGCTTGCGTCGTGACGAATCTCTCCGCGGCCGGTCCGATGGAGGCGTAGACCGCGTCCCCACGCGACAGGAATTGATGGAGCCTGAACGCGAGCAAGGGCGCCCCGGTAGCCTCGTCGCGAAGTCGCTGACCGAGCTCCAGGACTCCCCGGATCGCCGTCTCGCACTGAACTTCGTCAACGCCGGTGATAGCGGAGAGTTCGCGAGCGGCGCCGAACTCACCGCGAATGGGCCTCGGCGTCGCCCGAACCAGGCGCCCTTCCTCATTCGCGGCCTCGACGAGTCCGAGCGTCGCTTCGACCCAGGCAGCCAGTGGGTCGCTGCGGAGTTCGGCGGGGCTCGCCGGCTCCGCCCCAGCCCCGCTCGCCCGCTGCGCGAGCGCGCGCAACCAGTCGGGACTGTCTGGTCGCGGACGATGCGTGGCCCGTCGGAGGGTCTCGCCGATCACCCCGGTCGTCGCGATCGGAACCCCGAAGATCGCGCTGGCGGTCGGCGCGACTTGCACGCGCTGCTCCTCGAGCGTTCCAGACGCTGCGAGCGTTGCGGATGTCCCGATGTAGCGCAGGCGTTGAGACCCAGTGGCCGCCCGCAGGCGTCGGATCAGGAGAGCGACGTCAGCGCCTTGCCGGCCCCGATACGTGTGGAGCTCATCGAACACGAGGTAGCGGAGGTCTGCTGCTGCTTCGATGAGCCGCCGCTCACGGGGACGTGTGAGGAGGAGCTCTAGCATCACGTAGTTGGTGAGCAGGATGTCCGGGGGGTTCGCGATGATCGCTTCGCGATCCTCATCCGATTCCTGGCCGGTGTAGCGATCGAAGGTCACGTGCTGCTGATCGCTTCGGAGCCCGGCTTTCAGGAATTTCGAGAGCTCGTTCTTCTGGCTGTTGGCGAGCGCGTTCATTGGATAGACGACGATCGCCTTGATCCCGTCGCTTGGTTCCCGGAGGATGGAGTCGACGATCGGCACGATGTAGGCCAGCGACTTGCCCGACCCCGTGCCCGTTGTCAGGACGTAGCTCTCGTCCCGTCGTGCCGCCTCGATGGCGTCGACCTGATGGCGGTGCAGTCGGAGTCCCTCGCCCCCTGGCTCCTCGTCCTTACCGCGCCGAAAGATCGCAGAACATCCTGGATGGAGGAGCCCCTTCTCGACGAGTTCGTCGATCAGGCCCCCGGGCTCATAGCTGGGGTTGAGCTGGATGAGCGGCTCGGGCCATAGGAGGCCCGCGTCGAGCTCATCCTTGATCTTGCCGGCGATTCGCTGGTCGCTGAACTGCAGGAAGCTGCGCGTGTAGTCGCCGTAGTCGGCGACGAGGCGCTCACGCAGCTCAAAGACGTCCATCTGGGCGGCCTTTCACGAGAAGCACGAATGCGTCGCCCCGCGCGGCCGCCACGGCAGCGCCCCCGGCGCCCAAAGCTCGGATGCTCAACCCCACCCCCGCCAAACGTCGACTACGGCCTTGCTTCGTACAGTACTAGTCACACCTTCGATCCGTCCGGGCCGAGTGCAGGACCACGGCAAACCGCCGACTATCCAACCTCCCGCCAGTCCCACATTGGCAGGTGGGAGTACCAATCTGCACTTCTTGCTGGCTGGAGCCAACTGGGGGCACCTTTCCCTTCTATCGGGCTCCATGGGGCCCGGAGCGTCGAGTCTCCAGCGATCAGGTCCTGCCGCAAGCCACTCCCAACCGCTTCGAGGCGAACCTGCCCAAGGAGGTTGAGGCTGAATTGCAGTGACGTGGCCCCGGCCGGAAGGGGCGTCGCTGGCCAGAGGACGGGCTCCGAAGTCAGCGGTATCGGTCGAAAGGCGAGGCGCACCTGACGAGCGCCAACTGGGATCCCGGCAGTGGTGCGACATGACGCTGTCTGGCCGCCTTGGAGCGACAGCGTAGGGGCATACGGCGAATAAAGCGCCCGTTCCCGATCCTTTTCGGGCTGGTCGAACACGGCGGCAATCTCCCAACTCGGATAGCGCAGGTTCGAGCTATCCAGTCGCTCACCACGGGCGAGGCCGAGCGCCACGGCCGAAACTGGATCGACGTAGGGATCCTGCAGGAGCGTGCCGAACTCGGCGTTCAGTAGGTTCTGGATGGCCGGCGTACGGCTGGCCCCTCCCACGGCAACGACGGCATCGAGGTGCTCGCGAGCATCCTCGGCGAGCGTCAGATCGGTCAAGCGGACCAACCCTCCGCGTCGGTCCTTTCGGAATGTGAGGGTTCCGGGCTCCGGATCGTCAGGCCCGCCGCGGTCGAGGACCAGGCGCGCAACGAGGAACGCCTCGCGGATGTCGTGCTTGAGCTGGACCATGAGTGGCCCACTCGCCTTGGTGAACCAGTCCTTCGTGAGTTGGACCTCTCCCGACCCTCCTCCGATGCCGCCGAGTGGCACGACCACGCTCCGGCGATCCGAGAGTCCTAGCTTTGCAGACTCGGCGCGCGCCCACAGTGCCGTCGCGCTCTGCCGATCGAGCTGTTCCCGGCCACCCTGCCTGAGAACCTCGCGGCGTAGCTCTTCGACGATCAGGTCGGTGAAGCGGTCGCCTGCCAGTTGAGTTCCGCGCGTTGCGTAGAGCTCGTATCGCTTTGAGCCAAGATCACCCCTCACCACGGCCACGTCCGTGGTGCCCCCGCCAATGTCGATGATCATCACCCGATCACCGCGAACAACGCCGCCGTAAGAGATCTCGAACGCGGCGGCCACCGGCTCCTCCATCAGGTCCGGCAGGTTGACTTCAAAGCCGGCCTCGCGGGCCACGTCTCGAAGGCGTAGTCGTGTCGCGAGGTCAAACCGAGAGGTACATCCGAGCTGCGTTGCGATCGTCAGCCGGTCAACAGACGCATCGATGAGTCGCTGGTTCGCGAGGAAGCGCAGCGTCCTTGTCGCCACCTCGACGAGGAACTTCTCGACGATGTCGCTGGGGCGATAGTCGGGGAATTCCGCAACGGGCTGATCGTCCGCAAGTCGTGGCTTGAGGCTGTGGACACTCACAGGCAGGTTCATCGCTTCCGATCCGAAGAGCCACCTGTCGTCGAGCTTGCCGGCATAGCTCGGCATCCAATCGGTCCCGGCCTCGAGCGGAACGAGTGTCGGCTCCCCGCGATCGACGCGCACGGCCACCTGGGTGGTGCTCGTGCCGAAGTCCACGCCAATCCGAACTTCAGGACCCGGCACGTGCTCGATCACGGGTGCTGGGTGAGGTGCCTCGGCCGGACCTTTCGGAGACGGCCAGGTCGGCTCCGTCGGTTCAGTCGAAGGCTCCGCGGTCTCGGGCTGAATCACGAGATCGGCTCCTGACGCATCCGGCGGGGACCACGCTTCGGGGCTTATCTCCGGTACACGGTGGGGCTTTACTTCCGCGACAACCGCGGCCGACTGGGCTTTTGGCACTGACCCGGAGAGGGTCGGCACCTTTACCTTATCCGGACGTCGGATCCACGACGCGAGCCGGGACCAGAACGATCTCATTGGCGTCTTCCTCCCCCTCAGCCGCGAACCCGGGGCTGATGACCATCGCCCGGTCGGTCGATACTCCGCTCCCAACCCACCGGTGCCGCGTCGGATCGAAGTCAACGACTTGGCCTGGCTCTCCGATGGGACGAACCTTGGCGCGGCCCAGTACTGTCTGGACGGCGTCCTGCAGGCCGGCAAGGCTGGCCGACTCGAAGCTGTCCGCGAGTGCCTGGGCGATTGGTCGCAGCGTGGCGATTGCTGTCCGGCGGGTTGCGCTCCGATCGTCGGTACCTGCTTCCGTTCGCGTCGCCCCGAGGGCCTCTGTCCGAAGGCGGAGCGCCTCTTCTCGCTGCTCAAGGCGCTCAGCAAGCGTTTGCTCGGACGCGATCGCGGCATCCATTCGTCGCTCGGCGCTTTCGACCCGGGAGTTAACCCGGCCCGCGAATCGTTGGAATCCAACGGCGCTGAACCAGACCGGAACAGGCTCTGGATCCTCCCCTGCCAGGACAAGCTCTGCCATTCGATTGCTGAGGAACTCGAGCACGTCGGCGACGCCGGGATGATCTGCCGCGATCGTGCCAGCTAGGCTGGCACTCTCAAAGGCGAGGGCGTCTGTGCGACTCGACTTCCGGACCAGGTCGATTGCCGACGCGGCAATGGGGCGAACACGTGCCTTGGCGATCAGCATCCGCGCGGCATCAAGGATCAGCGCCAGCTCATCCGTGTGAGCCTTTTCGGAGTACGCGGTAAGCGTCCCTCGAAGCTCACCCGGCTCCTCGGCGAACCGCCGGACGACCAGCGAGCGCAGGGCTGCCATGCCCGAGCCGGGCGCCATCCGAATGAGGGCCTCCAGGCCTCCGACAGGCAACGCGGAAACCCGGTCCTGGCCGGTGATGCGCGCCATATCGATCCGGCTAGTCCAGACGAGTGACGCGAGGTCATCCATGAGGTTGCGCCACAGCGGGTGGTGGGTCGGAGAGGGCGCAAGGTATCCGAGCGCGCGCAGGGCCCCATCGGCGAGGCCCGTTCCGGGAGTCTTGACCTCGAGCTCCCCCGCTGCGGGATCCTCCTCCGTGACTGCGGTCGTGGCCAACCATGCCTTCGCACGCTGTATGCGGCCGCGATAGGCCTCGAGGTCAGCCGGAAGCTTCGGCGGTCCGGACTCGGGCGCACCGGGAACGGACCAGCCGAGGATCCCGGCATCGACCGCATCCCTGGAAACGCCGAGGGCCTCGGCCAGCACGTGCCCATCATCGATCCAGGGCTTACCGAGGCTTGCCGCCGACAGTAACAACGGCGCCGCCGCCTTCCCGAGGCGGCGCTGCGAATCACGGGCATCATCAAGCGCGGACGCCCATTCGAAAGCGCGGGTGCGCGAGTCGCTCCGCCCGACTCGACAGAGGTCGACGCGAAGGATGTCGTCGCCGACGATGGCCCGAGCATCTGCTGACGTCGTCAGACCCGCCGCAACCCCGAGGTCGGCCGCGAGGAACCGATCCGTCGGGTCGACATCTGGCCGCCCCGCGAGAGCCTGGAACTCCATCACCAGTGCGCGCTCGCCGGGCCCCAGCGGCTCGTCGTGCGCAACGAGTGCCCGGATTTCAACGAGGGCCCTTGCGTCGAGGAGACGCCGCCCCTCCCGGCTCTCGTTCTTGAGGAGTTCGCTCGCCTTGGGGTACGAACGGCCCGCGTTCATGCCGAGTCGATAGATTCCATGGCGCGACTGGGAGGGATCGATCCGAGGCTCCGACTTCAGTCTTGGCTGGACGCGACCCCACCATGCCGGCCAGTCCGCCTCGGCGATCGGGTCAGGCGTGAGGGCGGTACGGAAGTCTGTCGCGCTCGCCGCGCCGCCGGCGTCGACCAGGGCGGCAATGACAAGCTCGACCGGGTCAGACACTGCCGCCGCTCGAGTACCAGCGGCGTCAGTCGCCATGCGGACTCGAAGTCCTTCCCTGTCGAGGACGCTCCATCGCAACTTGGCGAAACTGATCGGTCGGTCCACGGGGTGGCCGTCCGGTGTGGAGGCCAACACCGTGCCTGCCGCCTCGTCGAGCTCGATGATCCGAGCGGTTCGTCCGTCGTGCAGTCGCACCCACGTGCCGACGTCAAGCGCCATCGAGGCTCCCGTCGCTTCGCTTCCAGGACGTCCCGGGTTCCTGAAACCGGGTTGCCTCGAGGCCGAACTCTGGGTCCGGGATCGGTCCCTGGGTTGACTCGCTCACGGTGGTCGGGAATGTCCGCTCGGCAGGTGCAACCATCACGATGCGTCCGACAGCCAGCGGCGCGAACGACACGCCGACGGAGCGAGTGTCATCCAGCGCGCGGAGGCGGCGGTCCAACTCCTCGCGCAGGTTGCGGATCTCGCCCATCCGGAGCCTCTGGATGCGCTCGTCAGAAGCAAGTCCCAGCTGGCGCTCCCGCCTCGAAATCCGGGTGCGATACGTCCGTTGGAGCGTGGCCTCGCGCACCGCGATCACGGTGTCGTTCTTTTCGCGAGCCTCGCGCTCGACGATGTCGGCGTCGGCAGATGCCACGAGGGTTGCGCGCTCCAGGATCGAATCGCGGTCGCGACGCGCCCACGAGGTCCGGCGCGCCGAGTCGCGTGCAACGCTAAAGAGTCTCAGGATCTGTGCCTCGAGCCGAGGGGATCGAGTGCCGTTCGAGGAAAACACAACGGCGCTCAAGGATGTCCGCGGCTGCGCCCCGGTGAGTTGCAGGCGGAAGATCGCGAACTCGAAGGGACCCTCCAACCTGTCCAGGTCCTCTAGCTCGTCGACCTCAAGGTCTGCGATCGGCAGCGAGATGTCACCGTGTCGGCGAAAGTGCGCGACGGCCGCCTGGACCAACGGGTGTCGAAGGCTCAGGAGCTCAAGCCTGCGAGACCGCGCCGCGACCTCGCCGTCGAACGTGACCGGGATCCGCGCGCCGCGCGTCGCGCGCGCGAGGAATTCATTCGCGACCGCGCGCTGATCACGGGTGGCGAACACGTGATCCTCGACGGCGCCGGCCATCCTCGAGTCGGTGATCAGGATGGCTGACTCGTCGCTGGGTTCGCCCTGCAGCCGGGCGACGGCACCCGTCGCCTCGAGGTAACCCTCGACGATGGCGCGCAGCTCGGCGCCGGAGACATACCGACCCGAGGTCACGGTGTCGTCGATCGCTTGCAGCAAGAGCGCATCTTGACCCAGGAGTTCGGATTGCCGCTGTTCGAGATCGCTCTGCTCTTCCTTGCGGTACGCGATCTGGTCCGCAATCCGATCCGCCAGCTCGATCTCCTCGGCCGGCGTGAGTTCGGCGCTGAAGATCGCCTGCGTCAACTCTGCCGCAAGTGGACCGAGGATCGGCTCGAGATCGCCGATGGAATCTTCAAAGATCCCAATCCTCAGATAGAGCCGCTCGAGGATGCGCTCCTCGATCGTGTCCTGGAGGAAGAACGAATAGACGCGAATCTTTTCACGCTTCTGCCCGTAGCGGTCAACGCGACCAATGCGCTGCTCGACGCGCATTGGGTTCCAGGGAAGGTCGTAGTTGAACAATGTGTCGGCGAACTGGAAGTCGAGCCCCTCGGCGCCCACCTCGGACGTCAGGAGGACGCGCATGTTTGGGTCCTCACGAAACAAGTCGATGACCCTCGCGCGATCAATAGGTGGCACGCCACCGTGGATCACGAGGACTGGAATGCCAGCCTTGATGAGCTCGCGTTCAAGGTATGCCAACGTCCGGCGGAAGTAAGAGAAGACGAGGATCTTCGAGGCGCCATCTGCGTCGAGCACCCCGCTCAATGAGTTCCGGAACATTTCGAACTTGGAATCGACGGGGCCTAGAGCTCTCGCCGCTCGGAGCAACTCGTCCAGCTCGGACCGCGTGGTCGCCGGCGCCCCGATTGCGGGATTCGAAACCTCAGGAGCGGCATCGCCATTTTCGTCTTCGACCTGAAGATCTTCGGTCGAACCTTGAAGGGAGGCCTGGAGGAACTCCCGTGTCGCGGCGAGACAGGAGGCGGCCTGACGCTCACGCATCATGCCGGCAAAGCCGGGGATCCATCCGTTGCGCGACATCGCACGAGCCTGGCTTCTCGCATGCGCGAGGACCGCGACGTAGAAGGCCCGTTCCGCTTCTGTGATCGGCACCTGTACGACGTGCGCCTGCCGCTTTGCCACTCGGGCGACGTCGCGCTTGCGGGTCCGGGTATAGACCGCACTTAGGACGTTCATACGATCGATCTCGCGCTGGAGACGGACCCGGTCCTCGACGGAGAGGGGACCGCCGGACAAGCGCTTCAGCGCAAACGCAAAGTTCGGATGCGCCATGACTTGGCCACCAGCTCGTAACTGCGTGATTGCTTCCAGCTGGCGAACCGCCTTCCGCTGATCGGGGGGACGCTCACGCAGTGCCCGAATGGCTCCGTTGAGGAACTGGTTCGGCTCCAGCTGGTCCCGAAAGTCGTCGTAGCTGTCGAACATCGATTCATCGAGGAACCCGAGCAGGTTGTAGAGGTCGACATCGCTCGTTTGGAGGGGCGTAGCCGTCAGCAGGACGAGATGGTCCGCGAGATCGGCCAGCCGACTTCCGATCTGGTTTGAAAGACGACCCGCGGTCCGGAGGTGGTGGGCTTCATCGATGATGACCAGGTCGAACCGGACATTTGATCCGTCAAACGCGTCCTGGATACCGGCAAGCCGAATGGCCTCGAGGCCGATGATCCCGTTCAATGGCTGCCGCCCATCGGTCTCCGAATACCTGCGGATGTCCTCCAGCATCGCCTTGCCGTCGAGGATCGCGAAGGACTCGTCGAATCGCGTCAGGAGCTCCGATTGCCACTTGACGCGAAGGCCCGCCGGACAGATGACGAGGACGCGACGGATGTTCGACCTGGCCTTGAGCTCCTCGTAGATGATGGCAGCCTCGATGGTCTTGCCGAGCCCCACCTCGTCTGCGATCAGGATGCCGTTGGACGTGGCGTCGAGGAACTTCAGAACGGGTTTGAACTGGTAGGACTCGAACTGCGTGCGAGAGGCCTGATACGAGTAGAAGAGATCCGAGAGCGGACTCTCGAGCTTAGCCAGGAGCATCCGCCGCAAGAACGCGGCCCGGTCGAGGACGAGCAACTCGTCCTGCGACGGGAGGTATTCGAGCCCTCCTTCATTGACCCATCGCGTGTCGGTGGCCCCGAAGAAGACCTCATAGGTCCATCCACCTTCGTACGACGCTGGCGGGGTTACGACGATTCCCACGGTGGTCGGCGCCGCCTTGAGGCGCACGCGGTCGCCGAGTCCGAAAGCAGGGTCAGGCATGTCGGGCACTCATCGTGCCGCACCGTAGCCAACTTGCGCCTCCATGGCTAGCAAGCCGCGGGTCCGAGCTTCAAGGGTGCGAACTGAAGCTCGAACCAGGCCCAGCCTCCCGCAAACAGTCATGTGCTCACCACCTGAGGTTCGCGAACGTCAGGGCTCCGTAGGCGTCCGCGAACGCCCCAAGCAGCTCGCGCTCCTTCCGAAACGGATCGGGGTCGCCTTGCCACGCCACGAGGAGGTCCAGCGAGTCGGCGAGCTGCCACAGGAAGCGCCCGCCTTTATGGCCGACAGGCCGTCCAACGCCGAAACGGACGAGCTGGCCGATCCGCGACCGGATACTCGAAGCCATGCCAATGTAGACCACCGGCACGCCGTCGATCCACTTCGAGCGAAGGGCGGCCACACGGACATTGGGATCGGTCGCCTTGAACCAGCCGCCCGTTCCCGGATCGATAAACCGAGGATGCGACGTCGAGTCGCGGATCACCACGTAGACGCCAGGGTCCCTCGGGAGGGCGCGAAGCCCTCCCGGTGCCAGGAGATCCCGGACACGTTCGAAACCGTCGAAGCCGGCCTCGCGGAGGCTCGGCAGGTCGGCGAAGGCGCTGGTCTTCGGGATGGTCACACTCGCACCGGGCTGATCGCCATCGTCCCGAAGGCGCTGTACCTGCGCGGCCGCCCTGGTGTGGCGGTGAGGTCACCGTCCCGTGTGGGCACCACCCGCGCCAGGACATCGGCGCGGGCCTGGTCCAGCTGCTCATCCGTGCGCGTCATCGACAGCCGCTGGGCCGACTCCGTGAAGTAGAGCGTGACGCGCTCCGGCGTGCTCAGGCCATGATTGGCCGATCGCCCGAGCCAATTCACGTTCGGGTAGGGGCGGTACGCGGGCGGAAGCGCCGCACGCAACCGCTCGAAGACGAGCCGTTCGGCGATCTCGCCGGCCGCTTCCGCGACCGAGTCTTGGGCTCGTGCTCCGACCGTCAATCCGCCTCCATGGGCTCGGGTTGATCGCGAGTTAAGGCCGAGTGTACCCGGCCACGTACCGGGGTTTGCAGGGAAGCCGGTGATCGGCCGGTAAGCATGGTCGGTCATCCTCTTCCGCATGATCGACGGGTGCGGGTATCCTTACTATGTTGATGAAGTAAGGAGGCTCGACATGGAGATCTCGGCGCAACTGACCTCGAAGGGCCAGATCACGATCCCGAGCGCCGTCCGCAAGGCACTCCGGCTCCAGGAGGGCGATAGGGTCGTCTTCCGGGTCGATGGCGATCGGGCGATCCTTGCCCGGACTCCCGACCTGCTCAGCCTGGCCGGATCGATCGGGGTTCCGGCGGCGGTGCGGGACGCGCCGTGGTCGGACATCGTCGACGCGGCGCATCGAGCCCAGGGCCGCAAGGGCAGCTGAACGTGTTCGTCGACACGAATGTCCTTGTTCGCCACCTCACCGGCCAGCCGGAGGACCAGGCCGCCCGCGCCACTCGGTTCCTCGCCGAGAGCAGGCAGCTCCTCCTTACGGACCTGATCGTGGCCGAGCTCGTCTACGTCCTCGGATCCGTCTACGAAGCACCGCGTCCGGACATCGCCCGGGCGCTGCGAGCGATCCTCGGCTTTGGGGCGATCCGGGTCATCGACGCCGAGCTCCTGCACCGAGCTGTCGAGGTGTACGAATACGACCGGCTCGACTTCCCGGAGGCCTACCTCGTCGCCTGCGCCGAGCGCGCTGGCATCGGCACGATCGCCTCGTTCGACCGCTCCATCGACCGGGTCACGACCGTCCGGCGCATCGAGCCGGCCTAGCGAGCGTCCACCGCGCGGTGGGCAAGCAGACGCTCGACGAGCGGGCGAACGATTTCCGGGTCGCGCATGCCGGCGAGCCAATCGCCCGGGATCCCGTCGAGGCCCCAGTGCGCCCCGGCCAGGCCACCGGCGATCGCCGCGGTCGTGTCCGTGTCGTTGCCGTAGCGGATGGCGCGCTCGATCGTGTGGCGGTAGTCGCGGGCACCAGAAAATGCCGTCCAGGCGGACCAGAACGCGTCGAGCGCACCACCTCGACCGGCGGGCTCGTGGGTGGCCGGCCAGTGCTCGAGCCGGTCGATCGCCGCGAGCATCGGCTCGTCCGCCTCGAACGCATCCCGCGCGACCTTCAGGGCACGTGGCAGCACCGCCTCGCGAGATTGACCCTGGAGCAACCCCTCCGCGAGCAGCGTGTAGACCGCGCAGACGGCTCTGCACGTGATGTGGTTGTGCGTCACGCGGGACGCGGTCGCGGCGAGGCGGGCGAGCTCGCGCGAGTCCTGCCTGCCTTCGCCCCAGAGCGCGATCGGGAGGATGCGCATCAGCGAGCCGTTCGACTGCGAGCGCTCGCCGTCCGGTCCGGCCTCGAGCGCAGGCGTGCCGGCCCGGATGGCGCTGAGCGCCGTCCTCGTCGCGGTCCCGATGTCGAACACGTTGCCGCCGGGCGCATAGGCACCGTCGAAACGCCACGCGACGGCTCGGCGCCCCTGGTCCTCGGGGTCGAAGCCGACCTCCAGGAGCGAATCGAGCAGCGCGAGCATCAGCGCCCCGTCGTCACTCCATGTGCCCGGCGGCTGGTGATGGCTCCCCCGCGCGCCGAACTCGACATCCCGGATCGCGCCCGCCGGAAGGAACTCGTACGGGACGCCGACGGCATCACCGACGAGATGGCCCCACACGGCGCCCGCGAGCCGGCGCGACAAGGGCACGTTCAATCGGATATCGCGCTCGTCTCGTCCGGCTGGGAAGCCCAGAAGTCGAAGACCTGCGTAATGGCCCTCTCCCACACTTCGCCCAGTGATTCACCAGGTCGAGCGAACCCGACCTCGATCATCGCGGGTAAATAGCCGTCACCCGGTCGCTGGGTGGTCTTGCTGACAACGATCGACGTGATGGGCGGGTGACCGAGAGCTGCTTCGTCCTGGCTGAGGTGAAGAAGGTACAGACCCACGTGTCCACGGCTGGTTTCGAGATCGCTGTACACGATGAGCCTGCGTTCGCGCGCGGCCTGCCGTACGCGGGCGTGGACGGCCGCCTCCGGCGCCGATCGACCCGTGCGTCCCATGGGCTCTCGCGGAAACTTCGATGCCTCAGCAGCGCCAAGGCGAGCCAGTGCGGCCTTGGCGAGCTCGCCATCGGCGCCCTGCGCTATCGATCGGAGGCCGGTGACCACTTCCCCGCGCGCTGACGGGTTCCGGGCCACGACGAATTCGAGCCAGGAAGAGACGGATGCCGACAGTTCCGGCTGCGCGACCGCCGCATCAACAAGCGAGCGAATCGCGGCTTGTCCGTACGCGAGGATCGGCTCGCGGAGGTCTATTCGCTGAGCCGGAGTGCATGTCTTGAGTCGCTCGATGAGCTCGATCAAGGGACCGTGTGCCCGATTGTGGGTTACTGCGTCGGTCACCGGCCCTCCGTGATCTCGATCTCGGCCGCCAAGTTTGGCGGCCATCATGATGAACTGATCACGGGGACGAGACCAGCTCGTGAACGCATCGCGTTGCCTGCAGCTCAGCAGTTGATCGACATGCTTCGCGTCGGTCTTCGCCAGAAAGCCCTGCTTCGAGCCGCACTCCCGATCGAGACTCACCACGGCCTCCCGGCACCGCCAACACCAGGGTCCTCGTCTCCTCTCGAGTTCCTCTCGAATCGGCGGCAAGGCCACTATCGAGGTCGGCTGTGCCATCTGTGTGGCACACAACGAACGGTCGCTGCTCAAGTCACCCAGCCGCCACCTTCGCGATGCTGTAGATCTCAGTCGGCATCGGGCGTTCCAGCTCCCAGACGATCTGCATGGGCCGATCACTCTGGTGGCTGACATGGCGTGCCGGACCGAGGCACAGGTACGGAGCGCTCACGTCGCGCTCATCGCGCTTGTTCTCCCGCACGAAGAGGACGACACGAGAACCCCGGACCGCGTGATTGATGTAGCGCTGCCCCGTCGGGGAGACGGTCGCAGTTCGAGACTGCGATTCCCAGTGGAACAAGGTCGGCGAGATCGGGTAGTCCTGATACCTCGTCGTGGGTGAGTAGTCCTCGTCGGCCTTATTGAGCGTGACGAAGAAGAGGTCGCTCTGCTCGGCTTCTGCCCAGAGAACGCCCTCGCGACTCTCCCGCAACGTGCCGTTCCCGACGAGTCCATAGGCCGCAATGAGTTCGTACAGCCCGTACGTCGCGTGGCTGTGGACCGGGACTCTTCCGGCAGGGTCGAGCGGCCGTGAATCCATCCGGACCCGCTCGCGCAGCGCATCCAAGAGGTCGATGAGCTCAAGCCGAATCTCAGGCGCGCGCCAGAGCTCCTCGAGTGCGGTCGCCAATTGGCTCAGCGGTCGCTTCCGCTGGCCCAATGCGGCGAAAAGCATCCACTGGAGGCGCTCCTCGCGGCTGCCGGGTTCCGCAGGCCCCGGAGGCATTGTCCGATCGAGCCATGTGCGCCAGCGGTCGTACCGCTCCTCATCATCGACGTGGAGCATCTTTCCGATCGCCTTGGCGAACTCGGGCTCCTCGGCCGTGGGCGCGCTTCGTAACTGGCCTGCCGAACGCCTCGCCGACGTAAAGGTCGTTCCCGAGGCTGGGTTCGAGTACACGTCAGGAAGGTCGAACGAGCTCTGGGCGAGGAATTCTCCAAGCGTCGTTGATGTCGGCAACCCTCGCAGATCTTCGACCAGCAGCCGCCGCGTGCTCTTGAGGCTGGCGCGAAGATTCGCGAGGACGATCTCCTGGGCGATCTTGTCAAGACGGATCGCACAGCCGGGCGGCATGAGCGGGAAACCGGTGTCCAGCGCCCGCTCGATCTGCCGCCGTGTTCCGCCGACCATCGCTCGGTACCGGATGTCGAACCGGTATTCCGCGTGGGCCTGGCCGATGAAGTCGAGCACGGTGAGCACGCTCTTGCCTTCCGCCCATCGGAGGCCTCGACCCAGCTGCTGCAGGAACACCGTGGCGCTCTCGGTCGGTCGCAGCAGCAAGACAGTGTCGACCTCGGGAATGTCGACGCCTTCGTTGAAGATGTCGACCGTGAAGATGGCGCGGATCTCACCGCGCCGAAGCTGACCGACAGCTTCGAGTCGGGTCTCATTGGGAGAGTCGCCATCGAGCGCGATCGATGGGAGACCAGCGGCGGTGAACTGTTCGGCCATGAACTTGGCGTGGTGGATCCCGACGCAGAACCCCAGCGCCCGCATTTGCGCCGGATCGAGGACCCACTTGTGGACAGCCTCCAGGATCCGTTGGACGCGCACGTGGTCGCCGGTCAGGACGCCCTCGAGTTCCGAGGATACGTATCGCCCGCGCTGGAAGCCCACACCCCGCAGGTCTGTGCCGTCCCCGACGCCGAGGTAATGGAACGGGCAGAGGAGGCCGTCGTCGAGTGCCTCCCATAGGCGCATTTCCGACGCGACGCGGTTGTCGAACCAGTGCAAGATCTCCCTTCCGTCTGCGCGCTCCGGCGTCGCGGTGAGGCCCAGGAGGACCGCAGGCTGCACATGCTCGAGGAGGCTTCGATAGGTGTCGGCCTCGGCGTGATGGAACTCGTCGACAATCACGACATCGAACTGCTCCGGGTCGAGTTGGTCGATCGATCGGTGGAGCGATTGGATCGAAGCGAAGACATGGTTCCAGCGCACTGGCCGCTCTCCGGCGATGAACCGTTCCCCGAACGTGGGGTCATCCAGCACCATCCGGAACACTTCCTGGCTCTGTTGAAGGATCTCGTTGCGGTGGGCGACAAATAGGAGATTCTCGTGACCGGCCGCGCGAAGTCGTCGGTAGTCGAACGCCGACACCCAGGTCTTGCCGGTGCCCGTGGGCGCAACCACGAGGTTGCGGAAATGCCCGCGGCTGCGCTCGGCGCTGAGGGCCTCCAGCATCTCGACCTGGAAGGGCTTCGGGGCGACATCAACGCTGAGCCGATACGGCGCGGGGATCACCCCGGGGCCCTTCTCCGCATTAAGCGCCGCCTGAAGGCGATCCCCGTCGACCCGGGGGTCGTAGGACTGAAACTCAGGTTCGTGCCAGTACTGCTCGAAGGTCGCGCGGATGCGATCGATGATCGGCGCGTTATCGATCGCGATGACTCGCACGTTCCACTCGAGCCCGTCCAGCAGCGCCGAGTGGGTCAGGTTGGATGACCCGACGTACGCGGTGTGGAAGCCCGAGTTCCGCTCGAACAGCCAGGCCTTGGCGTGCAGTCGCGTCTGCGAGGTCTCATAGGAGACCTTGACCTTCGCGCCGAGGCCAACGAGCTCGTCGAGGGCGCGCTTCTCCGTCGACCCGGTGTAGACGCTGGCGATGACGCGCATCTGCCCGCCGCGGAGGAGGAAGTCATTGAGCTGTTGCCGGATCAGTCGGAGACCGGCGAATCGAACGAATGCGCAGAGAAGGTCGACTCGATTCGCGCTCTGGATTTCGAGCGCCACCTGCGTCCCGATCTGTAGGTCCTTGTGCCCGTTGACCAGGAGCACGCTGTCTCGAAGTGGGACCCCGGGACGGGCGATCGGGTCCCTCGTGGCACGGATTGCGAGCGGCTGGTCGACGCCCAGCAGGAGTAATCCCGACGGATCGATCGCGTCGGCAGCCTCGCGATCGGTCGAGTAGGTCGCCAGGCTCTCGAGCACGCGATTGGCGATTTCGACCTGCACCCGGCGCTTGTCGGCTGCGGAGTCGGGGACCGCGGCGATCCGCTTGCGCGCCTGATCGTGGATGTGGCGAGCCAGGATCTCCGCAATTGCCGCATCGTCGATTGGCGTCGACTCGACGATCCAGCCGGCAGCCTGCGCACGCTCAAGGGTCGCGCGAAGGGCATCCGTGAGCAGGGACTCGTAGATCCCGGGCTCTAGGTCGTCGGGCACGATCTGAACCTAGGCATCACCACCCCCGGCTCCCCCGATCATCCCTGGAGACTCGCAACGAGCATAACGGCGCACATCGTCACCCGATCATGTTGCCAGGCCCACCGGGAATCGTTGGACACGCCGCCGGCGGATCTTGCGGACCAGGTGCGCAGCGCGGCCGAGGCCTCCGGGACGATGGGAATAGATCGCACGTTGACTCATCGGCATGAGTCATCTAGCATCATGTCGATGACGAGGCGACTCCAGGTCCTGTTCGATGACGACGAGCTGGCCGAGATCCAGGCGCTTGCCAGGGGACGCCGGCAGACGACGGCAGCGTTCGTGCGCGATGCGCTCCGAGCCGCCCGGACCGCGGCGGAGTACCCGTCCGTCGAGCACAAGCTGCGCGCCGTTCGCGAAGCGGCCGCCTATGCCTTTCCGGCGGGCGACGTCGAGGCGATCCGCGCCGAGATCGAGCAGGGCTACCTGGGCGAAACACCCCGGCCATCCGATCCACGCGGATGATCCTCGTCGACGTGAACGTGCCGATGTATCTCGTCGGGGCAGATCAGCACGCGAAGGTTCGTGCACGGGCCGCCGTCGAGCGCCTCGTCTCCTCCGGGGAGCGCCTGGTCACCGACGCCGAGGTGCTCCAGGAGATCCTTCACCGATACGTGGCGATCCGGCGCCTCGACGCGATCGAGCCGTGCACGTCGGCGCTCCTGGCCATCGTCGACGACGTGCTGCCGATCGAGCTCGAGGATGTCCGGCGCGCGTCCGTGATCGTACGCTCGAGCACGCTCGCCGCCCGTGATGCGCTGCATCTCGCCGTGATGCAGCGGCATGGTGTTGGTCGCATCCTGACCTTCGACCACGCGTTCGACGCCATCCCCGGCGTCGAGCGCCTGAGCTGAGGAGCCCGCCGATGCCCGGTTGTGACCCTCGCGTCGATGCCGACCTCGCTCCCCTGCCCTCTGGCAGCGCCAGCGGTTCGAGCGCGTTCGCGAGCTCCTCCACGAGGCCGATCCCGAGATCGAGGAGACGATCAAGCGCACCGTCCAGCCGTACTTCGTGCTGGACGGCAACGTCGCCGCGCTCCTCGCCGTGAAGCACCACGTGACGGTGTTCCTCTACGACCCCCTCGCGCCCGATCCCGAGGGCATCATCACGGCCGGCCACGACAACCGGACCGGGCGCCAGATCAGCTGGCGGAAGGACGACTCGATCAACGAGCCGGCCCTCCTCGCCCACTTCCGGTCGATCATCGCGAACAACCGCGCCGGCGGCTGGCCGAAGCTCCGGGGCGGCTGACGTCGCTAGTTGAGGACCTCGACGCCCTCGGCCCGCGCAGCCGACGCGAGGTCCCGATCAAGGGTTGCAATCGAGGCTTCGACGTCGAGCGCGAGGTCGAGGTAGAGCGCGTCGTAGACGGACAGGCCGTGGCGGTCCGCCAGCTCGATCGCGCCGAGGAGGCCGTGGAGCCCTCGATCGGCGGTCTCGATCCCCGCGGCGAACACTCGCTCGAGCCGCGCCGCCGCATCCATTGCCGACAGCCGAGCGCCGCGAAGCAGGGCGTTCCCGATCTCCGCCGGGAACTGCGCTGGAGCGAGGATCATGGTGCCGTCGTTGGTCCAGTCGATCCAGCGAGCGGCCCACGCCGGATCACCCGCCATGAAGGCCATCGCCGCCGACGCGTCGACGACGACGGCCCCTTGGGCGATGCCGAACGTCATGCCGGTTCCGTGTTTCCGGCGCGCAACGCCGCCCTCGCCCGGCGCTGGGCGCGAATCGCCTCGACCGGATCGAAGCCCGCCGGCAGCGGTCGGCGGACGGCCAGCTGTCGGATGTCGTCGATCGCGGCGAGCCTCGCCGCGCGACGGCGATCCGGATCCGTGAGCTCGAGGTCCGACAGCGGGACCATCGCGGCGACCGGCCGGCCGGCCCGCTCGATGACGATCCGCTCCCCAGCCGCGGCCTCGTCGACGATCTGGCCGAACCGTCGCCGGACGTCGAGTGCCGTCACCGTTCGCACGGCGCCATGATAGCACTCTCATAGCGTCGCGGCCGTCAATCGCCGCTTGACGAACGGGGCCCCGCGGTGGTCAACTGAGCGCACCCGGACGAGCGCGCCCCGCTGCCCCCAGCGCCGCTCCGGAATCATCGCGCCGCACGTCGGGGCAACCCCATGCCCGTCGCCTGGCGCACGCCGCTCCACGCGGCATGGGAGGACTCCGAGATGCTGAGGCGCCGCCTGGCTCCCGCCACTGCAACGGTCGCGCTCCTTGCCGGGTTGCTGCCCGGCGCGACCGGAATCGCGCTGGCGGTGACCCCGTCCGCAACCGTCTACGACGCCATCCCGGCAGCCCTGCCGGGCAACGTGGTCAGCCTCGGCTTCGAGGCGACCTCGACCAGCGAGTTCGGCGACCTCGTCCGCCTCGCACCGGGCCCGCGACAGGCGGACAGCGTGGACGTCGTGATGTCCAGCTGGGGCTGCGAGACGGGCGCCTGGAGCACCGCTGACTGCGTGACGACACCGGGGGCGACCTTCAGCCACCCGATCACGCTGAACATCTACGCGACCGACACGGCCGGAGAGCCGACCGGCAGCCCGATCGTGAGCGAGACCGACACGTTCGCGATCCCCTACCGGCCCTCGCCCGACACGATCAACTGCACGGGCGGTCGGTGGTACGACACTGGGAGCAGCACCTGCTTCAACGGCCTCGCCACGACGATCACCTTCAACCTCGCGGGCGAGACCCTGCCGAGCGAGCTGATCTGGACGGTCGCCTACAACACCACGAACTACGGCGCGGCACCGATCGGGACCGCTGACTGCGGCTCGAACTGCGGCTACGACTCGCTCAACGTGGGCGCTGAGAGCTTCGGGGGCTCGCCTTCGCCGGGCACGGACATCGATCCCGACGGCGCCGTCCTGAGCTCGACATGGGCCGGGGCGTACTGCGACGGCGGGACCGGCGGAACGGGCAGCCTGCGCCTGGACACCGGTACCGACTGCTGGACGGACTACCGGCCGCTCGCCCGGATCAAGACCCACGCCTCGTCCGCATCCTCGTCGACCGTCGTCGTGAACGAGGCGAACATGCAAGGCTGGGGCTTCTACGAGGAAATCGCGAACGCGGACGGCGCCCTCGTGACGGGGCCCGGCACGCCGCCGCTCGGCACGGGCAGCGCCCGGATGACGCTCGATGCGACCGGTCGCGAGATCCTGCTGACCCAGGCATACGCCGGGACGCCGTTTGACCGGATCACATCCCTGAGCTACTCGACGTACCGCTCGTCGGCAGACTCCGGGAACAACCTGGCGATCGCCATCCAGTTCGATACCGACTACGACCTCACCGATGCGAACACGAGCTGGCAGGGTCGCCTGGTCTTCGAGCCGTACCTCGCGCCGGGAGCCGGCGGGACGGTCGTCCAGGACACCTGGCAGTCCTGGAACGCGCTGCAGGGCAACTGGTGGGCATCGGGCGCTCCGGGAAATACGGTCTGTCCGCAGGCCAGCCCCTGCAGCTGGGCCCAGGTCCTCTCGTCCTTCCCGAATGCCGGCATCCGCGCCGGTGGGTACACGAACCTCAAGGCCGGCGGCCCGGCCCAGGGCTTCGACGGCAACGTCGATGCCTTCCGGATCGCCGTCGATGACGGCACGGGAGACATCACCGATACGACCTACGACTTCGACCATGTGGATCTCCTCGGCCCGTGCGCGGTCTCGACGACGGGGAGCAACCCGGTGGTCTACACCCTGCTTGCCGATTGCGTCACCGACCACACGGTCGTTGTGCCGCAGAACGCCGGCGGGTCGGTCCTCGACGGCAACGGGCACTCCATCACGGGCGTGGATCCGAGTGGCGGCCACTTCCTCGGCGCGGTCGTCCAGGCTGAGGCCGGCACGGCCTCGATCACGGTCCGGAACCTCACCGTGACGGTCTCCGGGCTCGCGGATGTCTGCGACGCCGACGCCGATCGGCTCCGAGGGATCCTCTTCGATGCGGTCCCCGGCGCGATCACGAACAACACCGTCACCGGGATCCGACAGGGCACGACCAGCGGCTGCCAGGAGGGCAACGCGATCGACGTCCGCAAGGCGCCGTTCGGCACGGGCGGATCCGACGCGACCGTGACGATCTCGGGCAACACGATCACCGGCTACCAGAAGACGGGGATCGTGGCATCCGGCTCCGTTGCGGCGACGATCACATCGAACACGATCGTCGGCGACGGTCCGGTGACCTACATCGCCCAGAACGGGATCCAGGTGGGCTTCGGGGCCACCGCGATCGTGAAATTCAACTCCGTGAGCCGAAACACCTATACGCCGGCGGACACCATCGCCTGCGGCCTCCTTATCTACCAGGCGGACGGCGTCAAGGCCTCCTCCAACAGCCTCTTCGACAACGAGCGCAACCAGTGCAACTTCGGCAAGGGCGGCGGTTCGTTCAACCCCGCCCCATAGCCACAGCCACTCCGATGGCACGAAGGCCGGCCCGTCAGGGCCGGCCTTCGTGATTCCCCGGGCTCGCCCGGGTCGCGGCCTCAGTAGCCGAGGGCCTCGCGGACCAGGACGACTGTGATGCGGCCCGGCCGGAACTCCTTGTTCACGATCAGGACCTTCTTGATCTCGCTGTCGACGCCGTAGAGGCCCTGCATCCGGGCGTTCTCGAGCGGCAGGACATGGTTGTCGATGCGCGCCATGGCCGCCTCGAGGTTCGGCACGATCTTGTTCACGCCGAGGGCGAGGATGACGGTCCCGGCCCCGAAGGCGATTGCGCCGAGCTGGCTGCCGGTGTTCGAGACGAAGACGAACCGGCCGTCCTCGGTGACGGCCTGGGCGCTGTTGAGCCAGAAGTCGGGCGTCGTCCCGATCTTGCGCATCTCGCGCAGGGCCTCGGGGTTGGAGCGATCCATGGAGCGGGTCCGAACCCGGACCGCGTCGTAGCGGCCGGGCGTCTCGAGCTCGGCGGTGACGCCGATGTCGTCGAGCGTCATCGATGCGCCCTGGCTGACCTCCGCGCCGGCGGGGATTCGATCGAGGATCAGGCGGCGGGCCTCGTCGCGGGTCGCGGCGATCTCGACGGCGTAGCCCTTCTCGCGGAGGGCCGCGACGGTCCGCTGGATGGCGGCTTCGTCGACGAGCCCGGCAGGCGTGCCGGTCTGGGTGGCGGTTGGGGCGGGGGCGACGAGCGCCATCGGTGATCTCCAGGGTTCCGGCGCCGCTGGCGGCGCCGCGGGTTAGTAGTTGACCACGCAACTATACACCCCTTGGCAAACCGTGCTTGCCGACGGCTCGTGTCGCGATTCGCTGATCGCCCGATCCTTGCGGACGGCCGGCCGGGCCGGGCCGAGGGCGCCTTCCGTCCGATCAGGGGGCAGGCAATCGCCGCAGGTGGAGGGCCAGCGTCAGGCTGAGGCACCGCTCGGGGTCGTCGAGGAAGGGGCCGATGATCTCCTCGATCTTTGCGAGGCGATTCTTCAGCGTGTTGTAGTGGACGAAGAGCTGGCGAGCCGCCAGGGCGCCGTTGCGGATCGCCAGGAACGTGTCGAGCGTGCCGACGAGCGATGTCCCATGGGCTCGATCGTGGGCCTCGAGCGGTCCGATCATGGCCGTGCAGTACGCGTCCACCTCGGCTTCCGAGACGTCTGCCAGCAGGCGATCCACACCAAGCTCCGAGAACAGCACGAGATGACCCGGGCCGCGACTCCAGCGACCGATCGCAAGCGCCCGTCGCGCCTCCGCGAAGGAACGGTGGATGACCAGCGGATCGCCCACCGGCCGCCCGATCCCGACGCTGACCACCGCACCCGGAAGGCGGCGCTGGACGTCCGCGTGGAACGCGGCCGCGAGACCCCGGAAGTCTGTTTCACCGGCGGCCGTGCCGGCGACCAGCGAGCCGATCTGGCGGCTCCGGTCCCAGGTGATCGCGTTGGACCCAAGGCTCGCCCTGGCCGCCTCCGCGAGCCGCTGGCGGAGCTCGCCCTCCTCGGCGGTCCCGACGAGGGCGGCGAAGGGCCGCCCGGCGACGGCCTCCACCTCCGCGAGAAGCACCGCTCTCGGCACCCCGAGATCCCACGCGAAGGCAGCGGCCCGCTCCATGAGCACGCTCCGGTCGGTCACGTGCCCGGTGACGAGCTCCTCGAGGCAGACGGCCTGGAAGCGTCGGTCGGCTTCTGCGACGGCCCGTGCCTGGACCTGGCGCAGGGCGGCGACCGTGGCGGCGTGCTCCACCGCTTCCAGCTGTTCCGTCCCGAGGTCCGACGCGTCGCCAGACACCAGAATTGCGCCGTGGCGCTCGGCGCCCACCTGGATCGGCCGGACCATGACGCCGGCTCCGGGCTGCAGATCCGGCGACGTCCGCCACTGGATCGTCCCCACCGCATCCATGATGGCCGTAGGCCGACCGATCAGCTCCGCGAGTGCCTCGGCGATCTGGCGGAGGCCGCCGCCCGACAGAACGATGGCGGTGAAACGGTCGTGGATCGCCGCGGAGCGCTGGAGGCGGACCGATTGGGCCGCCAGGATCTCCGACAGCACGGCGTTGATGATCTCGTTGAACGAAGCGTCTGCCGCGAGCTCGATGAGCGGAAGGTCGAGCCGGTCGGCCGCCTCGATCATCGCGGCCGGGATGACCTCGATGTAGCGGGTCGGCTTGATCGCGATGGCGGCCAGGCCACGTTTCGCCAATCTCGGGACGAGCTCGACGAGCGCCGCGGGATCGTCGCGGAGCGGATAGGCGGTCGTGAGCAGCAACTCGTCCGGCTGCACCCACTCCAGGATGTCCGGGACCTCCATGACGTTGATCGACCGGACGGGGCGATCCGCGCCGCCGGCGCCCCCGACCAGCCTCGCACCAGCCAGGATCGGCAGTCGCACGATGTCGGCGATCCGGATCGCATCGGACCCGGGCGGACGGTTGGGTGCCATGAGGCTATGAGTATCCCACAGGAAGAACGCGCGTCTATGTGGGGATCGGCTAGTGACCGCAAGCCCTTGCGTCCGTACCCTTCAGCCGATGCAGGCGAGCAGCCTCCGACCACCCGCCGTCAGGGCCGTGCTCATCAGCGAGGCCATTCGGCCCCTCCTGGGGGTTGCCGGTCAGGCCCGCGTCCAGGGCGTCTACCGATCCGCCGTCAATGTGGAGACCGAGATCGGGCTGCTGACGGTGGCGCTCCCGAACGTCGGGCCCCTGCCGAATGGGGTCATGGTGGCGACCACCATGGACTTCGTGGCGAGCGGCCTCCGGACTGGCCTGCCCGCCGTCGTCGACGAGCATCGCTTCGCCGTCCCAGCAGCCGGATTGGAAATCGACCTTCGCGGTGCGGCCCGATGGTCGCCTCGACTTCAGCCCGCGGCTGACCCCGCGGCCTTGACGCGCTGGCGCAAGCGATCCGGACCGATCCGGGCAGCAGCTGCCAGGGCAATCGCCAGCCGGCCTGCGTCGAGGGCCGGCCTGGGCGAGCTGCTCTCGGGCGACGTCCCGTCAAGCCCTGTGGGCCGCCTCGCGCAGGCTCGTCTCGCTCGGCTGGCGACGGCACTCGGCCACGAGGACGGCACGGCAGCGGCCTCAGCTGCAGCGTCGCTCGTCGGCCTCGGCCCGGGCCTGACCCCATCCGGCGACGACGCCCTCGTGGGGCTGGCCGCCGCCCACGCGGCCATCGGGCGTGGCCGGGCCGTATTCCTCACCGCGGCATCGGAGCAGGCTCCCTCGCGCACGACCGCCGTGGCCGCGATGTTCCTCCGGCATGCGGCTGCGGGCGACTTCGCGGGCCGGCTGCACGACCTCCTCGGCGCGCTCCTCGGGGCTTCGACGCGCGAGGCGTTCGTCGCGCTCGAGACGACGCTCGACTGGGGGGCGACCTCGGGCGTCGACACGCTCGTCGGCGTCCTCCTCGGCATCGATGCGGTGGCAGGATCGGTCGCCATGCCGCACGTCGCGCCGCGCGGGCGGAGGCGGGCCGCGTGAAGGTCCAGGCCAGGGTGGTCAAGAACAGCTACCGGGATTCCGTGGAGCTGATGCGGATTGCCGCCGAGCTCGAGGGACTGGCCGGAGTCACGCGTGCCGGCCTCGTGATGGCGACACCGGCGAACCGGGAGGTCCTCGCCGAGGCTGGACTCCTCGCGGACGCGGCGATGGATGCGGGTCCCAACGATCTCGTCGTCGCGGTCGCGTCGGACGAGGTGGAGGCCGGCGAGGCAGCGCTCGACCTCGCTGCGGCCCGCCTGGCCGGAACCGCCGGGGAGACGTCCGCTGCAACCACGCGCACCCAGTGGCGGACCATCGCCGAGGGTCTGGCCGACCTCGGGGGCGCCGACGTCGCCCTGATCTCCACTCCCGGGACCTACGCAACGGCCGAGGCCCTGAAGGCCCTGAAGCACGGCCTGAACGTGTTCCTCTTCAGTGACAACGTGCCGATCGAGGATGAGATCGAGCTCAAGTCGCTGGCCGTGGAACGCGGGCTCCTGATGATGGGCCCGGACTGTGGCACGGCGATCCTCGACGGGATCCCGCTGGGCTTCGCGAACGCGGTGCGACGCGGACGGATCGGCCTGGTCGGCGCCTCGGGGACCGGCCTCCAGCAGGTCAGCTGCCTCATCGATCTCGCCGGCAGCGGGATCTCGCAGGCCATCGGTGTCGGGGGGCGGGACCTGGACGCCAGGGTCGGCGGTCGCATGATGCTGGCGGCGCTCCGACGGCTGGATGCCGATCCCGGGACCGATGTCGTGGTCCTCATCTCCAAGCCTCCGGCCCCGGACGTGGCTCGAGCGGTCCTCCGGGCAGCGGGCGCTCTCCGCACCCCCATCGTGGTCAACTTCCTGGGCGGCGATCCGGCGATCGTCCGGGAGCTCGGGCTCCTCCCGGCTTCGACGTTCGAGGCCGCCGCGGCGACCGCCGTGGCCCTGGCGAGCGGCAGGCCGATCCCGGAAGCCAGTGGCCCGGCCATGGTCTCCACGCCGGCGATCAGCGAGGCGGTGGCTGCGTTGCGACCGGGTCAGTGGCGGGTCCGCGGGCTCTTCGCCGGCGGTTCGCTGGCCGGGGAGGCGAAGGTGGTGATCCGATCGATCCTCGGCGAGGACGCGGCGAAGGGCCACGAGATCCTGGACCTGGGTGACGACGAGTACACCGTCGGCCGGCCGCACCCGATGATCGACACACGCCTGCGGAACGAACGGATCGCGGACGTCGCCGACGATCCGTCGACCGCGGTGATCCTCCTGGACCTCGTCCTCGGCTACGGGGCCCATCCCGACCCCGCGGGCGCCCTGGTCCCGGCAATCGGCGAGGCCCGAGCGCGGGCCGCGCGGTCCGGCAGGTCGATCGTGATCGCCGCCTCGGTCTGCGGAACCGACTCGGACGTCCAGGGCCGATCGGCGCAGGAGGCGACGCTCGCGGCCGCAGGCGTGCTCCTCGCCCCCAGCAACGCCCGGGCCGCGAGCATCGCCGCGGCGATCGCGATGGGCGCCGCCGAGGCCGACGCCGGGTCGCTGCGCAGTGCGGTGGTCACCTGATGGCCGCAGAACCGATGACGGAGTCGCGCCTCTTCCCGGGCGTGCTTCGGGCGATCAACTTGGGCCTGGCGATGTTCGTGGAGGCACCGCAGGCTCATGGGGCGCCGGTCGAGGCGCTCGATTGGCGTCCACCGGCCGAGGGCGATCGCGAGGTCGGGCTCCTCCTTGCGCGCCTCGAGGATGACCCCACGGACCCGGTGGGGCGTGTCGTCGCGGCTGCGAATGCGACGGCCCTCGAGCGTCTGCTGGGCGCCCAACCGCTCCTCGTGGACGTCCGCCCGGCTCGCGAAGCCCTGGGCCTGGAGGATCGCCACCTGCTCCATTCCGGTCCGCCGATCGAGTGGGATCGGATGTGCGGACCCGTTCGCGGCGCGATCGTCGGGGCGATCCTGTACGAAGGCTGGGCAGCAGCCCCCGAGGCCGCCGAGGCCCTCGCCGCGTCCGGCGCGATCACGTTCGCACCGTGCCATCACCACGGCGCCGTGGGCCCGATGGCCGGGGTCATCAGCCCGTCCATGCCGGTCGTCGTCGTCGAGAACCAGGCAGGTGGCACGCGGGCTCACGCCACCCTCAACGAGGGGCTGGGCAAGGTCCTCCGCTTCGGTGCCTACGACGCATCCGTGCTGGAACGGCTGCGCTGGTTCGGGGACGTCCTTGGACCGGCGCTCTCGGCCGCGCTCCGGGATTCGGGGCCCATCAACCTCCGCAGCCTGACGGGCCAGGCGCTCCAGATGGGTGACGAGGGTCACAACCGGAACATCGCCGCGACGTCGTTGCTCGTCCGGGCCCTGGCTCCGTCGATCGTCCGGACAGCGGACTCGGCGACGGCGGGAGTCGTCTTCGATTTCCTGCGGAGCAACGACCACTTCTTCCTGAACCTGTCCATGGCCGCCTGCAAGTCCTCGATGGACGCTGCGCACGGCATCCCCGGCGCATCGATCGTCACCGCGATGTCCAGGAACGGTGTCGATTTCGGGATCCGCCTGTCGGGTACCGGCGATCGCTGGTTCACCTCCCCTGTCGGCGTCCCCGACGGCTTGTACTTCCCCGGCTACGGGCCGGAGGACGCCAACCCGGACCTTGGCGACAGCGCGATCACCGAGACGTTCGGAATCGGCGGCTTCGCGATGGCCGCGGCGCCGGCGATCACCCGGTTCGTCGGCGGGACCGCCTCCGACGCGCTGGAATTCACGCGTCTCATGGCCCGAATCACGCTCGGGCGCAATCCAGCGTATGCGCTGCCGGCGCTGGAGTTCACGGGGACGCCGACGGGGATCGACGCACGTCGCGTCGTCGATTCCGGAATCGCGCCCGTCATCAATACCGGGATCGCGCATCGCCTGGCAGGTGTCGGCCAGATCGGAGCGGGCATCGCCCGCGCGCCGCTGGCGTGCTTCTCGGCCGCGATCCAGGGGCTCGCGAGAAGCCTGGGAGTGCCCGGCTGATGGAGCATCGAGCGGTCATCGCGATCGGCGGCAACGCCCTCATCCTGGACGGTCAGCAGGGCAGCATTGCCGAGCAGCGCGTGAATGCGACGGAGACGGCGCGCCACATCGCCGACCTTGTCGCGAACGACTGGGGCGTGGTCGTCACCCACGGCAATGGGCCCCAGGTCGGGTTCATCCTCCTTCGCTCGGAACTCGTCCCCGTCGACGCCCCCATTCCCAAGCTCAGCCTTGAGATGTCCGTCGCCGATTCCCAGGGTGGGATCGGCCACATCCTCGGCGAGGCGCTCCTCAACGAGCTTGCCGCCCGCGGCCATCCCGACCGGGTCGTCTGCGTCCTGACCCACGTCGTGGTGGATCCGTCCGATCCCGCGTTCGGCCGACCGACGAAGCCGATCGGGCCGTTCTACTCGAAGGCGGACGCGGAGGCCCGGGTGGCGCGTGACGGCTGGACGATTATCGAGGACAGCGGGCGCGGGTACCGCCGGGTGGTGGCCTCGCCCGAGCCGCAGCGGATCGTGGAGCTGGCGCAGATCCGGGCCCTGGTGGACGCGGGCTTCGTGGTCATCGCCGTGGGTGGCGGTGGGATCGCCGTGATCGAGACCGCGCCGGGCCAGTACCGGGGGGTGGAAGCTGTCATCGACAAGGATCGCGGGTCGGCCCTGCTCGCCGCCAGCCTGGGCGTCCCACTCCTGGTCCTCTCGACGGGCGTGGAACGCGTCGCCGTCCATTTCCGCCAGCCCGATGAACGATGGCTCGAGCAGATGTCCGCGTCCGAGGCGGCCGCCTACCTGGCGGCCGGCGAATTCCCGAAGGGCAGCATGGGACCCAAGGTGGAGGCCGCGATCGGCTTCCTGGAGCGGGGCGGACAGGAGGTCCTCATCACGACACCGTCGGCGCTCGGGCGAGCCATCGCCGGCGAGACCGGGACTCGGGTGCTGCCCGATCCGCGGTCCCGGAGTGGGCCGTGATCGAGCCGGGGAGCGCTCCGCAGCCGTGGCAGCACCGACCCACGGCCCATCAACTCGGAGGAGGCATCGATGACCAAGGTTGACGCGGAACCGTACGAGTTCGAGTTCACGCTCGCGAAGACGGCGCTGGTGATGATCGACTGGCAGCGCGACTTCGTCTATCCGGGTGGGTTCGGGGAATCACTCGGGAACGACACCTCGAAGCTGCTCAAGGCGATGGGCCCCGCCCAGAAGGTCCTCCAGCAATGCCGCGCAGCGGGCATGTTCGTGGTCCACACCCGCGAGGGCCACCGCGCGGACCTGACGGACCTGCCGCGGGCGAAGCGTGAGCGCGGCAACGCGCCGCTCCGGATCGGGGACATGGGTTCGATGGGCCGCCTGCTGGTCCGCGGGGAGTACGGCCACGGCATCGTCGACGAGCTGGCCCCGATCGATGGCGAGCCCGTCATCGACAAGCCCGGCAAGGGCATGTTCTACGCGACGGACTCGGACACCGTCCTGCGCATGCGGGGGATCGAAAAGCTCATCTTCACCGGCGTGACCACCGAGGTCTGCGTCCAGACATCCGTGAGGGAGGCGAACGATCGAGGCTACGACGCATTGGTGCTTGAGGATTGCGTGGGCTCCTATTTCCCGGAGTTTCAGGAGGCCGCGCTGGCAATGATCAAGGCCCAGGGCGGCATCTTCGGTTGGGTCAGTGATTCGACCCGGTTCCTTGCCGCGCTCGGGACGCCGGGGGTCATGGCTGCGGCGTCGCGTTGAGCGCACGCTTCGAGGGAGGACGAGGAGAGGCAATGCAGAATTCAGCGGCCTTCAAGCCCAGGATCTGGGTGCCAGGAGACTGGAACGCGTTCTTCGGTCTCGGGACGAACGTCCTGCTCAACGTGCTGGTCCTTGCCGGGCTGGCGTTGTATGTCGTCCAGATTCCATCCGGGGACGTCTTCGGACGGATCCTGCCGGCGCTGGGGATCGCCTTGCCGCTGGGCAACCTGTTCTATGCCTACCTGGCCTACCAGCTCGCCCGGAAGACCGGCCGGGACGACGTGGCGGCGATGCCCTATGGCCCCAGCGTTCCGCACTACTTCTTCGTGACCTTCGTCATCATGCTGCCCGTCTTCCTCAAGACCAATGACGCGCTCGCGGCATGGGAGGCGGGTCTCCTGTGGGCCCTGTTCATCGGCCTGATCGTCATCCTCGGCGCGTTCATCGGCCCGACGATCCGGCGCTTCACGCCGCGCGCGGCCATGCTCGGCACGCTGGCCGGGATCTCGATCGCGTTCATCTCGATGCGCCCGGCGTTCCAGATGATGGAGGCGCCCTGGATCGCCTTTGCGACCTTCGCGATCATCCTCCTCTCCTGGACCGCCGGTGTCCGGCTCCCGTTCGGGATCCCGGGCGGCCTTGCCGCCGTCATCGTCGGGACCGTGATCGGCTGGGTCTCGTACAGCGTCTTCGGCTGGCAGGGCCTGAGCCCCGCAGCCGTCAATGACTCGTTCTCCCAGATCGGACTGCACCTGCCGAGCTTCGCGACCGGCTTCCTGTCGAAGCTGTCGGACCTCTTCCCGTTGCTCGCAACGGCGATCCCGCTGGGCATCTACAACTTCACCGAGGGCATGAACAACGTCGAGAGCGCGGCGGCGGCCGGGGACAGCTACAACCTCCGCTACATCCTGCTGGCCGACGGCATCGGCGCGGTCGTGGGCTCGTTCCTCGGCAGCCCCTTTCCGCCGGCCGTCTACATCGGCCACCCGGGCTGGAAGGCCGTCGGCGGCCGAATCGGCTACTCGCTCGCGACCGGCATCGTCATCGGCTTGATCTGCTTCCTGGGGCTCGGAGCCCTCTTCCTGGCGGTGATCCCCATCCAGGCACTGGTGCCGATCCTCTTGTTCATCGGCCTGGTCATCGGTGCCCAGGCGTTCCAGTCGACCCCGGCGCGCCACGCGCCTGCCGTCATCCTGGCCCTCCTGCCGACGATCGCTTCCTGGGCGCAGGGCCAGATCGACAATGCCCTGGCCACGGCCGGGACGAATGCCGCGGCGGTCGGGTTCGACAAGCTCGCCGGCAACGGCGTCATCTACAACGGCATGGCCATTCTGGGCGCCGGCGCGGTGCTCGCGGGCCTGCTCCTCGGGGCCATCGCGGTCTTCGTCATCGACAAGCAGTACAGCCGGGCGATCGTCTTCTCGCTGATATCCGCCATCCTGGCGGCCATCGGCCTGATCCACGACCCGCTCGGCTTGATCCTGGACCTGTCAACCGGCGTCGTTCGAACGCCGAACCCGGTCTGGCTCGGCTACGTCGCCGGGGCGCTGGTGATCGCGGTGGTTGCGTGGGGCGAGAAGCAGCTCTCGATGAAGAGCATGTCAGACGCACTCATGACGCCCGTCGAACCCGACCCGGAGCCTGCCATGGCCTGACCTGGACTGGTCAATGAGAGGTGCGGGCGGCTCCCATCGGGGGCCGCTCGTGCCGTTTCCGGCTCCCAGATGGAGGTATTCGTGTCCACGCTCCTGTTCGTCAACGGCACGTTGATGCGCGGTCTGAAGTTGCATGCAAACCTGGATGGCGCCACGTTCCTCGGTGCATTCCGGACGGCCCCCAAGTACCGGATTCATTCGATCGCCGACATCCATCCGGGGATGTACGAGGTTGCCGAGGGCGGCATCTCGGTCCCGGGTGAGCTCTACGACCTCCCGGATGCGGTCTGGGAGCGGGTCGAAGCCGGCGAGCCGCCCCACCTGTACCGCGGACCCGTGGAGCTGGAGGACGGGCGGATCGTCCCCGGGATCCTCTTCCCGCGCGAGGTGATCGAGTCCGAGGGTCACCGTGACATCACCGAGTTCGGAGGTTGGCGCGAGTACTGGGCCGCCCACACGGGCGGGACGGCCTGACGGAGGGCCGGCCGGCGGGCAGGTGGCCCGACCCCCTGCCCACGCTTCAGCGGCCCGCCCGACCCTCCGGCCCGCGACTCCGCATCGAGTAGTTCGCCGACGCGAACGTCATCTTGCGGAGCGATTCCGCGGCGGGTGCGGCCCATTGGGCCTCCTCGTCCCGGAGCGCCGCCGCGAGCGCGTTGAGCTCCGGGTCGCCGTTCGCATAGCGGCGGATTCGCTCCGCGACGCCATGCAGCTGGGCGGCGGCGACTCGGAAGTCGCCGAGCCGGTTGAGCTTCACGGCCTCCTGGCGGGCTCGACCGGCGAAGATCGCGGCCACCCGTCGGTCGACGGACCGATCCCGTTGCTGCGCATCGTTGGCACGATCGTCCGCGTACTGCCAGCCGATCGACACGGGCGCGCAGCCCGCCGCCGCCATCACGCCGTCGCGATCGGTCACGCCGATGAGGATCCCGACCTCCGCGCCCGGCTGCCCGTACCCGAACCGGATCCGGACGATCGCCTCGACGTGCTGGCCGGCCACGAGGTCGCCCAGCAGCAGGGCGTGCCGGCTGCCGCGCTGCTCGAACCGGTATGGCGAGAGGGGCCGGATCGTCATCCCGTCCGGCGCGGTGATCTCGATCGCCGCATCGCGCGCAACGATCTCGAGGAGCTCGCCGACCTCGCTGGCGATCAGGTCGGTGATCTGCTCTGGCCGCTCGATGTAGTAGAAGTGGCCACCCCCGGCATCCGCCATCCCCTGGAGAAGCGCCTCGTCGAAGTCCTCCCCCACTCCGAACGTCGTCGTGCCGATTCCGCGTGCGCGCAGCTCACCGGCGTGGCGCGCCAGCTCCGAGGGATCCGTGATGCCCTGGTTGGCGAGGCCGTCGGTCAGGATGAGGATCCGGTTGATGCCGGTGGCCTCGGCTCCGACCTGGTGGAGGGCCACCTGCTCGGCGCCCTTGAGCCAGCCGTCGCCGAGGTTCGTGGAACCCCGCGCATCGAAGCCGCGCACGCTCCGGATCGCGCCGTCCTTCGCCTCGCGAGAGGCGAGCGTCGACGCGACGACGACGTCGACCTGGTCGTCGTAGGCGACGACCGCGAAGCGGTCCTCCGGCAGCAGCCGGTCGATCGCCGTCTCGATGGCCTGGCGCGCCAGCTCGATCTTCCGCCCGCCCATCGAACCGGAGCGATCCAGGACGAAGGCGATGCTCACCGGGGGGCGACGATGCCGGGCCGTGGCCGGCGGGGCGTCCAGCTCGACGAGGACGAAGCGCTCGCTGCGATGGGTGGCCCGGATGAGCGTCCGATCTGGACGGGCGCGAAGGTTGCTGGTCATGGCTGTTCCTCCCCGAGGACCTGGCGCGCGATCGTGATCAGGCGTTCGACCCGTCGGTTGTCATCCCGGCTCAGTGGCCGGCGCACGTGGAGCTCGATGTCATCGGTGATGGCGATCCGGTCCCACTGGGATCGCTCCGGGGCAGTCGCCCGGAGGGCGCTGGTTGCTGCTGGGTCCAAGGGCGTGGCGGTGGCGGCCGGCATCGTTGGCGCCGGAGCGGCCTCGGGGGCAGTGGCATCGGGTGCGAGGTACATCCGACGGAGCTCGCGGACGGCGCGGGCGGCGGATGGGGCGGGCGGCGGCACCTGGCTGGCGACGCTTGCGATGCCCGGCCCGGGGACCGGCGCGCCGAGGAGGTTCCGGATGTAGTCGAGCGCCGACCCCGTCGGCGCCGACGTCCGGGCACTCGACTCCTCGAGCAGTCGGGCGACGTCCGCGCCGCCGAGCCCGGCCAGGCGGCCTCGGATCTCCGCGAGCGGGAGGTGCTGTCGCTGGAGCTCCCGGATCAGGCGCAACCGCGCGAGGTGCTCGGCGTCGTACCACGCCCCTGATCCCGCGTCATGGGCGCCGGCCAGGAGGCCCTGGGCGATGTAGTACCGAACGGTCCGCGGCGTGACGCCGGTCACGCGCGCGAGGTCCGTGAGCGAGTAGCGAGGTTCCGGATCCACGGCAGGAGCATGACACTGCAACGTTGTCGTGTCAAGTCCTGCCTGCCCGGCCGATTGCTTCCGCGCGGCGGAAGGACATCGAGTCTCGTTCCGTGGAGCGGATCCAACTGCCCCTCAGGCCTCGATTCGGCCGGCGAGCTTCCGCCCGGCGGAAGGAGTGGAACCGGGCCGCGGAAACCGGGCGGTCCCTGCGCGTTCGATCCGTGGGGCGGAACGGGGACGACGAACCAGGGCCGCAGCGACGCGCACCACGCCAACTCCTTCCGTGGGGCGGAATCTTGCCCGGCGGGGCGCCAGGGCCGAAACCAAGGGTTCCGCCCGGCAGGGACCGAGCTAGGCCGAGCGGCGAGACTCCCCGTCGTGAGCGGCCCGGCCGCCGTCGAGCTCCGGATGGCCGTCTCGACCCGTCCGCCTCGACTCCGGCAGCGTGGGCAGGACCTTGATCTCGTGGTCGAGACGTCGGACCCACGACGGATTGAACCCGGCCCCGTCCGCCACTGGATTCGGGACGGTTCGCACCTCGGGACCGCGGGGCCGCGCCGCGCGCGACCGCGCCATCGCGGCGACTAGCGGATCCTCGGCCCCTGTCCGCACGGGCGCCCGACCCGGCGATGCCGGCCTCGAACCGAGCCTCGCCTCCTCGGTGGACGCCGAGGGGACAATGCTCGCGCCGCGAACCGGCCGAGCTCCGCGAGCGGCCCGCGTGACGCCAAGGCCGGGCAGGGCGCTCGACGGCCCCACGGACGAACTCGATGCGGCTGAACCGCAGGCGGGCTTGGAGTTCGCGGGAGCCGGCGCCGTGGCCCCGGGTCCGTCGGCCGCCACAGCGGTACGAGGCTCGTCGTCTCCCTTCGATCGGCGACCGGCCAGGAGCCAGCCGCCCGTGATCACCAGGACGCCGACGATTGCCGGCAGGAGAATCGCCCAGATCGATGGCGGCTCGTTGCCATCGGCCCCGGGAGCAACCGGCCCGGCGCCGCCGATGACTGCGCCGTCGCTCGGTGCGGCAGTGGCGGAGGACTCGCCGCTCGGTGCGGCAGTGGCGGAGGACCCGCCGCTCGCCGCGGATGCACCCGGGGACGGCCGTCCCGTTGGAGCACCGCCGGGCGCAGACGTCGCCCCGGCGGTCACGCCACCAGCGGGAGGCGCTGGGGTCGCGGCCGGGGCCACCGTGGGCTTCGGCGTCGCGGCGGGAGCCGGCGTGGGAGTGGGCCGGGGCGTCGCCACCGGGGCCGGAGTCGGGGTCGGCTGATTGCCCTTGCCGGGCTTCGGCGTCGCGGTCGCGCCCGGCTCAGCCGTCGGTCCCGGCTTCGCGCCGAGGGCCGGCTGGACCGTGGCGAGCGTCATCGCGCCGAGCAGCACGCCGGCCACCACGCCCCCGGCCAGGCGGTCGAGCCTCGGCCGGGCACGGGTGACGCCGCGGGCGCTCGGGGCCGGCAGCCGCGAGGTCTTCATCCGTTTGTCCCGGTGGCGCCGGTGGCATCGAAGCCGCGCCGGCGAGCGTGGAGCTCGTCGTGGAGGAGGCCGTTGTCGACTTCCTCGTCGTCGTGGCGGTGCGGATGCGGATGCGGGTGGTCGTGGCCGTGGTCGGCCGAAGGCTCCCACGGCATCGACTCGGCGAAGATCGTGGCGAACTGCTCGACGATCTCGGGGTCGAACTGGAGCCCGGCGTGGCGGCGGAGCTCGGCGAGCGCCCGCTCGTGGCTGATCGCGCTGCGATACGGCCGGCCGCTGACCATCGCCTCGTAGGCATCGGCGACGGCGACGATCCGGGCCCCGATCGGGATCTGCTGGCCGCTCAGGCCGTGCGGGTAGCCGCGGCCGTCGTACCACTCGTGATGGTGGAGCACGATCGTCGCCGCGTCGCGCAGCGCGCCGGCCTGCTCGAGCACGACCTGGCCGATCTTCGGGTGCTCGGTGACCACCCGCCACTCGGATTCGTTGAGCTGCGTCGGCTTGGCCAGGATCTCGTCCGGGATGGCGAGCTTGCCGAGGTCGTGGAGGAGGCTCGCCGTGCGGATCCGCTCGATCTCGCCCGCCGGCAGGCCCATCGACTCCGCGACGGCGGCCGCGGACTCGGCGATCATCGTCGACGGGCCGCCCGCCCAGCCGGGACGAGCGTTGAGCACCGTCGCGAGGGCCAAGGTCGCGGCACTCATCGCCTCGCGGCCGACCTGCATGGCCCGCTCGCGAGCTGCCGGGGCGATGGCGGCGCGCCGAACGCGACGATCGTCCTCGACCTCGTGGAAGACGTAGACCTGGTCGCGCCCGAGCGACTTCGCCGAATACAGCGCGGCGTCGGCGTCGTGGACGACGGCATCGAGGCGGAGGTGGGCCCCAAGCCCGCCGGCGACGCCTGCGCTGAGGGTCGCGGAGATGACGGTCCCGTCGTCGAGCACGATCTGCTCGCGGCCCGCCTGGCGGCGGATCTTTTCCGCGATCGAGGCCGCGGTGTCCACGTCGGTTTCGGGCAGGATGACCATGAACTCCTCGCCGCCGTAGCGGCCGACCAGGTCGATGCGGCGGACGCTGCCCTCGATCGACTGGGCCAGGGCGCGGAGGAGCAGGTCGCCAGCGGCGTGGCCGTAGGAGTCGTTGACCCGCTTGAAGTGGTCGAGGTCGATGAGGGCGATCGACAGCTGGTGGCCGTAGCGCGTCGCGCGCTCGATCTCCTCGTCCAGGCGTGTCAGCAACGTCTGGCGGTTCGCGACCTGGGTCAGGAGGTCGCGCGTGGCGAGGGTCCAGGTCTGGGAGACGCGCTGGGCCAGCTGTTCGAAGCTCGCCCGGAGGTGCTCGTCACGGATCCTGGCGATGGCGTTCAGGTCCGTGGGATCCGCGCCCGTCGCGAGCGAGGCGGTGAGGTCCGTCATGAGTCGGATCTGGCGGCGCCAGGCGGTCGCGGCGAATCCCGCGGTACCCGCGATCGCGCCGAGGAACAGGAGGACGACGACCCCGACCAGCAGCTCGACGGATGGCGGCAGGTCCAGGAGCGGCAGATCCAAGAGGTGTCCCCCCGAACACGGTTGGGCCAATGACACCGATACGTCGGTTGTGAACGGCACAGTGGGCGCTTCATCGAGGCGCCGCCATAGGGTGATGGTCCCCCGCCGCGGGGAGCCGGGGTGGTACTCCTGAGGACGAGGGGCGGTGCCGCCGTGCACGTCCCGGGGAGCGATGGGAATTCGGTCCGGGGCGACGGTGCGGTCGTGGCGGCGAGTGTGTGGTCAGGGGTGCCGAACGGCGGGGCATCCCGGTGCCGGCGGGCACCGCGAGGGCGCGGTGGCGGGGGCGGTTCTCGCGGCGCGTCCGCGTCGGTTCGCACGAGGCGCCTTCGTGCGTGGCACGCAGCTCCTGCCGCCCCGTGCGTGGCACGCAGCTCCTGCCGCCCCGTGCGTGGCACGCAGCTCCTGCCGCCCCGTGCGTGGCACGCACGATCTGGAGGCCGAGCGGCGGCGACGGCCTGCCAGCAAGCCGCTCGGTGTCCTGCAGGCACGGGAAACGCGCGAGGAGCCCTGAGCGCGACGCGCATTCGTCAGCGGCGGCCTTCGATGGCGAAATTGTGCGTGCGGCGCACGGCCGGCTGCCCCGCCTGGTGTCCCCAGCGGACGGCTACTCCACCATCACGAGCAGCCGGGTCTCGCCCGACGCCTGGGCATAGGCCTCGACCGGCAGGCAGTCACAGACGACGTTGCGGTCGCCGTAGACGTTGTCGATCCGGCGGACCGGCGGCCAGTACTTGCGTGCCCGGACCCACGGCGCGGGAAACGCGCCCGCCTCCCGTGAGTACGGCCGGGCCCATGCCTCGCGGAGCAGGTCGGACGCCGTATGCGGCGCGTTCCGGAGCGCGGATGCCTCGAGCGGGACGCGACCCGCCTCGATCTCGGCGATCTCGGCGCGAATCGCGAGCAGGGCGTCGGCGAAGCGGTCCAGCTCCGCCTTCGACTCCGACTCGGTCGGCTCGATCATCAGCGTCCCGACGACCGGAAAGCTCATCGTGGGAGCGTGGAAGCCGAAATCCATGAGCCGCTTCGCGACGTCGTCGACGCTCACACCGCTCGCGGCCGTGGCCGGCCGGACGTCGAGGATGCACTCATGGGCGACGGTGCCGTGCGCCCCGACGTACAGGACCGGAAACGCGTCCCGGAGCCGCGCGGCAAGGTAGTTCGCGTTGAGGATCGCGATCTCCGTCGCCTTCCGGACCCCATCCGGCCCGAGCATCGCGATGTAGGCCCACGAGATCGGCAGGATGCTCGCCGAGCCGTACGGCGCCGATGAGACCCGCCCCGGATCGCCGAGCCCCCGGCCGGGCAGGAAGGGCACGAGGTGCGACGCGACGCCGATCGGGCCCATGCCCGGTCCCCCGCCGCCATGCGGGATCGCGAAGGTCTTGTGGAGGTTGAGGTGGCAGACGTCCGCGCCGATGTCGCCCGGCCGCGACAGCCCGACCTGGGCGTTCATGTTCGCGCCGTCCATGTAGACGAGGCCGCCGGCCTCGTGGACGAGGCGGCAGATGTCGACGATGGCCTCCTCGAAGACGCCGTGCGTGCTCGGGTACGTGATCATCAGCGCCCCGAGGTCGGCGGCGTTCGCCTCGACCTTTGCCCGGAGATCGTCGAGGTCGACGTTGCCCTGCGGGTCAGTGGCGACGACGACGACCCGGTAGCCGGCCATGACCGCACTCGCGGGGTTCGTGCCGTGGGCCGAGGCCGGGATGAGGCAGACCGTCCGGTGGCCCTCGCCGCGGGAGCGATGCCAGCCGCGGATCGCGAGGAGGCCCGCGTACTCGCCCTGCGAGCCGGCATTCGGCTGGAGGCTGACGGCATCGAAGCCGGTGATCTCGGCGAGCCACGCCTCGAGGTCGGCGAACAGCTTCGCGTAGCCGGGCAGGCGCTCGGGTGACGAGAACGGGTGGACCCGGGCGAAGCCGGGCAGCCCGATCGCCATCATCTGGGTCGTGGCGTTGAGCTTCATCGTGCAGCTGCCGAGCGGGATCATCGACCGGGTCAGGGTCACGTCCTTCTCGGCCAGCCGGAAGACGTAGCGGAGCATCTCCGTCTCCGACCGATGGAGCGAGAAGACCGGGTGGGTCAGGATCGCGTCGGCCCGGCGGTGGGCCGCCGGCAGGGCGTTGCGTGCCGCGCCGGCCGACGCGTCCGGATCCGCCGCGGCCCCGCCGAGCGCGGCGACGATCGCCGCGACGTCCTCCTCGGTCGTCGTCTCGTCCACGGCGATGCCGATCGCCGTCTCATCGAGCCGCCGGGCTTCGAAGCCCGCGTAGGCGGTGGCCGCGACGAGCGCGTCCGCGCCGCCGGCGCTCCCGGCGTCGATGGCGAGCGTGTCGAAGTACCGGTCGTGGCGCAGGGCGAGGCCGGTCACGCCGGCAATGCCCGCGGCGATGGCCGCGGCCCGGGCGTGGACGCGCTCGGCCATGGCGCGGAGGCCGTCGGGCCCGTGCCACGCCGCGTAGAGGCTGGCGATGACGGCGAGGAGGACCTGGGCCGTGCAGATGTTCGAGGTCGCCTTCTCGCGGCGGATGTGCTGCTCCCGCGTCTGGAGCGTGAGGCGGTACGCGGGGGCGCCGTCCGCGTCCACCGAGACGCCGACGAGGCGCCCGGGCAGGGCCCGCTTGTAGGCGCTCCGCGTCGCCATGAACGCGGCGTGCGGACCGCCGTTGCCCATCGGCACGCCGAAGCGCTGGCTGCTGCCGACGACGACGTCCGCGCCCATCGCGCCGGGACTCTCGAGGAGCACGGCCGCGAGCGGGTCCGTCGCGACGATGACGAGGAGGCCGGCCGCGTGGGCCGCCTCGATCTCCGGCCGGAGGTCGCGGATCGCGCCCGACGAACCGGGGTATGACAGGAGGATCGCGTACGGACGCTCGCCGTCGTGTGGCGCGGCGGCGCGCGCGAGGAGCTCGGCCGGGGCCGCGACGAGGACCTCGACGTCGAGCGGCTCCGCCCGCGTCCGGAGGACCGCGATCGTCTGGGGATGCGTGTCCGCGTCCACGAACAGGAGGTTCGCGTCGCGGACCGTCGAGATGCTGTGGGCGAGCGTGGAGGCCTCGGCTGCCGCCGTTCCCTCGTCGAGCAGCGACGCGTTGGCGATCTCCATGCCCGTCAGGTCGCAGATCGCGGTCTGGAAGTTGATCAAGGCCTCGAGTCGGCCCTGGGCGATCTCCGGCTGGTACGGGGTGTAGGCCGTGTACCAGGCCGGGTTCTCGAGGACGTTGCGGGCGATGACCGGCGGCGTGATGGTGTCGTGGTAGCCCATCCCGATGAGCGATCGGAGGGGGCGATTTGCGGCGGCCATCGCCCGGAGGTCGGCCAGCGCCTGGGCCTCGGAACGGGCGGCCGGCAGGGCCAGCTCGGCGTCGCGATGGATGGCCGCGGGCACGGTCGCGCGGATGAGGGCGTCGAGCGACGCCTGCCCGACGACGCGGAGCATCGCATCCACGTCGGCCTGGTCGGGTCCGATATGCCGGTCGGCGAACTGGAGCTCCGACAGCGGCTCGGCCATGGAACGCACCTCCTCGGTGCCCCGCTGTCCTGGTGCCTGAGAGCGTCCCCGGACCGCATCTGCGTCCCGGGTTCCTCCGTCGGCGCGCGCTGGCGGGATCGCTCCCGTCCTCAACGCTCTCCAGCGTCCCCATCCCTGCGCGGTCCCTGCTGCCTGAGAGGTTCCGGACCGTTGCTCCGTCGGCGCCGCCGGTCACGCCGCGTCGGCGTCCCGGCGATCTCTCCCGCGCAGTTCGACTGGGGAAATCGACGGCATCGTACTCCCCTCGCCGCTCGGTGGCGATCGATCAGGCCGCCGGGGCTCGGTGCGGGAGGGTGGGCCCGGCGCCGGCCCGGCCGCGCGAGCGCGTCCGAACCGCGCCGGCCCGGCCGAGCGAGCGCGTCCGGACCGCGCGGCGTCCAGGCGGTCAGACCGCCGCGAAGGACAGCTCCTGGCCCCACTGGCGAGCGGCCTCGACCTCGCCCTCGCGAAGCGGGCCCTGCGACCCGGTCACGATGAAGTGCCGCGGCGGCGCGACCGGCACGTAGCCTGCCTTCGCGAGCTCCTTGTCGATCGCCTTCGCGGCGCTGCCCGGGGACAGCCGGAACTTCGTGTCGAAGGCCGCCGAGCGGCCCCGTCCGGCCGGAAGCGACTCGAGCCACGTCCGGAGCGTGGGCGAGGAGAGGTCCGGCGGCGGATCCTGGTCCTGCCGGATCGAGGCGCGGCCGCGTTCGCTCGGGAGAGAGAACGCCTGGACCGGCGCCCCGGCCACGATCAGGTCCGCACCGGCGACGACATCGGGCGTGGCCTCGGATGTCGAGAGCGCCCGGGCCTCGGGGCCGATGCCCTCGGCGATCGCGCGGGCCACGGCGGCGGTGTTGCCCCACAGGGATTCGTAGATGACGATGGCCTTCACGGGTCCTCCTCCGATCCTTCGGAGGCTGATCGTCGTGCACGAGGCCGCGCTCCGGGTAGTGCCGCCCCGCCCGATCGGGGCGGGACGGGCGGGCATCCACGGCGACCGCGCCGCCGGCTCGCCTGCGCCTCCCTCGCGCACGAGGCCGGTTTCAGGGTACCCTTCGCGCGTGACCAAACATTCGAAGTTCGAGCGCCAGCGGCGCGCCGCGGAGACGACGCGGGTCCAGGAGGTCGAGCGAGCGTGGCAGGGCAGCATCCCCGCCCCCATCGCCGCTGAGTTCGATGCCGTCGTGCGGGCCGCCAAGGCTCGCGGACCGCGCGAACGCCAGCCGGACATGGCGCCGGGCACGATGCCGCGACCGCCCCGCCCGGGCCACGAGCCCAAGCCGAAGAAGGAAGAGCCCAGCCCGCGCGGTCGTCGCTCCTAGTGGCGAGACGCCGAAAGTTCGTCTACCCGCCGCCCAAGACCGGGGGCCCGCCCCCCGTCGCGCCGGGAGCCTTCGACCCGCGCAACCCGCCGGGCCGCACCGTCTCGATCAACCTCCAGGCCGTGACCGGCCGGCGCGAGATCAAGATGGGCGACAAGGTCCGGATCCTGAGCGGCCTCTACGCTGGCGAGATCGCGACGGTCGAATCCGTGGCCGGCGGCGTCATCCCGGCCGCGTCGGTCAAGACCGAGGCGGGCCGGACGCGCCGAGCGCGCACGATCGACCTGGAGCCGGTGCGCCCCGGCAGCATCAGTCCGGAGCCCCGCGGCGAGGCCGCCGCGTCCGCGGAGCCGACGCCCGAGCCGTAACCCGGGCGCAGGACCTCGCGACGCCTGGCGTCGGCCGCCGGCCGACGCCGGAATCCTAGCCCTCCTGGATCGTCGTCGGCGCGCCGTGGATCGCGGGGATCGCCCCGAGGCGGCCCGCCTGGTAGTCGGCCACCGCCTGCATGAGCTCCTCCCGTGAGTTCATCACGAAGGGACCCATCCACGCGACCGGTTCCCGGATCGGTCGGCCGCCGAGGATGAGGACGTCGAGGTTCGGGCTTCGCGATTCCTGCCGTCCGAGCGGCAGGGCCGAGATCGTGATCGCCTCGCCACCGCCGAATACCGCGAGCTGGCCGGTCTGGATGGCCGCCGGCGCCGACCCGCCCGCCTCCCCGAAGCCACGGCCCGTGGAAGCGGCGGCCCCGGCCGTTCCGAAGCCGGACATCACGTAGGCCAGGGCGTTGTAGTCCGCGCGCCACGGGATCGAGAGCCGTGCGCCCGGACTGAGGGTGGCGTGGATGAGCGTCATCGGCGAATACGTGGAGCCCGGGCCGGCGTGGCCCGCCAGCTCGCCGGCGATGACGCGGATGAGCGCGCCACCGTCCGGGGTCGAGGCGAGGGCGACCTCGCTCGCCCGGATGTCCTGGTAGCGCGGCGTCGAGAACTTCTGGGCCGCCGGCAGGTTGACCCAGAGCTGGAAGCCGTGGAACAGCCCGCCCTTCATGACGAGCCACTCCGGCGGCTTCTCGATGTGGAGGATCCCCGCGCCGGCGGTCATCCACTGGGTGTCGCCGTTCGTGATGACGCCGCCGCCACCGTTCGAGTCGGCGTGCTCGAAGACGCCGTCGATCATGTAGGTCACGGTCTCGAAGCCGCGGTGGGGGTGCCACGGGGTGCCCTTCGGCTCACCCGGCGCGTACTCGACCTCGCCCATCTGGTCGAGGTGGATGAACGGGTCGAGATCGGCCAGGTCGACGCCCGCGAACGCGCGGCGGACGGGAAAGCCCTCGCCCTCGTAGCCCTTCGGCGCAGTCGTGACGCGTGTGACGGGGCGCTGGCGGGCGATCGCCGGGTCGGGAGCGGCGATGCGCGGGAGGATCGTGATGTCGTCGACGGTGATCGCTGGCACGAGACGTTGTTCCTGACTGGTTCGCGGCCGATCGGCGACTTGCGTCACGGCGCAAATATCGTTGCGCAGTCAACGAACCTTGTCAAGGGTGCAGCGGCCTGCGCCGATCCGTCGCCATCGGGCTGGCGATCCCGGCGCAGGCCCTCGACGCCTGCCGGCTCAGGCCGTCCGGCCCAGGATCTCCGTGAGCATCCGGACGAACATCGGCTCGTCGGCGTCCATCGCGAACTGGACGTTGGCCGGCCTGCCGCTTCGGAACCGGAAGTCGCAGACGGTCCGGCCGATCGACAGCTCGCCGCCGGTCTCGACATCGACCGGGATGAAGTGGGTCGTGATGACCGTCGGATCGATGACGGCACAGACCGCCAGGGCGTCGTGGACCGGCGCGGCGCCGGCCCGGTGCATCGGCTGCGTCGAGTCGTAGCCATCGATCCGCTTCTCGATGAAGCGGGCGGCGGCCTCGCCGGCAGGCGTGCCGAGGGCCCGGAGCGCCCGGCAATCGTCGAGCGAGACGAGGGCGCGGTGGGTGGCGTCGAGGGGGACCATCCGGATCGGCCGGCCGCAGTTCACGACGATCCGGGCCGCCTCGGGATCGAGCCAGATGTTGAACTCGGCCGAGGCCGTCGAGTTCCCGTGGTCGTGGGCACCGCCCATGATCACGATCTCGGGGATCTTCTCGAGGATCGCCGGCTCCTTCTGGATGGCCGTCGCGATGTTCGTGAGCGGCCCAACAGGGACGAGCGTGATGTCGCCGTCGCTGGCGAGGTACGTGTCGATGAGCCAGTCGACGCCGTGGCCGGGCTGGAGGGTCGCGGTCCTCGCCTCCGGGAGGTCGAGGAGGTCGCCGTGGATGCGGCTCGCGGGGTTGATCTGGGTCATCTGGGCGCGCGCGAGCGGCCGGCTCATGCCCTGGTGGACGGGGATGTCCGGCAGCCCGATCCAGTCGAAGACGCGGAGGGTGTTCTCCGTGCAGAAGTGGACGGCGGTGTTGCCGTTGACGGTCGTCGCGCCGATGAGCTCGATGTCCGGGCTGAGGGCCGCGACCATGAGTGCGACGGCATCGTCGGTGCCGGTATCGACGTCGAGGATGATCTTCGTGGTCATGGGCGCCAGTCTGCCCGATCCCGGGGCGGCGTGGCGCGGCGCGCGCCGCGTGGGGGCGATCCAGCAACGTGGCCGCCCAGGCGCCGGCGGGCGCCGGTGGGCGCCGGCAGCGGCGAGTTTCCGCCGTCTACTCCCCCGGCGAGTGGTGGTCGCGCGCGGGACCCTCGTGTGCCCGCGCGCTGCGGTCGCTGAGGCGTGGATCCGTCCCGGATCGAGGCCGCGAACGGCCATTCGGCCCGGTCCGCGCTCCCACCACTCGCCCGGAGGGTACATGGAAGATTTCGGCGCCGGGGCAGCGACGCCCGGCGCCGGGACGTCGCCTCCTGCTCTCCCTCATTTCCGGGAGCCCAAGGCGCGGCCCGGCCGTTGGTCGGGCAGCCGCCGCGAACGGCGGGGCGCCGGCCCGCGGCCAGTCGGCCGAGGGCTGCCCGGGTGAATCGCGGCCGCTACACTGCAACCGCTCCGGCAGGCGCGGGCATCGGAACCGCGGGCGTGGAGCGGAGGAACATCGGCATGTGGCGTCCCGAGGGTCCGCCGATCGCGTGGCTGGGCGCCGTCGAGGGCGACGTGCGCCTCGTCGGCGGCAAGGCGGCGTCCCTCGACCGGCTCGCCCGGCTCGGCTTCGAGATTCCGCCCGGGTTCTGCCTCACGACGGTCGCCTTCGAGCGGCATCTCGAGACCCTCGACGGGGCCGCGGCGGCGCTCGCCGCCCTGCCCGACGAGTCGGCGCGCCGGGCGCTGACGAGTGCGTTCGAGGCCGCGCCGATCGCGGCGCCCGTCGGCGACGCCCTGGAGCACGCGATCGACGAGCTCGTCCGGCGGCTGGCCGGGGCGGGCATCGAGGCGCCGCGGTTCGCCGTCCGGTCGTCGGGCCTCGGGGAGGACAGCTCCGCGGCTTCGTTCGCGGGCCTCCACGAGACGGAGCTCGGGGTGGAGCCAGCCGGCGTGGCGGCAGCGGTCCGACGCTGCTGGGCGTCCCTCTGGAGCGCGCCGGCGATCGCCTACCGCCAACGTCGCGGCCTCGCCCTCGACGGCGGCGGGATGGCCGTCGTGGTCCAGGCCCTCGTGCCCGCGGACGCGGCCGCGGTCGTCTTCACCCGGCATCCGGTCACCGGCCGCTCCGACCAGCTCGTGGTCACGTCGGTCCGTGGTCTCGGCGACGCGATGGTTTCCGGGACGGTGACGCCCGACACGTTCGTGCTCGAGCGGCCCTCGCTCGCCACGGCTGACTACACGCCGGGCGACGGCGGCCCGGCGGCCCGGTCGATCGACGAGGCCGAGCTCGCCGCCCTGGCGGGCCTGGCCGTGAGCGTCGAGACGGGGTTCGGTGCGCCCGTCGACATCGAGGCGGCGATGGCCGCCGGCCGCTGGTACCTCCTCCAGGCGCGGCCGATCACGACGCGATGACGACGCCCGACGCGCCTGGCCCGCTCAACGCCGCTGGAGTGGCTGGGCCCGACGATGCCGGCGGCCCGGCGTCCCCCGGCGTGGCGGATCCGGTGCCGGCCGGTGCGGACCACCTCCCGGCCGGCACGGACGCCTTCCCCATCGCGTGGGAATCGCCGGCGGACCCAGACCTCTCCTGGGAACGCGACGACATGCACATGCCGTTCGCGCTGGCGCCGCTCGCCGAGGACTACGTCCGGACGCTGGGCCACGGCTTCAATCTCTGCTACGAGCTCTATGGCGGCTTCCCGCAGCGGCTCCACACCCGGGTCTGGAATGGCTACACGTACATCGCCTTCATGGCCAACCTGCCCGAGGCGGAGCGCGCGGCGAACCGCGAACGCTGGCTGGCCGCGATGCGCGAGCGGATCGCCGCCACCGAGCGCTTCTGGGCGGACGAGGTCCTGCCGGAGCTGCGGGAGCTCGAAGCCGGCATCCGGTCGATCGACGTCGAGTCCCTCGACCCGACGGCGCTTGCCGGCGCCTGGGATGCCGCATGGGCATCGGTGAGCCGCATGTGGGACCTCCACTTCCTGATCATCATCGGGCCGTACATGGTCCTCGAGGACCTCGCCGACCTGTACGAGGCGGCCATCCCCGACGCCGCGAGCGGGGACGCGATGCGCCTCGCCCAGGGCGCGAAGCACGACCTGCTGGAGGTCGAGCTCGGCCTAGAGCGGCTGGCGGCCGCGTTCGAGGCCGCGCCCGCGGTTGCGGCAATCCTCCGCGAACGGCCGCGCGGCAGCGTGCGCCCGGAGGACCTCGCCGCCGCGCCGGGCGGCGCGGCGGTCGTCGCGGAGCTGGGCGCCTTCCTGGACCGGCACGGTCACCTCGGCCAGAGCTTCGACGACCTGATGGAGGCGTCCTGGACGGACGAGCCCCGCCAGCTCCTGGGCGAGCTTGCGCTCCGGCTCTCGGCACCCCCGGAGCCGGCGATGGTCCGTCAGGCGCGGCTCGCCGCGGAGGCAGACCGCCTGGCCGCCGCCGCGCGAGAGCGGCTGGCCGGCGAGCCGGATCGGCTGGCCGAGTTCGAGCGGCTGCTGGGCCACGCCCGGACGATCGGGCACCTCACCGAGGGCCACAACTACTGGATCGACCGGATGGCCCAGGGCCGCATCCGGACCCTCTCCCTGCGGGTCGGCGGCCGGCTGGTCGCGTCCGGCGTCATCGCCGAACCGCACGACGTGCTGTTCCTGCACCGTGACGAGGTCCGGACCGGGATCGAGGCACCCACCGACATGCGCGCCCTCGTCACCCTTCGCCGCGCCGAGCACGAACGCTGGCGCGCCACCACGCCGCCGCGGTTCGTCGGGGCGACGCCCGGGCCGCCGAATACGGATCGCTTCGACGGCGAGCGGTTCACCTCCACGGAGGCGGATGTCATCCTCGGCACGGGCGCGTCCGCGGGCATCGTCACGGGGCCGGCGCGGGTCGTCCTGGGTCCCGCCGACTTCGGGCGGATCCAACCGGGCGACATCATCGTCTGCCCCTCCTCGAATCCCTCCTGGGTGCCCGTCTTCACGATCGCCGGCGGGCTGGTCACGAACACCGGCGGGGTCCTGTCGCACGCGGCCGTCGTGGCCCGCGAGTTCGCCCTGCCGGCCGTCGTCGGGACGACCGACGCCACGACGCGGATCCGTGACGGGCGGCGAGTCGAGATCGACGGCACGAGCGGCCGGGTCCGGCTCCTGTGACCGCGCCGGCATCGGGCCGGCTGCTGACCCCGCTGATGCTGGGCGTCGCCAGCGGGTCCATCCTCGTCCCCCTCAACTCGACGATGCTCGCCGTCGCGCTGCCGGACGTCATGGACGAGTACCGGCTCGGGGCGGACGCGGTCTCCAGCCTCGTGTCGCTGTACCTCGGGGCGGTCGCCGTGGCGCTCCCGCTCAGCGGCTCGCTCGGCGACCGGTATGGCCAGCGCCGGCTCTTCCTCGGTGGCGTGGTGCTGTTCGCCGCGGCCTCGCTCCTCGCCGTGGCGGCGAACGCGTTCCTCGTCCTCCAGGTCGCCCGCGTCCTCCAGGCGCTCAGTGGGGCGGCCGTCTCGACGAGCTCGGCGGCGCTCATCCGGGCCGCGGCCCCGCCCGCCCGGCGCGGCGAGGCGTTCGGGATCTTCGACCTCCTGGTCTCCACGAGCGCGGCGGCGGGGCCGTTCGTCGGCGGCGTCCTCGTCGGCGCGTTCGGCTGGCGTTCGCTGTTCGTGGTCGCCGTACCCGTCGCGATCCTCGCGGCGACGAGCGTGGGGCTCTGGCTCCGCCCGGGCGGCGAATCCGACGCGGCAGCAACGACTGCGCTGCGGCGCCCGATGGATCCGGCGGGTCTCGCCCTCCTCGCCCTGGTCATCGTCGCCTTCCTGGTGGCTCTCCGGCCGCCCAGTGCCACGGTGGGCCTCGCGGCGGGTCTCGCCGTTGCGCCACTCGGGCTGGCCTTCGCCTGGTACGAGCTCCGGACGCCGAACCCCGCGGTCGATCCGCGACTCTTCCGCTCACGGACGTTCGCCGCCGCGGTTGGGGGCGTGTTCGGGAACACCGTCGTCCTCCACGGCTCCTTCCTGATCGTCCCGCTCCTCGTGGAACGTCTGCTCCACGAGAGCGCGACGACCAGCGGCCTCGTACTCCTCGGCATCTCGGGCGTCGCTGCCCTGGTGGCGCCCCTCGGCGGACGGGTGTCGGACCGCCGCGGACGCCGGACGCCCGTGGTCGTGGGGGCCCTCGTCACGACGGCCGGGTTGGGGCTCCTCGCCATTCCCCTCGCCGACGTGTCGCCGGTCAGCGTGGCCGCCCTGCTCGGCGTGGTGGGGCTCGGGATGGGTCTCTCGGGCTCGCCGCGCCAGGCAGCGGCCTTCGAGGCCGTCGGTCCGGAGCGGGTCGGGATGGCCGCCGGCACGTACTACACCGGGCGCTACCTCGGCGGCGTGGTCGGGGCGAGCGTGGCCGGGGCGACGCTCGCCGCGGGGGTCACCGCCGGCGGCGTGGCGCTGGGCTTCGCGGTGCTCGCGGCCACGGCCCTCGTCGTCGCCATCGTCTCGCTCGGCCTCCCCGGGCGCCCGGCGGCGACATCGATCCATTCATCGGGCCTGGAGTCAGCGGCGGGCTGAGACCCCGGGGTGGGGGCCGCGGCTCGGGCGCCGCGGGGCGGGCGCCGCGCTCGAGAACCCGGGTCAGCTCGACGGGCTCGTCGCCAGCTCGGACGACGCCGTCGACGCCGGGGCGTCGAGGGTCCCGGCACCCGGGGCGTCGAGGGGCCCGGCACTCGGGGACTCGTCTCCCGGCGCGGGAACGTTCCGTCGCGGCCGTCCGCGCCGCATCCCGAAGCCGTCGAGGTTCGCGCCGGCCTCGGTCCCGGGCAGGAGATCCTCGGCGACGGCGGTCTCGTCGACGTAGACCGGCAGCGAGAAGCCGAATTCCGTGCCGCCCTCCGGCCGGCGCCTGGCCCAGATGTCGCCCCCCATCGCCTTGACGAGCTCGTGGCAGACGAAGAGGCCCATGCCCGCCCCCGCGATGCCGGCATGCTCCGGTGAGCGGTAGTAGAGGGTGAAGACGCGATCCGCGGCATCGGCGGCGATGCCCGGACCGTCATCGAGGACGCGGACGACGACCGTCTCCCCCTCCAGCCGGACCGCCACCTGGACCGTGGCGCCGTCGCCGGCGTACTTCGCCGCGTTCGACAGGAGGTTCCGCATGATCTGGGCGAGGTGGTCGTCGTCGGCGGCGACCACGGGCAGCGGGCCGGCGACATCGAGGCTGATCGTGCCGGCCGGCCAGAGGTCCTTCTCGCGGGCGATCAGGTCGGCCAGGAGCCGATCGATCAGGACCGGCCGGGGTCCGCCGAGCTCCGTTCCACGCTCGATCCTGGCGAGCACGACGAGGTTCTCGATGATTCGCTGGAGCCGCTCGGACTCGTCGGCGATCGTCTGGAGCAGCTCAGCCCGGGTCTCGTCGTCCATCCGGTTGCGCCGCGCGAGGAGGAGCTGGGCGCCGCCGTAGATCGAGGTGACCGGCGTCCGCAGCTCGTGCGAGAGGACGCCGACGAAGCGCTCGCGGATCCGGTCCGCCTCGAGGCGCCAGCTGACGTCGGCGATGATCGCGACGTTGAACGGAACATCCTCGTCGAGCTCGAAGTGGGTCTGGGCGATCTCGGCCGGGAAGTGCGTTCCGTCCCGACGCCGGGCCGTCGTCTCGGCGCGCCGGACGCCGTGCGTGTCGGCGACCGCCGGGGCGATCGCCCCGTCGGGCACCGGCACGAGGTCGGTCAGGTTCAGCCCCACGAGCTCGTCCGCGCCGTAGCCGAACAGCTCGCCGGCCTGCCGGGTGGCCCAGGTGATCCGGTCGTGCCTGTCCAGGGCGAGGATCGCGTTCGGGTCCGCCTCGAGCAGGGCCCGGAACCGCGCCTCGCTCTCGCGGATGGCCGCCGTCTCGGCAAGCGATCGCTGGGCCTCCTCGAGGCGGATGAAGGCATCGAGCCGCTCGACCGTCCGCGCGGTCAGCGAGCCGAGCACCGTCAGGAGCGCGAGGTCGTCCTCGACGAAGAGCGGCCGGCCCTCGACCTCGGCGATCAGGCTGCCCGTCCAGCCCGATTCCGCCGCGATCGGGACGCTGATCCGTGTGACGGGCGTCGCGGGATCGTCGAGCGGCCGCGCGACGAGGGCGGAAATGTCCGCATCGCCGAGCGTCGCGAGCGGTGCGGTCCGGCCGTCGGCCCGGATCTCGACGCTCCGGGCGCCGAGGATCTCGCGGGCCGCCCGCGCGAGCTCGGACCACAGCAGCTCGGGACCCGAATGCGATGGGGCGACGACGAGGCGATGGGTGACGTCGAAGGCGACGGACTGTTGGGCGATCCGGCGGAACCAGCGGGGGGGCAGGAACGCGGCGAGATAGCCGAGCCCGGCGGCGACGGCGAACCCTCGGGAAACCGCAAGGGCGGAGGCCGGGCTCGTCCCGTTGGCGGCCGCCGACGCGATCCCGGCGATGAGGATTCCGAGGCCGAAACAGACCGTGGCCAGGCCCGCCAGGGTGAGCCGCAGGCGGGCGAGCCCGAACCGCTGGCGGCCGTCGAGGATGAACCGGGCCCCGGCCGCGGCCTGCACGATGAAGAAGAAGGCGACGTACGCGAGCGTCGTCCCGGCGGTCCGGGGCAGGAATCCCAACATGACCGAGTTCACGAGCCAGCCGGCCCAGACGAGGGGCATGACCCACGCTGGCAGCCGCCGGACCATGGCCGCCAGCCGGAGGACGAGGACGGGCTGGAGGAGCAGCACCGCGATGACGATCGGGCGGAGGACACCGACCACGCCGGGAACGGCGGTGCTCAGCAGCGAGTAGGCGAACAGCGCCGCGAGCGGCGCGAAGACGAGGACGACGGCGCGCTCGACGGGCCCCGGCCGCTGGCGATAGCGCCACAGGGACACGGCGAACACGCCGTAGTAGATCGCCTGCAGCGCGACGGTCAATGCATCCACGGTCCCGACATGATCGCCAGCGGCGGACCGGATCCGCATAACGGGGGCGTTACAAACGCGCCCGGCATCCTTGGCGCCGGGCGGCCGCCGCGGCGAGCGGGTGGCGCGGCGAGGGGGTGGCGCGGTCGATGGTGCGGCAATGGCTCGGCATGGGCCGCACGATTCTGGCCATTCCGGGTGCGCCGGCGCGCCGTCGGCCGGCGCACCGTCGGCCCGCGCCTGCCCTCGGCCCGCCGACCGCTACCCGCGCCTCGGTTGCGAGGTGATCGCGTCGTATTCCGGGTGGCGGCGGACGTAGGCGGCGATGAACGGGCACTTGACGGTCACCCGGCCGCCCACCGCCCGCGCCGCCTCCAGGACGTGGCGCGCCAGCGCCGCGGCGATGCCGCGGCCCTCGAACTCCGGGAGCACCTCCGTGTGGACGAGGATCCGGCGACTGCCCACCAGCCGGTACTCGATGAAGCCCGCGAGCGACCCGTCCTCGACGGCCTCGTACCGGGTTGCCTCCGGGTGGTCGAGGATCTCGAGCTTCGGCACGTCCATCGCAGCGACGATATCGCAGGGTGCCCCCGCCAGGTCGGCGTACCGCCCACGCTCCCAGACTGCCTCGCCGAATCTCCAACCCGCGCGCGTCCCGCGGAGAGCGGCCGTTCGGCCCACCGCGGTTCCGGGCGAGCGGGCTATCCTCGCGAGGTGCGACCCCTCCCCGCCCCGTTCGACCAGCTGTCCGCCGGGTTGCCCGCCGAGATCGACGTCGCGGGCTCCGAACTCCTCAACCGGCGGCTCCTGACCAAGGACCTCGCCTTCCCGCTCGACGAGCGCGCCGCGTTCGGGCTGCACGGCCTCCTGCCCGACCGCGTCCTCTCGATCGAGGAGCAGCTCGCGCTCGAGCACGAACACCTGCGGCGGAAGACGGACGACCTCGAACGCTACATCGGGCTGGCGGCCCTCCAGGATCGAAACGCCACGCTCTTCTACCGGCTCCTCGCCGAGCACATGGACGAGTACCTGCCGGTCGTCTACACCCCGACCGTCGGCCGGGCGTGCCAGGAGTTCAGCCACATTGTCCGCCGGACGCGCGGAATCTGGCTGACGCCCGCGGACCGCGACCGGATCCCGGACGTGCTCCGGGCCGCCCCGTACGAGGACGTCCGGCTCATCGTCGTGACGGACAACGAGCGGATCCTGGGCCTCGGCGATCAGGGTGCCGGGGGGATGGCGATCCCGATCGGGAAGCTGGCCCTCTACACCGCCGGTTGCGGAATCCATCCGGTCCTGACCCTGCCTGTCTCCCTGGACGTGGGGACCGACAACCGGGCGCTGCTGGACGATCCGCTGTACCTCGGCTATCGGGCACCCCGGCTCCGCGGCGCCGCCTACGACGCGTTCGTCGAGGCATTCATCCAGGGCGTCCACGCGGTCTGGCCGGGCTGCCTGATCCAGTTCGAGGACTTCAAGCAGCACAACGCCCTCCGCATTCTGGACCGCTACCGGACCCGGATCCCCTGCTTCAACGACGACATCCAGGGAACCGCGGCCGTCGTGCTGGGCGGCGTGCTCGGTGCGCTCCGTCACCTGGCTGAGCCGTGGAGCGAGCAGCGGATCGTCCTTGTGGGCGCGGGCGCGGCCGGCGTCGGGATCGCCCGGCTCCTGCGGCTCGCGATGCGGGCGGACGGGATGACGCCCGGGGAGGTCGCGGCGGCCCTCGTCCTCGTCGATACATCCGGCCTTGTCCACGCCGCCCGCGCGGACCTCGATCCGGACAAGGCGGACCTGGCCATGCCGGCCGAGGCGGCGGCGGCGGCGGGACTCGTCGTCAGCGACGCCGGGCGGGCGGCGAATCCGGGCCTCCTCGAGGTCGTCGAGCGGATCCGGCCCACCGTCCTCATCGGAACGACCGGCCACGCCGGCGGCTTCACCGAGGCGGTCCTGCGGGCGATGGCCGCCGGGACGCCGACGCCGATCGTTCTGCCGCTCTCGAATCCCACGGCGAACACCGAGGCCGTGCCCGCGGACGTCCTCGCCTGGACGGACGGCCGGGCTCTCGTGGCGACGGGCTCGCCGTTCCCGGCCGTGCCGATCGATGGCCGGCGGCGCCAGGTCGGGCAGGCGAACAACGTTTTCATCTTCCCGGGCCTGGGACTGGGGGCGATCGTCGCCGAGGCGGCCGAAGTGACCGACGCGATGTTCCTGCTTGCCGCCCGGACGCTCGCCGACCACCTGACCGCGGACCGCTTCGCCGAGGGGGCCATCTACCCGTCCGTCGCGGAGCTTCGGACGATCTCCCGGGCCATCGCCGTCGCGGTCGCCCGCGAGGCGATCGAGAGCGGGCAGTCTCCGCTTCCGGCGGCCACCGACGTCGACGCGCTCGTCGACCGCTCGATGTGGTGGCCCGCGTACGCGCCGTACCGGCGATCGCCGCGCCTCGACGCCCCGGCCACCTGACCGCAAGGCACGCGGCGCGTTTCACGCTCGCCAGCCGCGTCAGGCCGGCGGCTCCGGATCCTCGAGGTCGGGCGGTGGTGGTTGGCCGCTGATGCGCCGCGATCTGCGGCCCGAAGCGGCCGCGTCCGGCGCGTGGACGCCCGCGGCGGGGACAACGTGGGCATCGAGCTCCGGGAACGCACGGACGACCGCCACGACGCCGAGCAGGCAGAGCAGGCCGCCGCTGATCACCGATAGCTGCGCGCCGACCACCGATGCGACGAGCGCGGCCTCGATGTCGCCGACCCGCGGCCCGCTCGTCACGACGAGGATGTGGATCGCGCCCACCCGCCCCCGGAGCTCGTCGGGTGCTTCCATCTGGACCACGCTCGATCGGAATACCGCCGAGACCACGTCCGCAGCGCCGGCGAGGGCCAGGAAGAGAAGGGCAAGCGGGAAGAAGAACGTCGACAGTCCGAAGCCGACGATCGCGGCGCCCCACGCGGCGACGGCGAGGACGATGCCGCGCCCGATCCGCCGGACGCGGGAGACCGCGCCCGAGAGGATGATCGCGCCGAACGCGCCGGCCGCCGGCGCGGCGGTCAGGAGGCCGAGGCCAACGGCTCCGACCTGGAAGACGTCGAGGGCGAGGACCGGGAACAGCGCGGTCGGCATCCCGAAGATCATCGCGTTGAGGTCGATGGCGAAGGTCGACAGGATGAGCCGCCGGTTCCGGACGAACCGGAGCCCCTCGCGAATGGCCTCGAGGCCGGCCCTGCGGGCGTCGCCGTGGGGCGGGATCGGGCGGATCCGGAGGATCATCGCCAGCGAGGCGGCGTAGGTCAGGACGTCGACCCCGAACGCACCCGGAACCCCGACGGCGCCGATCAGGACGCCGGCCAGGATCGGGCCCAGCACGGAGCTCCCGTTGTAGCTCAGCTGCCCGAGGGCGAGGGCTGCGCGCAGGCGCTCCGGCGGCACCAGCCTCGGGGTGGCCGAGCTGCGGGCCGGCCAGTCGATCGCCGCGAGGCCGGATGCACCGAACGCGACGATGAACAGGAGCGGCAGCGACGGGCTCTCCTGGAGCGTCAGGAGCACGAGCGCGAGGCTCGTCGCCCCGAGCGCGAGCTGCGTCGCGACGAGCACCTTGCGCCGGTCGAACGCGTCGGCGATCGCGCCACCGCCGAGGGAGAAGAGGAGCAGCGGCAGGAGCTGGACGAGCGTCAACGCCGCCAGCGCCAGCGTCGACTGGGTCAGGACGTAGACTTGGTACGGCAGGGCGACGCGCGTGACCTGGTTGCCGATCCCGTTGATCGTCTGGCCGATCCAGAGGCGCCGGAAGTCGGGATCCCGCCGGAGCGGCTCCGTGTCGATCAGGAGGCCGCGAACCCTGGAGCCGGGATTGGTGCTCAGGGCTCGGGCCTCGAGACGCTACTTGTCGCGCTCGGCGGACACCAGCGAGGCCTGCGCCGCGGCGAGCCGGGCGACGGGGACCCGGAACGGCGAGCAGGACACGTAGTCGAGGCCGATCGCCTCGCACTTCGCGATCGACGCGGGATCGCCGCCGTGCTCGCCGCAGATCCCGAGCTCGAGGTCGGGCTTCGTGGAGCGGCCCTTCTCGACCGCTGTCCGCATCAGCCCGGCGACCGCGTCGTCGAGCGTCTGGAACGGGTTGACCGGCAGGATCCGGTCCTCGACGTACTTGAGCAGGAACCCGCCCTCGGCGTCGTCGCGGCTGTAGCCGAACGTCATCTGGGTCAGGTCGTTCGTGCCGAAGCTGAAGAACTCCGCCTCGCGGGCGATCTCGTCCGCGGTGAGCGCGCCGCGCGGGACCTCGATCATCGTCCCGAACTTGTACTCGGGATGGACGCCGGCCCTCGCCTCGACCGCTTGCGCCTCGGCCTCGAGCAGCGCGCGCGTGGCCGCCAGCTCGTTCACGTGCCCGACGAGCGGGATCATGATCTTGGCGATGGGGTGGCCGCCCGCCTTCACCCGGGCGATCTCGGCGTTGAGGATCGCCCGCGTCTGGACCTTCACGAAGTCCGGGATCATCAGGCCCAGGCGGCAGCCGCGCAGGCCCAGCATCGGGTTCTGCTCGTGGAGCGACTTGATCGTCGCGAGGAGCTCCCTGTCCTCCTCGGAGGCCCCGCCGCTCATCTCCGCGCGGGTGACCTTCACCAGCTGCTCCTCGAGGTTCGGGAGGAACTCGTGGAGCGGCGGGTCGATGAGGCGGATCACGACCGGCAGGCCGTCCATCGCCTCGAAGATGCCCTCGAAGTCGCCCTGCTGGAGGACCTCGAGCCTGGCCATCGCCACGTCGAAGGTCGCGACGACCGCCTGCTCCTCGGCGTCGAGCGGCTCGCCGGTCGCGGCCTTCGCCTTGGCCCGGGTGGCCCGGTTCGCGACCAGGATGGCGCCGCGGACGATCTCGAGCCGCTCGCCCTCGCGGAACATGTGCTCCGTCCGGCAGAGGCCGATCCCCTGGGCGCCGTAGCGGCGCGCCTGGGCGGCTTCCTCCGGCTTGTCCGCGTTCGTCCAGACCTGCATCCGGCGGTACTTGTCCGCCCAGGCGAGCACGGCCTGGAGCTCCGGCTGGTCCTCGAAGCGGGCCGACACCGTCGGCAGGGCGTCCTTGAAGAGGTCGCCGGTGGTGCCGTCGAGGCTGACCCAGTCGCCTTCCTTCAGGGCGAGGTCGGAGCTGGCCGACGTGGCGGTCTTCGAGCCATAGTCGATGAGGAGGTCCGCGCAGCCCGCGACGCAGGGCTTCCCGATCTGGCGGGCGACGACCGCGGCGTGCGAGGTCGCGCCGCCGCGGGCGGTGATGATCCCCTCGGCCACGGCCATGCCGTGGAAGTCGTCCGGCGACGTCTCGATCCGCATGAGGACGACCTTCTCGCCCCGGCCGACCCACTCGACCGCATCGTCGGCATCGAAGACGACTCGTCCCACCGCTGCCCCTGGGGAGGCGTTGAGGCCCTTGACGATGCGGGTCGCCCCGGCTCGCGCCTTCGGGTCGAACTGGTCACGGAGCAGCTGGTCCACCATCGCCGGCTCGATCCGGCCGATCGCCTCCTGCTCGGTGACGATCCCCTCACCAACCATGTCCACGGCGATCTTCACGGCCGCGGCCGCGGTCCGCTTCGCGGAGCGGGTCTGGAGCATGTAGAGCTTGCCGCGCTCGATCGTGAACTCGAGGTCCTGGACGTCGCGGTAGTGCCGCTCGAGGCGGTCCGCGATCGCCTGGAACTCGGCGTAGACCGCGGGCATGACGTCCCGCATCTGGGCGATCGGCTGGGGGGTCCGGATGCCGGCCACGACGTCCTCGCCCTGGGCGTTCGTCAGGTACTCGCCGTAGAGGACCTTCTCGCCGGTGTTCGGGTCGCGGGTGAACGCGACGCCGGTCCCGGAATCGTCGCCCATGTTCCCGAAGACCATGGTCACGACGTTGACGGCCGTGCCGAGGTCGTGGGCGATCTTGTTGTAGTCGCGGTAGTCGCGGGCGCGCTTCCCGAACCACGAGGCGAAGACGGCCTTGATCGCCAGGTCCAGCTGCTCGAGCGGGTCCTCGGGGAAGTCGCGCCCGGTGACCTCGCGGACGATCGTCCGCGAGGCGGCGGCCACGCCCTCGAGGTCATCGGCCGTGAGGTCCGTGTCCTGGCTGACGCCGCGGGCCTGCTTGGCGGCATCGAGGGCATGGTCGAAACGCTCGCCGGGGACATCCATGACGATCCGGCCGAACATCTGGATGAAGCGCCGGTAGGCATCCCACCCGAAGCGCTCGTTGCCGGTCAGGGCCACGAGGCCCTGGAGCGTCGCCTCGTTGAGCCCGAGGTTGAGGACGGTGTCCATCATCCCCGGCATCGAGAACTTCGCCCCGGACCGGACCGAGACGAGGAGCGGGTTCTTCGGATCGCCGAAGCCCTTGCCCGTCTGGGCCTCGACCGCCCGGACCGCCTCGAGGACGTCGTCCCACAGGCCCGCGGGGAGCCGCTCGCCGGCGGCGAAGTAGTCGTTGCAGGCCTCGGTCGTGATCGTGAAGCCGGGCGGGACCGGGAGACCCGCGCTCGTCATCTCGGCGAGACCGGCGCCCTTCCCTCCGAGGAGGTCGCGCATCGTCGCGTCGCCTTCCGCCCGGCCGGCCCCCCACGCGTAGATGTAGCGCTTCGTGGCCTGGTGGGCGCGAGAGGTTGCGACGGCGGTCATGCGGTTGGGCTCCTTCGATGGCGGGCGCGAGCGGCGATCGGCCGCGGCAGCTGCGGTTTGCCGTGATTGTACCGTCGGGGCGCGCCGGAACCGCGGTTGCGGGCCGGTCGCGAACGGGTCTCGATGCGGTCGCGGCCGCTGATTCACGAGCGAGGCACCGCTCGACGGCCCGCTTGGCATGGCGCATCCGGGCCGTCCGGACCCTGCCGATCCTGGCGCCGCCCGGGGTACGATGCGCCCGACATCGACCTCCCCGAGGACCTGCCGCCCGTGATCGAACCCCAGCCCGCCATTGAACCCGCCCCCCGCGTCATCGCCGCAGACGACGATCGCTACAACGCCAGGCTCGTCGCGCGCTCGGACGAGGCCGACTCCCTCGCCTACTTCACCGTGAAGTACGACGGCGACGGCGTGCCCTTCCTGCCCGGCCAGTACATGACCATCGGGGTGATGGCCAACGGCCGACTCGTCCAACGGCCCTATTCCGTGGCCTCGGATCCAGGGGTCTGCGGGACGGAGGGCTACGAGCTCTACATCCGGCTCGTCAATGGCGGCCAGTTCACGCCTCTGCTGTGGGACCTTCCGCTCGGGCACCGGATGCGGATGATCGGGCCGAAGGGCAAGTTCACCCTGGAGCCGGATGACGACCGGATCCACCTCTTCATTTCCTCAGGGACAGGCAACGCGCCGTTCGTCTCCATGATGCGAGCGATGCTCCGCGATGGCGCCGCGCGGCGAGCCGTGTTCCTGAACGGCGTCTCGTACCAGCACGAGATCGGCTACCGCACGATCCTGGAGGGCTGGGAGCGGGACGGCACATACCCGCTCACGTACATCCCGTCCGTGTCGCGGCCCTCGGCGCCGGAGAACGCCGGCTGGAGCGGTCGCTGGGGCCGTGTCGAGTCGATCGTCGGGCCGGTCTGCGACGAGCTGGGGCTCACGCCCGACAACGCGATCGCCTACATCTGCGGCAACCCGGACATGATCCTGGCCGCCGAACGGACCCTCCTGGATCGCGGCTTTCCCGAGCCGCAGGTCAAGAAGGAGCTCTACTGGCCGAAGGGCAAGGAGCCCCGCGGCGCGGAGGAGTAGCCCTTCCCCCGCCTGGCGGCTTGGCCGCCTGCGTCGGTCGTCTCGATCAGCCCCGCGCGGCCGCCATCCGGTCCAGGATCGCGCGTTTCACGCCTTCGATCGGGATCCGCTCCTGGGTCATCGAGTCGCGATCGCGGACCGTGAGCGCCATGTCCTCCAGGGAATCCACGTCCACCGTGACGCACCAGGGCGTCCCGATCTCGTCCTGGCGCCGGTAGAGCTTGCCGATCGCCGCCGTGTCGTCGTAGACCGCCATCACGTCTCGCTTGAGGTCGGTCAGGATCCGGTGGCACAGCTCCACGATCTCGGGCCGCTTCTTGAGGAGCGGCAGGACCGCGACCTTGTACGGCGCGAGGTCCGGGTGGAGCGCCAGGGACACGCGCCGCTCGCCGCGGACTTCCTCCTCGCGGTAGGCGTCGATCAGGAACGTGAACGCCGCCCGGTCTGCGCCGGCCGCCGTCTCGACGACCCACGGGATGAAGTGCTCCTCGGTCGCCGGGTCGAAGTACTCGAGGTTCTCGCCCGACGCCTCGGCGTGCCGGGAGAGATCGAAGTCGCCCCGGTTGTGGACGCCCTCGAGCTCCTTCCAGCCGAACGGGAAGCGGTACTCGACATCGACCGCCTTCTTCGCGTAGTGAGCCAGTTCATCGGGGGCGTGCTCGCGGAGGCGGAGCCGCTCCGGCGCGACACCGTACGACTCGTACCAGGCGAGCCGGCGCGGGAGCCACTCGTCGAAGGCGGCGGCTGCCGGCTCGCCCGGCCGGACGAAGTACTGCATCTCCATCTGCTCGAACTCGCGCATCCGGAAGACGAAGTTGCCGGGGCTGATCTCGTTCCGGAAGCTCTTGCCGATCTGGGCGATCCCGAACGGGACCTTCCTGCGCGAGCTCTGCTGGACGTTCTTGAAGTTCACGTAGCTGCCCTGGGCTGTCTCCGGCCGGAAGTAGACGACGGACGCATCGTCCTGGACCGGGCCCATGAACGTCTGGAACATCAGGTTGAAGCGGCGCGGCGCGGAGAGTGGGCCGCCGTCATTCGGACAGATGAGCTTGAAGCGCTCGATGACGGTCGGGTCTGTCAGGTCGGTCACGGTCAGGCCCTCAGCCCCCGGCAGCTCGTCCAGCCGGTAGCGGCGCCGGCAGGTCGCGCATTCGACGAGCGGGTCGCTGAACGATCCGACGTGGCCGGAGGTGACCCAGACCTGGGGGTGCATCAGGATCCCGGCATCGAGGCCGACGATGTCGTCGCGCTCCTGGACCATCGACTTCCACCAGGCCCGCTTGACGTTGTTCTTCAGCTCGACGCCGAGGGGGCCGTAGTCCCAGACGGCGTTGATGCCGCCGTAGATCTCGGAGCTCGGGAAGACGAAGCCGCGCCGCTTCGAGAGACTGACGATCGTCTCGAGATCGGGCACGGCGGCCGCGACGTCATCCGTCGGGCGCTGCAGACTGGTCATGGGTGGAGCCTCCAAGGAGCGTCGGGCCTGGCATGGCCGATCGCGTGCGTCCGGGCCGGCCGATGCTATCAGGCGAACCCGGTGGTGCGGGTCAGCCCTGGAACGCCGTCCCGCGCGTCGGCCGGATGCGGATCGGCATCGCGTAGGTCTGGGCCATCCGGTGCGAGCTGCCGAAGCCCTTGTCGATCCACTCGCCGTACTTCTCGAGATAGGCCGTGTTGTCGGGGATGGCCGGGTGGTCGGGATCGATGCGCGCCTCGCCCTGGATGGCCACGACATCGCCGCCGAAGCCATCGTCAGCGAGATGGAAGGAAACCTTCGGGTTGGCCTCGATGTTCCGGTTGCGGAACGCGCGATGGTCGCCGTAGACCAGGATCTCCTCGTCGACCCAGAGGAACCAGACCGGGCTGGACTGGGGCTGGCCCTTCGGGGTGACGGTGGTCAGCCAGCCGACCTTGTCCGTGGCGAGCCGGTCGAGCGCGTGGGCGCCGGCCTCCGTCTCGGGGTCGAAGATCATGCCGGCGCCGCCGTTGCCCGGCGCTCGGCCCGGATCTCGTCGAGGAAGGCGAGCGAGCGCGGCGATCGATCCAGGGAATAGGCGAGGAACGCGCGCATCGCGCCCTCGACCTCGGCTTCGACGGCGGGCCGGATCCGGAGCGCCGCGAGCGCCTCGACGTCCATCCGCTGGTAGGCCTTCAGGACCTTGAGCGCCTCCAGGCTGAGTGGCGTCCGGTCCTGCGGCGGGCCCGGACAGCGCTCGCAGAGCACGCCTCCGAGCGGCGGCATCCAGCGGTAGCGCTCGTCGGCCTCCAGGAGGCGGCCGCACTCGACGCAGCGATCCACCTCGGGCCGGACGCCGAGCTCATCGGCGAGGTGCATCTCGTACCAGCGGGCGACGCGGGTCGGCGCCATGCCGGTGTCGAGGAGCTCGAAGGCCCGCTTGAGGAGCAGGTAGATGGATTCGCCGGCGTGGCGCTCCTCCTGGGTCCGGTCCGCGAGCTCGCCGAGGTAGGACGCGGTCCCGAACGAGACGAGGTCGTCGCGCATCCGGAGCCACGGGTGGATGACCTCGACCTGGGTCACGACGTCGAAGGTCCGGCCGTGGGCGAGCGCCAGGCGCAGCTCGGCGAACGGCTCCAGGCTCCCGCCGATCCGCGACTTCTGCCGGCGAATCCCCTTCGCGATCGCCTTGATCTTGCCGCCGCCGGGGGTGAGGAGCGTCAGGATGCGGTCCGCCTCGCCGTAGTCGAAGCGGGAGAGGACGATGGCGTCGGTGGCGTAGCGGCGCGGCGCGGGCATGACCGCGACGGTAGCACCGGTCCCGCCCGCCCGCCGAGCCGGCGCGAGGGCGGCGACACCGTCCGCGAGGCCGCGACCCCGGCCTCCGTGCGATTGTCCGCAGCGCAACAGGCTACCGGCGCCTCGCACGTTTGCCCGGGGCGGGCTACACTCCCGACGATGTCGACCGCCGCCCACGTGCTCGATCTCGGCCAGCTCATCGCCGACACCGAAGGCGAGATCCTCCGCCTCGTCCGGGATCGCGATCCCGCGACCGCGGGCGTCTACGAGCAGTGCCGCTACCACCTTGGCCTCGACGGGTCGTCCGGGCTGTCCGGCAAGCGAATTCGGCCGCTGCTGGGGCTTCTCGCCTACGCCTCGATCACCGGCGACCACAAGGCGGCACTGCCGGGCGCGGCCGCGGTGGAGCTGGGCCACAACTTCAGCCTCGTCCACGACGACATCGAGGACGGCGACCGCGAGCGGCGCCACCGGCCCACCCTGTGGAGCCTCCACGGCGTGCCCCAGGCGATCAACACGGGCGACATGCTGTTCAGCCTGTCGCGCGTGGCCCTCCATCGGCTCACCGACCTCGGGTTCAGCGACCGCAAGGTCCTCCGGCTCATGCGCCTCTACGACGAGACGTGCGTTGCGCTCTGCGAGGGCCAGTACATCGACATCGCGACCAGCGAGCAGGACGACGGCATGTCCGTCGGGCTCTACTTCGACATGATCGGGCGGAAGACCGCGGCGCTCATCTCCGCCTCGATCGAGGCCGGGGCGCTCCTGGCGACCGATGACGAGCACGTCATCGGCCGCTACCGGGCCTTCGGCTGGGACCTCGGGCTGGCCTTCCAGATCAACGACGACCTTCTCGGCATCTGGGGCGAGGAGGCCGCCACCGGCAAGGAGCCGACGGATGTCGCGCGGCGGAAGAAGACGCTGCCGGTCATCTACGCCTTCGAGCACGCCGGACCCGAGGATCGTGGCCGCCTCGCCGCGCTCTACGCGGACCACCGACCCTCCGCCGACACCGGCCGCGAGATCGTCGAGATCCTGGAGCGGTCCGGCGCCCACGACTACACGCGTTCGGCCGCCCGCCGGCACCGCGATCGCGCGCTCGCCGAGCTGGACGCCGCCGGGGTGGTGCTGCCCGAGGCCCGCGCTCGCCTCGAGGAGATCATCGTCCGGGTGATCGCCGCCTGAGGTTCCACGCGGCGCGGCGTTGCGACGAGCGGCCGGGCCGCGTGTCAGCGTGCCGCAGGCGGGCGGCCCCTCGCAGCGGCATCCCACCGCCCGCCATTACAAGAACGCTTGGCCGCGACGCTCGGCGGCGGGCCGCGTGGCAGCGTGCCGCGGGCGGCCCCTCGCAGCGGCATCCCACCGCCCGCCATTACAAGAACGCTTGGCCGCGACGCTCCGGCGGCAGGATTCCGGCCTTTGACCGGGTCGAGGCGCGGATTCCGCACCCCGATACGCCTCCACGGAATACTCCGCGCGCCATGGGAGCCCAGATGACCCTCGGCGCATCGAGCGGAGGTCCGCTAAGTACGGCGATTCGCAAATCGCGCAACGTAATCGTCACGCCGCCCGGGCCGACGGGGTCAGGGCAGCCAGGACACGGTGAAGGTCGAGTCGTGTGAACCGCCACTCGAACGGGGTGGCGATCGCGCTGTAGCGCTCAC
>JACPOU010000009.1 GCA_016191345.1 Chloroflexota bacterium
ACGGTGGGCGCGGCACGGTGGGCGCGGCACGGTGGGCGCGGCACGGTGGGCGCGGCACGGTGGGCGCGGCACGGTGGGCGCGGCGCGGTGGGCGCGGCGGGGCGCGGTGGGCGCGGCGACCATCGCGCGCCATCTCATGGGACCGGCGGAATCGGGCTCGCCTCCGGGATCGTGAGCTCCGGGTGGATCGTCCTGGCGAGGAGCTCCAGGCCGAGGAACAGGCGCGGCCCCGGTCGGGTGACGGTCGTGTCGTCGATCGGCCGGATCGCACCCTCGGTCTTCACGGCGGTCATGACGTCCCAGCCCGGCCGGGCGGCGACCAGCTCCGGCGTGGCCCCGTACGCGGCATCGGCCAGGAGGATGAGCTCGGGATCGGCGGCGATGAGCTGCTCGATCGGGATGTCGTACTTGACCGGCGAGCCGGTCGTGATCGGATCGCCGCCGGCGAGCTTGATCATCGCGGCCAGGAAGGAGTTGTCCGCGGGTCCATAGATGGCGCCCGTGGCATCGAGCTCGTAGAAGACCCGCGGCCGGGGCGCGTTTGCGACCGCGGCCTCGACGTCGGCGAACGCCTTCCGCATCGTGGCCGTCATCGTCGTCGCGGCGTCGAGCCGGCCGATCGCCGCGCCCAGGAGCTCGATGTCACTGAACGCGCCGTCGACGGTGGCCGCGTAGGTCACCAGGACCGGCAGGCCGAGGTCCCGGAGCTGCTTGATCGCGTCCGGCGAAGTGAAGAAGTTGCCCCCGGCGACCACGAGGTCCGGCTCCATCCCGACGATCCTCTCGACGTCAACGCCGTCGAACGTGGCGACCTCGGGAATCGGGCCGGCCTCCGGCGGGTAGAGCAGGACGTCCTGGCTCTTGCCGGCGATGCGGTCCCCGACGCCGAGGGCGAAGAGCGTCTCGGTCGCGGCCGGCGTCAGCGACACGATGACCTGCGGCTCGGATTCGATCGTGACGGCCGTGCCCTCGTCATCGGCCAGCGTGAGGGGGAAGGCGGGCGCGGGGGTCGCGGTGGGACGTGCAACCGTGGCGGACGCCGGCGCAACCGTGGGGGTGGCGACGGGTCCAGAGGTTGTCGAGGCGGGCGAGCATGCCGCCAGGACCATGACGAGGACGATCAGCAGCGGGCGAAGCGGCGCGTGTGGGCGCACGGTGGTTCTCCTCGGAAACGGGGTTTCCGGACACGGGAAACCCCTCGGTCCGGTCGGGGGACGGAGGGGTCTACGTGATCGTGCGCATCGTGCCAACCCTTTCTCGCGAAGGTCTGTGCAACCTCCACTGGGCCGGCGACCGGACTTCCCCGTCAAGAGACGGGATTCACCGTAGCGGGACTGTGCCGGACTCTCACCGGCTTCGCGACCCAGTGGCTCTTCAGGTGTCCCGGCAGCCTAGCACAGGGCTGCGGTACGGTAGCCACGATGGACGACGACCTCGATGCCGCGGAGCGCGAACGGATCCGGCGGCGAGATCATGACCTCGCCGCAGAGGACCGCGCCCTCATGAATCCCGGGATGGGCAAGGTCTTCAAGCAGATCCAGGACGCCCAGGCGAAGGCCGCCGAGGAACCGGTCATTCCGGGCTCCCTGTCGAAGCGCCGGCGGGCGAAGCGCCCGCGCCGCTGAGGCTTGCGGCGGGCCGGAGCCCCGGGCAGGCGGCGCCAACCAACCGCGGTCCGCTCAGCCGGGCTCGAGATTGCGAGCGTACTGGCGGGCCTCGCGACCGTACCCCAGCGCCGTCCAGAACGCTGCGCCGTCGCGGTTCCCGTCGCGGACGACGACACTGACCCGCCGGCAGCCGAGGTCGCGAAGGCCCGCCTCGATGCGCCGGACGAGCTGGCTCGCGAGCCCGGCGCGACGCTCGCCCTCTGCCGTCGCAACGTGGTAGATCCAGCCGCGCCGCCCGTCCCAGCCGCCCATGGCCGACGCCACGACCTCGTTGCCACGGACGGCCACGAGGAACAGACCCGGGTTGCGCTGGGCGAATGTCTGGAGGCCTCGGTCGTCGTCGCCGGCGGTCCGGAACCCGGCCGCTACCCAGAGCGCCCGGAGGGGATCGCCGTCGCCGGAGCGGTACTCGCGGACGACCAGCGGCAACGGCTCGGGAGCTGAGGGGCCGCCGGTCTCGTCGAACGCCGCGCCTGCCGGCAGCGGGGCCCCGCGAGCGGTGGTCCGCGACATCGGCGATCGCCGCGGAATGGGCGTCGACCGTCCCGAGGGCAGCCTGGCGATGGCGGCGGCGCGGTCGGCCAGGTCGGAGAACGGCGCCGGGCCGGCACGCGCCGCGTCGATCGCGGCCCGGGCGAGGTCCAGTGTCGCGAACGGCCCGCGGACCAGGGCCAGGCCGAGCTCGTTGGCCTGCTCCCCGTCCTCCACGACCCAGCCACCGGACGACGATTCGACCGTGAAGCGCGCGTCGCCGGTGACGTACCGGCCCGCGCCGGCCCGGACCAGCTTCGACGGGTCCGGCGGTGGCTTCGACCTGGTCGCGCGCGGGGACATGTCGGCAGCGTACCGAAGCCGGGCCATCGCCTGCGCCGCCATCCGCTATCGTCGCCTCGCGGCCACCGATCCGGGGCCGCGGCCCCGGCCCACCGGCGGCTCGAACCAGCCCCATGGGGAGTCGGATTCCCGTCGATGCGTGACCATGCCGCCGCTCCACTCATTCGCCGGCCCCGAGGTCCGGCGGCCTGATGCCGCTCGCCCTCCGCGAGGTCCGCGCAACCCGGTACGTGACCCCGTTCCGGGAAGGCGGCTCGCTGCCCGGCCTCGTGGAGGCGGACGACGACGGGCTGTACGTCGTGAAGTTCCGCGGCGCCGCCCAGGGACCGCGCGCCCTCGTCGCCGAGCTCCTCGCCGGCGAGCTGGGCCGGGCCCTCGGACTGCCGGTTCCGGAGCTCGTCTTCGTGGAGCTCGACCCGGCCCTCGCGCCCGCCGAACCGGACATCTGGGTCCAGGACCTCCTCGCCGCCAGCCCGGGCCGGAACATCGGCATCGACTTCCTGCCGGGCTCCATGACGTACCAACCCGCCGCCGATGCGGTGACGAATGCCGATGCCGCGGCCGACGTGATCTGGTTCGATTCGCTCGTCACGAACCCGGACCGCTCCGCCCGCAACCCGAACCTCCTTGTCTGGCACGGCCGGTTGTGGCTCATCGACCACGGCGCGAGCCTGTTCATCCACCACGCCTGGACCGAGCCCGCCGCGCATGCCCGGCGCGCGCTGACGACCCTGCCGGAGCACGTCCTCGTGCCGGTCGCGGGCTCGCTGGTCGCGGCGCGCGAGCGGCTCGCCCCGCTCGTGACGGGGGACCTCCTCCGGACCCTCATCGAGGCGATCCCCGATGCCTGGCTGGAACCCGAGTCGCCGGCGGGGAACCGCGCCTCGCAGCGGACCACCTACGCCGACTACCTGCTGGCCCGGGTCGCCGCCCACGCCCAGCTGGCCCATGACTTCGACGAGGCGCGTCGTGCCGCCTGACGCGTTTCAGTACGCCGTCATCCGCGTCGTGCCCCGGGTCGAACGCGGTGAGCGCGTCAACGTCGGCGTCGTCCTGTTCTGCCGGTCCGAGCCGTTCCTCGGAGCGCGGATCGCCATCGAGAGCACCGCGGAGAAGGCCCTCCGGGCGCTCGCGCCCGATCTCGACATCGAGCGGGTCCGGGCCCATCTCGACACGATCGGGCGGATCGTGGCCGGCGACGTCACGGCCGGCGCCATCGCCGCGCTCTCCCCCGCCGAACGGTTCCACTGGGTCGTGTCGCCGTCGAGCACGGTCATCCAACCGTCGGAGGTCCACACCGGGATGACCGATGACGCTGCCGCGACCCTGGAGCGCCTGTTCGCGTCGCAGGTCGGCTGATCGCTGCGGAGCCGCGTGCTGATCGCGCGAAGCCGCGTCCGGGGTTTGCGAGCCGTCCCGGGTGGTCGAAGGCTCAGTGAAGGATGGACGTCAGGGGGTGGCGTCGACGCTCGTCCAGCGCCGATCCATCGCCAGCTGGATGACGGTCGGCCGGTCCGACACGAGGGCCTGCCGGAGCGCGCTCTCGACACCGGTGTCACTGTCGACGCGGACGCCACGCGCCCCGAGGGCCCGCGCCGCGGCGGCGAAGTCCACCGGACCGAGGTCGGTCGCCGCCGTGGACCCTCCATCCCGGCGGTCCTGGTAGCTCCGGATCATCCCGTAGCGCTCGTTGTCGAAGACGAGCACGATGGTCCTGAGGCCCAATCGGACCGCCGTTTCGAGCTCGGCGAGGGTCATCCCGAGCCCGCCGTCGCCCGTGAGGGCCACGACCACCCGGTCGCGATGGACGAGGCCCGCGGCGATGGCCGCCGGCAGGCCGTAGCCCATCGCCCCGGACGTGGGGCCGAGGAACGTGCCCGGCCGGCGGAAGCGGAAGCCCCGCGTCGCCCAGCCGCCGAAGCTGCCCGCATCGGTGGTCAGGATCGCGTCGTCGGGGACCACGGCCCGGAGCGTGGTCAGGACACGCCCGGGGTGCACCCCCGGCCCGCTCCATGGATGCGCGTCGATGACAGTTGCCGCCTCCCAGGCAGCGCGATCTTCGGCATTCCGGGCGGCTCGGCGATCGGTCGAGGCCGCGTCCAGGACGCCGCGGCTCTCGAGGCGATTGACGGCGGCTCGCAGGAAGAGCTTGGCGTCCGCCTCGATGGCGATGTCCGGGGCCTGGAGGTCGGCGCTCGGCCGCCCCGGGACGAGGTCCACGTGGGCCCAACGGGTTCCGGGGGCCGGGATCTGCCAGCCGTACGAGGCAACCTCGCCGAGGCGGCTTCCGATCACGAGGATCGCGTCGGCGGTCTCGAGCCGCTTCCGCACGATCGCGGGCGATCCGTAGCCGGTCATCCCGAGGAAGAGCGGGTGGTCGTTCGAGATGATGTCGCCCCGCCGCCAACCGGCGATCACGGGCACGCGAAGGAGCTCCGCAAGGCGCAGGAGCTCATTCGAGGTCCGGGTCCGGAGGATGCCGCCCCCCGCGAGGATGACCGGGCGCTCGGCGCCGGCAAGCAGGTGGAGGACCGCGCCGACTTCCTCGTCCGTGGGGCGCCGCGGCGCGGCGCGCGCCGGCTGCGGGACGAGACCCTCGGGCACGGAGGCATCGAGCAGGTCCTCGGCCAGGGCGAGGAGGACCGGGCCGGGCCGGCCCAGGGTCGCTTCGACGACCGCCCGCTCCATGGCGGTGACGGCCTCGGCCGCCGAGCGGGGCTCGGCCGCCCACTTCGCGAGGCCGCCGATGGTGGACGCGAGGTCCACTTCCTGGAATCCCTCCCGACCCCGGGCGGCGAGCTCCACCTGGCCGACCAGCACGAACATCGGGCTCGAATCGGCTGTGGCCGTGTGAATGCCGATCGACAGGTTCGTCGCCCCGACCGCGCGCGTCCCGAGGCAGGCCGCTGGGCGGCCGGTCAGCTGGGCGTGGGCCTCGGCCATGAACGCGGCCGCGCCCTCGTGACGCGTGGCGACGACGTGGATGCCCGCGGCCTCGAGGCCATCGATGAGACCGAGGAAGCTCTCGCCGGGGACCGTGAATGCCCATCTGACGCCCGCCCTCCGGAGGGCCTCCGCGACCATCCGGCCGACCGTCACGGGTCCATCGGGTTCCGCCGCGGCCCCTGCGACGGCATGAGGCTCGAATTCCGGCTCGACGGCAGCCTCGGGCTCGGGGGTGGCGACCTCGGGTTCGGCGGCCGGCTCGGGTTCAGGTGCGGCGGCCTCGGCGGCGGCCCCGGGCTCGGGGGCGGCGGCCTCGTCGAGCGCGCCGATCTCGTCCGTCACGGGATGCCCGGCGTCGGCAGCAGCCCGATCAGGAGGCTCGCCACGACGAGGAGTGCGAGGAGGGCCATCATCACGCGTCCGATCTGCGCTCCGGGCATCGGTCCCTACCGGTAGTTCTGGAACTGGAGGGGGACGGATTCGTCGATCTCGCGGAGGCGGGCGATGACCCGCTGGAGGTCGTCCTTGTTCTTCCCCGACACGCGGATCGCGTCACCCTGGATCTGCGACTTGACCTTCGGGAACTCGTCGCGGATGAGCCTCGTGAGCTTCTTCGCGAGGTCGTCGGGGAGGCCCTGCTTCAGGCCGATCCGCTGTCGGACCTTGTTGCCGCCGGCGGGCTCCACCTTGCCCCAGTCGAAGATCTTCAGCGACAGGTTGCGGCGGACCGCCTTGGATTCGATGAGGTCCTTGACGACCCCGGCCCGGAACTCGTCGTCGGTGAGGAGGTTGAGGGCCTCGGGCGTGTGCTCGATCTCGACCGTGGCGCCCTTGAAGTCGTAGCGCTGGGTGACCTCGCGGCGGACCTGGTCCAGGGCGTTGCGCAGCTCCTGGACGTCGAACTCGCTCACGACGTCGAACGAGACGTCTCCGGCCATGTCCCTCTCCTACCCCGCCGGGGTCTCCGCGCGGTTGCTCCAGAAGCGCGCCCGGCTGATTCTCCCGTCGGCCGCGATCTCGAAGGTCGCGAACCCGGCCATTCGGACGCGGGCCCGGCTGTCGCGATCGACGTACGAGGCATGCCAGGGAGCCAGGATCGTCGGGGCGACGACCCAGTGGCGCTCGAAGACGAACTCTACCTGCTCCTCCAACTCCGCGGCGTCGAGGAGGGCTCGGCGGATCGCGTTGTGGCCGACGAGCGGCGGCTCGAACGGGTCCTCGACCGATTCGGCGTCCTCCGTGTGCAGCGCGGTGAGCCCATCCCCGTCGTGGTCCGCCCGGGCCGCGGCATATCGCTCGAGGAGCGTGGCGGCCGATTCGTGGTCGAGCGTCGGCCTCATGGGGCCTCCCGGGCCAGGGATTCGAGCAGCCGCTCGCCGATGCGGTAGCTCCGACCACCGCCCATGACGAGCACGACATCGCCGGGCTTGACGTGCCCGGCCAGCCAGTCGGCCGTGGCCTCGACGGAACCCGGGGCGACGGCCCCGAGCTCGGGCCGGAAGCGCCTGACGGCGGCGGCGAGCGCGCCGGCCGAGGTGATCGTCGTGTCCGGGTCGCGCCCGGCCCAGATGTCGGCGACGGCCACGGCATCCGCCGTCGCGAGCGCCGCAGCGAACTCGCCGAGCAGGGCCGCCGTCCGATGAAACGTGAGGGGCTCGTAGACGGCCCAGACGCGCCGGTCCGGGGCACGCTGGCGGACGGCGGCGATCGTCTCGCGGATCGCCGTCGGGTGGTGGCCGTAGTCGTCGAAGACGAGGACGCCGGCGGCCTCGCCCTGGCGCTCGAGACGGCGGCCCACGCCGGGGAAGGAGGCCAGCCCGCGGACGATGGCCGCCGGCTCCAGCCCGAGGCCGCTGGCCGCTCCGGCGACGCCGAGCGCGTTCGCCGCGTTGTGGCGGCCCGCCGTCCCGAGGCTCGCAGTCGCGGGGCCGGCGAGGGGGTCCAAACCGTGAATCTCCAGGGTCGTGCCGGCCGGCGTCGCCGCGGTGATCCGGCCGAGGAGGGTCGATGCCGGCCCCAGCCCGGTCCCGTACTTCTCGGCGATCCCCCGCGCGTAGCCGCCGATCCGCTGCGGGGCCGCCTCCACGAGGGCCACGGCCAGCAAGTGCCCGGGCCAGGCGCCGAGCCGGCTCGCGACGTCGGCCACGCCCGTGTCGCCGACGTTCGCCACGAGGAGCGGGGCCGGCCGGCCGGCGGCCGCGGCCGCGGCCCCGGCGGCCTCGATCCAGGCCACGAAGGCATCGATCACGGCGGCCCGGTCCGCGAAGACATCCGGGTGATCCCATTCAGCGCTCGTGAGGACGATCACATCCGGGCGGTAGGCATCGAAGTTGCCGGCGTACTCGTCCGCCTCGACGACAAAAGCCGGACCGGCCCCGATCCGCGCGGTGGCGGGCGGGGCGATCGCCGGGTCGCCGCTCAGGAGGGCACCCACGAAGGCGGAGGGATCCGCGCCAGCCGCCCCGAGCACGTGCACCAGCCAGCCCGAGGTCGTGCTCTTGCCGTGCGTCCCGGCGACGCCGACCAGTCGGCGGCCGCTCGCGGCATCGGCGATGAGCTGCTGCCATGGCTCGATCGGGAGCCCCGCGGCGCGGGCCGCCGTGAGCTCGGGGTGATCCGGGGCGATGGCGGTCAGCGCCTTGGTGGCGGCAAGGCGAGTCGGACGCGGCGCCTCCGTCACGTGACTGGCCGCGTGCGTCCAGTCGATCGGGATCCCGGCAGCGTCGAGCGCCGCGGTGTACGGCGATGCGCCGCCCGGGTCGCAACCGGTCACGATCGCACCCGCTGCGGCGGCGTGCAGGGCCGCGGCCGAGGCGCCGGCTCCCGCGATGCCGATGACGTGGATCCGCTCGCCGGGCCGGATCGGCCGGGCGGGACGCACCGGATCGAGGCCGGCACCGATCTCGGCGGCGGTCCGGGTCATGGCCTGCCCTTCGAGGGGGACGCACCCGGGGCCGCAGTCCCGGGCCCGGCTCGCGCCGCGGCCGCCTGCTCGATGAGCAGCTCGAGGACCGCGATCGCGCTGTCGCGTCGGTTCGACTCCCGGTCACCGGCCCACAGGAACCGGCGGACCTCGTCCCCGGCCGCGCCCGCCACGCCGGCATAGGTCAGGCCGACGGGCTTGGCGACCGTGCCGCCATCCGGACCGGCCACGCCCGTCACCGATGCCGCGAGGTCCGTCCCGAACCGGCTCCGTGCGCCATGGGCCATCGCGATCGCCACCTGCGCGCTCACCGCGCCGTGCTGGTCGAGGGCCGTGGCCGGCACGCCGAGCAGCTCGCGCTTCGCCGCGTCGGCGTAGGACACGATGCCGCCCAGGAAGTAGCCGGAGGATCCCGGGATCTCCGTCACGGCCGCTGCGACAAGCCCGCCGGTACACGATTCCGCGAGCGCGACCGTGAGGCGACGGTCCAGGCAGATGCCCTGGAGCCGCTCGGCGAGGCTCCGCAGGACCTCGTCCCTCATCGGCCGGCTAGCGCCGCTGGGTTAGCTGCGGCGCCGCGGGCGGCTGGAACAGCCACGTCTCGGGGATCCCGGGCCTGCCCAGCGCGCCGAGCGAGACGCCGTTGAGGGTGAACAGCGTGAAGCCGGACGAGCCCGTCCTGACCTCGACCGACGTCGTGCCGGTGAACACGATCGTGTCGCCGGCGCGGAGCGTCTTGCCGGCCTGCGTCAGCCGAGGATCGGGGACACCGTCGACCCAGGCCCGCATCCACGCGCTGCCGCCCTGGACGGTCACCACGAGGTTCACGCCCCGGTAGGCGACGGTCACGGCCCGGGTCAGCGAGGTCGTCTTGCCCTCGCTCGACGTCGCCGTGACGGTGATCGACCAGCGGCCCTCCGTGAGCTCGAGCGGCGTCGTGAAGGTGCCGTCGTCGGCGACGGGGATCGTCAGGCCCTCGGGCGCCGCCGTCGCCGCGGGATCCGGGGAAGCGGGCGGCGGCGTGGCGGTCGGCAGGGGCGTCGGTGCCGCGGGGCCATCGGGCGGCCCGAGGTAGACGGCCGTCACGATGATGTCCCGGGCATTGGTGGTCTGGCCCTCGACCGGGATGGCGCCGTTCTCGTACGTCGCGCCTTCCTGCGGCGAGGTGACGGTCAGGGTGGGTGCCTGGACGACGAGGTACGGCACCTTGATGATGACTTGCTGGGCCGCTTCGGCGTGCTTGCCGGTCTCCGGGTCCAGGGCGTCGATGGTGAACTGGTTCGTCCCGCGCCGGACGTCCACGGTGACGCTCCACGTCCCGTCGGAGAGGGCGGTCACCCGGTACTCGGGCGTCTGGGAGGCGCCGGACGAGACGGTGACGGTGGCGCCGGGCGTCGCGGTCCCGGCGAGCCGGAAGGTGGTCGATGTCTCGGCGACGTCCACGACCGCGCTGATTGGACTCGTGACCGCGAGCGTCGGCGGCTTCGCGAACCGGAGGACCTGCAGCGCCAGGTAGGCGCCGAAGAGGATGACCCCGAAGGTCATCAGGGCGGCGACGACGATCGACGGCGAGAAGGCCAGCGGCCGGGGCGTCTCCAGGATCGGCCGCGGAGCGACGATGACCGTCTCGGTCTGGGCCTGGTCGCCGCGCTCCCGTCGCCACTGGCGGAGCACATCGTCCGGGTCGAGGCCCAGGTAGACGGCGTAGTTGCGCAGGAAGCCCTTGGTGTAGACCGCGCCGGGGAGCTCCCGGTAGTCGCCGCGCTCCAGGGCCGCGAGATAGCGGGCCCGGATCTTGGTGTCTCGCTCGGCGCGCTGGAGGTCCACGCCCTTCCGCTCCCGGGCCGCGGCAAGGCGATCCGGCAGCGCCGGACCGAGGTCGGGTTCGATCCGCTCCCGATCGACGCGACCGCGCCCCTCGGCGCTTCGGCGCCGCGCGTCGTCGCCCGTCACCATCTCGTCAGTCGTCTCCCGGGTCGCCGTCGTCGTCGCCGGGCGCGGGCTCGTCGCGTCGGAGGACGACGCGGGCGTTCGAGCCGTCGAAGGCGCCGATGTAGCCCCTGGCCTCCAGCTGGTCGATCATCCGGGCGGCCCGCGCGTAGCCGACCTTGAGCCGGCGCTGCAGCAGCGACGCCGAAGCACGATCGTACTCCCGGATGACGCCGACGGCGTCCATCAGCAGCCGGTCCGCCTCCTCGTCGGCGAGGTCCTCGGTGGAGCCCGTCGATTCCTCGTCGTTCTCGATGATCGAGAGGTCGTAGTGGGGATCGTCGATCTGGCCTCGCCAGTGGTCCCCCACCCGCCCGATCTCGGCGTCGGAGACGAAGACGCCCTGGAGCCGCATCGGGCGCGGCAGGTCCGCCGGCTGGTAGAGCATGTCGCCGCGGCCGATGAGGTCCTCCGCGCCAGGCGAGTCGAGGATCGTCCGGGAGTCGATCTGGGACGCCATCGCGAAGGCGATCCGGCTCGGGAAGTTCGCCTTGATCAGGCCCGTCACCACGTTGACCGACGGGCGCTGCGTCGCGAGGACCATGTGGATGCCGGTCGCGCGGGCCTTCTGGGCGAGGCGGACGATGGGGTCCTCGACGTGCTTGCCCTCGCGCATCATGAGGTCCGCGAGCTCGTCGATGACGATCACGATGTAGGGCATCCGGTCGTCGGGATCGACGCGGGTCTCGTTGTAGGCCCGGATGTTGCGGGACGTCGCACCGGCGAAGCGGCGGTAGCGGCCCTCCATCTCGTTGACCGCCCACTTGAGCGCGGCCTTGGCCCGCTCCGGCTCGGTGATGACCGGCACGAGCAGGTGCGGCAGGCCGTTGTACGAGGCGAGCTCGACCCGCTTCAGGTCCATGAGGATCATCCGGACGTCGTCGGGCGTGGAGTTGCAGAGCAGGCTCGTGATCAGGGCGTTGACCATGACGCTCTTGCCGGAGCCCGTCGCGCCGGCGATGAGGAGGTGGGGCATCTTGGCGAGGTCCACCGCCTGGGCCTTGCCGGCCACGTCGCGGCCGAGCGCGAACGTCAGGCGCGACGTCCCGCCGGCGGCGAAGTCCACGGTCTCGAGGATCCCGCGAAGGGCGACGATGTTGAAGTCCTTGTTCGGGATCTCGATGCCGACGGCGCTCTTGCCCGGGATCGGCGCCTCGATGCGCAGGCTGCGGGCGGCCAGGGCCATGGCCAGGTCGTCCGCAAGGCCCTCGATCCGGCTCACCTTGATGTGCGGCGCGGGCTGGACCTCGTACTGCGTCACGACCGGCCCAGCGTTCCGGCCGACGATCGTGGCCGGGATCTCGAAGCTGTTGAGCTTCCGGACGATGATCTCCTCGTTCCGGGCGTGGAGGGCGTCCTCGTTCGCCAGGCCAACCCGCTCGACCATCTCGTCGAGGAGCTCGAGGGGCGGCAGGACGTACTCCTTCCGCTCCCGCGTGGGCGGCGAGTCCGAGGCGGACGTGATGTCGTCGTCGGCGCGCGCCGGCCTCGGCGGCTCGGCAGCCGCGACCGGGGCGCCGCTCCGGGCCGGGGCGAACGTGGCCGAGGTGGGGGCGCTCGATGGGACGGCGGACGGGATGTGCCCCGGCTCCTCGCCCCAGATCCCGGTCTGGCCGGTGGACGGCGTGGCCACGATGCCGGGCACGCCGGCCCGTCCGCCACGGGCGCGCCCGTTCCCGTTCCGATCGGCGCTGTCGACGGTCGCGCTGGCGCGGCCACGGGATCCGGCGGAGCCCGACGCCTCGCCGGCCCGCGCGTCACGGCGGACCGATGCCGCGGCCGTGGAGCCCAGCCACCGGGCGAGGCTCGTGCCGGGCTTGACCAGCTCCCGGAGCGGGAGGTTGAAGGCGAGCATGAACCCCACGGCGGCGAGCGCCAGCAGGAGGACGAACCCCCCGGGGCCCGTCAGCGGGGCGACGAGGAGGTCGCGAAGGAACCGCCCGAGCCGGCCACCGCTCCAGAACCCGGTGATCTCGACCATGCCGAGGATCGCGAGATACGCGATCACGATACCAAGGATCGTCATGCCCCAGCCGGACGCAGCCTGGCGGCCGGGGCCCCACTCGAGGTACCAGCCGCCGCCCAGGAGCAGGAACGGCAGCAGCCAGCGGAGGCTGCCGAACCACGGTCCCACTGAGCCGATCCACCAGTCGGTGAGCCGGCCCTGGCCGGGCAGGATGAGGGCGATGAGCGTCACGGCGCCCAGGAGCAGCAGCACGATCCCGACGATCGAGCGCGCCACCTCGGGCCCGACCGCGGGGAGGCGGACCGTCGGGAAGGAGAGGCTGCCTCGCCGCCGCGAGCGGCGCGGCGCGGAGCGGCGCCGGTTCGCCATCGTCAGACCTCGACGACGACCGGGAAGACCATCGGCCGGCGCTTGGTCTGCTCGTAGAGGTAGCGCGAGACGCCGTCCTTGATCTGGCTCTTGAGGAGCGCGATCTCGCTGATGTGGTCACCCGGGTTCTCGACCGAGGCGATGACCCGCTCCACGGCGGCCTCGACGACGCGGTCGTGCTCGGCGCCGTGGACGAAGCCGCGGGTGATGATCTCGGGCCGCCCGATGACATTGCCGGTCTGCTTGTCGACCGTGACCACGATCATGAACATGCCGTCGTTCGCGAGCGCCCGCCGGTCGCGGAGGATGACGTCGCCGACCTCGCCGACGGACAGGCCGTCGACGAAGACGTAGCCGGCCGGGACCTGGGCGGCACGGCGGGCGCTGCCGTCGGCCAGGAACTCGATCGGCTGGCCGTTCTCGATGATGTACACGTTCTCGGGAGCGACGCCCGTCTCGATCGCCAGGCGGCCGTGCTGGACCTGCATCCGGAACTCGCCGTGGATCGGGATGAAGTGCTTCGGCTTGGTCAGGCCGAGCATGAGCTTCAGCTCCTCCTGGCTCGCGTGGCCAGAGACGTGCGCCCGCTTGATCGTGTGGTAGAAGACGTTGGCGCCGGCCTTGAACAGGTTGTCGATGGTCCGGCTGACGTATTCCTCGTTGCCCGGGATCGGGCTGGCGCTGACGATCACCGTGTCGCCCTGCTTGATCTCCACGAACCGGTGGTCGCGGTTCGCCATCCGGGCCAGGCCGGCCATCGGCTCGCCCTGCGCCCCGGTCGTGCAGATGACGAGCCTGGCGTCGGGCACGTCGTTCAGGCGATCCTTCGGGACGATCCGCCCGGCGTCGTACTTCAGGTATCCGAGGTCCGAGGCGATCCGGAAGTTCTGCTCCATCGAGCGCCCGATGACCGTCACCTGGCGGTCGAACGTCGCCGCGGCGTCGAGGACCTGCTGGACGCGGGCGATGTTGCTCGCGAACGTCGCGACGATCACCCGGCCGTCGAGCGGCTCCATGATCTCGCGGAATGCCTCGCCGACCGTTCGCTCGGAGGGGGTGTAGCCGGGATTCTCGGCCCGCGTGGAGTCGGAGAGGAGGCAGATGACGCCCTCTTCGCCGAGCTTCGCGAGCGTGTGGAAGTCGGAGAGCTTGCCGTCGACGGGCGTGTGGTCGAACTTGAAGTCGCCGGTATGGACGACGACGCCGACCGGCGTCCGGAGGGCGATCCCCATGGCGTCCGGGATGGAGTGGCCGATCCGGAACGGGATGGCCGTGAAGGGGCCGATCTGGAGCTCGTCACCGGGCTCCAGCGCCAGGAGCGGGTTGTTGTGGAGCTTGTGCTCCCTCACCTTGTTGCCGAGGAGGCCGCGGGCGAGGGTGGAGGCATAGACCGGCACGCCCGGGAACTCGGGGAGGATGTACGGCAGGCCGCCGACATGGTCCTCGTGGGCGTGGGTGATGAGGAACGCCCGGACATTCGCCCGGCGCTCCTTGAGGTAGGTGATGTCGGGGACGACGAGATCGATGCCGAACATCTCCTCGTCGGGGAACATGAGCCCGCAGTCGATGACGACGATGTCGTCGCCGTACTCGAAGACGTACATGTTCTTGCCGATCTCCCCCACCCCGCCCAGCGGGATGACCCGGAGCGGCGTGTCGGTGGTGGGCGGCGTCGGGCGGGAACGGGGCATGGGAACCTTTCGGGTCAACGGGTGGCGGATTCGGGTGCGCCGGACCGCGCAGGGTTGGCGGCGAGTCCCGGCGAGCGGCGGCGGCGCGCCTCGATGAGGGCCGCGGGGATCCCCGCGGCGTCGTCGTAGCTCTGGCGCTCGACATCGGTGCTGCGGAGGGCGGCGGCCGGGTGGTACATCGCGTAGACCATCGCGGCGGCGGCCCCGGTTGCCGGGTCCACGGGATGCAGGGTGCCATGGGCCTGCCCGATCCGGGCATTCGGGATGAAGCGGCCCATGGAGTGACGGCCCAGGGTGACGATGAGGGCCGGATCCAGCGCCTGGAGCTGCCGCTCGAGGTACGGCCGGCAGGCCGCGATCTCGTCCGGCTCGGGATCGCGGTTGTCGGGCGGGCGGCACTTCACGACGTTGGTGATGAAGACGTCGTCGCGGCGCCACCCGATCGTGCCGAGGAACCGGACGAGGAGGTCGCCGGCACGGCCGACGAAGGGCCGGCCCTGGCGATCCTCGTTCATGCCCGGCGCCTCGCCGACGAAGACGACCTCGGTGTCGGGGTGGCCCTCGCCCGGGACGGCCCGGGTCCGGCCCTCGTGGAGGCGGCAGCGGGTACAGACGGCAGCCTCCGCCGCGACGGCCGCGAGGGTCTCCCGCCGCTCGGCCGGCGTCACGCGCCGGCCCCGACCGGGTCGGCCCGGCGAGCGCGGGCGGGGACCCAGTCGCGGGCGACGAGTGCTTCCGCGATCTCGACGGCGTTCGTGGCGGCGCCCTTGCGGAGGTTGTCCGAGACGACCCAGAACGCGAGGCCCCGACCGTCGGGAACGGAGGGATCCTGGCGGACGCGCCCGACGAAGATCTCGTCATGGCCGGCGGCCGTGCTCGCCAGCGGGTAGTCGTGCCGTGCCGGGTCGTCCTGGACGACCACGCCGGCGGTCGCTCCGAAGAGCTCGCGGGCACGTTCCGCGCTCATCGGCAGACGCGTCTCCACGTGGACGGCTTCGGAGTGGCTGACGAAGACCGGGATCCGGACCGCCGTGCAGCTGAGGCGCAGGTCCGGCAGGTGGAGGATCTTCCGGCTCTCCGTGACGACCTTCCACTCCTCCTTCGTGTAGCCGTTCTCGAGGAAGACATCGATCTCGGGCAGGGCGTTGAACGCGATCGGGTGCGGGTAGACCGTCGCGGTCTTCTCGATGCCCTCGACGTGGGCCCGGATCTGGCCCTCCAGCTCGGCGATGGCGTCGGCGCCGGTGCCCGAGACAGACTGGTAGGTATCCACGACGACCCGCTCCAGCCCGACGCTGTCACGGAGGGCCATGAGCACCGGCGCGAGCTGCATCGTGGAGCAGTTGGGGTTCGCGACGATGCCCTCGTGCCATTCGAGGTCGCCGGGGTTGACCTGGCTGACGACGAGTGGCACGGCGGGATCCATCCGCCAGGTGCTGGAGTTGTCGATGACCGTCGCGCCACGGCCGGCGGCCTCGGGCGCCAGGACCTGGGAGACGTCGCCACCGGCGCTGAACAGCGCGATGTCGACGCCGCCGAAGGCGTCCGGGGTCGCCTCGCGGACCTCGATCGTGCGGCCGAGCGCCTCGACCTTGCGCCCGACGGACCGCCCCGAGGCGAGGAGCCGGAGCTCCCCGACCGGAAACGACCGCTCCGCGAGCACCTGGACCATCGTGCGACCGACGACGCCGGTGGCGCCGACGACCGCGACGGTGAGAGGGCGTTGCTCGCGCATTCGGGCATGGCTCCGCGGGGATTCGTGATCGGCGGGCACGGCGGGGAGTATACCAGCGGCTGTCGCCGGCTCCGGCCCGGCCAACCGGAATCGATCGAGCCGCAGGTCGCCCTGCGGCTCGATCCGGGTCTCGCCGGGGCGAGTGACGCTCAGACGGGTTCCTTCGCGAGGTGGCGCTGCATGGCCGCCTTGCGCGAGAGGTTGATGCGACCCTGGCGGTCGACCTCGATGACGACGACCATGATCTCGTCGCCGACCGACACGACGTCCTCGACGGTCGGGACGTGGTAGTCGGCGAGCTCGCCGATCCGGACGAGGCCCTCCTTGCCGGGCAGGATCTCGACGAATGCGCCGAAGCCCATGATCCGGGTGACCTTGCCCATGTACAGGGCGCCGACCTCGACGTCGCGGGTCAGGCTCTCGATCCACTGGATCGCCTTGCGCGCGTTCTCGCCGCTCACCGCGGCGATCTCGACGGAGCCGTCGTCCTCGACGTTGATCTCGGTCTGGGTCTCCTCCTGGATCTTGCGGATCATGGAGCCGCCCTTGCCGATGATCTCCCGGATCTTCTCCGGGTTGATCTTGATCGTGGTGATCCGCGGCGCGAAGTCGCTCATCTGGCCACGAGCCTGCGGCAGGACCTCGGTCATCTTGTCGAGGATCTCGAGCCGGGCCGCGAGGGCCTGCCGGAGGCCGTCGCGGATGATCGCCTCGTTGATGCCCTGGACCTTGATGTCCATCTGGAGGGCGGTGATCCCGTCGCGCGTCCCGGTGACCTTGAAGTCCATGTCACCGACCGAGTCCTCCTTGCCGAGGATGTCGGTCAGGACGACGAACCGGCCATCGGGCTCGCTGATCAGGCCCATCGCCGCGCCGGCGACCGGGGCGGAGATCGGCACGCCGGCGTCCATGAGGGCGAGCGTCGAGCCGCAGGTCGACGCCATCGACGTCGAGCCGTTGGAGCTCATGCACTCGGAGACGAGCCGGATGACGTACGGGAAGTCCTCGTGCGCGGGGAGCACCGGGATGAGCGCCCGCTCGGCGAGGTTGCCGTGGCCGATGTCGCGCCGGCTGGGGCCGCGCATCGGCTTGTTCTCGCCCGTCGAGTAGGGCGGGAAGTTGTAGTGGTGGATGTACTTCTTCTCGGTCTTCGGGCTGATCGTGTCGATCCGCTGGACGTCCGAGGACGCGCCGAGCGTCGCGATCGTCATGACCTGCGTCTCGCCGCGGGTGAAGAGGCCGGAGCCGTGGGCTCGCGGCAGGAGCCCGACCTCGACCGAGATCTGGCGGAGCTCCGTCGTCCCACGGCCGTCCATCCGGATGCCCTCGTCGAGGGCCAGGGCGCGGCAGGTCTTCTTGAAGACGAGGCTGTAGAGATTCTTGCTCAGGCGGGCCTTCCGGCGCGCGGCCTCCAGCTTCGCCTTCGCATCATCCTTCGACGTCCGGTTGGCGCGGACCGAGTCCGAGATCTCGCCCTTCAGGGTCGCGATCCGGCCCGGGAGGTCGGCGGCGAACTTGAGGAGGAGGCTCGCGGTCGCCTCGGCGTCCGGCAGCGCCCGGTGGTTCTGGGTCAGGTCGACCCCGAAGAACCCGGCGAGGGTGTCGAGCTTGTAGTTCTGGAGGTCGGGGTAGCCCTCGCGGGCGATCGTCAGCGTGTCGAGGTAGCGATCCTGCGCGTAGCGCGGGGCGCCGGCCTCTTCGAGGAACCCGAGGTCGAAGACGACGCTGTGCCCGACGACGATCGCGTCACCGATGAAGTCGACGGCCTGCTTCGCGGCGTCGGCCGGGGTCGGCGCCTTGGTGACGTCCTTGTCGGTGATGCCGTGCATCTGGTTGCCGAGGATCGGCTGCGACGGCTTGACGAGCGTCGACCAGCGATCGCTGATCTTGCCGCCCTTGACCTTGACGACGCCGATCTCGAGGAGGTCGGACATCTTCGGATCCGTGCCGGTCGTCTCGACATCGACGATCGCGAACTCGCGCTTGGCGTCGACCGCCGCGACGAAGTCGAGGACCGAGCCGGTGCCGGGCTCGAGGTACGGGGAGCGCTTCGGCTTGCCGACGGCCTCCCGGAGCTGCTCCTGGATGTCGATGAGGGGCTGGAGGGCCTTGTGGCCGAAGAGGATGGCCTCGGCCATGACGTCCTCGGGGAGGAGCTTGGCACCCGCCTCGACCATCATGATCGCGTCGCGCGTGCCGGAGACGATGAGGTCCAGCTCCGAGTCCGCGAGCTCGCTGTACGTCGGGTTGACGACGAACTCACCGTTGATGCGGCCGATCCGGACCGCGCCGACGGGGCCGGCGAACGGGATCTCGCTGATCGTCAGCGCGGCGGACGCGGCCACCGTGCCGAGCACGTCCGGCTCGTTCTCCTGGTCCGTCGAGAGGACTGTGATCACGAGCTGGATGTCGTCCTTGTAGCCCTCGGGGAAGAGGGGCCGGATGGGGCGATCCGTGAGGCGGGCGGCGAGGGTGGCCGCCTCCGAGGCGCGCGCCTCGCGCTTGATGAAGCCGCCCGGGATCTTGCCGGCGGCGTACATCCGCTCCTCGAACTCGACCGTCAGCGGGAAGAAGTCGAGACCCGGCCGGGGATCCGAACGGTTTGCCGTGCCGAGGATGTAGGTGTCGCCGTAGCGGACGGTGACGGCGCCGCCGGCGAGGCGGGCGAGCTTGCCGGTCTCGATGGTCAGCGTGCGGCCACCGAGTTCGGTCGTGAAGGTATCTACCACGGGGTGCTCTTCCTCCTGTCGCGGAGGAGGCGACGAATGTTTCCTGGCTGGCCGGCCCGGGCGGGCGCCGGTTGCGCGGGGCCCCCGGCGTACCCGGGGATCCTGGGCAGCGAGCGCTAGCGGCGGAGCCCGAGCCGTCCGATGACGGCGCGGTAGCGAGCGTTGTCCTTCTTCACGAGGTAAGCGAGAAGGCGACGGCGCTGGCCGACGAGCTTGAGGAGGCCGCGGCGCGAATGGTTGTCCTTGGGAAAGCTCCGGAGATGGTCCGTCAGCCCCTGGATCCGCTCCGTGAGGAGTGCGATCTGGACCTCGGGCGACCCGGTGTCACCGTCTTCGGTGGCAAACCCGGTGATGATCTCCTGCTTCTTCTCCCGCGCGAGCGGCACTCGGTCCTCCGACACGAACATGACTGTATGCATCTGCTTCAACTTTGACCGACGGATGGTAGCAGCCCCGTTCGGATCGGGCAACCGCGGCGGGATTGCGCGTACGGAGCGGTTGATGCGGCGGCACCGGCCGGCACCCCGGGGCCTGCGCGGCACCGGTGGGGGCCTGCGCGGCACCGGGGGGGGCCTGCGCGGCACGCCGGGAGCCTGGGCGGCACCGGTGGGGCCTGCGCGGCACCGGTGGGAGCCTGCGCGGCACCGGTGGGGCCTGCGCGGCACCGGTGGGAGCCTGCGCGGCACCGGTGGGGCCTGCGCGGCACGCCGGGAGCCTGGGCGGCACGCCGGGAGCCTGGACGGCACCCCGGGGCCTGCGCGGTCGGGCGCGCCGGCAGCTCGCCGGTGCCCCGCTGTGCGTGGGGGCCACGATCCTGAGCCTGAAGGCGCATGAGGACTCCTCCCGCGGCCCCACGGAGCGTCCGTGCGCGCGCTTCGGTGCCCGACGGGCACAGCGCTCGCGCGAGGGCTCGGTCCCGGGCTCCTCGAGCCTGCAATCGTGGTTCACAGGCACAGCAGGAGCTGACTTGCGGCGCTGCCATCGTTGGCCTTCGCCTCGGACAGGGACTCGCGATCGACAGGCAGACCGCGCGTCGGCGGCGCAGTCGTGACGCGTCAGTCGAAGACGACGCGCACGGACCCCCGCGTCACCGGCCCCGGATCGAGGGTGAGCGTCCCTTCGGGCCCGATCCGGGCTCGTGAGCGGCGCGCGACAACCGTGCCGGGGCCGGTGACCGAGACGTCGTAGTCCCCTGCCGGGGGCAGCGCGACGGGCATCGGGATGGCCACGTCGAAGCCAGCGGTCGCGGGCCTTCCCACACCGACGATCGCGTACGGGCGGCCCAGGAGCCGCGCGGCGGCTGCCAGATCGCCGGCGGCGATGTCGTTCCGGATCTCGGCGCTGCGGACCGGCCGCCCCTCGAGCTCCAGCGGCGGGATGACCTCGACGTCGAATCCCATCTGCGCGCCCAGCGTGGCGACCGCCTCGGGCGTGCCGTGGCGCTCGTGGCCGAACGCGGAATCGGGCGTCATCAGGAATCCCGACAACGGCGCCCGGGCGATCCGGCGGATGAACGCGTCGTAGGACGTCATCCGCAGGGCGAGGTCGAAGTGCTGCACGGCCGTGACGCCGACGCCGGCGGCCTCGAGGCGCTCCAGCCGTTCCGCGGCGTCGCAGAGGAGCGGCGGCGCGGCGCCGGTGAGGATCTCGTCGGGATGGTGGTCGAACGTGATCACGGTCGGGACGGCTTCCCGGCGGCGGGCCCGCTCGCGCAGCTCGTCGAGCAGGTAGAGGTGGCCGAGGTGAAGGCCGTCGAAGACCCCCACGACGACGAACAGCGGCCCGACGTCGGTCGGCAGCGAGTCGATCCCCGCCGCGACGTGCATGCGTCCGCCAGCGGCGCGCGGCAGGTCAGCCACCCGGCGACGCCGGACCTTCCCGGCGTCCGTCCGACGACTCGGCGACGGCGGCGGCGATGCCGTGGCTGCCGCGGAACATCTTCCCCGGGGCGATCCGCCGCCCGTCCACCGTCCCGATCCCCACGATCCGGCCCTCGCCGTCGAGGAGTCGGACGGCGACGTCCACCGGCACCTTGCCGACGCCTGCCGCCGGTCGCACGAAGCGGCCCATTGCCGCGTCCGCGATCTCGGCGTCGGTCAGCGTCAGCGCGGGCATCGACTCCAGGCCCGCATCGGCCGGCAGGAGCAGCGCCTCGATGCCGGCAGCGGCGTGGCTCCCGACCGCTCCGCTCGACGCAGCGTCACCGGCGGCGGCTCGAAGCTGGTCCAGGGTCACCGCGTCCTCGACCCTGAACGACCCGCTCCGGGTCCGAACGAGCGCCCCGAGATAGGCCGCCGACCCGACCGCCGCGCCGAGATCGCGGGCAAGGGCCCGGACGTAGGTCCCCGCCGAGCATTCCACCTCGAGGGTCGCGATCGGGCGTGACGGGTCCGTGCCGTCCCACCCGCGCATCGTCAGCTCGTGGATCGTCACCGCCCGCTCCGGGAGCTCGGCAGGCGTTCCGGCCCGGGCGAGCGAATACGCCCGGCGGCCCTCGACCTGGATCGCGGAGTAGGCCGGCGGGCGCTGGCGGATGGCACCCCGGAAGCCGTCGAGCGCGGCCTCGACGGCAGCCCGGTCGGGCGCCGGACCGTCGCTGGGCGTCAGCTCCCCGTCGAGGTCGTCCGTCGTCGAGCTTGCCCCGAAGCAGACCGTCGCCCGGTAGCGCTTCCGATCGCCCAGGTGGTACTCGACGAGCCGAGTGGCCCCGCCCAGGAAGAGCGGCAGCACGCCCGCCGCGAACGGATCCAGCGTCCCGCCATGCCCGATCCGCCGGGTTCCCGTCAGCCGGCGGGCCAGGGCGACGACGTCGTGGGAAGTCGGCCCCGCGGGCTTGGCGATGACGAGGACGCCGTCCGGTCCGGTGTCCGGCTGTCGACGGGCCACGATCAGCGGCGCACGGCGGCGGCGAGGCGGGCCGCCTCGGGGAGGACGCGGTCACTGGCCGCCGCAACGGGGAGCGGCAGGCTGGCACCCGCCGCGCGGGCGTGGCCCCCGCCACCGAAGAGGCCGGTGAGGACCGTCGCATCGACACCCCCCGGCTTCGTCCGGACCGAGATGCGCGTCGCCTCCGGCCCCGCCTCCTTGAACAGGATCGCGACCTCCGCCCGCTCGGACTGGGAGAGGAGGTCGATGATCCCCTCGGAGTGGGCGCTGAGCGCACCGGTCTCGGTCACGTCGCTGGCCAGCAGCGTCGAGTGGATGACGAGGCCTTCAGCCGTCGAGGCCAGGCGGTCGAGGACGCGGCCGAAGAGCTTCAGCTGGACGTCCGGCTTCGACCGGTAGAGGCGCCGCGAGATGTCGGCGAGCGGCGCGCCCGCGGCCACGAGCGCGGCCGACACGGCGAGCGTCCGCGGGGTCGCGTTCGGATGGGCGAACGTGGCCGTGTCCATGACGATCCCGGCCATCAGCGCCGCCGCCATGGCGCCGTCGCCCGCGGTCACCGGGATCCCGAGCGAGGCCGCGAGGAGCGCGACCAGCTCGCAGGTCGCGGCCGCCGCGGGGTCCACCCAGGCCTCGGCGCCGGCCGCGCCGTTGGACGCGTGATGGTCGATCACGACCGTGGGCAGCGTGGCGAAGAGGTCAGCGTGCCGCTCGCGAACCGCGCCCACCCGGTCGAGCGAGCCGCAGTCGACGATCACGAGGAGGTCGTAGGCCCGGCCAGGGGCGGGGTCCGTCGCCACGTCGGCGATGCCCGGCATGAACGCGTAGAGGGGCGGCGGCACGTCCGTGCAGACGAGCGACGCGCGGCCGCCGAGCGCCTCGACGATCACCCGGATCCCGAGGGCCGCGCCGATCGTGTCCGCATCCGGGTTCTCGTGGCTGACCACGAGCGCCTCCCGCGCCGCCGCGACGCGGGCGCGTACGGGAGCAGGGACCGCGCCGAGCCACGGGCCCAGGAGGTCGGGCATGCCCTGGGGCGAGGTGTCCGTCATCGTTCGGGGCGGCGACGGGTCGCCGGCCTGCCGGCGCCGCCGGCGCCGCCCGCGCCGCGCGACCCGCCGGCACCGCGCGCACGATCCGTGCCCCGGCCGGGGCCGTGCCCGCCCTTCCGCACGCCATGCGGCGCAACGTGCTCCGGGGCCGGGATGGGCGGGATCTCCGGCCCGTCGCCCTCGTGGTGAAGCCTTGGGAGCGGGGTGGGAAGCGGGTCCTCGACGGGGTCGACGGTGGCGGGATCCACCCCCTCGGCGAGCTCCGCGAGCAGGTGCAGCACGCGCGTCCCGCGCTCGAACGTGTCGTCGCTGACGATGTGGAGGTCCGGGATCCGCCGGATCCGGAGGCGCTTCCCGAGCTCGCGCCGGATGAACGGCATCGCGTGAGCGAGCCCCCGGACCGCGTCCCGGCGCTCATCCTCCGTGCCGATGACGCTGACCCAGACCTTGGCGTGCCGGAGATCCGGCGTCGTCTCCACGTCGGTGATCGTCACGAACCCGATCCGCGGATCCGCGACCTCGCGCGCCAGTAGCTCCCCGATCTGCTCGCGAAGCAGCTGGTCCACCCGATTCGTCCGCTGCGTCATGATAGGGAGCCGGCAACCTCAGCGGCGAGCAGGCGCTCGCTCACCGAGGTCCGAGGCGGAGCTCCGCGACGCCATCGGCCCGAGGTCGCGAGGACCGCAGCGGGCAACGCACGCATCGTCGTTCGGCGCCGCGCTCCCGTCAGGAGGTCAGCGATCGGCTGACCGACTGGGTGGTGAAGCACTCGATCACGTCGCCTTCCTGGAGGTCGTGGAAGCCGGCGAGGCCGATGCCGCACTCGAATCCCTGGGCGACCTCCCGGACGTCGTCCCGGAACCGCTTCAGCGAGTCGATCCGGTCCGTGGCGATGACCTTGCCGCTCCGCCAGATGCGGGCGCCGCCGCGGACCATGCGGCCGTCGGTGACGTACGAGCCGCCGATGACCGTGCTCTTCCCGATCCGGATGATCTGGCGAACCTCCGCCCGGCCCTCGACGACTTCGATGAGCTCCGGCTCGAGCAGGCCGCCGAGGGCCTTCTCGATGTCGTCGGTGAGCTGGTAGATGATGTCGTACATCCGGACGTCGACCTTCTCGGCCTCGGCGGCGCGACGGGCCGTGTCCGTGATCCGCGTGCTGAAGCCGACGACGATCGCGTTCGATGCCGCGGCGAGCATGATGTCGTTGTCCGTGATCTCGCCCGCGCCCTCGTGGAGGACGTTGAGCTTGACCTCGTCCGTGGCGAGCTGGTCCAGCGCATGGGTGATCGCACCGAGCGAGCCGGAGACGTCCGCCTTCAGGATGATCCGGAGCTCCTTGGCCTGGCCGGCCTGGATCTGCCGGTAGAGGTCCTCCAGCGTTGCCCGGCCGCTCCCCTCCCCGCCCCTGGCGGCGAGCTGGGCCCGGCGGCTCTCCACGATGGCCCGGGCTTCCTTCTCGTCCGCGACGGCGCGGAGGATGTCGCCGGCCTCGGGGACCTCGGACAGGCCGAGCACGACGGCCGCGGTCGCAGGACCCGCCTTCGTGATCCGCTTGCCCTTGTCGTTCTCGAGCGCACGGACGCGGCCGAAGGTCTCGCCGACGACGATGACGTCGCCGACGTGGAGCGTGCCGGTCTGGACGAGAGCCGTGGCGATGGCGCCGCGACTCTTGTCCATCCGGGCCTCCACGATCGTGCCGATCGCGGCACGCTTCGGATTGGCCTTCAGGTCCTGGAGGTCGGCGACGAGGAGGACCATGTCCACGAGGTCGTCGAGGCCGAGGCGGCTCTTGGCCGAGACGGGCACGAGCGGCGTCTCGCCGCCGTACTCCTCGACGACGACGCCCGCGTCGGTCAGCTCGGTCTTGACCCGGTCCGGGTTCGCGTCCGGCTTGTCCATCTTGTTGAGGGCGATGACGATCGGCACCTTCGCCGCCTTGGCGTGGCTGATCGCCTCGAGCGTCTGGGGCATGACGCCGTCGTCCGCCGCGACCACGACGATCGCGATGTCGGTGACCTTCGCGCCGCGGGCACGCATGGCGGTGAACGCCTCGTGGCCCGGGGTGTCGAGGAACACCACGCGCCGGCCGTCCTTGACGACCTCGCTCGCGCCGATGTGCTGGGTGATGCCGCCGCGCTCGCCCGCCGCGACCGTGGTCGAGCGAATGGCGTCGAGGAGGCTGGTCTTGCCGTGGTCGACGTGGCCCATCACGGTCACGATCGGCGCCCGGGTCACGAGGTCCGCGGCATCGTCCTCGGTGAACAGTGCCTCCTTGGTCGCGTCGGAGGGCGGAGCCTCCGTGCCGTCGTCCGTCCCATCGGCCGCGGTGGCGGCCTGGGCCTCGGCAACCTCGTAGCCGAGCTCGCCCGCGACGAGGGCGGCCGTGTCCCGGTCGATGAGCTGGTTGATCGTGGCGAAGATGCCGCTCTTGATCAGCTCCCGGATGACGTCCGCGGGGTTGACCCCGAACAGCTCCGCGAGCTCCTTGACGGTGATCGTCGCGGGCAGATCGACGGCGCCACGCTCCCGCGGGTCGATCGTGCCGACGCTGGACCCGGGAACGCCGCTGCCGTCGCCACGCGGCGGCTTGCGGGGCCCGCGACGGCCGCGGGTGCCGCTCCTACTCCTGGCCACGGGCTCCTCCTTCGATGCTCATCGTCTCGATCCGGGCGACCAGCTCCTCGCGGAGGCCGGCGGGGATCTTCGTCTCGAGGGCCCGGGCCAGGGTCCCTCGTTCAATGCCGTTCGTGATGCAGGCGACGTCCGTGCAGACGTAGGCGCCGCGGCCGTTCGCCTTGCCGGTCGGGTCCGCCTGGACCGTCCCGTCCGGGCGCCGAACCACCCGGATCAGGTCGTGCTTGTCGCGCGAGGTCCGGCAGGCGACGCAGGAGCGGGTCGGCAGCCGGCGCACGGCGCGCGGCGCCACGGCCGCGCCTACGACGCCACCTCCTCGGTGGCGGCGTTCTTCGACCGGCCGCGCGGCTTCTTCTCGACGGGCGCCGCGTCGGCGGCGGCCTGGGCCGTCTCGTCGGCGGCGACGGCCTCGGCCACGGGCTCGGATGCCTCGCCGGTGGAGGCGGCCTTCTTCGCCCGTGGCTTCTTCGCGACCGGTTCGCCCTCGACCACCGGCTCGGCGGCCTCGGTGGCCGCGTCGGCCGCGTCCGCCTTCTTCGCCCGCGGCTTCTTCGCGGCCGGCGCGGCGTCGGCCCCGGCGGCGGCGTCCGCGGCGTCGGTGACGTCGCCAGTTCCGGCAGCGGCAGCCTCCGGCGGGACCGGAGCCGATTCGGGCTCACTGAGGGCGGCGGCCTTCGCCTCGGCGACGGAGACGTCGCTGCGGATGTCGATCCGCCAACCCGTGAGGCGCGCTGCGAGCCGGGCGTTCTGGCCCTCTCGGCCGATGGCCAGCGAGAGCATCCGCTCCGGGACGGTGACGTTCGCGATCCGGTTCGCGGTGTCGATGTCGACCGAGATGACCTGCGCGGGCGAGAGCGCATTCGCGACGAACGCGGACGCGTCGTCGTTCCAGGGGATGACGTCGATCTTCTCGCCGGCGAGCTCGGCCACGACGGCCTGGACGCGGGCGCCGCGCTGGCCGACCGTCGCGCCGACCGGGTCGAGCCCCTCCTGGCGGGAGCCGACCGCGACCTTGCTGCGGCTGCCGGCCTCGCGGGCGATGGCCCGGATCTCGACCGTGCCGCTGTGGATCTCGGGGACCTCGAGCTCGAAGAGGCGCTTCAGGAAGCCCTTGTGGGTCCGGCTGACCATCAGGAGCGGGCCGCGCGGTCCGCGGCGGACCTCGAGGACGTACGCCTTGACGTTCTGGCCGATCCGGTAGTGCTCGAGGGGCGACTGCTCGGTCGTGGCGAGCACGGCCTCCACGCCCTTGCCGACGTCGAGGATGAGCGCCCGCGGCTCGACCCGGTTGACGGTGCCGGTGATGAGCTCGCCCTCGCGGCTCGCGAACTGGTCGTAGACGACGTCACGCTCCGCCTCGCGGAGGCGCTGGAGGACCACCTGCTTGGCGGTCTGCGCGCCGATCCGGCCGAAGGCGTTCTCGTCCAGCTGCTCCGTCTCCACGAGCTCACCGGGCGCGGCGTCGGCCTTGTGGGCACGCGCCTCGTCGAGGGTGAACTCAGTCAGGGGATCCTCGACCTCGGTGACGGCCGTCCGGGCGCGGAAGACCCGGATGCGGCCGCTCTCGGCGTCGATCCGGACGTGGACGTCCTCTTCATTCGCGATCCGGCGATAGGCGGCCTGGATCGCCTCCTCCACGGTCCGGATGAGCTGCTCTCGGGGAACCTGCTTCTCGGCGTTCAGCTGGAGGAGGGCACCGACGAAATCCCGACTCATGGTCGCTTCGCCCTCCATTCATCGTCTGTTCCAGGTGGGTCGCCGCCGAAAAAAAACGTGGGGGTCACCCACGTCCCGAGGCGGCCATTCGATTCCGGCCCGGAGTATACACCCCGACCCCTCGATCGTCGAACGGGGATCAGGTCGGGGCGGAGGCCGCAGGGGCCGGGTAGCGCCGCTCCACGTAGTCTTCGAGGATGCCGATGAACTCGTCGACCAGGCCCCCGCCGCGAAGCGTCCGGTCCAGCTTCCCGTCGATGAAGACCGGCGCCACGGGGTCCTCGAACGTCCCCGGCAGGCTGATCCCGATGTCGGCGTGCTTGCTCTCGCCCGGCCCGTTGACGACGCAGCCCATGACCGCGACCCGCATCTCCTCGACGCCGGGACGGGTCGCCTGCCACTCCGGCATCCGGTCCTTGAGATGCTGCTGGATCTGCTGGGCCATTTCCTGGAAGAACGTGGAGGTCGTCCGGCCGCAGCCCGGGCAGGCGCTGACCTGGGGCAGGAACGCCCGGAGCCCCAGCGACTGGAGGACCTGCTGGGCGATCTCGACCTCGCGCTCGCGGCCGGCTCCCGGCTCCGGCGTCAGCGAGACCCGGATCGTGTCCCCGATCCCCTCGTCGAGGAGGATGGCGAGGCCGGCCGCGGACGCCACGATGCCCTTGTCGCCCATGCCCGCTTCGGTCAGGCCGAGATGGAGCGGGTAGTCGCTCCGCCTGGCGAGGATCCGGTAGACGTCGACCAGGTCACGGACCTGGCTGACCTTGGCGCTGAGGATGATCCGGTCGTGCCGGAGGCCGGTCGTCTCGGCGAGCTCCGCGGAGCGCATCGCCGACTCGATCATCGCCTCGATCATCACGTCGCGAGCGTCGCGCGGCTCCGGAGCGGCCGCGTTCTCGTTCATCAGCTCCGTGAGGAGGGCCTGGTCCAGCGAGCCCCAGTTGACGCCGATCCGGACCGGCTTGTCGTACTCGATGGCGACCCGGACGATCGTCGCGAAGTGCTGGTCATGGCGCTTCGTCCCGACGTTGCCGGGATTGATGCGGTATTTCGCGAGGCCTTTCGCCATCTCCGGGTGATCAACGAGCAGCTGGTGGCCGTTGTAGTGGAAGTCGCCGATGACCGGGACGTCGACGCCGAGGTTGTCGCGCAGCTTCCGGAGCATCTCCGGGACGGCGGCGGCAGCAGCGTCCGTGTTGACGGTGATCCGCACGAGCTGCGAGCCCGCGTGGGCCAGCCGGGCGACCTGGATGGCGGTCCCGTCGGGGTCTGCCGTGTCCGTGTTCGTCATCGACTGGACGACGACCGGATGGGCGCTCCCGACCAGCACCCCGCCGACGTCGACCGAGACGGTCGGCCGCCGCTTCGGGCGGAGGGACTCCGGGCCGCCCATCAGCCTCCGCCGAGCTGTCGGGCGATGTCGAACGCGGTGACCCAGACCAGGAATGCGAGGAGGAAGGCGAAGCCCACGAAGTAGGTCAGGCGCTCGGCCCGGAGGGAGAGTCGCTCCCCGGCGAGGCGCTTGATGAGGAGCATCAGCATCCGGCCGCCGTCGAGGGGCGGGAATGGGAGGATGTTCACGATCGCCAGGTTGGCCGACAGGATCCCGGCGAGGTAGAGCGTCACGATCGGGCCGAGGGTCCAGAACACGTCGCCGATCTGGGTCGCGATGCCCACCGGGCCGGAGGCGGGCGGCGCCTCGGTCGGCTTGGTGATGATCGCGGTCACGAGCTGGCCGACGCCGTCGATGATCAGGCGCGTCGCCCCCGTCGTCCGCTCCAGCCCCAGGCCCAGGGCGGTGCCCACCGAGTAGGTGATGCGGTCGGCCGTCGTCCGCCCCGCGAGGTCGAAGCCGTTCCCCCCGACGCCCAGTGCGCCCTTGCCCTTCAGGACCTCCGAGGGCGACCGCAGCGCAGCCTGGAGCTCGATCGTTCCTCCGTCGCGGCGGACCGTGAGCGTCACCGTCCGGCCGGCGTTGTCGCGGAGCTCGGCGAGGAGCGAGGACGGCCCGAAGGCCCCGTAGGCCCGCCCGTCGAGCCGCTCGATGACGTCACCTGGCCTGACGCCGGCCATCTCGGCCGGCGAGCCCGGCTGGACGTACGGCACGTAGATCCCGATCGCCGGATCGCCCGTCAGGGCGATGCCGGTGAAGATCGTGAAGGCGAGGACGAGGTTCATCAGCACGCCCGCGACGAGGATCACCAGCTTCTTCGCCAGGCCCTGGGCCGCGAACGAGCGTGGATCGTCCGCCTCGTCGCCGTCCTCCCCTTCGAGCTTCACGAAGCCGCCGATCGGCAGCCAGTTCAGGGTGTAGACCGTCTCGCCGACGTCGCGCATGACCTTCGCCCGGGGCGGGAAGCCGATCCCGAACTCGAGGACGCGGACGCGGAACAGGCGGGCGACGATGAAGTGGCCGAGCTCGTGGACGACGACGAGGATCCCGAGGATCCCGAAGAAGAGGACGACGGTCACGAGCGTCCGGAGGATCTCGGTCATGTGACAGCTCCCGATGCGAAGGCGGCAGCGACCTCGGCTTCGAGGGCGATCAGGTCATCGACGCAAGGCGCCCCGGCCCGGGTTCCGTGGGCGGCCACGGCCGCCTCGAGGAGTCGCGGAATCCCCGGGAAGTCGAGGCTCCCGGCCAGGAACCGGCGAACGGCCACCTCGTCGGCGGCGATGAGGGCGGCGGTGGCCCAGGGACCCTGCCGGCCGGCCTCCCGAGCGATGCGGAGGGCCGGGAAGCGCGCCTCGTCCGGGGCCCGGAAGGTCAGCGTGGCGGCGGCCACCAGGTCGGGCGCCGCGGCGGGCGATGGGTGGCGATCGGGGTGGGTCAGGGCGTACTGGATCGGGAGTCGCATGTCGGGGGTGCCCAGCTGCGCCTTGAGGGAGCCGTCGACGAAGAGGACGGCAGAGTGGACGATCGACTGCGGGTGGATGACGACGTCGATCGCCTCGAAGCCGACATCGTACAGCCAGTGTGCCTCGATGACCTCCAGGCCCTTGTTCGCGAGCGTGGCACTGTCGATCGTGATCTTTGCCCCCATTCGCCAGGTCGGATGCCGCAGCGCGGCGGTGGCGGTGACGGTCGCGAGCGCCTCCGCGGGCAGGTCGAGGAACGGGCCGCCCGAGGCCGTCAGCACGAGCCGGGCCACGCTCGCGGAGTCCTCGCCCACGAGGCACTGCCAGATCGCGGAGTGCTCGGAATCGATGGGCCGGAGCCAACCCAGGGGGTCCGCCAGCGGATCGCGGGGGTCCTCCGCCGCACGAGCGGCTGCGAGCCGGCGGGCCTCGGGCATGACGAGGTGCCCGCCCGCCACCAGCGTCTCCTTGTTCGCGGTCGCGACGATCGTGCCGGCCGCGAGTGCCGCGAGGACGGGCCGGAGGCTGACCATCCCGCCGGTCGCGACGACGAGCAGGTCGAGGTCGGTCCGCCCGGCCAGGGCCTCGAGGGCCCGGCTCCCGAACTCGAGGCGCGTCCCCGGGGGCAGGTCGCCGAGCTCGCCGCCCGGGGCCTCCTCGGCCAGGATGACGAGCTCCGGCCGGACCAGCGCGGCCTGCTCGGCGAGGAGCCCGGCGTTCCGGCCCGCCGCGAGGGCGACGACCTCGAGGCCGGGGTCACGGGCGAGCACGTCCACGGCCTGTCGCCCGATCGAGCCGGTGGAGCCGAGCAGGGCGACGCGCCGGCGCGGGCCCTCCCCCGCCCGCTCAGCGGAAGACGACGACGACATAGAGCACGACGACCGGTGCGGCGAAGAGGAACGAGTCGATCCGGTCCAGCAGGCCGCCGTGGCCTGGGATGAGCCGTCCCGAGTCCTTCACCCCGGCGGCCCTCTTGAGCATCGATTCGGCGAGGTCGCCCGTCTGCGCGGCCACGGCCACGATCCCGCCGAGGAGGGCGCCCGCGAACCACGGCCGGCCGAGCGCCGCCACGAGCAGGGCCGCCACGACGACGACGGTTGCCAGGCCACCGACCACGCCCTCGACGGTCTTCGCGGGCGAGATGTGGGCCATGAACGACCGCCGCCCGAACCGGCGGCCGAAGGCATAGGCGCCCGTGTCGAACGCCCACACCGAGAGGATCAGGACGAGCAGCCAGGCGCGTTCCGGCCCGAGGATCGCCAGTGGCGCGCCGTCGGGAATCGCCGGGGCCTGGAGCGCGAGGCGCGGGACGAACCCGAGGAGCCCGACGTAGAGGGCGCCGAAGACCGTGGTCGCGAAGCTGTGGAGGCCGTCCCGAGGATCCTCGCGCGTCAGCGCCGCCGCGCCCGCGACGACGATCCCGATCGCGGCCAGGATGAGGCCTGCCCCGCCCGGGACCACGGCCACCGAATCCCCGAGCGCGACGACCAGGGCCAGCACGACACCGAGGACCGGGAACGCGGGATGCCCGGCCGCCTCCAGGAGCCGGAACACCTCTCGGGCTCCCACCGCCACCGCGACCGCCACGAGGGCGATGACCCACGGCCCGCCCAGCCACAGGACGACGAGGAGCGGCGGGATGAGGAACGCGGCACTCCGCGCCCGTTCACGGAGCACCGTGGGCCCTCAGCGGCCGAAGCGACGCTGCCGCGTCGCGTAGTCGACGAGTGCCGCGTCGAGGGCCTCGGGCCCGAAGTCCGGCCACAGCGTCTCGGTCGTGACGAGCTCCGCGTAGGCCGACTGCCAGATGAGGAAGTTGGACAGGCGCTGCTCGCCGCCGGTGCGGATGACGAGGTCGGGATCGGGCGAGCCAGCCGTGTAGAGGGCGGCGGCGATCGTCGTCTCGTCCACCTCGGCGGCCGCGACCCCCGAGGCGACGATCCGCCGCACGGCATCCACGAGCTCGGTCCGGCCGGCGTAGTTGAAGGCGATGTTCAGGAGCAGCGCGGTGCCGCCGGCCGTCGCATCGAGCGCCTCGGCGATGGAGGCCCGGGTCTCGGCCGGGAGCTCGTCCATCCGGCCGATCATCCGGACCCGGACGCCCTGCGCCCGGAGCTCGTCGGTCTCGCTGCGGATCGCGGCCTCGAGGAGGCCGAACAGCCCGACGACCTCCGCATCGGTCCGGGCCCAGTTCTCGCGGCTGAACGCGTACAGCGTGAGGACCTGGAGGCCGCGACGGCGGGCGTGGGCCAGGACGCCCCGGATGGCCTCCACGCCCGCGGCATGGCCGTCGAGCTCCGGCAGGCCGCGACCGCGGGCCCAGCGCCGGTTGCCATCCATGATGATCGCGACGTGGCGCGGCAGCTCCGGCCGCGCCACGGCAACAGCCTCGCTGACGGTCGCTTGCCGGCCCGCGGCGAGCTCCACCGCGTCGACGGAGCCGGGCTCGTGCGCCGTGGGGGGCGCGTCGGTCGGTCGGACGAGCGGTGCGCGACCCACTAGACCTCGAGGACCTCCTGTTCCTTGACCGCGCCGAGGCGGTCGATGTCGGCGATGTGGCGGTCGGTGGTCCTCTGGATGACCTCGAGGAGGCGGTGGACCTCGTCGCTCCCGATCTCACCCTCGCGCTCGAGCTTCTTGACGTGATCGGCGGCGTCGCGACGGAGGTTGCGGATCTCGACCCGGGCCTCCTCCATGCGCTTGTGGACCACCTTGACGAGGTCCCGGCGACGCTCCTCCGTGAGGGCCGGGATGTTCAGGCGGACCACGGTCCCGTCGACGTTCGGCGTGAGCCCGATGTCGCTCTTGATGATCGCCTTCTCGATGGCGCCGAGGACGCTCCGGTCCCACGGCTGGATGACGATCTGGTGGGCCTCCGGGACGCTGATCCCGGCGAGCTGGTTGAGCGCGGTCTGCGTCCCGTAATAGTCGACGTGGATCCGCTCGACGAGGCTCGTCGAGGCCCGCCCGGTCCGGACGCCCTGGAAGTCCCGCTCCATGGCTTCCACGGCCCGGGCCATCTTCTGGTCCGCACCGTTGACGATCTCCTGTGTCATCGGGGGGAACCTCCCGGCGCGGGAGCGGCGATGAGCGTGCCAACCGGCTCGCCGCGGGCGACCCGGGCGATGTTGTCCGGCTGGTTGAGGTCGAAGACGACGATCGGCAGGTCATTCTCCATGCAGAGGGAGACGGCGGCACCGTCCATGACCTTCAACTGGTCGCGGAGCAGGTCCGCGTACTCCAGCCTGGCAAAGCGGCGGGCGGTCGCGACGGTCATCGGATCCGCATCGTAGACCCCGTCGACCTTCGTCGCCTTGAGCAGCACCTCGGCGCCGATCTCGATGGCCCGCAGGGCCGCCGCGGTGTCGGTCGTGAAGTACGGATTGCCCGTGCCCGCGACGAAGATGGCGACGCGGCCCTTCTCGAGGTGGCGGACCGCTCGGCGGCGGATGTACGGCTCGGCGATCTCGTTCATCGCGATCGCGCTCATGACCCGGGTGGTGATTCCCGCCCGCTCCAGCGCGTCCTGGAGGGCGAGGCCGTTCATGACCGTCGCGAGCATGCCGATGTAGTCGCCCGTCGCCCGGTCCATGCCGCTCGCCGAGGCGGCGAGGCCACGGAAGATGTTGCCGCCGCCGACGACGATGCCGACCTGGACGCCGGTGGCATGGACGGCCGCGACCTGCTGGGCGATGAACGCGCAGAAGGCCGGGTCCACGCCGTACGAGCGCCCGCCCAGGAGCGCCTCACCGGAGAGCTTGAGCAGGATCCGGCCATAGCGGGGCCGCCCGGCCGGGGCGATCTCGGTCACAGCTCCTCCCCGAGCGCGTAGCGGACGAACCGCCGCACCCGGATGTTCTCCCCGATGGTCGCGATCTTCTCGGTCACGAGGTCGCGCACGCTGCGCTCCTCGTCGCGGAAGGGCTGCTCGAGGAGGACGACCTCGCGGTACCACTTCTTCAGCTGGCCCTCGACGATCTTCTCGCGGATCTCGGCCGGCTTGGCGGCCGCGGCAGGATCCTCGGCCAGCTCCGCCTGCTTCCTCGCGAGGTCCTCGGCCGGGATCCGATCGATGTCGACGTAGAGCGGCGAGAGGCCGGCGACCTGGACCGCGAGGTCGCGGACGAGCTTCTGGAACTCGTCCGTGCGGGCGACGAAGTCCGTCTCGCAGTTGACCTCGATGAGGACGCCGACGCGGCCTCCGGTGTGGATGTAGCTGGAGACGAGGCCCTCGCGAGCCTCGCGGCCGGACTTCTTGGCGGCCGCGGCCAGGCCGCGCTCGCGGAGGAGCGCGACGGCCTTCCCGACGTCGCCGCCGGTCTCCTCGAGGGCCCGCTTGCAGTCCATGAATCCGGCGCCGGTGAGCTCGCGGAGATCCTTGACCGCCTCCGCGCTGATCGTGGCCATGCTGGTTCGTTGCTCCTTGGTGCGGCGGGCGATGCCCGCTCGGTGGGTCTGGTCTGGTGACGGTGCGATCCGGGTCGCCGAGCGATTCGCCGAGCGATTCGCCGAGCGTTTCGCCGGACGCGTCGCCGGCCCGCTCAGCCCGCGGCGGGCTCGCTCGCCGCGGCCTCGCGTTCGGCGGCCTCCCGGGCAAGCTCCGCGGCGATCTCCTCGGCCGTGGCGCCGGCTTCCTCGGCCGGGGCCGGGAGGACCGGCGCGCCCGGTAGGAGCTCCTCTTCGTCATCCGGGGCGAAGCTGAGCGCGCCACCGCCGGCGAGGGCCGCGACGAGCGCGTCGCTGGCCCCGACGTCGTCGTATTCCGGCTCGACCGCCATCGGCTCGGGCTCGGGCTCGGCGTTGCTCCGCGACGCCCGGTCGCGGGCGCCTTCGATCGCGGCATCCGCGACGAGGCTGCACAGGAGCCGGATCGCCCGGATCGCGTCGTCGTTGGCCGGGATGATGTAGTCCAGCTCGTCCGGATCGACGTTCGTGTCACCGGTCCCGACGACCGGGATCTCGAGCTTGTTCGCCTCGGTCACGGCAATCCGCTCGCGGTGCGGGTCGACGATGAAGACGGCACCGGGGAGGCGCTTCATCTTGCGGATGCCGCCGAGCGTCGCGTTGAGCTTGTCGAGCTCCTCGGTGAGCTTGGCCGCTTCCTTCTTGGAGAGGCGATCGAACTCGCCGGCGTCGCGGCGGGCCTCGAGCTGCTCCATGAGCCCGATCCGCTTCTTGATCGTCACGAAGTTCGTGAGCATGCCGCCGAGCCAGCGCTTGTTGACCCAGGGCATCCCGGCGCGGGCCGCCTCCTGGGCGACGGGCTCCTGGGCCTGCTTCTTCGTCCCGACGAAGAGGACGGGCTCGCCGCGGGCGACCGTCTCGCGGACGAAGTCGAGCGCCGCCTCGAGCCGCTGCGCGGTCTGGGCGAGGTCGATGATGTGAATGCCATTGCGCTCCGCGAAGATGAACGGGCGCATCTTGGGGTTCCAGCGGCGAGTCTGGTGGCCGAAGTGGACACCGGCTTCGAGCAGCTGTCGCATCGAGACAGACGGCACGGGGCGAGACCTCCTGATGGTTCCATCCGCCGCGGATCCCGTCGCCGGGAACCGCTCGCTCGCGACTGGCGATCGAGTCGGCACCGTCCCGGTCGGAACGATCCGCGTGTGAGCTCCGGCACCAACGGCGCCGGGCGGTTGACGACGTCGCGGGGGGCCCGCGGCGCGCCGGAGTGTAGCACGGGATCCGGAGACGGCCGGTCGCCGATCCCCGGCCGGTCGCCGATCCCCGGCTGGTCGCCGATCCCCGGCCGGGCCGGACCCTAGAGCGCGGCGACGTGGTGGCGGACGCGCACCTCGGCGCCGGGCCGGATCGGCGGCTCCACGACGACCAGGTCGATCCGGAGCGGCAGCGGCGGCACCCGGGTCCCGTCCGCGAGCATGCCCCGCTCGCGGAGGCCCTGGGCCGCCCGCCGGAGGCGATTCCGCTTCGCCGCGTCCACGGTCTCCTCGGGCAGCCCGAAGTCCCGGTTCGCCCGGGTCCGGACCTCGACGACCACGAGCCGCGCCGGTGCCACCGGGTCGATGGCGACGATGTCCAGCTCCGAGCGGCCGACATGGACGTTCCGGCCGAGGATCGTCCAGCCGCCCGCGGCCAGCCGCTCGGCGACCAGAGTCTCGGCAGCATCGCCGCCCTGCTGGGATCGAGTGCGCACGGGAGCAGCATGGCGCACGCCGATGCACTGCCGCTTATCTGGCGGTTATGTCCTGCCCGCGGCGCGGCCCCCACGCGCCGCCCGCGTCCCTCCTGCGCCCGGCCGGAGCAGGAACCCCGCTACGTCGAGGCCGGCTCCAGGGACAGGTCGACCGCGAGGCCGTCGAGGTCGGCCAGCGGCACGAAACCGTCGAGGGTGTCGAGCCCGTCCACGAGGTCGGCAACATCGATCTCGGGCCGGCCCAACCGGCTGGCTGAGGGCACCTCGCCGAGGCCCGGATCATCGCCGCTGCCCAGGAGGTCGAAGCCGAGCTGGTCGCCGGCGAGCGTCCGCTGGAGAGCCAGGAAGCTCCGACGGTGGAAGGGGGTCAGGCCCAGCCGGCGGATGGCCCGGCGGTGCTCGAGCGTGGCGTAGCCCTGGTTGCGCTCCCAGCCGTAGCCCGGATAGCGCGCCGCGAGGCGGGTCATCATCCGGTCCCGGATGACCTTCGCGACGACCGATGCGGCGGCGATCGTGTAGCAGCGGGCATCGCCGTCGACGATCGCCGTGTACGGACCGACGTGCCGCTCGAACTCCGCGATCCGGTTGCCGTCGACGAGGACGTGGTCGTGGCCCTCCACCCTGGCGATCGCGCGGCGCATCGCGAGGTGGGTGGCGTGGTAGATGTTGAGCCGGTCGATCTCCGCCACCGAGGCCGCGCCCACGCCGACGGCGACGGCCTTCGCCCGGATGAGGGGCGCCAGCCGCTCCCGCTGCGCCGCCGACAGGGTCTTCGAATCGCGGACGCCCGGGATGCGGTGCGAGTTCGGCCGGATGATCACCGCGGCGGCGACGACGGCGCCACAGGTGGGCGCCACGCCGACCTCGTCGACGCCGACGACACGGGTCGAGCCGGCGCGCCAGAGCGGGCGCTCGAAGCGGAGGTGGGGAGCCTGTGGCACGGACCCTAGCCTAGCGCCCGGCACCGCGCGGCGCCCGGAATCGAGACGACCCCGCCGCAGGGACGGGGTCGTCGTTGGGCCGGCTGGGCCGAGTCGGGTCAGTTGTTGACGCGGCGCTCGCGCAGCGTCGCAGCCTTGCCCACGCGCTTCCGCAGGAAGTACAGCTGGGCGCGGCGGACCTGGCCGTGGCGGACCACGTCGATCTTCTCGATCCGCGGGCTGTTGATCTTGAACGTCCGCTCGACGCCGACGCCGCTCGCGATCTTGCGGACCGTGATCGACCGGGTGATCCCGCCGCCGCGGAGCCGCATGATCACGCCCTCGAACACCTGGATCCGCTCCTTGCCACCCTCGACGACGCGCGCGGAGACGCGCACGGTGTCGCCCGTGGCGAGGTCCGGGAGGTCGGTTCGGAGCTGGTCGGCGACGATCTCGTCGAGCACGTTCACGGTGGTGGTCCCTGGTCGTGGCGCAGCAGAAGCCGCATGGAGGTCGATTGGGATGGCCGGTCTGAGCCGGCGGCGGAGTATAGCACGGGATCGGCGGCCCTCAGCCCGCGCCGGTGTCCCCGCGCCCCTGGTCGCCGCCGGGGGCGTCGAGCGCGTCGAGGATCCGCCGCTCGTCGGCACGGTGGGGCCGGCTGGCGAGGAGGTCGGGACGGCGCTCGAGCGTCCGGCGGAGCGATTCCTCCTGCCGCCAGCGGCGGACGGCCTCGTGGTTGCCGCCGGTCAGGACCGCTGGGATGCCGCGGCCCCGGAACGTGGCCGGGCGGGTGTACTGGGGATACTCGAGCAGGCCGTCGGAGAACGACTCCTCCACCGTGGACGCGTCGTCGATCGCACCGGGCAGGAGCCGGATGACCGCGTCGACGACGACGAGGGCCGGCAGCTCCCCGCCGGTCAGCACGTAGTCGCCGATCGAGAGCTCGAGGTCCACGAGGTCGCGGATCCGGTCGTCCACCCCCTCGTAGCGAGGGCAGACGAGGACCAGGTGCGGCCGCGTGGCCAGCTCGACGGCCCGAGCCTGGCCGAAGACCTCGCCCGACGGATCGAGCAGGATCACCGTGGAACCCGGACCGCGAAGGGCGTCCAGCGCGGCCGCGACGGGCTCCGGCCGGAGGACCATCCCCGCGCCCCCGCCGTACGGGGCGTCATCGACGCTGCGGTGCCGTCCGAGGCCCCACTGGCGGAGGTCGTGGACGTGGATCTCCGCGAGCCCCTGCTCCCGGATCCGGCCCGGAATGCTCCCGGAGAGCGGCCCCTCGAGCATCGCCGGGAAGAGGGTCACGAGGTCGATCCGCATCGTCAGGCCTCGCCGGACGGCTGCGGTTCCTCGCCGGCCGCGCCGCGGTCGGGCGCAGGCGACGCGGGATCCGCGGACGCCGCTCCCCCACCCTTGCCGTGCTTCGACCAGCGCGGCGGCCGGCGCGCGCGCCGGGGCGCCGGCGCATCCACGGCCTCGCCCCCCAGGTCCAGCGCCACCTCGTCCACGACGATCTCGCCGCGGTCCGGCGCGAAGGTGGTGACGAGCGACCGGACGTTCGGCACGTCGAATTCCGGGACGGGGCCGCCGCCGATCACGAGGACCTCGGCCTCCCCGACGCGATAGATGTCGCGGACGGTCCCGAGCACCCGCCCATCGCCGCCACGGACCGCGGTGCCGATGACCTCGTGCCAGTAGGCGGCTCCCGGCTCCAGGTCCCTTGCGCGGTCCACGATCGTCTCGAGGTAGGCGTCGCGGAGCGGCTCCGCGGCGTTCCGGTCCCGGATCTCGCGGAACCGCAGGCGCCAGCCCGGCCCGTCATCGACGGGTGCCGCGGATTCGATCGTCAGCGGCGCCGCCGTGCCCTCGCGGTGCAGGACGCGGCCGACGGCAAAGCGATCCTCCGGCCGGTCGGTCAGGACCTCGACGCGGATGACGCCGGCCAGGCCATGGAGGCCGCGGACCTGGGCGACGACGAGCCGGGTGGCCGCGTCGGGCGGCGTCTCGCTCAGAGGATCTCGAGCGTCACCGAGCCGCCGTCACGGGCGGCCGTGACCTTGAGCAGGGTCCTGAGCGCCTTGGCCACGCTGCCGTTGCGGCCGATGACCTTGCCCATGTCCTCCTCGGCGACATGGAGCTCGATGACGGTGCCCTCAGGGTCCTCGACCTCGGTCACCGTGACCGCCTCCGGGTCGTCGACGAGCGACTTCGCGACGTATTCGACAAGCTCCTTCGCGGCCATCGTCAGGCCTTCGTCGCCGGCAGGACGCCGGCGTTGCGGAGCAGGCGGGCCACGGTGTCCGAGGGCTGGGCACCCTTGGCGATCCAGGCCTTGACCTTGTCGGCGTCCACGGCGAACTCGATGGGGTCCGTCCGTGGGTTGTAGTGCCCGAGGGTCTCGATGGAGCGGCTGTCGCGGGCGCTCCGCCCGTCGGCGACGACGACGCGATAGGCCGGCTGCTTGTGGGCCCCGACCCGCGTCAATCTGATTCGAACGGCCATGTGTGGTGGACTCCTCCTGTGTTCCGGGCCTCGGCCGGCCCGGTAGCTTACTTGACGGTGAGCACGAAGCTCGACGTGTTGGTCGTGCCCACGTTCGACGAGCTCCAGGCGACGGCCGCGAGGTGCTCGAGGTAGGGCTTGAGCTCCGTGCTCCAGGTGCCCTGGAACACGTCGGCCGGCCCGAGCTTCTCGACGAGGCCGATCGCGGATTCGAGGGCCACGTACGCGTGCAGGTCGCCCTTCACCCCGGCGAGATCCATGGCCCGGTTGAACGTCGCGCTGGTCCGGAGCGATGAGCTCGCATCCGTGTCCAGGATCCGCTCCACGACGCCGGTCCCCACGGCGAAGATCACGAGGTCGTCGCGGCGGGCCATCGAGAACGTCAGGCGGGCATTGCCGATCGAGTCCGCGGGCACGCCGAGCGTGCCCGCGAGATCGGCCAGGTTGCCGAGGTCCACGGTCGTGACGGTCACGCCGGCCCGGTCCACATCGCTGACGGTGATGTCCGTGCCCGTGCCGGCGAGCACGAGGAGGTTCCGGATCTGGGTGACCCGGGCCTTGGCGGCCTCGGCATCCGTGCCCCGGATCAGGATGGCGCCCCCGGTTGCATCGCCGGTCGGGATGACGGCGACGCCGAGCTCCTCGATCCAGCCCACGACGTTGTCGAGTCCGCCGAGCATCGCCAGGCCCTGCTGGAGCTGTCCGAGCGCCTCGGCCTGCCCGGGATCCGCGCCCATCGTCGCGATATTCCGTTCGAGCAGCGCGCCGACGCCATGGGCCTCGACGAACCCGAGCGTGTCGGCGGGGAGGACGCCGGCGAACCGGCTCTCCGCCGCAGGGGCGAGCGTGGGCGCGCCGGACGGGGCTGTCCCCACCACGGGATCCGCGACCGCATCGAAGCGGATGGCGTCGTCGACGACGCGCAGTCCGCCGATCGCCCAGTCGCCGACGAGGCTACTTGCGGGGTTCGCCAGGGCGACGGTCGACATCGAGTCGAGGACCGCCCGGAGCGCGCCTCCCTCGGCGTAGACCGTCGCGAGCTGGTCGCCCTGGAGGGCGGCCCGGGCCGTCCTGTACATGGCGCTCATGTCGATGCCGCTGGAATCAAGGCGGGCGTCGAGGGCCCGGCCGATCGACGCGGCCGTCCCGATGAGCATCGCCCGGTCGCGAACGGCACAGGCGGTGCTGTCGCCGGCGATCCGGATCTCGACGCCGCGATGCGCTTTTCCCGCCGTGGTCGCACCGAAGATCGAGTCGCACGTCGCCGTGCCGTCGGTCGTCGCGACGACCACGACCGAGCCGCGGTCCGGGCTCCCACCCGAGGCCATCGACGAGAGGGCATCCTTGCCGAGGGCGACGACCATCGGGCCCGCCAGGAGCGGCTTGACCTGGGTGGCGTAGTCGATGTCGGCATTCGACTCGCTGACGATCCGCTGGAGGACCTCGTCGATCTTCTGGCCGAGGGTCGACTGGTCGGCGAAACCCGGGAAGTTGGCCAGGAAGTTGCCGAGGCGCTGGCGCTGGTCGCCGGGCAGCTCGGGGCGGAGCTCGACGACGATGGCGCTGTCGGCCGGCGCGTACTTCAGGGCCTCGGGAATCGGCCGGGCGCCGAGGAACGACACGGCCGTCACGAGGACGGCGATGGCCGCCAGCGCGAGGCCCCCGCCGATCAGCCAGCGGGCGCGGCTGCGCGGCGGGCCGGGCGTCGCCGCGACGACCTGGGTGGCCGCGGGATCGGCCGGTCCGGGCTCCACCGTTGCGGACTCGACGCCCGCCAGCTCCGGGGTCGGGGGCGCGGGCGTCGCCTTCGTCGCCTCGTGGTCGTCGCGCTGGTCCATGGCCGCTGTCCCCCTCTAGCGCCGGGCACCGGGGAAGGCGCCGCCGAGGCCGCCCTTCCCGCGCCTGCCCGAGAGCTGCTTGATCACGCGTTGCATGTCACCGAACTGCTTGACGAGCCGGTTGACGTCCGGGAGCGTCGTCCCGGAGCCTGCCGCGATGCGCCGGCGGCGCGAGGCATTCAGGACGTTCGGGTCGCGGCGTTCGCGCGGCGTCATCGACCGGATGATCGCCTCGGTCCGCTTCATCTCCCCGCGGTCGACCGCGTCCTGGGCTTCCTTGGCCATGTTGCCCAGCCCGGGGATCATCGAGACCAGCTGACCGATGGGACCCATCTTCTGGACCTGCTGGAGCTGCTCGAGCATGTCCTCGAGCGTGAACTCCGCCTTCCGGAGCTTCGCCTCCAGCTTCTGGGCCTGGGCGGCGTCCACGACGTCCTGGGCGCGCTCGACGAGCGTCAGCACGTCGCCCATGCCCAGGATCCGGCCGGCGAGGCGGTCGGGATGGAAGACCTCCAGGGCGTCGGTCTTCTCGCCCGTCCCGAGGAACTTCACCGGGATGCCGCTGACCGAGGCAACCGAGAGTGCCGCGCCGCCACGGGCGTCGCCGTCGATCTTCGTCAGGACGAGGCCCGTCACGGGCACCGCCGCCGCGAACGCCTGCGCGACGCTGACCGCCTCCTGGCCGGTCATCGCATCCACGACGAGGAGCGTCTCGAGTGGATGGACGGCGGCGTTGACGGCGGCGATCTCGGCCATCAGCGCCGTGTCGATCGACAGGCGGCCCGCCGTGTCCAGGATGACCGTGTCGCGCACCAGCCGGCGGGCCGCCTCGACGCCGCCCCGGGCGATGTCGACGACCGAGGTCCCCTCCGGCGCGCGATGGACCGGGATGTCGAGGGCCCGGCCGAGCGTCTGGAGCTGCTCGGCCGCGGCCGGTCGGTACGGGTCCGCGGCGACGAGGATCGGCCGACGGCCCTGCTTCACGATATAGCGGGCGAGCTTCGCGGCCGAGGTCGTCTTGCCCGACCCCTGGAGGCCGACGAGAGCGATCACCGCCGGGTTGCCCTGCAGGTGGAACGTCCGGTCGCCCACCGCGAGCAGGGCAACGAGCTCGTCGTGGACGATCTTCACGACCTGCTGGCCGGCGGTCAGGCTGCCGAGGATCTCCGCCCCGACGGCCTGCTCCCTGACACGCGCCACGAAATCCTTGACCACGCGGAAGTTGACGTCCGCCTCGAGCAGCGACAGCCGGATCTCGCGCATCGCGGCATCCACGTCCGCCTCCGAGATGCGGCCGCGGCCGGTGAGGGTCGCGAGCGTCCGGCGCAGGCGATCGCTGAGGGCGTCGAACACGGGACTTGCTGGTCTCCTCGTCAGGCTCGGTGCCGGCGCCGCGCTGACGGGCGGGCCGGAGGGTGCGCGGGTTCTGGCGACACCGGGGCGGGCCGAGTGTAGCGCATCCCGATCCCGCGGCCCTGCGCGGTCAGGGCACCTCGATCGTGAAGGGGATGCTCGCCCTTGAGCTGCCGTCGGTGATCAGGAATGCGTACGCGCCGCCGCCGGGGGCCGGGACCTCGAACCGGGTCAGGAGCTGGGGCAGGGTCGCGCCGGCCCCGATGACCGCCACCGACTGGCTGCGGCCGTCCTTCCGCCCGCCGACCGTCCGGCCGTCCGGGAGGCGGAGCGACACGCTGTCGCCGGTGAACGGGAATCCGCCCGCGAAGTCCGACCGGAACGTCGCGTCGTAGCGGACCGTCAGGGCCAGCACGTCGCGTGCCAGCTCCTGGTTCCAGTCGGGCAGGTCCGCCCGGAGCTCGACGCTCGTGAGGCGGACCCGGAGCGTGCCAGCGGTCGCCGTCGACGAGAGGCCGAGCGTGACCGGTTCGAGGGTCTCGGTCTCGGCAGCACCGCGGACGATCGGGACGATCGCCTGGTGCTCCTCGGCCCGGCCCACGCGGAGGGTCGCGGTCGCGAGGTCGAACGCCGCGTCGACGTCGAACGCAATCGAAGCCGCGATCCGGCCGCCGGCCGGCACCGTCGGCAGCACCGAGTCCCGCGTGGGCTCGATCCCGCGGCCCCCGGCGGTCAGGCGGATGGGGCCTGCGAGGCCGGCGTCCGCGTCACCCCGGTTCTCGAGGGCCAGCGTCACGGTGACGGGCCCGCCCTTCGCATCGAGGCTCGCGGTCGCGGTCCCGAACCGAATCTCGAGGCCGGCGTACCAGACCGTCGTATCGAGGTAGTAGGAGGTGACGGTCGGGGTCGCGTCGGGGCTGGCGCTGGGCGTGGGCTGGGCGGATGGCGGCGCGGGATCCGCGAGGCAGCCCGCGAGGGTCGCGGCAAGGGCCAGCGCGATGACGACCGACAGACGGCGCGAGGCGGCCGTGGACCCGCGGACTCCCCTCATCCGTCCTCGCCGAAGAGGGCCGCGATGAACGCCTCCGGGTCGAAGGGCAGGAGGTCGTCGCGACCCTCCCCCACCCCGACGAACCGGACCGGGACACGGAGATCGCCCTCGATCGCGAAGACGATGCCGCCCCGGGCGGTCGAATCCAGCTTGGTCAGGACGATCCCCGTCAGGCCCACGGCCTCGTGGAACGCGACGGCCTGGGCCAGCCCGTTCTGGCCGGTCGTGGCATCGAGGACGAAGAGCGTCTCGGGCCGGGCGTCGGGCAGGCGCCGGTCGATGATCCGCCGGATCTTGCTGAGCTCGTCCATGAGGTTGCCGCGGGTGTGGAGCCGGCCGGCCGTATCGGCGATGACGACGTCGACGCCGCGGGCGATCGCCGCGTCGAGCGCGTCGAAGACCACGGCTCCGGGATCGGCGCCGGGCGCGTGGGCCACGATCTCCGCCCCGGCCCGGTCCGCCCAGATCCGGAGCTGCTCAGCAGCGGCCGCCCGGAACGTGTCCGCGGCGGCCAGGAGGACGCGCCGCCCCGCCCGCGTCTCCCGGAAGGCGAGCTTCCCGATCGTCGTCGTCTTGCCGGTCCCGTTCACCCCGACCACCAGGATGATCGTCGGATGGCCGGCGACGGCAGGCCGGAGGTCCCAGTCCGGGTCGCGCGGGGCGAGGAGTGCCGCCAGCTCGGCCCGGACGGCCGCCTCGGCGGACGGCGCGTCACGCCGGCCGCGGGCCTGCTCGACGACGCGCATCGCGAGTCCGCCGCCGACATCCCCGGCGATGAGCGCCTCCTCGACGCCGTCCCAATCCGCCTCGGCGATCGTGGTGGCGCCGAAGATCCCGCGCAGGCGGCTCATGAACCCGCCGCGGCTGCGGGCAAGACCCGCCTCGAGATCCGGGGCGGCCGGCGCGGCCTCCCGGGCGTCCGTCATGCGAGCTCCGGGAGTGTCGCGACGGGCTCGCCGCCGGCCGCCGGGCCGCGGCCGTCCGGCCCGCCATGGCGCGCCGCCGCCCGTCGCTCGGCGATCTCGGTCGCCTCGTCGAGCCGGAGGCTGATCACGCGGCTCACGGAATCGTCACCCACGGTCACACCGTACAACGCATCCGCGATCTCGATCGTCCCGCGGTTGTGCGTGATGACCACGAACTGGGTCGCCTCCGCGAGTTCGCGGAGGGCCGCGGTGAACCGCCCGACGTTCGCCTCGTCCAGGGCGGCGTCCACCTCGTCGAGGACGCAGAACGGGACCGGGCGCACCTCGAGCATCGCGAACAGCAGCGCCACCGCCGTCAGCGCCCGCTCGCCGCCCGAGAGCATGGCGAGGGCCTGGGGCTTCTTGCCGGGCGGCCGGGCGACGATCTCGACGCCGGTCGCCGACAGGTCCCCCGGGTCGGTCAGCGAGAGCCGCGCGAAGCCGCCCCCGAAGAGCTGCTGGAAGCGGGCGTCGAACTTGGCCTCGAGGGCCTTGAACGTCGAGCGGAACTGTTCGGAGATGAGGCCGTCGAGCTCCTCGATGAGGGCCCGCGTCTGCTCGATCGCGCTCCGCAGGTCGGCATGCTGGGCTTCGAGCTCCTCGAGGCGCCGCTTCACGGTCGCGTACTCCTCGACGGCGTACGGGTTGGCCGCCCCGAGCTCGTGGTAGCGCCGCCGGAGCGCGGCGAGGCGGCCCGGCCCTGGAACATCGGCCGGCGAGGTGGTGCGGGCCCAGGCGGCCCCGGCGGCATCGAGTGCCGCCGCGAGCGTGGCGCCCTCGTCGGCGTCGCCGGGTCCATCCCCGGCACCACCGACCGCACCGTCACCGTCGCCGGGAGTGGCGTCGCCCGGCTGAGGGGCAGCAGCTTCGCCGGTGCCGGACAGCTCGGGCCGCCCGGCGACCGCGCGAAGGCGTCGCAGGCCGAGCGCGCCGAGGCCGGCCAGCTCGACGAGGAGCTGCTCGCGCAGCGCGTCCAGGCCGAGCCGGCCCTCGAGGTCGTGGCGCTCCTCCGTCCGCGACCGCTCCTCGGCGGCTCGGAGCGATTCACGGGCGTGGATCGCCGATCGTTCCGCCTCCGCGAGCCGGGCCCGGTCCTCGGCGTCCGCGGCGAGCAGGGCATCGAGAGCGCGTCGCGCATCCGCTTCCCGGACCCCCGCCTCGGCCAGGGCGGCGGCCTGCGCCGCGCGCTCGCCCGCGAGCCGCTGCTCGCGCTCGATGAGGGCCGTCGCGCCTCGATCGGCGCCGGCGATCCGGCTCTCGTCGAGTGAGATCGCGGCTTCCGCGGCCGCCCGCCGGCGCTCGATGCCCAGGCGGATCGACTCCGATTCGGCGAGCGCGGCCGCGAGCCGGTCGCGCCGTGCCCGCAGCTCCGCGGCCCTGGCCTCCCACGTCTCCAGTGCGCTCCGGTCGGCCTGGCTCCCGGCGCCCGGTGCCGCCGGAGCGGGCTCGGCGGGAAGCGCAGCGGCGGCACGCTCCACCTCGGCCGAGAGGCGCTCGGCCTGGGCGGACTGCCAGCCGGCTTCCCGGACGAGGGCTTCCAGCCGTCGCGCGGCGACGCGTTCCGCCTCCTCGGCGGCGCGACGGACCCCGGTGGCGGCGGTCTCCCGGCTCCTCGCCTCGTCCAGCGCGACCCGCGCCGCCGCGGCGGCCGCAGCGGCCGTCGCGGCGGCCGCCCGCGCCGCCTCGGCCATCGATTCGGCGGACCGCAGCTCGCCGGCGACCTGCTCCAGCTCGGCCCGGAGGTCGAGGAGGCCCTCGCGGACGCCGAGCCGGGCGATGACCTCGCCCACGACCGCGGATCCGTCACGGGGGACCACGATCCAGCCGGCCGGCAGCCCGGGCTGGAGGGTGAGCGCCGCAGCCAGGTCCGGAGCCCACGCGGCACGGGCCAGGAGGCGTCCCGCCGCGCCCGTCCCGTCACGCCGGATCGCGTCACGGAGGAATCCGCCGCCGGCCGCGACGACTCGCTGGCGGAACGGCTCCGGCGTCGCGTCGATGCCGGTCGAACCGTCGGCGAGGATCGCGACGCCACGCTCGCCGGCGAGCTCCTCGACGGCCTGCCGGGAGGCAAGGTAGGCGCGGCCCGCCCCCGAGAGCGCGGCATCGACCGCGGCCCGCAGAGCCGGATCCACGACGAGATCCTCGTCGACCCGCCGGCCGCCGCGCGCCCTGAGCCGGCTTGCAACCCCGCTGCCGGACTCGTCGGCGACGGCCGTGGCCCGGGCCGCGTGGCGGGTCCGGAGCGCGGCAACGGCCGACGCGGCATCGGTGGCTCGTTCGGTGGTCGACCGGAGCTCCGCGCTCCGCTCCTCGAAGGCCCGCTCCGCCGCCTCCCGGGCCACCGCGGCGGCGGCCTGCTCCGCGGCTGCGGCCTCGAGCGCCGCAGACGCCTCCGCGACGCTCGCCTCGGCGCGTCCGACAGCTGCCACCAGGTCGACCGCGCGGGCCGACTCGGCCGTCGCCGCGCGCTGGGCCTCGGCGAGACGGCGCCGGGCGGTCTCGGCCTCCGCGGCCTGGGCCGCCGCGGCCCGCCGGACCGCGGCGAGGTCGGCATCCTGGGCCCGCGTGGCAGCCTGGAGCGCGGCGAGCTCCGCGAGGGCATCGGCCAGCGCTCGCTCCGCCTCGGAGAGCGCGGCCTCGGCCGCAGCGTCCCGGGGCGGGACGGGCTCCGCGAGGCGGCGCCTCTGCAGGGCGAGGTCGGTCTCGGCGGCCGCGCGCTCCTCGGCCAGGCGCTCGCGGTCTCGGCCGAGCGCGGCCACCTCCGTCGCCAGCTGCCCGTCGCGGAGCTGGGCCGTGGTGAGGGCCGCGCGTGCCTCGTCCGCGCGCCGCCGGAACGTCGCCGCGGAATCGGCCCGCTGGGCAAGCGCCGCCGAGATCGTGCCGGCCGCGGTCTCGGCCGCCGTCAGCGACGCCAGGGCGGAGTCAACCTCCGCCCTGGCCGCCCCGAGCCGTTGGGCGGTGGCCGCGATCTGGGCGGCCATCGCATGCCAGCGGGCGTGCGCGCTGTCGAGGAGCGCGGCCGCGAGGTCATCGCCGGCCGTCGCCCGCGTCGCCTGCTGCTCGGCCTGGGCGGCGAGCCGTCGGGCCTGCGGCCGGAGCTCGGCCAGGATGTCGAGGACGCGGGCGAGGTTGACCTCGGATTCGGCGAGCTGCTCCTCCGCCCGCCGGCGGCGGCGCTCGTGGCGACGGACGCCGGCGACCTCCTCGAAGAGGGGGCGGCGCTCCTCGGGCCGCAGGGCGAGCGCCTGATCGACCATGCCCTGCCCGATGAAGAGGAACGCGTTCTCCGCGAGGTGGGCGGCATCGAGGAGGTCGACGAGGTCGCGGAGGCGCACCTTCTGCCGGTTGAGCTGGTACTCGTTCTCGCCGGACCGGTACAGTCGGCGTCCCAGCTCCACGACGCCGAAGTCGACCGGGAGGAGCGAATCGGCGTTGTCGAGGGTCAGCTGGACGTCCGCCATGCCGACCGCCGAACGGCGTTCCGAGCCGGCCCAGATGACATCCTCCGACTTCCGCGATCGGAGGGCCCGGCCCTGCTCGCCGAGGGCCCAGCGAAGGGCGTCGGCGAGGTTGCTCTTGCCCGACCCGTTCGGCCCGACGACGGCGCTGATTCCGGGCCCGAACGTGACCATGGTCCGCTCGGCGAACGACTTGAACCCCTGGAGGCGCACCGACAGCAGGCGGGCCGGGGCGCTCACGGCCGTGATTCCGCGGGGGGCGGGTCCGCGGCGGTCGGGTCCGCGGCGGTCGGGTCCGCGGCGGTCGGGTCCGCGGCGGGCAGGCCATCTCGCTCGATCGCGATGAGCGCCTCGGCGGCGGCACTCGTCTCGGCGATCCGCCGCGACGGCCCCACGCCGGCGCCGAGCGGCCGGCCGTCGACGACGACCTCGATCCGGAAGACCTTCTCGTGGTCCGGCCCAGCGGCCTCGAGGATCCGGTACTCCGGCCGGCCGCGCGCCGCACGCTGCGTCAGCTCCTGGAGCTGGCTCTTGGGGCTCTTGAGCGCGGACACCGACAGCGCTGCCCGGATCTCCGGGCCGGCGACGCTGACGACCCAGCTCCGGGCCGGCTCCCAGCCGCGATCGAGGAGGATGGAGCCCGCGACGGCCTCGAAGCCGGAGGCGAGCAGCGACGGGCGGCGGCGGCCGCCACGCGACGCCTCGCCCTCGCCGAGGCGGAGCTCATTGCCGAGGCCGATCCGCGACGCGAGCCGGGCGAGGCCGGTGGTCGAGACGATCGCGGCCCGGCGCGAGGAGAGCAGCCCCTCGTCGTCCTCGGGATGCTGGGCGAAGAGCGCCTCGGAGATCGCGAGGTTGATCACGGCGTCGCCGAGGAACTCCAGTCGCTCGTTATGGCCGGCTGCCTCCCCCGGGTGCTCGTGCAGCCACGAGGAATGCGTCAGTGCCTGCTCGATGAGCGCGTGGTCACCGACGGGGATTCGAAGGCGGGCGGCGAGGTCGTCGATCGGGTCCACGGTCCGCGAGGCTTCGGGGCCGTGGGGATCGGCGCGGGTGAGCGCGGGCCGATGAGCCCCTACGTGTTCCGCTCCTCGATGTAGTCGGCGGCGTCCTGGACGGTCCGGATCCGCTCGGCATCCTCGTCCGAGATCTCCATCCCGAACTCTTCCTCGAGGCTCATGATCAGCTCGACGAGGTCGAGGGAATCGGCGTTCAGGTCGTCGACGAACGAGGCCTCCGGCTTGACCTCTTCCTCGTCCACGCCGAGCTGCTCGACGACGATCTTCTTGAGTCGCTCGTAGGTGGTGGCCACAGACTCTCTCCTCGGTCGGGCTTCAGGCGGATCAGCCGCCGTTGGTATCTCGTGCGATCCGTCCGAGCACGCCGTTCATCAGACGACGCATCGGGTCTCCGCTGTACGTTCGCGCCAGCTCGACCCACTCGGCGATCGCCACCCGGGCCGGCGTCGGCGAGTGTAGCACCTCACCAAGGGCGCAACGGAGCAGCGCACGGTCCATCCGGGCCAGCTGGACGACGGGATATTGCGGGGCGACGAGCTCGATTCGGGCATCGATCGTGTCCCGGTGCTCGACCACGGCGGCTACGAGTTCGCGGGCGAGCTCGGCCGTACCGGGATCCGCCTCCGTCTCGGCCAGCTGCCGCTCCAGGATGGCCGCCGCGGTGCGCTGCCCGAACTCCGCCTCGAAGACGGCCGCGAGCGCCGCCCGGCGTCCCGCCCGGCGCGATCGGACGCGGTCCGAGGGCCGACCCGCCGGATGCCCCGCGGCGGTGCCGTCAGGCCCCGATGCCATCGACCACGACCGTGACGCTCCGGAGCTCGAGGCCGAGCAGCCGTTCCACGGCCGCGGCGACGGCGCCGCGAACCTGGCCGGCGACGCCCGGCAGGCTCGCCCCGGGCCGGGCGATGACGAACAGGCGGACATCGACGCCGTCCCGCCGGACCCGGACCCGGACCGGCCCACCGCGGAAGAAGGCGAGGAAGGCGGGACCGCCGCGGGCGACCCGGAGCACGCCCGGGACTTCGAAGGCGGCGAGGCGGGCCATCTCGACGATGACGCCGCGCCCCACGGTCAGGGCGGGGCCGCTCATCGGGGCTGTTCCGGATCCATCGTCACGTCCTCCGCCGCCCTGGCGGCGACCAGGCCTGCCGCATCGACACGGGCTGCGTCCTCGCGGAGGGCATCCGCGATGAGCGCCGGGACGCCGGTCCGGGCCGTTCGCGCGGCCACCTCGCAGCCGAAGCCGATCATGCGCCGCCGGGCCCGGCCGTGGGTGATGATCACGGCGCCCTTGACACCGAGGAGCGGCGAACCGCCGGCCCGTTCGTAGTCGAACACGTCCCGGATCCGGGCGATTCCGGGCCGCATGAGCAGGTATGCCAGCTTCCCGCGCAGCGAACCACCGAACTCGCCACGCCACAGGTCGAAGATGAACGTCGAGAGGCCCTCGAAGAACTTGATCACGACGTTCCCGGTCACGGCGTCGGTGACGATGACGTCCGCCAGGTCGGCCGTCAGGTCCTTGCCCTCGACATTGCCGACGAAGCGCAGCCCCGACGCATCGAGAAGCTCCGTGGCCCGCTGGATCCGGGCGTCGCCCTTGCCCTTCTCCTCCCCGATCGACAGGAGCGCCACGCGCGGATCGGCGAGGCCGAGGACGCGCTCGGCGAAGATCGCCCCCATCCGGGCGTACTGGGCCAGGTTCTCGGGCGTGGAATCCGGGTTCGCGCCGATGTCGAGGAGCACGAACGGCGAGCCGGACCGGATCATCTGGACGGCGAGGGCCGGCCGGTCCACGCCCGGCAGTCGCCCGATCCGGAGGACCGCGGCGGCCATCCCGGCGCCGGTGTGGCCGGCGGTGATGACGGCGTCCGCCTCGCCGTTCCGGACGAGGTCGCAGGCGACGAGGATCGAGGCGTCCTTCTTCTCCCGGAGGGCGAGGGCCGGATGCTCGTGCATCTCGATCACCTGGCTTGCGGCCACGATCGAGACGTTCGAGGGGAGCGGGCCGGCGGTCGCCGCGATCCGGACGGGATCGCCGACGAGGAGGACGCGGTCCTCGGGGTGGGCGCGCGCGTGGTCGAGGGCGCCGGGCACGATCTCGGCGGGGCCGTGGTCCCCGCCCATCGCGTCGACGGCGATCCGGACGGAGGGGCTCGCTCCCGCGGCCGTGATGCCGCCCGCCGCGGGCTGCTCGTTCACCGGATCAGGACGCGGGCTCGTTGTCCTTGGGGATCTTCAGCTCCAGGACCGGCCGGCCGCCGTAGTACCCACAGTTCGGGCAGGCGCGATGGGCGCGCTTCGGCTGGTGGCAGTGCGAGCAGTCCTCGAGCTGCGGGGTTTCGAGCGCGAGGTGCGCGCGGCGGTCGCCCTGGCGAGCGTGGGAGACCCTTCGCTTGGGCACGCCCATGGGTGGTGCTGCTCCTTTCGAGACCCTCGCCGTCGCGTGACGGCCCGGGTGCGCGGCGCGGTCGGCGCCCGGCGCGGTTGGCGATCAGTGCTGTCGGATGGTCCGGCCGGTGGGCTCGGGACCGATCGCGGAGTCTACCCGTTCTCCGCATCGCCGTCGACCCGGAAGGCCCTGAGGGCTGCGAGGCGCGGGTCGATGTCGTCCTCCGGATGGTCGGCGTGGCCGGGTCCGAGGCGCTCGCCGCAGACGACGCAGAGGCCGGGGCAGGCCGGCTCGCACAGCGGCGCGATGGGCTCGGCGAGCGAGATCGCCTCGGCGACGAGCGGCTCCAGTTCCAGCTCGTGGTGATCGGTCAGACGGGCGACGTCCGGCTCCCCGGAGCGATCCAGCGGCTGGCCCGTGGCGAGGTCCAGGCTGGGCAGGACCTCTTCGCGGATGCGGAGGTCCAGCGGGATCTCGATCTCGCGGAGGCAGCGACTGCAGGTGCCGGCGAGGGCCGTGGCCAGCCGCGAATCCACCAGGACGCCTCGGTTGGTCCGGGCGACGACGACCGTGCCCTCGATCGCGGCCGCGAGGCGAAGGTCATCCGGCAGCGGGATCGTGACGCCCGAGACGCCGTACGCGCGCTCGGAGCCGACGGGTTCCGCGAGCAGCGCCGCAAGCGGATAGGTCAGCGGCTGGAACCGGTTCACCGGACGACGGGGCGGGGCGCGTCCTCGTCTTCGTCCTCATCGGAGGCTTCGCCGCCGACGCCATCGTCATCGTCGTCGCGGCCGTCCGGCGCGCCCGCGGCCTGGCTCTCGGCGGCCGCGAGATCCGCCCGGCGGTCGTCGAGGACGGTGATGCCCTTCCGGATCCCGAGGAGCGCCTTCTCGGCCTCTGCCTCGAGGGTCGAGAGGATGTCGATGGCATAGTCGTCCGCGCCGGCGCGGACCTCGTCGCCGGCGGCCTCGGCCTCGGCGATGATCCGCCGGCCCTCGGCCTCCGCGAGCTCGAGGAGGCCGCGTTCACCGATGAGGAAGGCCGCCTGCTCCTGGGCCCGGCTGACGATCCGGGTGGCCTCATCCTGGGCCTTCTCGATGATTCGCTCGCCCTCGGCGTTGATCCGCTTCGCGGCCCGGACCTCCTCCGGGATCGCGACCCGGAGCTGGTCCACGAGGTCGAGGATCGCATCGCGGTCGACGACGGCACTCCGGGTGAGGGGCAGCGACTTGCCGGTCGCGACGAGGGACTCGAGCCGCTCGAGGAGGAAGATGATGTCCAGCGGAGGGCCCTCCGGCGAGGCGATGGTGAATTGCCCGCGATTATCGCACGGGCTGGCGGATCACCGGCGGGCGTGGGCGTCACGAAGTGCGTCGACCGCCGCCGCCGGGATCATCCCGGATACGTCGCCGCCGAAGAAGGCGATCTCCTTCACGAGGCTGGAGCTCACGTACCCCTGCTCCACGGCCGTCATGAAGAAGACCGTGTCGATGTCGGGGGCGAGCCGGCGGTTGTTGTGGGCGAGCTGCATCTCCGCCTCGAAGTCGGAGACCGCCCGCAGGCCGCGCACGATCGAGGTCGCGCCGTTGGCCCGGACCGCATCGACGGTCAGCCCGTCGAACGTCGCGACGTCGGCGCGCCCGGCCGGCAGGTCCGCGGCATCGAGGGCCTCGCGCAGGACGCGGACGCGGGTCTGGACGTCGAGGAGCGGCGCCTTCCGCGGGTTCGCGAGGACGGCCACGACGACGCTATCGAAGACCGTCAGGGCACGGGCCACGATGTCGAGGTGCCCGTTCGTGGCGGGATCGAAGGAGCCCGGGTAGACCGCGACCTTCACGCGTCCTCCTCGTCGGGAGCGGCGACTCGATAGAACGTCAGCACCGTCTCGCCGAAGCGGCGCTCCCGATCCGATGCTAGCAGCCCGATCCGCTCCGGCGGCGTCGCCCGGCGACCGTGCTTCGCGACGACGATGGCGTCCGGGGCGAGCACGCCGGGCCGGGCCAGCCGCTCCAGGGCGCCGGCGAGGAGGTCCTCGCGCTCGTACGGCGGGTCGAGCACGACGACATCGAAGGGGCCATCGGAGCCGGCCCGGCCGGCCCCGCCGTCGAGCCAGGCGAGCGCGTCCTCGCGGACGACGGTCGCGCCGGGCGCGAGGTGCGTCCGCTCGAGGTTCGCCCGGAGCGTCCGGACGACATCCCCGTTCCGCTCCACGAACGTGGCCCGCCGAGCCCGCCGCGAGAGGGCCTCGATGCCCGCCGCGCCGCTCCCGGCGAAGAGGTCGAGCACGACGGCGTCGGGGAGCCGTGGCTCGAGGATGGCGAAGAGCGCCTCCTTGACCCGGTCGCCGAGGGGGCGGGTGCCGGGACCGGGAGCCGCGAGGCGGATCCCGCGCGCCGTGCCCGCGATGACCCGGCCGGCCGTGGGGGGCGCGGCCCGACGCGTGGCGGAGGCCGTTTCCTCGGCCTCGAGCACGGCCCGGTCCCGGGCCCGTTGCGCGGGCGATGACGGGCGGGCCCGGCTCATGCGCCGGACCCGGGCTCGGCACGGGCGACCGAGCGGAGCCAGCCCCTGGTCGTCTCGGCCTCGAGCGCCGCGTGGCCGGGCAGGAGGCGGCCCTCCGGGTCCAGCAGGGCCTCGGCCGCCGCGCGGGCCAGGACGGCGAGCTCGCGATGGCCCTCCCGCTGGAGCGAGGCGACCCGCAGCTCCGGGAGCCCGCTCTGGACCAGGCCAAGGACGTTGCCCTCGCGGCGGAGCTCCCAGTCCTTCTCCGCGAGCTCGAAGCCGTCACGAGTGTCCCGGACCGCATGCAGGCGGGCGATCGCGGTCTCGTCGGTCGTATCCGAGACGAGGACACAGAAGGATTCCGCGGTCCCCCGCCCCACCCGGCCGCGGAGCTGGTGGAGCTGGGCCAGGCCGAACCGGTCGGCGCCCTCGACGATCATCATCGTCGCCTCGGGGATGTCGACGCCGACCTCGACGACGGTCGTCCCGACGAGGACGTCGAGCTCGCCGTCGCGGAAGCGGCGCATCTCGGCGTCGCGGTCGGCCGGCTTCAGGCGGCCGTGGACCAGCCCCACCCGGAGCGGCGCGAGGAGCTCGGCGAGCCGGACCGCCTCCGCCTCCGCGGCCACGGCCGACGTCGCGACCGCGGCCTCGTCGTCGGGGTCCATGAGGTCGAGCGTCCCGTCGGCGTCGGCGTCATCGCCTTCGGCCGCGGCCACGATCAGCGGCACGACGACGAACGTCCGGCCGCCGCGGGTCGCCTCGTCGCGGACCCGCTGCCAGGTTCCATCGAGGTCCGTCGTCCGGCGAATCCCGGTCCGGATCGCGACCCGGCCCTCGGGCGGCGTGCGGAGGTCGGTGACGTCGAGGTCGGCGTACAGGACCTGGCCGAGGGTCCGCGGGATCGGCGTCGCGGTCATCAGGAGGACGTGCGGGACCCCACCGCCGGCCTTCGCCTCGAGGGCCGACCGCTGCTCGACGCCGAACCGGTGCTGCTCGTCGACGACGGCGAGCCCGAGGTCGGCGAACCGCACGGATTCCGAGATGAGGGCGTGGGTCCCGACGACGACGCGGGCCACGCCCCCGGCGAGCAGCTCCCGCGTCCGGCCGGCATCGGCCGCCTTCATCGAGCCGGTCAGCAGCTCGACCTCGATGCCGAGCGGGCCGAGGAGGTCGGCCACGGTCACCTGGTGCTGCCGCGCGAGAAGGTCCGTGGGGGCGAGGAGCGCCCCCTGCCGGCCCGCGAGCGCCACCGCCGCGAGGGCCCACGCCGCGACCGCGGTCTTGCCGGAACCGACGTCGCCCTGGAGCAGCCGGAGCATCGGCACCGGCTGGGCGAGGTCGTCCCGGATCGCGTCGACAGCCGTGGCCTGGTCCGGCGTCAGGACCACGTCCCGGCCGACGCGTCGCCGCAGCGACGCGACGATCGCCGCGCGGATCGCCTCATCGTCGCTCGGCGTGACCTCGACCGCGCGTCCGTGTTCCCCGCCCCTCGCCCGTCGCCGGCCGACCATTCCGAGCTGGAGTGCGAGGAGCTCGTCGAAGGCGAGCCGCCGGAGCGCCTCGTCCCGGCCGGAGAACGTCGTCGGGTAATGGGCCTCCTCGAGGGCCGTGCGGATCGAGACCAGGTGGCTGGCCTCCCGCGCCGCATCGGGCAGGTATTCCGGATAGGCGGCAGCCGACGCGTCCAGCGCAGCGCGGACCGCCCTGCGGAGCGAGGCGACCGCCACCCCGGCCGTCAGCCGGTAGAACGGCACGATGCGGCCGGCATGGAGGAGGGCCGAGCCGTCGTCGGGCTGGAACTCGGGATTGTCGAGGGTCAGGTTCCGGCCGAAGTGACGCACCTTGCCGCTGACCACGATCGGATCGTCGACCTTCAGGCGGCGCTCGATGAACCGGCGCCCGAACCACGTGGCGTCGACGGATCCCGTGCCATCCTCGAGGCGGGCGATGGTCCGCTGGACGCGGCGCCGGAACGAGGCCTCGACGCGGAGGTCGGCGACGCGGACGCGGGCCGAGACGACCTCGCCGTCGGGCAGCCAGCGAAGCTCGCCGAGGGTTCGCATCTCCCGGAGGTCGTCGTACCGGCGCGGGAGATGGAAGAGCAGGTCGCGGACCGTCCCGATGCCGAGCCGCTTGCCGCGCCGGGCGATGGCCGTCGCGCCCGGCAGCCCGGATCGGCCGATCGCCGTGTCGAGGAGCGCGACGGGATCGAGCAGCCGGGCCGGAGCCACGCCGCGGTCTGCGTTCGTCGGGCCCGCGGCGCGTCGGCCTGCGCCCGCCGCGACGCCCGCGCGGGAACCGGTCCGGGGAGCGGATCTGGAGTCTCGGTCGGCGGCTCGCCCCACGACCTACTCGGCGGAGATCAGGTAGTGGTAGTGGGGCTGGCCGCCATGGACGACCTCGATCTCGGCACCGGCGGCCGCAGCCCCGACCTTCCTCGCCAGCGCCTCGGTCGCCGCGAGGTCGGACCCTTCGCCGTAGTAGATCGTCACGAGCTCGTAGCCCGGCTGCAGCGAGGCCATCCCGTCGAGCACCGCCGCGATGCCATCGTCGCTGACGGCGACGAGCCCGTCGTCGGGGTCGAGGACGATCGTCTGGCCGAGGCGGACCTTGCGGCCGCTGATCGTCGCGTCGCGGACCGCCGTGGTGACGGCCAGGGTCTGGACGGCCCGGCCGGCGGTCGTCATGTCGGTCGCGTTCGCGGCTGCCCCCTTCGTGGGATCGAGGGCGAGGAGGGCCGCGAAGCCTTCCGCCGCATTCCGCGTCGGCACCACCGAGACGGCGCGGTCTGCCATCTGGGCGACCTGGCGCGCGGCCAGGACGACGTTCGGGTTGTTCGGCAGGATGAGGACCTCCCGGGCATCGACGTCCTGGATGGCCTCGAGGAGCTCGCCCGTGCTCGGGTTCGCCGCCTGGCCGCCGACGACGATGCGGCTCACCCCGAAGTCGCGGAAGATGGCCGCGAGGCCTTCCCCGGCGGCGACGGCGATGACCGCGAGCGGCAGCGGCGAGCCCGCCGGGGTCCGATCGTGGCCGTTCCGGCTGTCCATGGGCGTTCCGGCACCGGTCGCCGTCGCGGCGGCCCGTTCGGGTTCGCGCTCGGCGGTGAACTCGGCCGCCCTGGTCTCGCGGACGTCGCGCGCCTGGTCGTCGAGGTTCTCGACGCTGATCCGCGACAGGGCCCCGAGGCTCAGCCCGTGGCCGATGACGAGGTCGGGCCGGTCGCTGTGGACGTGAACCTTCACGGCCCGTGGATCGCCCGCCACCAGCACGGATTCGCCGAGGGCCTCGAGGTGGTTCCGAAGCGCGTCGACATCGAGCGACTCGCCGGACTTCGCCTGGAGGAGGAACATCGTCTCGTAGCCGAACCCCTCGTCGGCGTGGGCCACGAGGACGCTCGGCCTGACCGGTGCCGGCGTCGATGGCCGCGATGCACGGGGCGCCTCCCCGAGCATGTACAGCAGGGCGCCCTGGAAGAGCCGGTAGAGACCCTGGCCGCCGGAATCCACCACGCCCGCCTCGCGCAGGATCGGCAGGAGTGACGGCGTCCGAGCCACCGACTTCTCCGCCGCGTCGAGCGTCGCGGTCAGCACCGATTCGATGTCGTTCTGTCGCTCGGCGAGCTCGACGGCCGCGGCCGACGATTCGCGGATGACCGTCAGGATCGTGCCCTCGACGGGCTTCGCGACGGCACCGTAGGCGGCCTTCGTCCCGGAATCGAGCGCATTGGCGAGGTCGAGGCCGTTGAACCGCGCCTTGCCCGCGAGGCCCTCCGCGATCCCGCGCAGGATCTGGCTCGTGATGACCCCGGAGTTGCCCCGGGCCCCCATCAGCGCCCCGAACGAGGCGGCCGCGGCGACGCGCTCGGCCGGCGCGTTGGTGCCAGCGCCCTCGGCCTCGACGAGGGCGGCCCGGACCGTCGCCAGCATGTTCGAGCCGGTGTCGCCGTCGGGAACCGGGAAGACGTTCAGCCCGTTGATCTCATCGACGTGCGACTCGAGATTCGCGACGGCCGCCCGGAAGGCGCCCAGGAGCCCCGGTCCATCGCAGCTCCGTCGGGCCATCAGGCGACGTCCGTCCCGCTGTCGGCGAGATCCGAGGCGTCGGGCCGGGAGCGGGCCGCGGTCGGGGCTGGCGGCTCCCCGAGGACGTTGTCGAGGCCGCCGACCCGGATCGAGAGCTCGTCCACCTCGCGTCCGAGGGCGCGCCGGATCGCGTACCGGATCGCCGAATCGACCTGCCGGGCGACCTCGGCGACCGGGAGCCCGTAGGCCACGCGGAGGTCGAGACGGATCGCGAGCAGCCCGTCCGCGACCGTCACCCGGACGCCCGGCGGCCGACCCTCGAACGCCGCCGCGACTCGTTCATATGGACCGCCGGCGAAACCGGCAACGCCATAGGACCCGAGGGTCGCCGCGCGGACGATGTCCGTCACGGCGCGTCGGGTCGCAAGGGCTCGACCGGGAATCGGGTCGTCGGGCACGGGCGGCTGGTCCTCGTCAGGCGCGGCGGGCCATCCGTCCGGGAGCCGCCGAGGTGCGTGCTATCATACCGCCCCGCTGTGGCCGAACCGGCCCCGGCGTTCCTGTTGACTCAGACTCGGAGACACCATGGCTCGCTCCTGCGCCATCTGCGGCAAGGCTTCGATGGGCGGCTTCAACCCGCAGTCATCGGGCATGAACCGCGTCCGCGCACACCGGCGCTACCAGCCCAACCTCCAGCCGCTCGTCATCGAGCAGGGCGGGGTGTCGGTCAAGGCGCTGGTCTGCACCCGCTGCCGACGAACGCAAACGAAGAACGCGCGGTAATCGCGCCCGCGCGATCCGTCTCCGCCTTCGCCGCGCCAGCCTTCGCCGCTGCGTCGCGCCCGCGCGCGATCCTCTCCGCCCTGGCCGTCGCCGCGCCCCCGCCGCCTCCGCGTCGCGCCCCCGCGCCGCGCCCGCGCGCGATCCCTCTCCGCCCTAACCGTCGCCGCGCCGCGCCCCCGCCGCCTCCGCGTCGCCGCCGCCTCCGCGTCGCGCCCCCGCGCGATCCCTCTCCGCCCTCGCCGTCGCCGCGCCGCCGCGTGTCTCCTGGACACACCACTCCGACGAACGAGCACTCGCCATCCCCGGATTCCGACACAAATTGCAGGAAGTCGCGGATGGGCGGTGCTCATTCGTCCTGGCGGTGTGTCCCTGAAGCACGTGCCTCCGGTGGCCGCGCCGCGCCGAGCCGCCTGTCAGGGGCCCCGGGTTGGGTCCGTGTCCAGCCAGAGCGTGAACGGGCCGTCGTTGACGAGCTCCACTTCCATCTCCGCCCCGAAGCGGCCCGTGCCGACCTGAGCCACGCCCGCCTCGCGCAGCCCGGCGGCCACACGCTCATAGAGCCGTTCAGCGACGTCCGGCGCGGCGGCGTCCGTGAAGCCGGGTCGACGTCCACGCACGGTGTCGGCGTAGAGCGTGAACTGGCTGACGACGATCGCGCCGCCCGCGACATCGAGGATCGAGCGGTTCGTCCTGCCGGCCTCGTCCCGGAAGATCCGGAGCTCTGCGATGCGCTTCGCGAGGCCGTCGGCGATCGCATCGTCGTCCCCGTGGCCCACCCCGAGAAGCACCACGAGCCCCTCGCCGATCTCGGCGACCGTGTCGCCCGCGACCCGGACCCTCGCCTCCGAGACGCGCTGGAGCAGCGCGCGCATCAGCGCGAGATCGCGCCCAGCGCGGCGCGCCAGAGGCCGCCGATGATCAGGGCCCAGGGCGCGAGCAGGGCCGGCGACTCCGACCCGCCGAGCCACTCGAGCTTCACGACGCCGACGACGCCGATCGCCCCGACGATCGCCAGGACGACCCCCTGCCGCACCAGCCCCCATCGAACGCGGCCGGCAGCGCGACGGAACCCGCTGGCGTCGCCGGCCTCCCCGACCTCGACCTCGGCCTCGACCGCCGGATCGGCCGCCCGGTCCACCAACCGCCGGAACCAGCCGGGTGCGTGGACGACTGCCAGGTACGCGACCGAGGCGTAGGCCACCCCGCCGAGGACGTCGACGACATAGTGATCGGCGAGGTACACGATCGAAAACCAGACCGCCGCGGAGTACAGGAGCATGAGCCAGCCGGCCTTCCCGAACGCCCGCCGGGCAAACAGGAAGGCGAGGAACGGGTAGGCGGCGTGGAGGGACGGGAACGCCGCGACCTGGTTCGGGTTGACCTCGTAGATCGCGTAGCTGTAGAGGTAGCGCCCTTCGAACCCGAACAGCCGGGCGAGGTCGCTGAAGCCCTGGGACTTCAGGTAGGTGATCGCGGGAGCACCGTCGGGCCCCGGGATGAGGCCGCGCTCGGCGGCCCACCACGGCGGCGCGACCGGGAACAGCAGGTAGGTGATGAAGGCGGCCATCGACACGAGGATGAGCCCGGCGATGAAGTCGTAGTAGGCGCGGCGGCGGCGGACCCAGAGGAGAAACCCGATCGCGAATGGCAGCGGAAAGTGGAGGAAATAGAAGACCGTCGCAACCATCGCCCAGGGATCGATGCCGGTCGCCGGATGGAGCGCCTTCTGGAGCATCTCTGTCGGGAGGTTGCCGAGGAAGAGCCAGCGCTCCGCCCCGAGGACGTCCGCCGAGTGGATGACGCGGTTGATGTTGTCGGCATAGCCGCGCATGAGCTCGTAGGCGAGGAACAGCCCGATGAACGGGACCCAGTCTCGAATGAAGAGCCGGGCCCGGCCGAGGACGACCGCGGCGAGGCCGAGCGCGAGGAGCAGCACGTCCGGCGTCACCGATACGCCGCCCGCGATCATCAGGGCCGACAGCAGGATCACGTAGCCGGCCAGCGTCGCGAGGAGGAGTCGGTCGTTCCGCCGGTGGAGCGCGGCGACGTTCTCGACCGCCGGCAGGGCAGGTGTCGAGGCGGGGATCGGTGTCGAGGTGATCTCGAGCGGCGGATCGATGGCGTCGCTCACGGGACGAGCTCGTCCGGCCGTGGCGGCACCGGGGGCGGCACGTACGGCACCTCGGGCATGCCCGCGAGCCGCCAGGCGGCCGCCTCCTCGACGAGGGCATCGCGCCGCGCCCCGAATCGCTCGAGTGCCGCCGCCTCCGACGGCCCGGGCAGCAGGACGTCCCAGTCCCGGACCTCGTCCGGCAGGTCCACCTCCAGCCCGCCCGAGCGGAAGAGCATGACGGGGATCCCCGTCCGCTCGACCTCGGCCTGCAGCGTCCGGGCGAGATGGCGGGGCAGCGTGGCGAACGTGACGACCTTGTCGCGCGGGATCGGCGGCACCCCGTCATTGAGCGAGTACTGGTAGCCCTCGTCGGCGAGGGCCCGGATGAGCCGTATCTCGCGGCCCATGTTCCGGCCCGGCGCCCAGAGGGCCGAGCCCACGACGAGCACGTCCGCGGCGAGCCCGCCGATCTGCTCGGCCGTCTCCCGGTTGACGCCGCCGTCGACGTGGACCTCGGCGCCGTGCAGCTTGTGGCTGAGGAGGTCGCGGGCCGCGAGGACCTTGTCGCGGGCCACCTCGGCCAGGAATGACTGCCCGCCGAAGCCCGGCTCGACGGTCATGACCATGACGATGTCGAGGAGGGCACGGTAGGGCTCGAGGGCGCTGAGCGGGGTCGCGGGGCGAAGGGACAGCCCGGCCGCCCGGCCCGCGGCGCGGATGGCCCGCAGCGTCGGCTCGATCGGCTCCTCGATCTCGACGTGGATCGTCACGGTGTCGCACCCCGCGTCGAGGAACTGGTCGATGTACCGCCCCGGCTCCGAGATCATGAGGTGAACGTCGAGCGGCAGCCGCGTTCGCTTCCGGAGGGCCTTGACGGTCCGCGCCCCGAAGGTCAGGTTCGGCACGAAGTGGCCGTCCATGACGTCGAGGTGGATCCGGTCGGCACCCTCGCGCTCGGCTCGGCGCACGGCGTGGGCCAGGTTGCCGAGGTCGGCGTCGAGGATGCTCGCGGCGACGCGGGCGCGGCCGAGCGGAACCTCCTTGACCGGCGACGAGGGCCGCCCCGCGCGCCTCATCGCGGGCCTCGAGCGCCGTGCCATCGAGCGCCGCCACCGGCCGCGCGGCGGGTCGCGCCCGCGATCCCCGGTGCGGTCGGGAGCGAATTCGCCTCGGTGCCCGCGTCGATCCCCGCCGGGACGGCCTCCCGGCTCCGCTCCCCGCGGAGCGCGGCCGCGCTCGAGGCGACGAGCCGGTCCCGGCGCCGCGCGACGGCCGCCGGCGCGGGCGTGCCGGAGCGTTCGGCGGCCAGCTGTCCGCAGGCGGCCCCGACCTCCTGGCCGCGGTTCCGGCGGATCGTCGTGGGCAGTCCGGCGTCGCGGAGGCGATCCGCGAACCGCTCGATGACCGGCATCGGCGAAGCCGTCCAGGGCGTGTGCGCGACCGGGTTCATCGGGATCAGGTTGACATGGGCGAGCTGGCCGCGAAGGATGCCCGCGATCGCGTCCGAGTCGGCGTCCGTGTCGTTCACACCGCCGATCATCGTGACCTCGTAGCTGATGCGTCGTCCCGTGGCGCGGGCATGCTCGCGGGCCGCCGCCACGACCTCGGCGACGGGCCAGCGCCGGTTGAGCGGCACGAGGACGTCGCGAAGCGGGTCCCGCGCGGCGTGGAGGCTGATCGCGAGCGTGAACTGGGGCCCGAGTCCGGTCAGCCGGCGGATCCCCGGCACGACGCCCGAGGTCGAGACCGTGATCTGGCGCGCCCCGAGGCCCAGCCGGGCCGGATCGTTGAGGGCACTGACCGCCTCGAGCACGCGGTCGAGGTTGAGGAGCGGCTCGCCCATGCCCATGAAGACGATGTTCGTGAGGCGCCGGCCCTTCGCGGCCAGCCGCCGCACCGCGCTCCGCACCTGGTCGAGGATCTCGGACGTCAGCAGGTCCCGCCCGAAGCCGAGCTCGCCGGTGGCACAGAACGGGCAGCCCACGGCACAGCCCGCCTGGCTCGAGATGCAGAGTGTCGCCCGCTCTCGCCGGCCCGGCGCCGACGGATAGCGCATCAGCACGGATTCGATGGCGACGCCGTCATCGAGCCGGTGGAGTGCCTTCTCGGTCAGCCCGCCCTCGGTCGCGATCACCTCGGTGTCGCCGAGCGTGTCCCACCGGAAGGCGTCACCGAGCGCGGCCTGGAGCGAGGGCTTGAGCGTCGTGACCTCGGCCGGCGAGGCCGCGCCCGATCGCCACACTGCGTCGAGGACCTGGCGGGCCCGGAATGGGGGCTCGCCGTGGGCGGCGAACCAGGCCTCGAGCGCGTCCGGCGTCACGCCGGAGATCCCGGGCGGCAGCGCCTCGATGGCGGCGAGGGACGGCTGGACGATCGGCGGGGCAAGGTTCGGCATCGGCGAGGCATTGTCGCACGGGCCCGCGGGACCGGGTCCCGGGAGGGCCGGCGGCGAAGCGCGCGACCGCGG
>JACPOU010000030.1 GCA_016191345.1 Chloroflexota bacterium
CGCTTGCCGAGCAGGTTCTGGCGGAACCGGCCCTGCTTGCCCTTGAGCATGTCGCTCAGGGACTTCAGGCGGTGGTTGCCCGTGCCCGCGATCGCCCGGCCGCGGCGGCCGTTGTCGATGAGGGCGTCGCACGCCTCCTGGAGCATCCGCTTCTCGTTGCGGATGATGATCTCGGGCGCGCCGAGCTCGAGGAGCCGCTTCAGGCGGTTGTTGCGGTTGATCACGCGCCGGTAGAGGTCGTTCAGGTCGGAGGTGGCGAAGCGGCCACCGTCGAGCTGGACCATGGGCCGGAGGTCCGGCGGGATGACCGGCAGCACGGACAGGATCATCCACTCCGGGCGGGTGCCCGAGCGGCGGAAGGCCTCGATGAGGCGGAGGCGCTTGATGGCCTTCTTGCGGCGCTGGCCGGAGCTCGTCCGGACCTCCACGTGGAGGGTCCGGGCCAGCGTCTCGAGGTCCATCCGGGTGATGATGTCGCGGACCGCCTCGGCGCCCATGCCGGCCGTGAACAGGCGGCCCTTGCCGGTCTGGTTGAACTTCTCGTCCAGCTGGCGGAGCTCGGTCTCGCCGAGGGTCATCATCGGCTTGATGCCCTCGAGCTCGTCACGGAGGCGCTTGATCTCCTCCTTCGTGCCCTGGGCCTGCTCCTGGAGCTTCTCCTTCTCGGCCCGGAGGGTGTCCTCCATCGCCGCCCGGAGGTCGCCGACCTTCTGGTCGACCGCGGTCGCCTCGTCGCGCTCGCGGGTCTGGATCTCCTCGGTGACGCGCTCCGTCTCGGCGCCGACGACGGCCCGCAGGCGGGCGATGGCCTCCTTGCCGCCCTTGTCGCCGGAGGCCACGATCACCTCGCCGGTCGGCGCGAAGACGATGGTGTCCTCGGCGACGCCGGACTTCAGGGTGGTCAGCTGGGCCTCCACGGCCTGGGCCGCGACCGCGATCTCCTCGGTTCGCGAGGCGCGCTGCGCCTCCAGATCCGACTTCGTGGCCGCGAGCTGCGCGTGGAGCTCGTCCTTCTGGCGGTTCAGGTTGGCGCGGAGTTCGTCCTCGAGCTCGCCGAGGGCCTGGCCGCCCCTGCCGCCGCGACCCGCGGCCTCTTCCTCGAGCTGCGCGAGTGCCCGCCGGCGGGCGTCCTCGTCCACGCCGGTGACGATGTACAGGGCGAAGTAGAGGATCCGCTCCAGGTTGCGCGGGCTGATGTCGAGCAGGATGCCGAGGCGCGACGGCGTGCCCTTGAAGTACCAGATGTGGCTGACCGGGCTGGCGAGCTGGATGTGGCCCATCCGCTCACGGCGCACCTTGGACCGGGTGACCTCGACGCCACACTTGTCGCAGATGATGCCCTTGTAGCGAATCCGCTTGTACTTGCCGCAGTAGCACTCCCAGTCCTTCGTGGGACCGAAGATGCGCTCGTCGAAGAGACCGTCCTTCTCCGGCTTCAGGGTCCGGTAGTTGATCGTCTCCGGCTTCGTGACCTCGCCCTTGGACCACTCCCGGATCTGGTCCGGGCTGGCGAGCGAGATGCGGATTGCGCTGAAATTGTTGACCTCGAGCATCGTTCTCCTCCGCGCCGCCGCCTGGCTTCAGCAGCGCGATCCGGACCTGGTGCGAGCGATCACGGGCCGGCCGGTGCCCGCGGGCGCGTGGTGAAGGTGCTGGTTCGTCAGTCCTCGAACCCGGCGAGGTTGATCCCGCCGAGATCGGGGAGCAGGTAGCCGGAGGCGTCGTCCTCCGCGAGCGGGATCTCCTCGTCGTTGGGATCGAGGATCTCGGCGTTGAGGCCGAGGCTCCGGAGCTCCTTGATGAGGACCTTGAAGGACTCCGGGACCCGCGGCGGCTGGATCTCCTCCCCCTTGACGATCGCCTCGTACGTCTGGACGCGGCCCAGCACGTCGTCCGACTTGACCGTCAGGAGCTCCTGGAGGATGTTCGCGGCGCCGTAGGCCTCGAGGGCCCAGACCTCCATCTCGCCGAAGCGCTGACCACCGAACTGCGCCTTGCCACCCAGCGGCTGCTGCGTGATCAGGGAGTACGGACCGGTGGACCGGGCGTGGATCTTGTCCTCGACGAGGTGGTGGAGCTTGAGCATGTAGATGTAGCCGACGGTGACGGGGCGATCGAACGCCTCGCCCGAGCGGCCATCGCGAAGGGTGATCTTGCCGTCCTCGGGCAGGCCGGCGTCCTTGAGCTCGCCGCGGATCTGCTCCTCGGTCGCGCCGTCGAACACGGCCGTCGCGGCCGTCTCGCCCTTCGCGTGGAGGGCCCACCCGAGGTGGGTCTCCAGGATCTGGCCGATGTTCATCCGGCTCGGCACGCCGAGCGGGTTGAGGATGATGTCGACCGGCGTCCCGTCGGGCAGGAACGGCATGTCCTCGGCCGGCAGGATCTTGGCGATGACGCCCTTGTTGCCGTGGCGGCCGGCCATCTTGTCGCCGACCGAGATCTTCCGCTTCTGGGCGACCGCCACCCGGACCAGCCGGTTCACGCCGGGCTGGAGGTCGTCGTTGTTGTCGCGGCTGAACTCCCGGATCTCGACGACCTTGCCGCGCTCGCCGTGGGGCAGGCGGAGGGACGAGTCCTTCACCTCGCGGGCCTTCTCGCCGAAGATCGCCCGGAGGAGTCGCTCCTCCGCGGTCAGCTCGGTCTCGCCCTTCGGGGTGATCTTGCCGACGAGGATGTCGCCGGGGCGAACCTCCGCGCCGATGTAGACGACGCCTTCCTCGTCGAGATCCTTGAGGGACTCCTCGCCGACATTGGGGATGTCGCGGGTGATCTCCTCCGGGCCCAGCTTGGTGTCCCGGGATTCGATCTCGTGCTTCTCGATGTGGATGCTCGTGAAGAGGTCGTCGCGGACCAGGCGGTCGCTGATGACGATCGCGTCCTCGTAGTTGCCGCCCTCCCAGCTCATGAACGCCACGAGGACGTTCCGGCCGAGGGCAAGCTCGCCGCCCTGGGTGGACGAGCTGTCGGCGATCGCCTGCTTCGCGTCGACCCGCTGGCCGACGTCGACGATGGGGCGCTGGTTGATGCACGTCCCCTGGTTGCTCCGGACGAACTTCTGGAGCTTGTATTCGTCGAGCTCGCCCGAGTCCGCCTCGATCCGGATCCGCTCCGCCGTCACGCTCGTGACGACACCGGCACGGGTGGAGACGACGACCTGCCCGGAGTCCCGCGCGGCGCGCTCCTCCATGCCGGTGCCGACGATCGGCGCCTCCGGCTCCAGGAGCGGCACCGCCTGGCGCTGCATGTTCGAGCCCATGAGGGCGCGGTTGGCATCGTCGTGCTCGAGGAACGGGATCAGCGCCGTCGCCACGGAGACGACCTGCTTGGGGCTGACGTCCATGTACTCGATCTGGCCGGGCCGCGCCTCGGGGAACACGTCGCGGAAGCGCGACGGGACCCGCTCGTCCAGGAAGTGGCCTTCGTCGTCCAGCCGGGCATTGGCCTGGGCGACGACGTGCTGCTCCTCCTCGTCGGCGGGCAGGTACTCGATCTGGTCCGTCACGATGGGCCGGATCGGGAACGCATTCGCCTTCTGGCGCTTGAGCTCGGCGGCGGCCTCCGGCGTGAACGCCTCGCCACGCTTGAGCACGACCGCGCCGCCCTTGGCCGTGACGTCGCCATCCGTGGTGTAGGTCATGAGGTCGGCGTCGTCCCACGCAACCGTGCGCTTCACGCGCCGGTACGGGGTCTCGATGAAGCCGTAGCTGTTGATCCGGCCGTACGTCGCGAGCGAGCCGATCAGGCCGATGTTCGGGCCTTCCGGGGTCTCGATCGGGCAGATCCGGCCATAGTGGCTGTGGTGGACGTCCCGGACGTCGAAACCGGCGCGCTCGCGCGACAGGCCGCCCGGCCCGAGGGCCGAGAGGCGCCGCTTGGAGGTCAGCTCCGCGAGCGGGTTGGTCTGGTCCATGAACTGGCTCAGCTGGCTGCCCCCGAAGAACTCCTTCATCGCCGCCACCACGGGGCGGATGTTGATGAGGGCGTTCGGGGTCGCCTTGTCGATCTCCTGGATCGTCATCCGCTCGCGGACGACGCGCTCCATCCGGAGGAGGCCGATCCGGAACGCGTTCTGGATCAGCTCGCCATTGGCCCGGATGCGGCGGTTGCCCAGGTGGTCGATGTCGTCCTTGGGGTGGAGGCCCCGGTTGCACTCGATGAGGTGGCCGACGATCGCGGCGATGTCCTCGCGGGTGATCGTCCGCTGGCCCTCGATCGGGAGCTCGAAGCCCATCCGCTCGGCGACGCCCTGGAGCTTCTTGCCGAACTTGTAGCGGCCCACGCGGCCGAGGTCGTAGCGGCGGAAGTTGAAGAAGAGGCCCTCGACGAGCTGGCGGGCGTTGTCACCCGTGGGCGGATCGCCCGGCCGGAGCTTCTTGTAGACCTCGATGAGCGCCTCGGCCGGCGTCTTCGTGACGTCCTTGTCGAGGGTGTTCGCGATGAACGGGTGCTCGGGGTCGATGTCGATCGCACTGAAGAGAGCGGCGATCTCCTCGTTCGTCTCGTAGCCGACCGCGCGGAGCAGGGTGGTCGCGGCGATCTTCCGCTTGCGGTCCACCTTGACCCACAGCTGGTCCTTGTTGTTCGTCTCGAACTCGAGCCAGGCGCCGCGGTTCGGGATGACCTTGGCGCTGAAGAGCATCCGGCCCGAGGCCGGGTCCTCCAGCTCGCTGTAGTAGACGCCGGGCGAGCGGACGAGCTGGCTGACGACGACGCGCTCCGCGCCGTTGATCACGAACGTCCCGAGGCCCGTCATCCACGGGTAGTCGCCCATGTAGACGCGCTGGCGCTGGATCTCGCCGGTCTCCTTGATCAGGAGCTCCACGTTGACGTACAGCGGCTTGCTGAACGTGAGGTCCTTGGTCCGGCACTCCTCCTCGGAGTACTTGGGGTCCCCGAACTCGTAGTCCAGGAACTGGAGCTCCATGACCTTGGCGGTGAAGTCCTTGATCGGACTGATCTCGTCGAAGAGCTCTCGCAGCCCCTTCTCGATGAACCACTGGAACGACTCCAGCTGGAGCTCGATCAGGTTCGGGACCGGGAGGACCTCGGGAATCCGCGCGTAGCGCTTGCGCGCCTGGGACGGGGTGACGAGGGTCGACGAATCAGCGGAAGACAGCATGAACGACCGCTCCTTGACGGAGGACGTGGGGAAGGGAAAGGGCCGCGCTCACAGAACGGCTAAGGATACCGCGAATCCTTGCGTTGTCAAACGCTCCGACTCGGGCGCAGCGACCCGGCGGGTTGCCCCTCCAGAGCCGCCAGCGCGAGGCCCCGACGGTTTGCCACTCCGGAGCCGATCGCGGCGGCCTGGCGGCCCCAGGCCAAGGCGGAGTCGAGGATGCGAGCGAGCGCACTCGAACGTGCGTGAGCGAGCACCCGGAGACGACAACGCCGGCCTGGGGATTGCCAGGACGTCGCTACTTGATCTCGACCTTGGCGCCCTGCTCCTCGAGGGCGGCCTTGATCTTCTCGGCCTCGTCGCGGGCGATGCCCTCCTTGACGGGCTTCGGCGCGGCGTCCACGACGTCCTTGGCCTCCTTGAGGCCCAGGCCGGTGAGCTCGCGAACGACCTTGATGACAGGGATCTTGTTCGGGCCGACCTCGGCGAGGATCGCCGAGAACTCGGTCTGCTCCTCGGCGGCCGGGGCGGCCTCCGCGGCAGCCGCGCCGCCCGAGGGCGCCGCGACAGCCACTGGGGCGGCGGCGGTGACGCCGAACTTGTCCTCGAACTTCTTCTTGAACTCGGAGAGCTCGAGGACGGTCATCTTCTCGAACGCCTCGAGGAGCTGGTCAGCGGTCAGGGTAGCCATGGGATTCAGTTCTCCTGGTGATGGGGTGCGTTTGGGGACCGGTCAGGCCGCGGCGCGCTGGTCGGCGAGCGCGGCGACGAGTCCGGCGATGTCGCGGAGCGGGGCGTCGAAGAGCCCGGCCGTCGTGGCCATGGGCGCGGCGATCGCACCGGCGACCTGGGCGAGGAGCACCTCACGCGACGGGAGGGTCGCGAGACGGGTCACGCTCTCGGCATCGATTGCGCGGCTGCCGAGCAGGCCACCGGTGATCTTGACCTGCTTGTACGGGCGAACCGCATCGAGCATGGCCTTCGCCGTGCGAGCCTCGTCGGAGCCGAAGGCGATCGCCGTCGGGCCCGTGAGGAGCCCGTCGAGGGCCGAGCCGCGGGTGTCCGCCGCGGCGATCTTCAGCAGCCGGTTCTTGACGACCTTGTACGTGACGTCCTGCTTGCGCAGGCTGCGTCGGATCTCCGCGATCTCCTTGACCGTGAGACCCCGGTACTCCGAGACGATGAGCGTCGGGTTGCGATCCAGCTGCTCGCGCAGCTCCTCGACGGTCCGTCGCTTGGCCTCGGTCGGCATGGTGACCTCCGTGCTTCCTGCGCGCAGCCGGCGCGCGGCGGTGGGTTCGGCGCTGCCGCCGGGCCCTGCGACGGGCGCCCCGATGGGGCGTGCCTTGACCGCAGGGGTTGCACCCACCCGCGAAGGGCGGAGGCTCCGTTCCTGCCTCGGCGTGGTCGCCATCGTCCCCGGGCCGAGGCCCGGTCCGTCCGGCGGATCAAGCTGGGGCCGCCGCTCGCTCGAGCCACGGTCCGGAGCCCACGCTGTCTTCAGCGGTCCGTCGATCTTGTCCAAGGTGACCGGCCTCTCGGCCGTCACCGCGTCTGGTTGGGGCGGGCCGCGCCCGCCGGTGGTTCAGGCGGCCGCGGCCGCGAGGATGCCCGGGATGTCCACGCGGACCCCTGGGCCCATGGTGCTGGCGATCGTGAGGCCGCGGAGATAGGTCCCCTTCGCCCCGGCGGGCTTCGCCCGGTTGATCGCGTCGATGAGGGCCGCCAGGTTGGCGACGATCTGCTCCGTCTCGAAGCTGACCTTGCCGGCCGCCACGTGGACGATCCCGGCCTTGTCCACCTTGAACTCGACCCGGCCGGCCTTGACCTCGCGGATGGCCCGGTCGAGGTCGAACGTGATCGTGCCCGCCTTGGGATTCGGCATCAGCCCGCGGCGCCCGAGGATCTTGCCGAGGCGGCCCACCTGGCCCATCTGGTCCGGGGTGGCGACGGCCACGTCGAACTCCAGCCAGCCGGCCTCGATCTTCTTGACGAGGTCCTCGGAGCCGACCTCGTCCGCCCCGGCTCGAAGCGCCTCCTGGGCCTTCTCGCCCTGGGCGAACGCGACCACCCGGACCACCTTGCCGGTGCCGTGCGGGAGGACCACCGTGCCGCGAACCATCTGGTCGGCATGGCGGGGGTCGACGCCGAGGCGGAGGTGGACCTCGACGCTGGCATCGAACGAGACCGTGGAGGTCTCCTTCACGAGCGCGGCCGCCTCATCCGGCGCATAGACCTTGTCGCGGTCCACGAGCTTGGCGGCTTCGGTGTACTTCCTGCCGTGCTGTCCCATCGGTTCGTTCTCCTCGGTCGACCGGGGCTGCCGGTCTCCCCCTCTCGTTCCTCGCGGCCCGGGGTGCTGCCGCTGAGTGATTCTCTGTCACGCTTGCCGATCGTCGATCGGGCGGATGCCCGGCAAGGCGCCGGCGAGGACGATCGCGAGCGCACTTGAAGGTGCGTGAGCGAACGCCCGCAGGCGGCAACGCGGCCGCGCGCCGCCCGGGCGACGATCGATCAGCCGACGACCTCGATGCCCATGCTGCGGGCGGTCCCCTCGATCATCTTCGCGGCGGCGTCGAGGTCATTCGCCGAGAGATCGGCGAGCTTGACCGTGGCGATCTCGCGAAGCTGGTCGCGGGTCACGCGCCCGACCGTCTCCCGCTTCGCCGTCGCCGCGCCCTTGTCGATCCCGGCGGCCTTGCGGAGCAGGTCCGCGGCCGGCGGGGTCTTGAGGATGAAGGTGAACGAGCGGTCCTCGAAGACCGTGATCTGGGCCGGGATGATCTGGCCGGCCTTGTCCGCGGTCTTCTCGTTGTAGGACTTCGTGAACTCGACGATGTTGATGCCGTGCGGGCCCAGCGCGGTGCCGACCGGCGGGGCAGGCGTGGCCTTCCCGGCGGGCAGCTGGAGCGTCAGGACGATGCGGACCTTCTTGGCCACGGGATTCCCTTCTCTGTTCCTAGAGCTTTTCGACTTGCAGGAAGTCGAGCTCGACCGGGGTCTCGCGGCCGAAGATGCTCACCAGGACCTTGACCTTGTTGCGCTCGGGGTTGACCTCGTCGACCGTCCCGATGAACTCGGAGAACGGGCCATCCGTCACGCGGACGCTCTGGCCCTTCGTGAACGCGACGCGGTACTTGGGCGTCTCGACGCCCATGTGCCGGAGGATCTGCTTGACCTCGGTCTCGTCGAGCGGGATCGGCTCGGACCGGACGCCCGGGATGTTGGAGCCGCCCACGAAGCTCGTGACGCCCGGCGTGTTGCGGACGACGAACCAGCTGTCCGGGTCGAGGATCATCTCCACGAGCACGTAGCCCGGGTAGACCTTCTTCTGGACCGTATGGCGCTGGCCCTGGCGGATCTCGATCTCGTCCTCCATCGGGACGAGGACCTGGAAGATCTTGTCCTCCATGCCCATCGACTCGATGCGGTGCTCGAGGTTGGCCTTGACCTTGTTCTCGTAGCCCGAGTAGGTGTGGATGACGTACCAGCGCTTCTCCGGGCCGCTCGTCTCGGTCTCGCTCATCGCCATGCTCACGCGAAGACTCCCGTCAGGAAGCCCATGACTCCCTGGAAGAGGCGGTCCCAGAGAAACACGTAGACGCCGACCGCCAGGCTCACGGCGAACACGAGCACGGTCAGGTTGCGGGTCTGCTCGACCGTCGGCCAGGAGACCTTCTTCAGCTCGGAGACCGCCTCGGCGAGGAAGCGGCGGATACGTGTCACGGAGTTCTGTCTCGCCTTTCAGGTGTGGCAGGGGCGATAGGACTCGAACCTACAACCGCTGGTTTTGGAGACCAGTGCTCTGCCAATTGAGCTACACCCCTGC
>JACPOU010000031.1 GCA_016191345.1 Chloroflexota bacterium
CCGTCTCGAGCACGTCCATCCTGTCATTGGCCATCGTGGTGTCCCTTCGTGTCGTGGGTTCCAACTCCAACGACGCGAGGATGACGCGGTGGCCGCTTTGATTCACGGCCTCGCTGTTACACCAACTCTAGGGACATCACCGGCACGCCGTAGCGTCCCCGGCGCGCAGCCGCCGCCGCCGCCGCGCAGCAGTTGCCGCGTCCGCCGCATAGCCGCCGCCTCGCCGCGCAGCAGGCAGCCGCCTCCGCCGCGCAGCAGTCGCCGCCGCCTCCGCGCAGCCGCCGCCTCCGTCGCGCAGCCGCCGCCTCCGTCGCGCAGCCGCCACCGCGCGACCCTGCCGAGCCGTACCCGGTTCACGGGTCAGCGCGGCCACAATCGAGCGTGGCCCACCTGCTGATTCGTCGATTCTGCGCGCCCGAGGAGCGTGAAACCTTCGGAATTGAGCACTCACACGGGTCATCGTCGAGCAGCCGTGGCGTGGCGCAGGCTCACGTGGCGACCAAGGCACCAGGCGTGAGGCGCTGGCGAAGACGCGCCTCAGCCGCGCAACAGCGTGTTGCCCCCGGCCCACGCGGTCATGAGCGCACCGCTGCCGGACATCACGGCAAGGAAGCCCTCGCCTCCATACCACGCCGCCACGGCCACCGCCCCGAACAGCAGCGCGATGACGGCGGCGATCGAGGCCATCCCGGCCCGCTCGATGAGGGGCCTCGACGGGCGACTTGCACCGCGAGCCCCGTCCCCGCCCGCCACGAACCCGCCCGCCACCGGCCCGCCAGCCGTGTCCCCGCCCGCCACGGGACCGCCCGCCGCGTCACCGCCCGCCGCGTCACCGCCCGCCACGTCCCCGCCCGCCGCGTCCCCGCCCGCCACGGGCCCGCGCGCAGGCTCCTCCGGGTTCAGGGGTGTGCCCACGCCAGCCATGCCTTGAGCATCCGGCCCGCGATCGGGGCCGCCCGTTCCGCGCCGCGGCCGCCCTGCTCCACCACCACCGCGATCGCGATCTCCGGCGCCTCGGCCGGGGCGAAGCCGATGAACCACGAGTTCGGCTCGCCCGTCCCACCGAGCTCGGCCGTGCCGGACTTCCCGGCCACCGCCAGCCCCGGGACCTGCGCCCCGGACGTGTAGACCCGCCCGAGGTTGCCCTGGACCGCCTGGAGCATCGCCGCCGCGACCTGGTCGGCCAGGCCGCGCGGCAGCACCTGCCGCCACGTCTCGGGCGAGACCGTCTCGGTGCCGGCCTTGCCGGTGAAGGCCTGGACGAGACGCGGCTTCATGAGCGTGCCGCCGTTCGCGACGGTCGAGGCGACGAGGGCCATCTGGAGCGGCGTGACGACCGTCTCGGCCTGCCCGTAGGCCGCGTTCGCGAGCTCGACCGCATCGGCGAAGCCGCCGCCGAAGCTCCCGCCGCCGTTCGTGACCTGCGAGGCCGACGTCGGAAGGTCGAAGGGCAGGGGCGCCCCGAACCCGAGCTTGCCGGCCCACTCGGCCAGCCGGTCGCCGCCGGTCTCGAGGCCGGCCAGGGCGTACCAGAGGTTGCAGGAGACCTCCGTGGCGCGGATGAAGTCGAGGGGGTCGGAGCCCGTCTTCGGGTGGTGGCCGTCGCGGATGCGGAAGCCGGACACGAGGAGGCCGTCCTTCTCGGCCGCGGGCTGCTGGGGGAACGTCGTGTCGGCCCGGACCGCCCCGGAGCCGAGCGCGGCGATGGCGGTCACGATCTTGAACACGGAGCCCGGCACGTACCGGCCCTGCGTCGCGCGGGCCAGGAACGGCCGGCCGGGATCGCCGGCGAGCGCCTCGAACGTCGACTTCGCCGTGGCCGGGTCCGCGATCGCCGAGGCGTCGTAGACCGGCGTCGAGGCCAGGACGAGCACCTCGCCGCTCCGCGGGTCGAGCATGACGACCGCGCCGGTGTCCGATCCCAGGGCCGTCACGGCGGCCTGCTGGAGTGTCGCCGAGAGCGTCGTCCGGATCGCCTGCGGATCGGACGGGTTCATCTGGAACTTCTTGAGGAGCTGCTCGACCTCGTCGGCGGAGGTGACGCCGCTCAGCTGGGCGTCGTAGGCCCGCTCGAGCCCCGATGATCCGTACTGCCGCGAGGCGTAGCCGACGACCCCCGAGATCGATCGCGAGAGGTACTTCCGGTACGGCTCGCCGTTCTTGTCCTTCACGTTCCAGGCGAGCTGCTCGCCGTCGCGGTCGGTGATGATCCCGCGGAGGACCCGCCGGCTCGCCGATACGACCGCGGCGTCGTCCGGCGACGACGACAGCGCCGCAGACATCCAGACCTGCCAGTAGCCGGCCCCGAGGGCAAGGCCACCGAACGCCAGCGAGACGATGAGCCCGACTCGCCCGAGCGTCCTGCCCACGCCGACCCGGCGCGCGGGCCCGCCCGCCGCGTTGCCGGGCGCGATGCCGCCGTGCATCACGGCGCTCCCCGGTCGATGAGCCGCCGGAGGCGGCGCTGCCGATTCGGCGGCGGAGGCGGCTCCACCCCGCGGTCCGAGATCGCGATGAGGAGCCCGATGACCACGCCGTTCGTGACGAGCGACGAGCCGCCGTAGCTGATGAACGGCAGCGTGATGCCGGTGAGCGGAATGAGCTTGAGGTTGCCGGCCGCGATGATGAAGGCCTGGACGCCGATGACCAGGCTGAGCCCGGCCGCAAGCAGAGCCCGGAAGTCGTCCGCGGCCGACGCCGCGATCCGCAGCCCGCGCTCGATGACGACGAGGTACAGGCCCAGGATGGCCATGATCCCGATCAGCCCCAGCTCCTCGCCGAGGGCGGCGAACGGGAAGTCCGTGTGGAGTGCCGGGATCCCGCCCGGCGGCAGGCCGCCGACCTCGGGCAGTCCGGCCCCGAAGCCCGTGCCCAGGATCCCGCCCCGGGCGAAGGCGTGGAGTGCCTGGACGACCTGGTAGCCGGTGGTCCGGGCAACCGCGAACGGGTCGATCCAGATGTCCACCCGCGTCCGGACGTGGGGCACCACCTGGTACAGGACGAACCCGCCGGCGATGAACGCGACGAGCCCGAGGGCGACGAAGGACGGCCGCGCGGTCGCGACGTACAGCAGCACCAGGAAGACCGTGAAGAACAGGAGGGCCGCGCCGAGGTCGCGCTGGACCACGACGACCGAGAGCGCGATCGCCCACATCGCGACCATCGGGGCGAGGTACGGCAGGGGCGGCAGGCGCAACGGCCCGACCCGCGTGGACTGCTCGACGAGCAGCGCCCGGTTCTCCGAGAGGTAGCCCGCGAGGAACACGACGAGGATGACCTTGAGGAGCTCCGAGGGCTGGCCGCTCAGCGGCCCGATGACGAGGGACAGCCGCTGACCGTTCACCTCGCGACCGAGGACGAACGTCAGGAGGAGCAGCCCGACCCCGAACGCGGCCCAGGTGTACTTGTAGAGCCGCAGCCAGGCGTCGCTCCGGACAAGGGTCCCGACCGCGGCGATGACGACGATTGCGGCCACGAGCCAGGTCAGCTGCGTCCGGCCCAGGCCCAGGCCGCCGGCGAGGTCCTGCGGCAGCCGCTCCATGAGGATGAGGCTGATGCCCCCCAAGAGCCCCACGGTCGGGAGCAGCACCTGGTCCGTTCGGCGCCCGCCGAGGACGAAGGCGACGTGTGCCGCAAACAGGGCCCCGAGGTAGATGGCGAGGGCCGTCCCGTCGGCGAGCGGCAGTCCGCCCCCGCCGACCAGCGGCAGCCCCGCGTCCGCGCGCCGGGTGAGCTCGAGGGTCATCGACCCGACCGTCAGGGCAACCGCCGCCACGGTGAGCAGCCCGAGCTCGCGTCGCCGGAGGCGCGGCCGAAGCCGGGGGAACGCGGGTGCCTGGGCCGGACGGGCGGCCGTCACGCTCACGACCGGGCTCGCTCCAGTCGGAGGCGGACGTTGCCGAGCTGGAGCTCGTCGCCGAAGGCGACCGGTGCCACGCCGTCCACCGGCCCCCCGTTCACGAACGTGCCGTTCGTGGAACCGAGGTCCTCGACGTACCAGGCGCGGCCACGGTAGGTCAGGACCGCATGCGTCCCGGACACGAACTCGTCCTCGACGACGATCGTGCTGTTGACGTCCCGCCCGAGCGTCGTCACGGCATCCAGCGAGAACGCGGCCCCGGCCGGTGGTTCGCCCGCCGGCGACGCCACGACGACCAGCCGTCCGAGCTCCGCGCCGGGCTCGCGGGCGGCGGCCCGCAGGTCGCGGAGGAGGACCCGCACCACGGCCCAGAGGAAGGCGTACAGGAGCGCCAGGAACAGGAGCCGGAGGATCCAGATCGAGAGGACGAGGCCGTCCATGTCAGCGACCGCCCGCCGGCGGCTCGACCGGCATCCCGTCGTCGAGGGCGGCCACGACCAGCTGCGAATCCCCGATCTCGATCTCGTCGCCGACTCCGACCGCGATCTCACGCACCGCCTGGCCGTTGACGCGGGTCCCGTTCGTCGAGCCGAGGTCGGTCAGGATGAGCAGGCCGCCGCGAGCGGCGAGCCGGGCATGGTGCCTCGAGGCCCGGCCGTCGGCAAGGACGAGGGCGTTGGTGTCCGCCCGGCCGATGGTCAGCGGCCCGCCGTCGGCGACGATGGTCCGGCTGGCGCCGGTCGGCTCGCGAACGAGGAGCGTCGCCCGGGGGCCGCGCACGACGGGCACCTCGAAGGCCCGCGTCCGGCCGAGGTCGGCGTCCTCGTCGAGGTCGAGCCCGGCGCCGACCTCGCTGAACCGGGCCTCGACGTCGGCATCGCCGCGGTGCGCGGCGGGATCGGCCATGACCGCGACGCGCGGCCGGGCCACGAGAGCGTAGCCGTGGCGCCGGGCGAAGGCCAGGGCCCCGGAGGCGAGCTCCACCGGCAGGCCGTCGGCCGGCGCCAGCGACTCGAGGTCGTCGGGGTGGAGGCGGACCGTGAATCGATCTGGCACGACGGTCCGGCCATCCTCGACCCGGCGCTCCCGCTCCATCTCGCGCTCCACGCGGCGGAGGATCTGGACGGGATGGAGCCGCGCCCGGAAGAGCCGGGCGCTTGGTCGTTCGAAGAGGCGCTCGAAGAAGCGTTCGACGGCCGCCAGGGGTCGCATGGCCGCCGAGCCTACCAGAGGTCGCGGGCGCGCTTCCGGAGTACCGCTGGAGGAGCGCGCCGGTACCTGCAGCCGAGGGGGAACGCGCGCAATCGTGGTCTATACTCACCGCCCACTCGGCTGGGAACGCCAGCCAGATCGGGCAGACGCGCGTTCGGGGGCCAATGACCGAGATCCTCACGGAGTCCTTCTGCGAACGGTGTGGCACTCGCTACACGTTCGAATCGGTTGCGCCGCGGCAGGGCCGCATGGGCGGCATCCGGGTCCTGGGCCGCGGGCTGAAGAACTTCGTCCTCTCCGACGACTCCTCGCTGGACGAGGCCTTCGCCGCGGCACGCTCGGACGCGGAGCGCGAGGCGACGACCCAGCAGCTGGACGCCTTCCACAAGACCTTCAACTTCTGCATGTCGTGCCGCCAGTACACCTGCAGCAACTGCTGGAACGCGGTCGAGGCGCGCTGCCTGTCGTGCGCCCCGCTGGCGGAGGCGCCGGTCCTCCAGGCACCGCTCGCCGAGCCGGACGCGGACCGGCTGCTCCGCTTCGTGACCCCCGCCGAGGGCGGTCCCGCATCGCCCGAGATGATCGGGGCGGAGACGTCCGATGGGTGGCCATCCGCGGATCTCCCCGAGCCGCCTGACGGCCAGGGGGTCTGGGACACCGGGGCCGCGCCCGAGGCGGACGCGGTGGCGGCATCCGAGCCGGCGGCAGAGCTGGAGCCGGAGGCGGAGCTGGAGGCGGAGCTGGAGCCGCCGATCATCGGCCTCCAGCCCGGCGAGAGTCTCGAGGATGCGATCGCGGCCTACGAGGCGTCGGTCCTCGCTGAGCCCCAGCCCGAGGCGATTTCCACCGAGCCCGAGCTGGTTGCCGTTGAACCGGAGGCCGAGCCCGTCGCCGCGGAGCCGGAGCCGGAGCCCGAAGCGGTTGCCGCGGCGCCGGAACCGGAGCCCGAGCCCGTCGCCGCGGCGCCGGAGGCCGAGCTGGTCGCCGCCGAGCCCGAGCCGGCGGCCGAACCCGTCGCCGCGGAGCCGGAGGCCGAGCTGGTCGCCGCCGAGCCGGAGTCGGCGGCCAAACCCGTCGCCGCGGAGCCGGAGGCCGAGCTGGTCGCCGCCGAGCCGGAGTCGGAGGCCGAGCTGGTCGCCGCCGAGCCGGAGTCGGCGGCCGAGCCGGTCGTCGCGAAGCCGGAGCCTGTGACCGTTGCCGGTGACGGCGCGGTCGATCACATCGAGCAGCCGACCTGGCCCATCGCGGCCGCGCCGGAGGCCGAGGCGCCGCCTGCCCAGCCCGCGCCGCCGCTCGCATCGCCGATGCCCGCCCCGCTCCCCGGTGCCGTCCCGCAGTGGCCGACCGGACCCCGCTGGCCCACCGGCGTTTCCGCTCGCCAGGCGCCGGTGGACCCCGCGCCGGCCGGCGATCCGCTCGCCGCGCTGATGGCTCGCCAGGCCACCGAGGCAATGTGGACCCTCTCGAGTCGGGACGTCGTCCAGCCGCGTGCCCAGGCGCAGGCCGCGGCGGCGGCCGTCCGACCCTGCGTCAACTGCGGCATCTCGCTCTCGGCGAACGCCCACTTCTGCCGCCGCTGCGGCACGTCTCAGGAGGGATAGCCCGCAGCGGCGCCTCGCCGCCGGCAGCGCCGAAGTGGCGTCCGCTACGCGATCTGCGGGGGCACGCTCGTCGGCTCGGGACCCCCCTCCCCGCCCCAGCCCGGGTCGCGCTCCCGGACCCACGCCGCGCCCATCAGCACGGCCTGGAACGACAGCCCCAGCCAGGCAAGGGCCGCGAACGCCGTCGCGAGTGAGCCGATCGTCGCTGCCGCGCCGATAAGCCGGGGCGCGGCGAACACGAACAGCTGGGTCAGCACCGAGAGGATGATCCCGGTGACGACGGCCGGCGGCAGGATCGCCGGCCAGCCGGGCGCGATCGCCGGCACGAAGCGGTAGACCAGCGCGATCCCGACGACCGCCAGGATCGGTGGGCCCGCGACGAGGGCGACGTCTCCGACGACGACGGGGAGGCCGGCGGCCCGCGCCGCCTCGAGGATTGACGCGAGGCCCGTGAGCGCCGCCGCGAGCACGGCAGCCCCGATCAGGCCCAGCACTGCCGCGATCGCGACGACATTCGAGGCCACGACGCCGCGGCGGCGCGAGACGCCGAAGACCCGGGCGATCGCGTCCTGGAACGCGACGACGAACCGGCTCGCGCCCCACGTCAGGGCGACCGCGCCCAGGATGGAGACGGTGCCGGCAACGCCCGAGGCCTCGTCGAGGACGACCCGGACGAGGTCCCGCATCGGCGGCAGCACGTCCCCGATCGTGGTGACCACCGCGGCCTGCCGGCTCTCGTCGCTCACCAGGAGGCCGACGATGCCTGCGAGCAGCACGGTCAACGGGACGATCGCGAAGAGTGCGCTGTAGGCGAGCCCGCCGGCGAGGAGCGCGCCACCCGCGGCGCCGTAGCGATCGACCACCCGGCGGGCCATGGCCACGGGGCCCCAGTCGCCGATTCCTGCCGCGCGGTCGCCCCAGTTGCTGCCCGGCACGTTCAGTCCGCCAGGTCCTCGAACAGGCCCGGCTGGAGGTCGCCGGCCCGGACCCGCCGCGGCGGCGCGATCAGGGCCCTCACCTCGCCCCGGCGCACGAAGCGGCGCCCCCCGAGCTTGATGCTCTGGAGCTTGCCGGTCCGCGCCCACGCCCCGATGGTCGAGGGCCGGAAGCGGACGTTCGCGGCCTCGAGGATCGCCGCCGCCTCGGCGAGGCTGATCCAGTCGGAGGCGGCCGGCATCGTCAGTCTCCCGAGCCGCTGCTCGACGCCGACGGGGCCGGCTTGGCCGGACCGGACGCCGTCGCGGAGGGGGACGACCCCGACTCCCCGCCCGAGGCCTTCGTCCCCGATCCTTCGCTGGACGCGTCCGCTCCGGCGCCGCCCGACGCCTCGCCGTCCTTGCCCGCGGCACGCGAGCGGCCCGGCGACGACGTCGCCGAGCGGTCCTTCTTGGCCCAGCCGGAGCCCTTGTAGTGGATCGCGGGCGCTGCGATCGTCTTCCGCATCGAGCCCTCGGTCCCGCAGGCGGGACAGAACCTCGGGCCGGCGTCGTAGACCCCGTGGATGACCTCCGTCACCTCGCCGCAGGCCGTGCAGGCGTAGTCGTAGATGGGCAAGTCCGGCTGGCTCCTCTTCCCCGCTTCGATCAGCCGCGAAGGAGGCGCATGCCGCACTTCGGGCAGTAGAACGCGCGCTCGTGGGCCGAGGCGAAGCCGCAGTGCGGGCAGACGACACCGCCGTGGCCGTGCGCCGCCGCCGGCCGCTCCACGGCCGTCAGGCCGAGCGAGTACTGGCTCGCCAGGATGCTCGTGAGCAGGCGGGTCAGGATCCTCGCGCCGAGGCGGTCCGTGTCGCCGCGCACGCCGCGCCCGCCCCAGCCGACCACGCCCCGGACGATGAGGTCGCCCGTGACCTCATCCCAGTGGGCCGCGACGCCGCCGACGATCGCGCTGTACTCCGGGTAGCCCGAGGTGTCGATCTCGCCGTCGAGCAGCGCACAGACGAAGGTGTCGAAGGCGAGGTCCACCGCGTCGATCGACTCGAGGACCACGAGCGCGTGCCTGGCGACCGGCGATCGCATGTGGTGCGCGTTCAGCCACTGCATCGCCTCGGACGGGCGGACGATCGTGGGGGTCGCCTGGCTGTACTCGATGGGCAGCGGCTCGATGACCTCGATCTCGCCCTTGGCGATCCCGACGAGCATCGACGGCAGGTCGTCGAGCGCGGCGCCCGCGGCAGCCTTGATCCGGACGCCCTCGCTCGTCTTGCCGGCATAGTTCAGCCGCAGCTGGTGCTCCTGGGCGACGACCTCCTCGGGCAGGGCATGACTGCTCGCGGACGTCTGGACGGCCTGGCTCGCGGCGGCGGCCGGCGCTTGTCCAGGACCCTTCCGGCGCAGGAATTCGAGCGGCACGTGGCTCTCCCCGGCAACGTTGGCGCAGACTGGACGGCTATCGTAGCAGCGACGCTCGTCAGCTTCGACGGACCAGGACGATCGCCTCGAGGGGCCGGAGGCGGATGCTGGCGTCGCGGCCCAGCTCGGCATGGCCCTCCCGGTGCGTGCCGCCTGCAACGGTCCACCCCTGCGCCGGAGGCAGGTTCCCGAGCAGCGCCGCGACGTCCAGGGGCGCGAAGTTGACGACGACCAGGACGACCGCCTCGCCTTCGACACGGAGCCACGCGAGCACGTCCCGATGGCGTGCCGGGATCCGGCGCATCGAGCCGGCCTGCAGGGCGGGCAGTTCGCGGCGCAGGCGCAGGAGGCGGCGATACGTCGCCAGCACCGAATCGGGATCCTTCGACTCGACCTCGACGTTGCGGGTGGCGAAATCCGGGGCCAGCGGCAGCCAGGGCGTGGCGCCCGGCGCGGTGAAGCCGCCGTTGGCGCCGGGCGTCCAGGGCATCGGGCTCCGGCTGCCGTCGCGGTTCCACCACGGGAAGGACCAGCTCGCCCGCCGCGCCGGCGGGTCGATGGCGTCGGCCCGGGCAACCTCGATGTCGCCCAGCCCGATCTCCTCGCCGTAGTACAGGAACGGCGTCCCGCGGAGGGTCAGCAGGACCACGGCCGCGGCCTTGGCGACCGCGTCGCGGTGACGCTCGCCGACCGACCGGGCCAGCCGCGAGGCGTGCCGGGGCCGGTCGTGGTTCGACAGCACGACGGTCGGCCAGCGCTCGGGCCCGAAGGCCAGCTCGACCCGGTCGATGGCGGCGCCGAAGGCCGCAGCGGACCACGGCTGCTCGAGCAGGACGAAGTCGAACACGAGGTGGCGGTCGGTCGTGAACGAGGCCGCGGTCTCGGCGCCGCCGCCGAAGAGCTCGCCGACGGTCATCCGGCCCGGCACGGCGTCCAGCTCTGCCCGGAAGCTGGCAAGGAAGTCCGCCAGCTCCGGCTGGTTCTGGTCGTGGAGATGGCGCTGCCGGAACCATGCCTGGCGATGCAGGCCGGCCCTCGGATTGGGCGGCATCTCGGCGGCCTTGAAGAAGGCGTTGAAGACATCGAGGCGGAAGCCGTCCACGCCGCGGGCGAGCCATCCCCGGATCATCGACAGCTGCGCCGCCGGGACCGCGGGGTTGCGCCAGTTCAGGTCCGGCTGCTCGGCCAGAAAGGTGTGGAAGTAGAACTGCCCACGGCCGGGATCCCACGTCCAGCCGCTGCCGCCGAACCACGAGAGCCAGTTGTTCGGCGGCCGCGGCCGCCCTCGTCGGTCGCGGCCGGCCGGATCGCGCCACAGGTACCAGTCGCCGTAGGGGCCGTCGGGCTCGGACCGCGAGGCCATGAACCACGGGTGCTCATCGCTGGTGTGGTTCATGACGAGGTCCAGGACGACCCGGATGCCGCGGGCATGGGCCGCCTCGACCAGCGCGTCGAAATCGGCGATCGACCCGAAGAGCGGATCGATGTCTCCGTGGTCGGACACGTCGTAGCCGAGGTCGCGACCGGGTGACGGGTAGATCGGCGAGAGCCAGATGGCATCCACCCCGAGGCCGGCGGGGCCGAGGTGGTCGAGATGCGCCCGGATCCCCGCCAGGTCCCCGTAGCCGTCGCCGGTCGAGTCGGCAAAGCTGCGCGGGTAGATCTGGTAGACGACCCCCGTTCGCCACCAGTCGTCGTCGCGCGCGGCCACCGCCGGCCCGGTCTCTGTCGCCTCGTCCGTCACCTGGGCGCCCCTCGCTGGCCGTGGGGATGGCAGGAATGGCGGGTCCGGCCTGCCATCGGTCGGCCCGGTCGGGGGGATGGTAGAGGAATTGCTTGACGAATGGGATGACGCGCGTTAGTAATACGCGTTACTGACGCCCTTGCGGGCGCCGGCCTGCCAGGGCGAGCCGCCCGTCGAGGAGCTTCATTGACGAAGTCCCGCCGTCGTCCGACCAGTGCCGACGTCGCCCAGCGGGCGGGCGTCTCGCGAACGACGGTCTCCCTCGTCCTCAACGACCGCAGCGAGTCGATCCCGGAGACGACCCGCCGGCGCGTCCTCGACGCGGCGACCGCGCTCGGCTACCACCCCGACCACTCGGCGCGCGGCCTTGCCGGCGGCCGGAGCCAGACGCTCGCCCTCGTCCTCCGCCAGTCGGCCGAGCAGGTCGCCGGCGACGCGCTCCTCGCCGAGACCCTTCGGGGCCTGGCCACGGCCGCGCGCTCCGCCGGCTTCCGGGTCCTCGTGGAGACCCTCAGCCCCGGCGGCCCGACCTACGGCGAGCTCGTCCGTTCCGGACGGGCCGACGGCCTGGTCGTCTCCGGGCCGATGTTCGACGACCCCGAGCTGGCAGCGCTCGTCGCCGAAGGCTTCCCGGTCGTCATCCAGGGCCACCTGCCCGGCGTGAACGCGCCCAGCGTCGACATCGACAACGTCGCCTCGGCCCGGCTCGCCGTGACCCATCTCATCGAGCGTGGTCATCGCGCCATCGCCTGCGTGACAAACGCGCCGCTGACGTACACCGCCGCGTCGGATCGGCTCGCCGGCTATCGCGAGGCGCTCGCCGACGCCAGCCTGCCCGCCGATCCGGCGCTCGTCGCCGCCGGCGACTTCGATGCCGCGAGCGGCCACCGCGCGATGGCCGCGATCCTCGCCCTGGGACGTCCGGACGCCGTGTTCATCGCGAGCGACGTCGTCGCCCTGGGCGCCATCGGCGCGATTCGCGAGGCCGGCCTGCGCGTCCCCGAGGACGTGTCCGTGGTCGGCTTCGACGACATCCCGCTGGCGGCCTTCTTCGACCCTCCACTCACGACGATCCGCCTCCCGGCACACGAGCTCGGCCTCGCGGCCGGGACGGCCGTGCTCGACCTGATCGCGGGTCGGGACGTCCAGATCCGGACGCTGCTGGAGACGCAGATCGTCGTTCGTTCGTCGACCGCCGAGCGGGCGACGTGATGGTCGAGGGCAACCCCGAGGTCGCCGACCGACGGGTCAGGAGGAGCGGGCCGGTCCAGCCGGCCCAAGAAAGGAGTCGCTCGATGCATCGAGCATCAATCGGTTGGCGCCGGCTCTCGGTCCTGGGGGCCGTGGCCATGCTCATCGCCGCGGCCTGTGGCACGTCCGGGAACAACGCCGGCAATACCGTGACGGTGATCGGAACGTGGGCCGGGTCGGAGCAGGACGCCTTCCTCGCCATGGTCAAGCCATGGGAGGCCAAGACCGGCAACAAGGTCAAGTACACCGGCACGCGCGACATTAACACCGTCCTCACGACGGGCGTGGCCTCGGGCGTCCTGCCCGACCTCGCCGGCCTGCCGGGACCGGGCCAGATGGCCGAGTACGCCAAGGCCGGGGCCCTCAAGCCCCTCGATGGCGTCCTCGACGCCGCGACCTACAAGAGCGAGACGGCCAAGGCGCTCGTCGACCTCGGGACGGTGGACGGCAAGCTGACCGGCGTGTTCATCAAGGCCGCGGTCAAGGGCCTCATCTGGTACAACCCCAAGGTCTACGACTATTCGGCGGCCCCGCCCGCCACCTGGGACGAACTCATGTCGCAGGCGAAGGCGAACAAGGGCAACGCCGCCGCGGTGTGGTGCCTGGGCCTCGGTTCCGGGGCAGCCTCCGGCTGGCCCGGCACGGACTGGATCGAGGACATCGTCCTCCGCCAGGCCGGTCCGCAGGTCTACAACGACTGGTGGGCGGGCAAGGTGAAGTGGTCCTCCCCGGAGATCAAGGCCGCCTTCCAGACCTATCTCGACGACGTGGTCGCCAACATCGCCGATCCCGTCGCCGCCGTCGATCCGACGAAGGATTTCAGCCTCGCCGGCGACCCACTCTTCAGCAGCCCGCCCGGCTGCGTCGTCTTCCACCAGGCCAGCTTCATCACCGGCCTCGGCGCCTTCAAGGACAAGAAGGCCGGCACCGACTACAACTTCTTCCCCTTCCCCGACATCAAGAGCGACTTCGCCGGGTCCGTCGAGGGCGCCGGCGACCTGTTCGGCATGTTCCGCGACACCGAACCGGCCAAATCGCTCATGAAGTACCTCGTCACCGCCGAGGCCCAGGACATCTGGGTCAAGGCCGGCGGGGCCCTGTCCGCCAACAAGAACGCCACGAGCTACCCGGACGACATCAGCAAGCGATCGGCCGAGATGCTCGTCAACGCCAAGACCTTCGTCTTCGACGCCTCCGACCTAATGCCGAGCGCGATGAACTCGGCGTTCTGGTCGGCGATGCTCGACGTCACGAAGGACCCGTCCAAGCTCGATTCGGTCCTCGCCGGTCTCGACGAGGTCCAGGCAACCGCCTACGGCGGCTGACGCCATCCGTTCAGGGGGAGCGGCCCGGCCGCTCCCCGTTTCTTCGGGCGCTGGGGAGGAGGCAGGCATGGACCCGCGGCTTGGGACGGCCGTGCTCGTGGTCGTGGGCATACCCGCGGTCATCGTCGGGTACATCTATGCGACGGAGGTCGCCCTCCGCGCGGTCGCGGAACGGAGTCGTGGCCGCATCCGGCCGTGGCTCTGGCTCCTCCCCGCGCTCCTCTTCCTCATCGTCTTCCTCGTCTGGCCGACGATCCTGACGATCCTGCGCAGCTTCCAGGGGACCATCGCCGGGAACTGGGTCGGCCTGGCGAACTTCGCCTGGTTCTTCGGCAACGCGGACGCCCTCATCTCGGTCCGGAACAGCGCCCTGTGGGTCGTGTTCCTGACGCTCATCACGGTCGGGCTCGGCCTGCTGATCGCGGTCCTCGTGGACCGCGTCCGCTACGAGACCATCGCCAAGTCGATCATCTTCGTGCCGCTCGCGATCAGCATGACCGCGGCCGGCGTCATCTGGCGCTTCATGTTCGAGTACCAGTCGCCCGGTCTTCCCCAGACCGGGACCCTCGACGCGATCGTCACGTTCTTCGGCTTCAAGCCGATCTCCTGGCTCCAGCTGGACACCCTGGCCCTCAACACGATCTTCCTGATCATCGTGATGGCCTGGATGTGGACGGGCTTCGCGATGGTCATCCTGTCGGCGGCCCTGAAGGGCATCAGCCCGGAGCTGCTCGAGGCGGCCCGCGTCGACGGCGCCACGGAGACGCAGGTCTTCCGGCGGATCGTGTTCCCGCTCCTGCTGCCGACGATCGCGGTCGTCTCGACGACGATCGTCATCACCGCGCTCAAGGCCTTCGACATCGTGTGGGTCATGACCGGCGGCAACTTCGGGACGGATGTGGTCGCCAGCCAGATGATCAAGGAGTCATTCCGCTTCAACGAGTTCGGCCGTGGCAGCGCCCTCGCGGTCGTCCTCCTCATCGCGATCATCCCGATCATGCTCGTCAACATCAACCGGTTCCGGGCCCAGGAGGCGATCCGATGACGGCCCTGACAGGAACCGGTCCCCTCGCCTCGGCGGCGCCGCGACCCCGGGTCCGCGGCCCGGTCCTGGGCCGGATCGCCCTCCATGGCACCCTCGTGCTGCTGATGGTGATCTGGCTGCTGCCGACGATCGGCCTCTTCGTCAACTCGTTCCGCTCCTCGTCCGACATCGCCGCGTCCGGGTGGTGGACCGCGCTCTTCCCGCCGAGCGGCCTGACGCTCGACAGCTACGCCAAGGTCCTGAACCAGACGGACATCGGCAGCGGCTTCATCAACAGCCTCTTCATCACCATCCCGGCCACGATCATCCCGATCTTCGTGGCCGCCTTCGCGGCCTACGCCTTCAGCTGGATGTCCTTCCCGTTCCGGAACGGGCTGTTCGTCGCTGTGGTGGCGCTCCTGGTCGTGCCGCTCCAGACGACGTTCATCCCGATCCAGCAGGCCTATGGCCGGCTCGGGATCGCCGGCGAGTTCCTGACGGTCTGGCTGGCCCACACGGGCTACGGCCTGCCGTTCGCCATCTACCTCCTTCGGAACTTCATGGGCTCGCTGCCGCGCGAGATCTTCGAATCGGCCTACATCGATGGGGCGAGCCCGGTCACGGCGTTCTTCCGCCTGGCCCTGCCGCTGTCGATCCCGGCCATCGCCGCTCTCGCGATCTTCCAGTTCCTCTTCGTGTGGAACGACCTGCTCGTGGCATTCATCTACCTCGGGTCGGTGAGGCCGGACAACCTCCCGATGACGGTCCAGATCAACAACCTGGTCAGCCAGTACGGGCGCGGCTGGGAGCTCCTGGGGCCGGCGGCATTCCTGTCCATGGCCCTGCCGCTCGCGGTGTTCTTCTCGCTCCAGCGCTACTTCGTCCGCGGCATCACCGGCGGCGCCGTGAAGGGCTGATCTTCGGTCCCTGCCGGTTCCCCATCCGCTCCTCCCCCTCGCCCGCCGTTCCGGACACGCCGGGGCGGCGGGCGGCGGTCTGCCTGGCGGCCGCGGGAGCGAGCGTCAGCGGCCGAGGCGTGCCCGGAGCCGCTCGACCGTGGCCTCGAGCTCGGCTGCGCGAGCCCGCGCCCCCTCGACGACCGCGGGTGGCGCCTTGGCCATGAATCCCTCGTTGGCCAGGCGGGCGCGGGCCGCGGCGAGGAATCCCTCGGCCTCGGCGAGCTCCTTCTCGATGCGGGCCGTCTCCGCGGCCGACCGGCCGGCGCTCGTCGCGACGCTCGTCGCGACGCTCGTCGCGACGCTCGTCGCGCCGCTCGTCGTCGTGCCGATCCGGGCCTCGAGCTCGCCGGCGATGACGGCCAGGTTCCCGGCGGACGCCCCGGCCTCGAGGTCGGCGGGCGTGGCATGTCGGGTCACCGACGTCGCCCGCGCCAGGCGCTCGATCGCCGGGCGGAGCGCGTCGATCGTCCCGGTGAGCCGGTCCGGAGCCAGGACGTCGATCGGGAGCCGTGCGCCGGCCTCGATGCCGGCGGCGGCCCGGGCATTCCGGATCGCCCGGATCAGCTCGATGACCGCGTCGACCTCGGCCTCGACCTGCTCATCGCGGGCCTCGGGGGCAACGGGCCAGTCGGCCACGATGAGCAGCTCCGGGTCGCCCGCGCCGTGCGGCAGCGCGGCCCACAGCGCCTCCGTCACGAATGGCATGACGGGATGGAGCAGGCGAACGTACGTGTCGAGCGCCTCGACCAGCGTCCACCACGTCGCCTCGCGGGCGGCCGCGGGCAGCGTGTCGTCCGCCAGGCGGATCTTCGCGAGCTCGAGGCCCCAGTCGCAGAACTCCGACCAGATCCCGTCGTAGAGGACGCGCGTGGACTCGGCGAACTGGAAGTCGGCCATCGCCCGGTCCACGGCCGTCACGACAGCCGCGGTCCGAGAGCGGATCCACTGCTCCGCGATGCCCAGATGGGCATCATCCGGCGCGCGGCGCGGGGCGTCGGCAGGGATCGATGCCGGCCGGGCGCCGAGGACGAACCGGGTCGCGTTCCAGAGCTTGTTGGCGAAGTTTCGGGCGTTCTCCACCTTGGCCTCGCCGAAGCGCTGGTCGAGGCCGGGCGTTGCGCCGTGGATGAGCGCGAAGCGGAGGGCATCGGCGCCGGTCGAATCGATGAGCCCGAGGGGATCGACGACGTTGCCCGTCGTCTTCGACATCTTCTTGCCGTACGGATCGCGGATGAGGCCGGACAGGTAGACCGTCTCGAATGGCGCCTCGTCGGTCAGGGCGAGGCCGAGCATCATCATCCGGGCGACCCAGAAGAAGAGGATGTCGTAGCCGGTCTCCATGACCGTGCCCGGGTAGTAGCGCTCCAGGTCGGGCGTGGCGTCGGGCCAGCCCAGCGTCGAGAACGGCCACAGGCCGGAGCTGAACCACGTGTCGAAGATGTCGGGGTCCTGGCGGAGCTCGGCGGCCGGAGCGCGGCAGGTCTCGCAGGCCGGCGGGCCGGCCTCGAGCTCCGACACGGTGACGTGGCCGTCCGGGCAGTACCAGCCCGGGATCCGGTGACCCCACCAGAGCTGGCGGCTGACGTTCCAGTCGCGGATGTTCGTGAGCCAGTGCTCCCACGTCTTCTCGAATCGCTCGGGCAGGATCCGCGTCCGGCCCGAGCGCGTCGCCTCGAGGGCCCGCTCCGCGAGCGGCGCCGTCTTCACGAACCACTGGACCTTGAGGCGGGGCTCCACGACGTCGTCCGAGCGCTGGCAACGGCCGAGCACCAGCTCGTGCTCGCGCTCGGCCTCGAGGTCGCCGCGTTCGGTGAGGTCCCCGAGGATCCGCTTCCGGGCCTCGAACCGGTCGAGGCCGGCGTAGGCGCCGCCGCGCTCGTTGATCGCGCCCTCGTCCGTCATGACGTCGATCGAGGCGAGGCCGTGGCGCCGGCCGGTCTCGAGGTCGGTCGCGTCGTGGGCGGGCGTGACCTTGACCGCGCCGGTGCCGAAGGCCCGGTCCACCGACTGGTCCGCGACGATCGGCACGTCGCGATCGACGAAGGGAATTCGGACATGCCGGCCGACGAGGGCCGCGTAGCGCTCATCCGCCGGATGGACGGCGACGCCCGTGTCGCCGAGGATCGTCTCGGGGCGGGTCGTGGCCACGGTGATCCAGGCATCCGGGTCCGGCAGGCCGGTCTCGACGTCGATGAGGTGGTAGCGGATCGACCACAGCGAGCCGGCCGTGGGGGTCGCGGTGACCTCCAGGTCGGAGATGCTCGTCCGGCACCCGGGGCACCAGTTCACGAGCGCCTCGGTGCGGTAGACGAGGCCGGCGCGCCAGAGCGTGGCGAAGGCGTGGCGGACGGCCTTCGCGCTGTCCTCGTCCATCGTGAAGCGGAGGCGGCCCCAGTCGGCGGAGGCCCCGACGCGGCGCTGCTGGCCGAGCATGACGCCGCGGGTCCGCTCGACGAACTCGCGCATCCGCTCGAGATAGCGGTCGCGGCCGAGGCAGGCGCGCGTCTCGCCATCCGCCGCGATGATCCGGTCGAGGACGAACTGGGCGGCGATGCTGGCGTGGTCGAGGCCCGGCAGGAAGAGCGTGGGACGGCGATGCATCCGGGCGTGCCGGATCATCAGGTCCTCGACGGCGGTTCGCTGGGCGTGGCCGAGGTGGAGCGAGCCGGTCACGTTCGGCGGCGGCTGGATGATGACGAAGGGGGGTTTCGCTGCGTCCGCTCGCGAGCCTGCGCCATCGGGCGCGAAGACGTCCGCGGCCAGCCAGCGCTCGTAGATCGCGGCTTCGAAGTCGGCCGGCCGGTAGGCCTTCGCGAGCTCCCGCCCATGCCCCGTCATCGCCTCTTCCTGGTCCGCCATGGTCTCGTGCTACTCCGTTACAACGGTGAAGTGGCGGCTGGCACGGCGCGCGGTGCCCTCGCCGGCCCTCGCCGAGTCCTCGCCGACGCCGAAAACATCGAAACCCGCTCGTCCAGCGGACGAACGGGTCGTGGTACCACCTGCTGGTTCGAGGACCGGGGCTCCTCCGCTCATCGCGGGCGCCGACGTCCGGGCCTCCTCGTGGCGCGCTATCGGACGCCGGCCGCACGGCTCGCAGGCGACATTCGGGTCCGTCGTGCCCGCGCGGCTCGCACCGTCCCGCGCTCGCTCCGTGGCCGACCCGGCCCTACTCTTCCCGGTCGCTGCCGTGAGGGCGGGAGTGTAGCACGGGCTCAGCCCCGATCGGCCCGAGGAGCGGCCCGGGTCGGCGACTCCATCGACGGCGCCGCATCCACGTTCGCGGGCGCGGCGGCGGCCGCCGACCCGACGGCCTCGACCATCGCTCGCGCGACCTCCAGCTCGCGCGCACTTCCGCGAGCCAGGCCGTCGATCGTCCCCTCGATGTCCGCCGCCGAGCGGTTCTGGCCCAGCTTCCGCTTCGCCTCGATGCGGTCGATCCGGAGCTCGAGGCCCACGATCCCCTTCGCCTGACCCGCGATGTAGCCCAATGGCGCGTCATCGACCGACCAGGGGTCGGGCCGGTCGACCTCGTGGCGATCGACCAGCGCGCGGACGTGGGATTGGAGCCACGCCGGGTCGTCGTGGACCGCGAGCGATCCGTGAGCCACCGCGACGATGTAATTCCATGTCGGGACGACGCGACCTGTGCGCCGCTTCTCCTCGTACCAGCTCGGGCTCACGTAGGCATCGGGTCCGCGGAGGATCGCGACGGCCGGCCGGCCGTCGGCCGCCTGCCACTGCGGGTTCGGCCGGGCGACGTGGCCGAAGAGGGTGCCGTGCGGCCCGGGCGCGGCCTCGAAGAGCAGCGGCAGCATCGTCGTCTCGAAGCCGCCGTCCCCGAACGTGACGAGCGTCGCCGGCCCGAGCTGCACGAGCTCGGCGAGCAGCGCCACCGGGTCCTCGACCTCGAATCTGCCGTGGGCAGGCTGGTACATGGCTCGATCCTAGCCGTCCGGACGCTCGGCGACCGCGCCGTAGATCGCGCCGAGGAATCGGCTCGGTACGCGGTGCAGGAGCCGTGGCCGGTCGAAGCCGGCCTCCGTCGCCTCGCGCCGCCAGGACTGAAACGAGAAGGGGTGCGGGACCCAGGGATTGCCGCGGTCCGCGTCGTACTCGACCACGACGAGCCGCCCGCCCCGGACGAGCGACGAGCGGATCGACCGGAGCGTCAGGTCCCGATCGCGGACGAAGTGGAGGCTGTTGGCGGCGAGCACCCCGTCGAACGGCCCGTACGGGATTGCATCGCTGAAGTCGAAGGCCCGGGTCCGGACGCGGGCCTCCGGGAATCGTCGCTGGACGCGGGCCTCGAGGCCAGCGATCGGCCGCGGATCGCGATCCGTCGCGAGGATGTCCGCCCCGGCGCCGAGGACGTCGGCGAGCGCCAGCGTGAAGGCGCCGCTGCCGGCGCCGAGCTCCAGCCATCTGGGTCCCGCGCCCTCGACGCCGCCCCGGATCAACGCGGCGTGGTCGTCGTGGTCCATGTGCGGATGATCGTGGCATAAGCCGCCATCGTCACGATCGGCGCGTGGATGATCGGACCGTGGGTCTCGTGCTGCGCGCGCTGCGGCTCCGCCGGGGTTTGCGGCAGCGCGACGTCGCGGCGCGGGCTGGCTGCTCGCAGTCGGTCGTCTCGCGGCTCGAGGCCGGGCATGTGACCGAGGCGACGGTGGAGCTGCTGCGGCGGGTGTTCCTCGCCCTCGAGGCGCGGCTGGACCTGGCTCCGCGGTGGCGCGGCGCCGAACTCGAGCGGCTGCTCGATGCCGATCATGCATCGGTCGTCGAGCGGGTCGCGGCGGCGCTCGAGCGTGCCGCGTGGGCCGTCGCGGTGGAGGTCACCTATTCCGACTTCGGGGAGCGGGGATCCATCGACGTCCTCGCGACGAGAGCGGACGTTCGAGCCGCGCTCGTGGTCGAGGTCAAGACGGCGATCACCTCCGCGGAGCGGGTTGGGCGGAAGCTGGACGAGAAGGCACGACTGGCGCGGTCGATCGTTCGCGAGCGAGATGGGTGGACGCCCGCCGTCGTGGGCCGCGCCCTGGCGATGCCGGAGCGGTCCACGCTCCGGAGGATCGTGGAGGCCACGCCGGTGCTTCGCCGCATGTTCCCGGTCGGCGGGAGGGAGTTGGCAGGGTGGCTTCGGGGCCCTACGGGGGACGTGGCCGCGATGTGGTTCCTGTCAGGAATCGCTCCGCGGAATGGACGACGGGCTGTTGGGCCATCGAGGGCGCCTCGGGGGCTGGTAGCCGGAGCAAGCCACGCACGAAACCAGGTGCCAAGGCCCGCGGCCGCGCCCGAATCACCGTCATCGATGCCGCCGGGCGATTCCTGACGGGACGCGGCGGACTCGCGTCGCGGAACATGCGCCGAAGCGATTCCTGGCGACGGGGCAGCGCGGGGCGGCGCGGGCGGGGCGTGGCGGGCGCGCGAGACGAGACTGGGCGGGCCGGGGCGCGGGCGGCGGGGCGGGCGGGGCGGCGAG